>CAMCGZ010000001.1 GCA_945874535.1 Bdellovibrio sp. ZAP7
AACAGCTACATCCTTCGTAACCGGAAACCGGTGAGCAAGGTGAAATCACACCAGAGCAACCGGACCGATGCCAACGCCGGACTTTGTGATCTTTATGCCGGGGTCAGACGCTTCCGCGATTCGAGCCTTCGGGATCCGAGATCGCTTGATCCGATTCATGAATCCATCCAGATCCTGGCACCGAAAGACTGGCTTCTGCGGCTCGAACTCTTGGAGCTGTACCAGAAGCTCGAACCGGAGGGCGTGGCCTTGGCGCGAATCCGGAATGAACTCGCAGAACTCAAATCGCAATCCGCCGAAATGAAAGAAATGATCGAAAGAGGAATCTCCAGCTTATGAAGTGCATCAGCATCGGGTCGTTCATGGTCGCGCTCTCTGTCATGGCCGGAGCCTTCGGAGCCCACGCCCTCCAGGGAAAAATCGGTTACGACCTGCTTGAAATCTTCAAAACAGGAACACACTACCTGATGATTCATTCTTTGGGCTTGATCCTGTTCGGACTCTTCAAGCCCGAGAAGACCTGGCCCGCTACAGCTTTCGTCATCGGATCCGTGATCTTCACCGGTAGCCTTTATGGCATCACCTTCACTGGAATCAGAAGCCTCGGCATGATCACTCCCATCGGGGGATTGCTCTTCATCGCGGGCTGGATCGGCTTCGGCCTCGAAGCACGCAGGAGAATCGGCTGATGGAATCGACCCCACTTCCATGGATTGCCGAGATTTCACGTCTCGTGACCAAGGTGACCGACCGGATCACCGGCGATCGCTCGGAATTCCCCCTGATGGTCGCGGCGGTGACCGCCGAGAGCCTTCGCCACTGCGGAATCGTCGCCAATGTTTTTTACGGATCTGCTGCCTGGATCGAGGTGATGGAGAATCAGTCGGTGATGTGGGCGGGCTGCTGGGGATCGAACACCCATTTCTGGGCGGTGACGCCATTCGGGGAGGTGGTGGACCTGAACACCAGCGTCTCTTTCCGGAAAAAGGCCCATGGCAACCCCGAACACCAGCCGAAATACTCCCCGCCCCTGCTTTGGTCGCGGGAAGTTCCAGCCTTTTACCGGTACCTGCCGGAGGGCATTGCCGAGATCGAGCTCGATTCGGAGCGAGACCGGCGCTGGTTTGAGACCTGCATGACCGAGATCAAAACGAAACTCGGGGACCCCGCCCAACTGTTGGCGCTTCCGGAAGATAACCTCGACTTTCCGGACGAGCCCATTCTTTGCCCGAATCGCAGACTTCTGGATGATGCTGCCCAGACCTTCAGGCTCTTCGACCGGGCACTGATGATCCAGGGCATCCCTCAGAAACCCTTCTGAACCCAGCCCCTCCATTCGAGTCAAGGTTTTGTCGGATTCATTTTCGACTTCGTTCCGGTTTTTCGAGAGTGCTACACTAGGTGGAAATGAATCGACTCATCCTAGCACTGACCGCACTTATTTCCATCCTGCCATCGAGCATGCCGGCTCACGCCGCGATCGAAAGCATCAACGTCCAGACCTTCAACCCCTCCACCTCGGACCGCTTCGTGATCCTCGAGGACGGATTCCGGTCGGAGTGGCCCCGCAAAAACCTGCTCTACTTCGGGATGAATTACAATTTCTACAATGACCCGCTTCCGGTTCTGGACTCGACCCAGACCGCACTCGTCGGACACCTGATCGACAGCATCCAGACCATCGATCTGTTTGCTGGAATGAAACTCTCGAACAACTTCGGTTTGTTCATCGGAGCTCCGGTGCACTTTGCGAGATTCCCAGCCACCTTCAACGGGGCACCCGCAGCGATTACCGGGGACCACACCACCATGGGCGATTTCAAGATCATGGGGAAGCTCCGACTCACCGATGATGACAGCAACACCCACATTGCCTTCATTCCTGAAGTGCGCCTCTCGACCGGGGCCACTCAATATTTGCTTTCGGACGCGTCGCCTTATCTCGGGTTCCGGATGGCACTCGAACGCCAGTTCGAAAGCTGGACCCTGGTGGCCAACCTCGGTTACGTTTCGGCCGCGAATTCTGTGTATGCCCCGACCGCTTTTTCGACCATCAATTTCCGGAACCGGCTGATCACGGGCGTTGGCGGGTACTTGCCCTTCAATGATGATTTCGGCATGAGCGTCGAAATCAACAGCCTCAACATGATCCCCTTCGACAGCTCGAACAACCCCATGGACGCCTATGCGGGCCTTCGCTATTCACCCTTTGCGGGCATGGCCATCACCGCAGGCGGATCGATCGGACGGATCGGCGGGCAACTCAGCTCGACCTACCGGATGATTGCGGGACTTCGCTACACGCTCGGAGAAGACGCACCACAGGCTCCGGTACCGCTTGCACCGAAAAAGAAGTGAGCCTCCTCAGTCCTGGATCCAATCGTAGTTGAAGCTCACGCTGATCCGCTCGCCCGCGCTGCGATTGGGCGGCACCTCATGCTTCATCCAGCTTTCAAAAAGGATGATATCGCCAGCCTTCGGATTCAGATCGACCTGCATCTGACGGGGAGGGCAGGCCATGAAGAGCGCGGCGCGGGGGTCTTCCAAACGGAGAGGACTCGCCCCCTTCGGTACAGTCACGTAAAAGGTTCCGCTCACAATCGAATTCGGGTGCAGGTGGAAGGCATGGTAGCAATCGGAAGGCATCAGATTCGCCCAAAGGGATGAGAGCCTGAGGTCGCCTTTGGGAAACCGGAGGCCGGCTTTTTTTGCGTAAAGCGTCGCTTCACGGTCCAAATGCCGCTTCAGCTCGTCAAAGATACTGAATTGCCGGTGCAGATCGGACATCGACCCGTACGAGGTGTAGCCGCCCGGGTAGTTCTTCCTGCACCAGCGTACTCCCGCCTGATCGACGTCCGGCATTGCACGGATAGTCTGTTCGAGCACCAGGCGCGACCGGGCCGGAAACGGAATGCGCTTCTGCTCGACCCAAGTCGGAAAAAGCGGTTTCACTTCGTGCTCCGGGGCGGAATCTCGTGGGAGATCGCGAGCTCGAGCCCCTTCTTGAACTTCTGCCAGTATTCTTTGGCCTTGGTGTGATTCGCGGTCGGGAGCTCAAGCGTGATCGTCGGAATGCCGAGGTCTTTACCGGTGTAATTCCCGAGAGATCCCGGATAAAAGCCGGTAGACTTCGCGTTCAGCTTCTCGCGGAGCTCCTGGCACTTTTCGACGTATTCCTCACTGAAGCGGAAGAGCTTCACGTGGTCGGGTCCGTCGTAATCGAGCACATTCAATGGAGAGTGAATGGAGATGATCTTGTGCGGTTTGAATTTTTCGATCAGACCTTTTTGAAAAAGGGTCTCCGGTTCGGAATCCGGCTTGTAGCCCGGAAAGCGCCGCTTATCCGAATGGAATCGTTTCTTCCACTGGGTCAAAGCCTCTTTCTGCCAGTCGCGGGTCGAGAAGTTGCGGTTGCAATCGACACCGTGGGCATTGGTCCGTGATTTGGGATAACCCAGGAACCCGTCGGGATTGATGAATGGAGCAATCACCAGCCGGGCATCCGGATAGCGGTTCATGTTTTCTTCGGCCCACTGCGAGATCTGGAATCCGAGATACAAGGGCGTGATCTCATCGCCGTGGACCATCGAGAGAATGAGCGTGGTGTTCTTCGACTGCTCCGGACCGTACACCAGGTAAATCAGGGGGCGCCCCTGGACGGAGGTCGATTCGAACTTCCAGGATAGCGTTCCGCACGGATTCTTTCCCCAAGCCCGCTTTTGAAAAGCCTTGTCGAGGGCACCACAAAGGGACGGCAGATCCGTCTCGATCTCGGCGGCCGCAACGAAGGGCATCCCGGCAGTGGCCATCATCAGGATTCCGGAAAAGATTTGCTTCAGACTGGAGGGCATCTCAAATTTCTCCTTTTGATTTGCGGCTCTTCAACAAGTGCTTGATCACGAAGAACAGAATCACCGCAAGAATGAGTCCGATGATTCCGCCTTCGACCTTTTTGATCCAAGCGATGACATGATGAAGCATGTCCCCGAAATAATAAACCGAATAAATGATGGCTGGCACGCTGATCAGCGCCGCTCCGCCATCGTAAATGAGGAGTTTCCGGAACGGAAAATGAAGGGTACCAGAGGCGAAGAAAATCGTGGAACGGACGCCGGGCATGAAGCGCGCCGAAAACAATAATTTTCCGCCATGATGGATCAGACGCTCGCGGATCGCCTCGATCTTGCCCTCATCGAGCACGAGTCGGAAAGGCCATTTCTTCATGAGCTTCCTGCCGAAGTGATGGCCGAGCCAGTACATGAAGGAATCTCCGATCATGACACCGGCGAGACCGATCCCGATCATGATCCAGACATCGCAGATCCCGTAATAAGCGAGGATTCCGCCGGCGATGAGCGTGATGTCCTCAGGGATGGGAATGCCGAGACCGCAAGCGAGCAAAATCGTAAAAATCGCCGCGTACGGAATCGGACCATAGTAGTCGATCAGGAAGTCGACGATCAGATTGAAGTCCATTTGGGTTCACCCATTAGACACGAAGATTCATTTTTTTGAAAGAGGATGGGCGGAACGGTAAGAGTCCTGCACCTCGCCCAAATCGAGATGGGTATAACGCTGCGTCGTAGACAGACGGGCATGCCCCAAAAGCTCCTGAATGCTCCTCAGATCGGCACCGGCCGAGAGCAGATGGGTTGCAAAGCTGTGACGGAGTGCGTGAGGCGAAATTTTGCGGTTTTCGTCGATCCACTGCGGTGAAAGCATCGCAGCACGAAGCAGCTGTCGGGCCAGGATGCGGGCAATGCTCCGGGCGGTCAATCGCCCCCCCCTGAAGTTGACGAAAACAGACTCGGCATCCGCCCCATCCGGAAGTGAGGCAAAATACTCTTTCAAGGCCCCGTCCGCCGGTCCTGTGAGCGGCACAAAGCGTTCTTTGTCGCCTTTTCCGCGCACCCGAACCCACCCCGGTCGCTCACTCAGGTTTTCACGCCGTAAGATCTCGACCTCACCCACGCGGAGCCCGCAACCGTACATCAATTCGAGCAGAGCGCGATCGCGAAGCCCGCTCCAGCTCCCGACATCGGGGGCACGCATCAACTCGAGGGCCTCTTCGACCTTGAGAACCTCGGGCAGCTTTTTTCCGATCTTGGGAGCGGGAATCAGCGCGAGCCAGTTCTTCTGGACCACGCCCTTTCGTTTCAGATAACGGAAGAAGGTGCGGAGCGTGCTCATTTTCCGAGCCACTGAGACGTTCTCGTTTTGCTCCATCAGGGACCCCGCAAAGGAGCGGAAATGCAAAGAGGCCAGAGAAGCAAGGTCAGACCCGTCGATGAACGAGTACCTGGACTCCAGGTGCTCCACAAACTGCACCAGGTCCGACCGGTAGGCCCGGAGCGTCTCCGGGGACCAGTTGCATTCATTGCGTCCGTGGTCGAGGAAGGCCCCGACCCAGCCCTTTATGCTTGATGTCATCCCTCGATTAGTTTAATTCAAAAGGATGCAAAAAGTGCACATAATCGGCGCAGGTTTGGCCGGATCCGAAGCCGCCTGGTTTCTGGCGCAGCGGGGTGTCGAGGTGGTGCTGCACGAAATGCGTCCCACCCGGAACACACCCGCCCACCACACAGGAATGTGTGCGGAGCTGGTTTGCTCCAACTCGTTGAAATCGAAATCCCCGGTATCCGCCCCCGGAATCATGAAAGCAGAAATGCGCCAGGCAGGATCGCTGATCCTTGAATCGGGCGAAGCCTCGGAGGTTCCGGCAGGCGAAGCCCTCGCGGTGGACCGGGATCGTTTCTCGGCGCTCATCACCGAAAAGCTCCGTCACCATCCCAACATCCGGCTCGAGTCGGGAGAGGTCACCGCTCCCTTCACCGGAGAGAACGAAATCACCCTGATCGCATCCGGACCGCTGACTTCGGACGCACTCGCCGCCTGGATTGCCAAGGCCACCGGCACCGAGGACCTTTATTTTTACGATGCAATCGCTCCGATCATCGAGGCATCGACGATTGACATGGAAAGCGCGTTCACCGCCAACCGTTATGACAAGGGTGGCGAAGAAGCCTACATCAATTGTCCGATGAGCGAGGAAGAGTACCACGCCTTCATCGATGCGATTCTGACCGGTGAAATGGTCCCGACCAAGAATTTCGAAAAAGAGAAGTATTTCCAGGGCTGTCAGCCGATCGAAGCGATTGCCTCGACCGGAAGGGACTCGCTGCGATTCGGTCCGATGAAGCCCGTCGGACTGACCGATCCGAAGACCGGCAGACGCCCTTACGCCGCCGTCCAATTGCGTCCTGAAAACCGATCCCGCACGGCCTACAATATCGTAGGATTCCAGACGCGCCTGAAATACGGAGCGCAACAAAAAGCACTCCGCATGATTCCCGCACTGAAAAATGCAGAGTTTCTTCGCATGGGATCCATGCACCGGAACACCTACGTTTGCGGACCTCGCGTGCTGCGCTCCGACCTTTCACTCAAAGGTCACCCGAAGGTCTACTTTGCTGGACAAATCACAGGAGTCGAGGGCTATCTCGAGTCGGCTGCTTGCGGGCTCCTGGCCGCCATGTTCATCCTGGCTAGAGTCCGGGGTTTGCCTCATTCCGCTCCTCCGACCAATACGGCCCTCGGTTCCCTGCTGGCTCACGTGACGGCATCCGACCCGAAGAACTACCAACCCAATAACATTCAATTCGCTCTATTCGATCCGAAATTTTTTGACGGGACAGAGGGGCTGAAAAAAGACGCTCTCCGTGAAACCCTTTCAAAACAAGCTCCCGCAAATTTCCGGAACTGGATGAAGTCATGCGCCACGCTCTTTTCGTAATCCTCGGTGCCGGACTCTGGGCAACCGACACACTTTTCCGGCACCCGCTCTCACAGGAACTCTCGGCGGTCACCATTGTTTATTACGAACACCTCTTCGCCGTTTTGATTTCTCTGGCATGGGTCCTCATCAGTGACCGGAAAGCCCTCTTTCCGGGCTGGAGGGAGTTCGTCGGCGCTGCCTTCATCGGCATCTTCGGATCGGCCTGGGCCACTGTGCTATTCACACTTTCGTTTCGCTACCTGAATCCGACCGTGGCCATCCTCGTTCAAAAAATCCAGCCCGTGATTGTGATTGCCATTTCGGCTGCCTTTTTGGGTGAAAAGCCCGGGCGCGGATTCCTGTTGTGGGGGGCGTTGGCGATGATCTCGGCATTTTTTGTGAGCTTCCCGGAAGGCGTCGAGTGGCGACTGCTCAGGAGCGCATCTACGCTCGGGACGCTTTTGGCCGTCCTCGCAGCCGGACTTTGGGCGATCTCCACAGTTCTCGGTAAAATCGTCCTGAAAAAGACCCCTGTAAGTGTGCTGTCCTTTTGGCGTTTCGCATTCGGCTTACTGACCTTGCACCTGATCACTTTGAAGTTCGATCAGGTCCGGATTGAAATGCCCTTCGTGCTCCACGAGCCACGGGTGCTTTATTCGCTTTTCTTCATGGCCGTGATTCCGGGGTTCTTGGGTGTGATGCTGTATTACAAGGGGCTCAGCCGGGTCCATGCGGCCCGCGCCACACTCCTCGAACTTTCTTTTCCCTTGGCCGCACTCTGGATCAATTCTGCGTTTTTGGGCCTGCACCTGAAGCAAGCACAGCTGTTCGCAGCCGGAGCACTCCTAGTTTCAATGGTGGGAGTGAGCCTGGATCAGATCAAGGCTCGATCGAAAAACTGACGTCCACCTCGAGACGGAGATTCTGTCGCGCCCCTTCGATGGTGGGTGATGCGCTCCGGGCCATGCCCTTGTCCGCAAATGCCATCGCCTCTGCCACCATCGGCATCGGACCCGGCATCGCAGCTCCACGCTCCTGGATCTGGATCACCGGACCGAGCTTGCCACCCAAAGCCTTCACGAGCTGTTCCGCTTTTTCGCGGGCGTTCTTGGCCGCGCTTTCGAGGCACTTTTTCTTCTCGTCGAGCATCTTCTGATCTGAAAGGTAGGTCTGCAGGCCTTGCGTATTCCGGATTCCGGCATCACCCGCGAGTGAAAGGACCTCACCGAGAGCGGGGATTTCAGGAGTGACCACCTTGAGCCCGATCCGACAAGTGAACCCCTTGCTCACCTGTTTGTTGTTTTCCCACTGGAACTGCTCCTGAACCGTGTACTCACTGGTCGAAAGCTCGAGCCCCTTCAGCTTCGATCGCTTGAGCTCCGAACGGAGCTTCTCATGCTGCTCAGTGGCCTTTTTGATGGCTGACTTCGCATCCGGAGCCGTGTGCTCGGCAACGACCGTCACCGAACCCCGATCGGGCTCCACTTCAAGAGTGCATTCGCCGGCAACCGATACCTTGCGGTCCAGAGTGGCGGAAGCAGGTTCTGCCATGAACACAGAAAGAACGATCAGCACCAACACCAGAACCCCCTCAAACGTTGAATCGGAAGTGCATGATGTCGCCGTCACGGACGACATATTCCTTGCCTTCCACACGGAGCAAACCGGCATCCCGGATCTTCGCCTCCGACTGGTGCTTCATCAGGTCTTCGTAGTGATACACTTCAGCGCGGATGAAGCCGCGCTCGAAATCACTGTGAATCACGCCTGCCGCCTGAGGAGCCTTCCAACCCTTGTGGAAGGTCCAAGCGCGGACTTCGGTTTCACCTGCGGTGAAGTAGGTTTCAAGACCGAGCAAGGTGTAGCCCGCGCGGATGACCCGGTTCAGGCCGGGCTCTTCCATTCCCATGTCCGAGAGAAAACCCTTCTTGTCTTCTTCGGCCAGCTCGGCGATCTCGGATTCGATCTTGCCGCAAATCGGCACGACCGGCGCGTTCTCTTTCTTGGCGTGTTCGACCACCTTCTTGACGTACTCGTTTGCGAACGGATCTGCGAGTGTCGCCTCATCGACGTTGGCGATGTACATGACCGGCTTGATGGTCAGGAAATGCATTTCGTAAACGATCGCTATTTCTTCTTCAGTGAGTCCACAAGCACGCACGGTTTTGCCCTGGTCGAGCATGGGCTTCAGTTTTTCGAGCACGTTCGCCAGTGCGGCGGATTTTTTGTCGCCCGACTTGGCCTGCTTTTGTGTGTTCGGGAGCTTTTTGAGAACCGCTTCGAGATCACAGAGCACGAGCTCGGTGTCGATGGTTTCGATGTCACGAAGAGGATCTACCGATCCCTCGACGTGCACGATATTCGAATCATTGAAACAACGGACCACGTGAGCGATCGCATCGGTTTCGCGGATGTGACCGAGGAACTGGTTCCCGAGGCCCTCACCCTTCGAGGCACCACGGACCAACCCGGCAATGTCGACGAAGGTCATGATTGCGGGGACCAGCTTCTGGGGCGGAATGTACTTCGAGATGTCATCGAGCCTCGGATCGGGGACCTTCACGATCCCGGTGTTCGGCTCAATGGTGCAGAACGGATAATTGGCCGCTTCGGCCTTGGCGCTGGTGAGCGCGTTGAAAATGGTGCTCTTCCCGACATTCGGGAGCCCGACGATACCGCATTGTAATCCCATAGTTCCGTTTACTTATCCTGAGGGTCCTTGCGCCGTCCATGGAATTTATTCATCGCCTCCTGGATCCGGCCTCGGAGCACCATGCGGATACCCTGTTCGGCCTTCTCAAACAGCTCGGGCAACCCGTCCCACTCGGAATCCGGTATCCTTCCAAGCACATAGTCGGCCACATCCATTCGCATCTGAAACTTACGCGGGTGGCCAATCCCGAGACGAACCCGATGGTATGCCGTATTGAGGGCACCGAGACACTCATCAATCGATTTGAGCCCATTGTGCCCGCCGGCTGATCCGCCCGTTTTGAATCGGATCTCGAGGGGATCGATGTCGAGCTCGTCGTGCAAAACAATCACATCTTCCGGCGTGCATTTGTAAAACTGGAAAAAGGGCGAGACCGACCGCCCCGAGAGATTCATGAAAGTTTGGGGCTTGATGAGCAAGAGCTGCTCGCCGTCGATCGAGCCCTGGTAAACCTCTGCTTGATGTTTGATCACCGGACCCTGCGCACGCCAGGCCTCGGCCAGGTGATCGAGACAAAGAAAACCGATATTGTGGCGAGTGGTCTCGTAACGGGGGCCGGGGTTTCCCAATCCGACAATCAGCTTCATCGATCCCCCCTCAGCGAAATAGCGAGCTCACCGAGTCGTAATGGTGAATCCGCTGGATCGCCTCAGCCAGAAGATGATCGACCGAAAGCTGGACGACCTTCGGGCAGGCGGCTCCGGCCGGACTCAACGGGATGGTGTCGGTGACAATCACCTTTTCAATTCTGGAGGCCTGGATCCGCTCGATTGCTGGACCAGACAGCACACCGTGCGTGGCCGTTGCCAGAACCTGGATCGCACCCTGATCGAGCACGGCATTCGCCGCTTCGGTCAGGGTTCCTGCGGTGTCGATCATGTCATCGAGGATGATCGCAGACTTTCCGGCAACATCCCCCACGATGTTCATGGCCTTCGCAACATTAGGCGCGGTACGGCGTTTGTCGATCATGGCCACAGTGGCATCGAGTCGCTTAGCCAATGCACGTGCACGCTCGACACCACCCGCATCCGGACTCACCACCACGAGCTCGCGCCCGGCGGCGCGGATTCCGGGCAACACGGATTCCTCGAGGTAGCGCTGGATTACGGGCATTGCAAAAAGGTTGTCGAAAGGAATATTGAAGAACCCCTGGATCTGACCCGCATGGAGATCGACCGAGACCACACGCGTGGCTCCCGCAACGGTGAGCAGGTCCGCTGTGAGCTTGGCACTGATCGGGGTTCTCGGTGCGACCTTCCGATCCTGTCTGGCGTAGCCATAATAAGGCATCACAAGATTGATCTCTTTCGCACTCGCCCGCTTGAGTGCGTCCATCATGATCAAAAGCTCCATCATCGTCTCATTCGCGGGGGCACAGGTGCTTTGAATGAGGTACACGGCACGTCCGCGCACGTTCTCGCCGATCTCGACGAAGATCTCGCCATCACTGAAGCGACGGACTTCGACCTTCCCCAAGGGACGACCCAGATGCCCCGAAATTTTCGAAGCCAGGGCTGGATTCGAGCTCCCCGCCAACAAGACCCAATCGCGCATACGGCTCATGCTTCTTAGTTACCACGCGCCCCATCCGGGAGCAACGATCAGATCCTGAGATCGGTGACTTTGGAGGGAACCATTCCACTCCGCGCCTGGTACCAGTGTCGATTTCTCAGAATCGAGCTCACATACTCCCGGGTCTCGCGATAGGGAATGGATTCGATGAACTGGATCATGGTCCACTCCGGCTTCATCTCCTTCTTCCATTTGGCCACCCGGTGCGGTCCGGCATTGTAAGCCGCAAGCGCATAAGGGAGATTTCCGGAATACTTCTCGAGCAAGGACTGGAGGTACTTCGATCCGATCCCGATGTTGGTCGCCGGATGGCGGAGCTTGCCGAGCATCAGGTCCTTCTTCACATCCAAGGCGGTGAAGGGCATCAATTGCATCAGTCCGAGTGCACCGGAAATCGAGATCGCCCCGGCCTTGAATCCCGACTCCTGTTTGATCAGGCTGGTGATGGTGACTGGATCGATTCCTGTTCTTTCGGCCTCCGCCAGGATTTCCTTCACGAACCGATCTGGAAAGATCAATTCGAGCACCGATGAAGTGAGTAAGCCATCGTACTTCCTCTGCGTGAGTTCGTTCCCGACCTTGAAGACGGTCAGATTCTGATCAGCCAGACTTCCGAGCCGCATCAGCACCAGAAGAAAGTGGTTCGAATAATTCCGGAGTCGGGTCAGCGAGTCGAGCTCGATTCCGACCTCGTCCATTTGTTTTCTTGCCAGGAGGGCTTTTGCTCGGTCGAGAGTTCTTCTTTCGAAGGGTCCGAGCCCCAGATGATCCGGATCCACATCGGGAGAATGGTTCACTACCGCATCTTTCAAAGAGACACCGATCCTCTCCGATGCTACCACCGCATAGTAACTGAGAGGAATCTGTTCAATGAGGGTCCGATAGAGCGGCGCGGCCTCTTTTTCGCGACGGTTCCGGTAATGGGTTTCGGCCATCATGAATTGCGCACGGAAGCGGTGATAAGAACGGGGATAATCGGTGATGAACTGCTTGGCCGACTTCATGAGGTCGGAATCCCTGCCCGCCAGGAAATCATCCAGAACCACCAGGAAGGCGTCCTCGTCCTTCTCGTATTTTTCGGTATAAGTGAGGGAAATCCTCTCACCGCTGACCTCTGCACCTGAGCCGTTCTCGGGACCGGGAAGATCTTTGAGTGGCTTCATTTCGTTCGCCGCCTTCGGAAACACATCGAGCAGGCGCTTGGCGAGAAGAAGGCACTCCTCGTCCCGGATCTTTTTCTTACCCGAGATGCAAATCGAAGAAAGCGAGTTCGAAGCCTCGAGATTCCAATAGAGCACCCACTTGAAGGTACCGAGGCCGTTCAGCCCACGATGAAACGCAGACAAGGCTTTCTTCCGGCTCCCCTGTTTGGCCAGCAGAACTCCCCGGCGCAACTCGAGGATGTGGAAATGATCCTCCAGCTCTTTCAAAAGATTCCGACTTTCGGCATCACGGGGGGCCAACAACAGATCCTGACTGACCCGATCGAGCGCCCCCAGGGACGCGCGCCCCTCGACAGAGGCCTTCGCCTTCAAATAGGGTCCGTATTCGGGCGGCAAAGGGAGGCGGTCCCACCGCTCCAGAACCTTCTTATCCCCCTTTCCTTTGACCAGAAACAGATCGGGCAGGGGGGTCGCGAAGGCATCCTGCGCGAACCAAAACAACGCCGGCAAAATCATGAAAATGCGTGTTTTCTCCGCAATTTGGGGCATGAAATTTATTATAGACAACGAAAACCTTTTCCGTTACTTAAATTAGTACGTTTCAGGAGTAGCTCAGTGGTAGAGCAATCGGCTGTTAACCGATTGGTCGGGGGTTCGAATCCCTCCTCCTGAGCCATTTTTCATGTACGTTTAGCGTTGGCCGACTATTACAACTCTAGCGTCAGCATCCAACCTAGAACCCCGATTCAAGAGAGATTGCTTTACCGCATTACAATTGAGTCGGGGTTTTTTTATACGGACTCAAAGTCGATTTGAAATCGACGCGCTTCGATGTGCGCAACTGATCCTGGTAAACCTTTTTTCCATCCACGATGAGCCCGACTCCGAAGGCCAGGAAAAAGATGGAAGTGAAAAGACTCATTTTCTCAATCGATCCGAGGACTTTCATCCGCAAACTCCTTGTACCCATTCTCCCACAACCGACGGTTGCACCGAACGGAAATGATTGCCGACTCTCAGGGTGAAGCCGGCGCTCCGCCACCCTTCATATTCCACGGGATACTATCGACTTCGGGCAAGAGCACCCTGAGCACCACTCGCCTGTTCTTCGCCAGCGCTTCCTCATTCCACGAACCGTCTGAATTCCGGCTCTCCACCAAGGGTTGGGTATCGGCATAGCCGATCGCCAAAAGATTGGCGGGTCGGAAGCCTTCTTCGATGAACATCCGGATCACTCGCGTCGCCCGCGCACTCGAAAGCTCCCAGTTGGATGGAAACGGCCCGCCGAGCACGGGCTGATGGTCGGTATGTCCC
This sequence comes from Bdellovibrio sp. ZAP7, assembly GCA_945874535.1. GTDB lineage: Bacteria > Bdellovibrionota > UBA1018 > UBA1018 > CAIMNF01 > CAIMNF01. The sequence continues at coordinate 13,541 of CAMCGZ010000001.1, forward strand.
TCCACCACGAACTTGTATTCCTTGCCGAGTTGCTTCTGCTTCTCGAGGATCGCCAACAGGATCCGGTCGAGAATCAGCTTACCCTCGGACGAAACCTCGGCACTCATGCTTCCAAACAGCAGGGTCGAGTGAAAAGCAAGACTCACACTTACTCCGTCGCTGGTGACGGTCACATCCTTCGCGATTCCGTTCTCCTGGATGATCTGGGACACGAACTTTCCGAGATCTTCCGTGGGCGACTCGTAACGGGTGCCGAAATGCTCGGCGACCTCCTTTTTCACCTTTTCAAATTCCGGGGTGTTCACTTTCGACATGCTGAAAAGCATGATGTAAAACACACAAAGCAAAGTCATCATGTCCGCATAGCTGATCAGCCAGTTGGACTCGTCGTGCTCTTTCGAAAAGCCTTTCCTCTTTGCTTTTTGAGGTGGAAGGTCCGTCTCTTGATGCGCCCTCTCGAGCTTTCTGATGACCGCCATAGTGCCCTCAGGCCGCCTTCCTTCTCACCCGGTCACGTGGAAGAAGGTAAGAGTTCAGGCTTTCGCGCATGTAGACCGGGTTCACCCGCTGCTTCAGCAATACCGCTCCTTCGATGATCATTTTCCGGAGGGCGATCTCCTCCTCGGTCTTTTCTGCGAGCGCCTCTGCGATCGGCAGGAACACGAGGTTTGCAAGCGCGATCCCGTAGAGTGTTCCGACGAGACCGATGGACATCGCAGGTCCGATCAACTTTTCCGCACCGGGTTTGCCAATTTGTTGGAGCAGCGCAATCATGCCGAGAGTGGTGGCAAGCAGACCAAATGCCGGAGGATACTTGCCGATCGCCTTGAACATGTTGGCTTCATGCATGTAGTGGTGTTCAATCGTGGCCAAGCGTTGTTCGAGCACATTCCTGACCTCACGCTCCGACAAAACGCCATCCGCGACCAGGGTGACCGCCTCCTTCAAAAACTCGTTCTTCAGGTTCGAAACGGCGTCCTGAGTGCCGATCAGTCCCAAGGAAAGCTTTTTATTGAGGTCCAGCATCTGCTCGATGGTTCCTTGGTAGTCGATGCGATTCCTTCCCAGAAGCCGGAGAAAAAACACCTGGAACAACATGAACAATTTCCCGAGCGGAAAACTGATCGCAGCAGCCGCAAGAGTCCCGCCTCCCACGATCACAATTCCGTGAAAGTTCAAGAAGAAGGACATGTCCATTTTGGTCTCATGGAGTGCCGCGACCATGACCGCAAAACCAACGATGACGCCGAACAATGATGAGACATTCATGATCAGCCGTACCTCCTCAGGTCGGTCGAAGTGACTTCACGTTGATCGTATCCGAACTGCTCCGCAAAAATACGGTCGTTCACATCCGAGAGATTGATCTGCCCGCTGTTGGCCATGGTCTTGATCCGGTTTAGCACCTTGCGCTCGACCACGGCGAAAACCTCACGGCTGACGGTCTCTGCCATCACCAGTTCCTCACTGAGGTCGTCACCCAGATCACGTGGAACCTTGTTCAGAACGGAGTTCCGGATCTCATCGTTGCAGCCCTTCAGGAACTGCACCAACTCGTCGTGTTTGACCGAGGTGATGATCTCGGTGAGGACGACGTCTTTCAGGTAGCGAAGAGTCTCGACAGAGACCAGCTTCGATTTCAGACTGTGGAGGGCCTCTCCGCCTGAAGTGGCCATGAGCTGCTGGATGATGTTCCGCTGGGCATCCATCGACGAACGCTCGAGGAACGACACCAGAACATCGGTTCCCGGCAGGGCTTCGGTGTTGAGTTTCGGGTTTTCGAGCTTCTTACGACGGAGTGCCGAAGCCACGTTATGGATGTAATTCTTCGGCAAATGATCGATTCTCGAGAGTTCCGCCATGAGCTTGAGCTGGGTCGGTTCGTCGTAACTCTGGAACAGAACCTGTCTCCGCTTCGAATCGCACTGGGTGAGTACGATCGCCTTTACGGTGTTCGACTCGTTCTTGATCATCTCGAACATCTGTGGAGCATCCATTTCGGCAAGGAAGTCGAACAAAACAGCGGATCGGCTGCCGTGCACCTGCATCTTTGCCGTGACGGTGCGGTGGTGGAGCTTCTTGAGAAGACCCAGGCGTTCGTCATCGTTGATGTCGAAAGTGTTCCGGGCATAGAAGTCCATCAATTCGGTGAGGTCCGACTGGAGCCCCGGGTCCCGAAGGAGATCCATGACCACACTTTCTCCGAAAATCTCGAGGTATTGAGCAGTGGTCTCAACACCCTCCTCGGTCAGCACATGGGTGAACACATGTTTGGCCACCTTCGGCTGCTCGGAATAGATCGCCGTCAACTCATCGTGGAGACGTGACGCCTCGATGCGCTTTCCGATGAGAGTGGCCTTTTCGTCATTCGTCAGACTGAGATTGTCCGGGGTGGCCAAGGTGGTTTTTCCATCACGGCCGGATTCTTTGCCGCCATCTTGTCCCTTCCCGCCATCGAAAATTTGTCGGCGGAAGCTGATCGCCACCAGGGTGAACAAGAGAGCGAGCATGATGGAGGATAGGATGATCCCGTACAGCTTGAACTTGTCGAGAACCGCCTGGACCGCATCACCGTTTTCGACGCGTTCGATCTTTTCGTAGTGCTCGACTCTTTCTTTGCGCACATCGCTCGAATCGTTCTGCTGGCGGAGTGTCTGGTTGCTCGTTTGATTCCGGCTCTCGGTCGAGTCTTTGAGTTCCTTCGATTCACGGGTCTCTCTCGAATCGCGGGCTTCTCTCAACTCTTTCTGATCTTTGATCTCTCGTGATTCTTTCGCGTCACTGCTGGCAGGGCTTCGTCCTTGGGCCCAGGGCACCTGGGCGCCCGCCATCATCTGGAGATTCTTCGGGAAGCGCATACTCTGCGCGAGGACTTCCGAATTCCTGTAAGGCGAGACTTTCAGTTTCACCATCTCGACCATTCCGGCGGCTTCCTCGGGTGGCAGCGCCTGATCGGTCATGACCACGGCCTTGACCCCTTTTACCCGGATGGCAGCAGGGCCATCCTGGAAGTACTCCTGGCTGGATGCGTAGTCCACATCCTCGGGATTCACGGCCTCGGTTTGGACATCGAAATCACCCAAAACACAGTGCTCGGCACAGAATTGGGTCAACATGCCCTGGATGGACGCGCGAATGTCGCGCACCACGCGTGCACGCAATTCGGCCACTCGGTAAGTCGAGCTCGCGGGCTGAGGAAACCGCGTGATCCTGGGCTCGACCTGAACCGGATAGTCGAGCTGATCGAGATGCTCTTTGAAGAGCGCTAAAATCTTATTCCGGGTCTGTGAGCCGAGATTTTCGTCGACCAGCATCTTGACCCGGGCTGCCGCCGGAGCCAGCGTGGCGCGTCCGCCTTCCTCGAAGCCCGGAGCCGTGAGGTCATCGACTGCGAGGTCGACCTCGGTCTCGACATGGATGATCTGGCACTGTTCGCGACAGTACTGGTTGACGAGGGGTTCGAGAACCTGCCGAACCTGCTGTTCGCCCCGCTTTTTCACATCGAGCGTGCTCGGGCCAGCGGCCAAGGCGCTTCCGACTAGTAACGGGATGAATGTGAAGATCATCATGACATCACCTCTTCTGAGACGCGACATTTCGCTGCGCCTCCCTACGTTCCACAACCTTCCGGAGCGCGACCTTGCCCGGTTCGAATTCCAATGCCTGCTTCCAGGACCTCAATGCCAGATCCGGATACCCGATGCGATCGAGCACGGTTCCTCTCATTTCGTAGAGGCGGGCATTGGTCGGATACTGTTTGATCAAAGTGTCGATTTCCATCAGGGCCGCCTCATGACGCCCTCCATGGAACAACTGCTTGATGAAATCCACCTTACCGAGATAGCTTTCGTCCATGACCGGGAGATCGTCCGACGGCTGGAGTCCGAGACCGGACTCGATTTCTCTGCGGCGGGCTCCCGCAACGGGATCTTCGTGGTCGGTGAAGGTCGACGCGATTTCACGATCCGCCATGCCAGGCTTCTGCTTCAGGTATCGGTCATCCGGCCCCGCCGCCCCCGCGTGCGCCTCGTGGCCGCTCTCGGCCAGCTTGGGATTCATCGGGACTTGGAACTCGGCTGTCGGATCCTGGGGGATCTCGATTTCCATTTGTTTGTCGCCCTTCTTCGAACGGAAGGTGATCGATTTGCTCGCATCGGGAGCGACAGCAGCATACTGGGAGAATGGGTTCTCGATATAGAGCGGTTCACCGCTCGCTGTGGTCTGGGCAGTCCGTCCTGCGCCCGTGGCGCAACCCGAAAGCACTCCGATCATCCCGAACACCATGAGTTTAGAAGATGTAGCCGACACCGATACCTCCTTCCACACCCGAAACCGCTGCGGTTTGGGTGGTGGTGATCACCAGAGTTCCCTTGGGCCGGTAGCCCAGAAAGCCCGAGATCGTCCAATGTTTAGCCATGCGCCATTCGTAAGTACCTCTCAACAGCCCCCCGAGGAATCCTGCGGCGTAGGTGCCTCCGATTCCTCCGATGATGATGGAGCGGGCCTTGTTGAAGTTTTCTTCGGGGCCGAACAAAGCCCAACCGTGCTGGAACAAGAGTGTGAGATTGAAGCTGTTGTAGAGGTTGGTCGCATCGGTGCTAGCCGTGCTGAGTCCGGTCAGAAGATTCACGTCCGCATAGTAATTGGCTTCGAATCCGACTTCTTTCTGGCGATTGTCGTAACGCTCCATCATGCGGATCCCGAACCCGAGCGCCGTGGAGTAGCCGCTCGTCGCCTTCGGCGCCATCACGGTGTAGATCACCGGGCGGATTTGCATGGTCGATTGGTACTCCATCCGGGTCTTGGCTTCTTCGAGTTCCTGGAAGTCCACCCCTCTTCGCTGAGCGGAAGCGCGGGTGTTTTCGGAGTTGTAGTTGCGCGTCCAAAGAGTGGTCCCGGCTTCGACGTCCGAGATCTGGAATGAAAGGATCATCCCGGTGGGCTGATAAGCAAACGCGACATCCATGAAGTTCTGGACTCCGTTCATCCGGGCGATCCGCTGAAGCTCCGCCGAATTCGTCTCAGCTGAGGTGATCACCATGGTCTCGCCGTTCAGCTTGGCCGTCTTGGAACGACAGGCGAGGCAATGAACGACCCTTGACTTCGTGACCTTCAGAATCCTCTCCGTAATCAACAACTCCAGGTGGGATTTGAAAGACGGGGGAATGTTTTCGCTCGTGACGAGATTCCGGATCGAGAGATCCTTCATGCCGATGACCTGTCCGGTCTTCAGGTCGTATTCAAAATCACCCAAGACCTCATCGAGCACCTGGTAGAAATTACGGGATCCGGAGGGGGCGTCGGGCGCCGGTGCGGATTGTGCGAAGACCGGCGAGGACTGCGACAAAAGCAGCGCCCAACAGGCGATCAGAGCCTGTTTCGGGCGGAAGGAGTCGATCATGCGTGCGAAGGGTGTCCTCATCTCAGTGTCTCTTCGGACAGCCCCCCCCAATCCTTGAAACTAAAGTTTTACAGAATTTTGACGATATGGATTTGACGGAGGAGTGTTCATGAATCGGGTCCTGTACCCATTATTTGTGGGAGTTTTGACGGTTTTTTCTGCTTCCTGTGCCAGCACACAGGTAGCGAAGGCCCCTGCGCCCCTCCCTGAACTCCCGCAGTACTCTCGGGTACCCCATCCGAACGGTTTCGACCTGGCTGATCTGAAAGCGATCTTTTTTCATCCCTCCGCCCCTGTCGGTGTCCGGGAGGCGTTCGCCGACCAATGCGATTCCGACTTTCGGAAACTCGCCGGCGCAACCCCTCTCAAGTTCGAACGTTCTACCGGTGCCCAGGAATTAGTCACCTCGAAGCCGGAAGACATGCATTGGTGCTTTTACTCCAAGATCCTGAAGCTCCAGGAAGTCCTCCAGAGCGACTCGACCTGGACCGAGCGTCAGAATCGCGTGATCGAGACCTTCGAATTCTTGACTCCGGTTGCGAACGCGTTTCATGATCACTACCACGACTCACGGTACCTGCGTTGGGCCAGCCAGTACTACTCCAAGGTGTCGGAATGGGTGTTCTTCAAGAAGGTCGTCCCCACTCCCGAGAACACACTGCTCCTGACCTCGGGGACCCGGACCTCGATCGAGCCCTGGGTGGCTCCGGCCTCGGGCGCGAAGGAACCCTCAGTATTTGCGAAGTACGGACTGTCACTCATGCCTTCAGTCGCCGGAGCACCGAACCCTCTCGAGTCGGCGCCCCGGGCCCCTGCATCTGTCGAAGAAACGGAAGAGTGATCAGCGGATCACGAAGTTGAGGATCTTGTTCTGTACGTAGATCACCTTGACGATCTGCTTGCCTTCGAGAAACCTGGCAATCGACTCTTGCGACTTGGCCAGGGCCTCGAGTGTTTCCTGTGAAACCCCCGGCTCAACATCGAGAGTTCCCCGGAGCTTGCCGAGGACTTGCACAGCGATGGTGACCGTATCGGCTTTCACCCACTCCGGATCGAATGCCGGCCAAGGAGCCTGGGTGAGTGAGGAGGTCTCGCCGATGGCCTCCCAGAACTCCTCCGCCAAGTGTGGTGCGAATGGATGGAGAAGCTGGGTGAATGCACGGATCGCTTCACGGGGAGTCTTTTCCTGTGCGGTAAAATGATTCACGAACACCATCATCTGAGAGATGGCGGTGTTGAATCGCATTCCTTCGATATCCTCGGTCACCTTCTTGATCGTGACATGAAGGATCTTCCTGTCTTCTGGAGTCAGCTCGCGATCCACCACCTTGAGCGTGTCTTTTCCGCCCCCTTCGCGGTCCTCATGGAACACGATCCGGAAGGCCCGATTCAGGAAACGGAAGGTCCCTTCGATGGCCTGGGTGGACCAAGGCTTGTCTTTTTCGAGGGGGCCCATGAACATCTCGTAAACCCGGAGTGTGTCGGTGCCGTACTTCTTCACCACGTCGTCCGGATTGATCACGTTTCCGCGCGACTTGGACATTTTCTCTCCGTCCATGCCGAGGATCATTCCCTGGTGAACAAGCTTCTTGAAGGGCTCATCGTGAGACACCAGGCCGCAATCGAAAAGCACCTTCATCCAGAATCGTGAATAGAGCAAGTGCCCCACGGCGTGTTCGTCGCCCCCCAGATAGAGGTCGACCGGCATGAAGTATCGCTCGGACTCGGGACTGAAGGCCTGCCTGTCATTGTGCGGATCGCAGTAACGGAGGAAGTACCAGGAAGACCCCGCAGATCCGGGCATGGTGTCGGTTTCACGCAAATAGACTTGGCCGGTTTTCTCGTCTTTGACTTCGCGCCAAGCCGTGATTCCGGCCAAGGGACTTTCTCCAGTCCCGGTGGGTTCATAGCTTTTCACATCGGGGAGGACCACCGGAAGCTCGTTGTCTTTCAGAGAGCGGATCTTACCATCCGCGTCTTTCAGGATCGGGAATGGCTCACCCCAGTAGCGTTGCCGCGAGAAGAGCCAATCGCGCAATTTGTACTTCACGGTCTTCTTTCCGAGATTTTCTTTCTCGGCCCAAGCGATCACTTGGGCAGTGGCTTCGGAAGTGGGAAGCCCGTTGATGAATCCGGAATTCACTGCAACTCCGTCTCCAGCAAAACACTCTCCCTCTTTGCCTCCGGACACCACGGTCCGGATCGGCAGCTGGAACCGGGTGGCAAACTCGAAGTCACGCTCGTCGTGCGCCGGTACGGCCATCACGGCACCAGTTCCGTAAGTCATCATGACGTAGTCCGAGATCCAAACAGGGATCCGCTCGCCGCTCGCCGGATTGATTGCGTACGCTCCGGTGAAACATCCGGTTTTTTCTTTTGATGCGTCCTGGCGGGCCACTTCGGATTTTTGCGAGGCCTCTTGCTGGTACTGCTTCACGGCTGCGGCGCGGTCCTCAGTGGTGATCCGGCTCACGAGCGGGTGCTCGGGAGCAAGCGCCATGTAGGACACTCCCCACAGGGTATCCGGGCGGGTGGTGAAGATCTCGAATCCCTCTTGGTGTCCATCGACGGCAAACCGGATTTGAAGTCCGATACTCTTTCCGATCCAGTTCCGCTGGAGCTGCTTGGTTCCCTCGGGCCAGTCGACCCGATCGAGACCTTCGAGCAGCTTTTCGGCGTAATCGGTGATCTTCAGCATCCACTGCTTCATGGGAATCCGGTAGACGGGGTGTCCGCCACGCTCGGACTTGCCATCGACCACCTCTTCATTGGCAAGTACCGTCTTCAATTCCGGGCACCAATTGACCGGAACCTCGTTTTGATAGGCCAGCCCCTTCTCGTAAAGCTTCAAAAAGATCCATTGAGTCCAATGGTAATATTTCGGGTCACAGGTGGTGATCTCCCGGGTCCAGTCGTAACTGAATCCGAGCATTTTCAGCTGACGCCTGAAATTGTCGATCGCTTCGTTCGTCGTGATCGCCGGATGGACACCGGTCTTGATCGCGTATTGCTCGGCCGGAAGACCAAAAGCATCCCAACCCATCGGATGCAACACATTGTACCCCTTGGTCCGCATGTAACGGGCCATGATGTCAGTTGCGGTGTACCCCTCCGGGTGTCCCACATGAAGGCCCGAGCTCGAAGGGTACGGGAACATGTCGAGCACGTAGTACTTCGGCTTGGTGGAAGTCTGTTCTGTTTTGAAAGCCTGGGTTTTTTCCCAGTGGGCCTGCCACTTGGGCTCGATCACATTCGGTTGGTATGCCATGGGGCGAGAATAGCAAACTTAGACGTCCAGAACCAGAGGAACGACCGTCGGTTTCCTGCCGATTCTGCGATCGAAGAATCGACGGAGCTCGATCCGCAAGTTCTCTTCGAACTCAGGGTCGATGACGCCGTGCCTCAGCTCCTTATTGTAGCGCTGAATCACCTGAGCCACCACCTGCTCGGCATCCTGAAGTAGCGCCGCTTCGAGACGGTCGTTCACCAGCCCCTTGGCCAGCACTTCGGGACGGGTGAGCACCTTGCCGGACCCTTTTTCACGGGCGAGCAGGCAAAAGACCACTCCGGACTCCGCTAGACGCCGACGATCGCGAAGGAGGTCTCTCGTGATCTCATCGCCCTCACGGCTCTCGACCAAGACTCGCAATTCGGTGATCTCGTCGACAATCCGCAGACCGTCGCGATCGATCTCGATGATCTCTCCGTTTTGAATCACACAGACGTTCTCTTCTTGAACTCCGGTTTCAGAGGCGAGTTTCGCGTGATGAACCAGATGCCGGTATTCTCCGTGAATCGGAATGAAGAACTTCGGCCGGACCATTTCGATCATCTTCTTCAGCTCGGGCCTCGTTGCGTGGCCGCTGGTGTGAACGTCTTCAATCGCATCGTACAGAACTTCAGCACCCTGTCGGAACAGCTGGTTCGTGAGCTTCGAGATCGCCACTTCGTTACCGGGAATCTGGCTCGAACTGAGAATGACCAGATCTTCCTCCGTTAGTGAGACATGGGAATGTTCGCCGTGGGCGATGCGGTTCAGAGCGGAGCGGGGCTCCCCCTGGCATCCGGTCGAAAGGATCACGACATTCTGACGATCGTACTGCCAGACATCCTCGATCGGGATCACGTTACGGGTATCGAGGTGAATGGCGCCACGCTCTTGCGCGAGACGCACATTCTGCTCCATGCTCCGTCCGGTGAGTGCGATTTTCTTGCCCATCTTGTTGGCAAGCTTGAAGATGTTCGCCATCCGCCCGACATTCGAAGAGAACAGGGAGATCAGAATGAGGCCCCGGGAGGCGTCGAACAACTCTTCCATTCTTTCCTGGATACGGGTGTCCTGGATTCCGTGACTTTCGCGCTCGACATTGGTCGAATCGGAAAGCAAGAGCAACACCCCTTCATCGCCCGCCTGCTTGAACGCATCCCACTCGAGCACATCACCGAAAAAAGGAGATGGATCAAGTTTGAAGTCTCCGGTGTGGACGATTTTTCCGAGCGGAGTGTCGATCAGGAGGGCGAAGGCATCGATGATCGAGTGATTCACCGAGACCGTGGTGATCGTAAGATCGCCGAGTTCGATCTTACCGCCCGAATGCAGGATCCGGATCGGAACCGCCTGCTCGAGGCCGGCCTCCTTGAGTTTTTCGCGAATCATGAGGCTGGTGAAGTGCGAGGCATAAATCGGAACCCGGAGTCCCGCCTTCAGGGCGAAGGGGATGGCGCCGATGTGATCCTCATGTCCGTGAGTCGCAAAAATAGCCTTGATTTTGTCTTTTTTGGTGAGCAGGTGGGTGAAGTTCGGAATCACGAACTGAACCCCGAAGTGATCGAGTTCCGAGAACATGAGTCCGCAATCGATCAGGATTGCCGACGAGTCGGTCTCGATCAACATGCAGTTCATCCCGATCTCGCCCAACCCCCCGTACGGCGTGACCGTGACTTTGCCTGATTTCATTTCATCTCCAGGAGCTTCTGTTTGATCATGGCAGCGAGCATGGTGGCCGCGGTATCGGTTTCTTCTCCCACGATGATATCGGCGTACTGTCGGGTGGGCTCCAGATAGAGTTGGTGCATGGGGCGGACCGTATCGTAGTACTGGCGGATGATGTCCTCGAGACTCCGGCTCCGGTCTTTCAAATCCCGGAACAGACGACGGATGAAACGGATGTCGGACTCGACATGAAGATAGAACTTGAGGTCGAAGTGGTTCCGGATGGACTCGTCCCACAGAGCGAAAATACCCTCGACGATGAGGATCTTGCAGGGCCCCACCGGAGTGGTCTTTGTGGTCCTCCGCGAACTGGAGTAATCGTAAACCGGACTCTCGACCCGCTTCCCTTCACGGAGCACTTCGAGATGCGAGCGCATCAGCTCCCAGTCGAATGCATCGGGATGATCGAAGTTGGGTTCATCGTTGATTTTGAGGTGGGAAGGAGGGCGCGGCAGGTAGTACGAATCCTGATGGAGTACCCCCACCTTCGGATCGCTGATCTGACTCAAAACCTTTTGCGTGAATGTGGTCTTTCCGGAGCCCGAGCCCCCGGCGATTCCGATGATGTACATGCCCATAGGTGACAGGCTCAAGGATACTGAAGCTTTCGGAACTCCTCAAGGGTAATCCCTGCGATCCGCACCGGATAGTGCGCGGGGATTTCGGCCTCGTTTTTCCAGATCGGCTCCCGGAAGTGCGGGTTCAGTCGCCGGAGGGTCGCCCGGTCCAATCGATAATGCTCCACGATTCTGGCAATCTTCAGATTTTTCGGGAAGCTCAGACTGAGATACGGCGGAAGGCCCGCATCTTCTTGATGTTCCCTCTCTCCGTGCACCTCACACATCGCCAGGAACTCGAACAGGTAATTGCGCGAGGCGAATTTGAATGACGGATCCTTGAAGATCCGGATGATCCTCACTGGATCGTCCGTCCCGAGTGTTTTCACCGCCTTCCTCACCAGGCCCGGACCATGATGGTACGCCATGACCGCCAAGGCCCAACTTCCCAGCATGGAATGGTTCCGGCGTAAAAAGCGGGCGGCGGCACGAGTGGACTTCAGCGGGTCGAATCGTTCGTCGATCGAATGACCGACCCTGAGATCGCGAGCGGCCGTGTGCGGCATGAACTGCCAGATCCCGGCAGCGCCCGTTTTCGATTTGGCCTCCCGGTTGAAAGCGCTTTCCACAAAAGGAAGGAGCACCAACTCCTCGGGCACCCCTTCTTCACGGAACATCTCGCGCATGCGCTTCAAGTAGGGGCGGGACTCCCCGAATGCGGCCTCGACCCGGTCCTTCCGGCCGGATTGGATCCGGAGGCGACGGTCTTCTGCGGCAAACCCATAAGCCCGGGGGTCTTCAATGGCATCCATCGCCTCGAACAACGGCCTCAGCTGCGGATCGACATGCCCCACCGACACTCGCCCGGAAGGCGCCCGGGACAGCGCCAACAAGGCTCTCTTCACTTCACGGCGGCCTTGTTTGGCATCGGCTTCCGTCCTGTGTTTCGAGTAGATTCTGGAGGGGTTCATCGAATCGTGCACCAGCCAGTCGGTGGATTCGAACTCGGTGTACACGCGCCTCCAGAAGCGAATCTGAGCTTCGGACCAGGAATCGAGCGCGACTCCCAACTTTTGAAATCGCTTCTCTTGAGTTACGATCTCGCTTGCCCGGACAGAGGCGGGCGCAAGGATGAGAACACATGCGGCAACCAGATTCATCATTGCGACTGCCCTGATACTCCTCACCGCCATCCTCCTGCTTCAGAATAAGGCAAATCCGGGAATCCGGATACTGATCGATCGCCCTCCGAACACTCTGGAATCAGGTCAAAATCCTGACGTGATGGCCAGGAAAATCCTTCCACTGATCGAGGCGGGATACCGGATCGAACCCCCCTTCGACCCGGAAGATTTCAGACTCCGTCCCCCGATGGGCGATCGCCCCGTTCTCCACTTCCGCACTGTCCGCGACGAACTTGCGCGTGGCATCCTGTTTGAAAAGGGAGAGGCCGACGTGCTGTTCAACAGCTTGTCGCTCTCGAAGACCAGGTGGTTCGAGAATCACGGGGCGAAACTGATCGAGACCCCGGGGCACCATCTGTCTTTCATCGGGTTCAACCTGAGGGATCCGGTTCTTGCGAACAGGAACATCCGGAAGGCGATCCTTCATGCCTTGCCTCTCGAGCGCTGGGTCCGGCACAAGTATTTCAACTTGGTGACTCCCCTTCCGGCAATGAAGGACTCTTTCCAACCCGCAACGGTCCGGGCGCTGATCGGATCGGGAGAGCGGATCAAACTTCGTTTTCTCACCACCCCGGTACGCGAAGGAAACGAGCTCGCACTGCTGGTCCGCGAAGCCTTGGGCGAAGTCGGGTTCGAGGTGGAGGTGGTTCCGCTTGAATCGTCTTTGTTTTTCCAGCGGCTGAAGCGCGGGGATTTTCAGATCTTCGGTTCGCGACTGCTGCGTGAAACCGAAACCGACTCTGTCTCCGACTACCTCCTGCCGGGCAAGAATAAGAACTACTTCTCCTGGAGCCCGAAACGCCTCATGGCCGGAAAGAGTCCGGTCATCGACTGGGCTGCGGCCGAAAAGCCTGTGCTGGAAGAGCTGCCCTTCATCCCCCTCTTCACCTGGAAGCACGGACTCCTGTTATCGGATCGTATCCGCAATTCCACCATCCCCTCCAGGATCGAGGATGATTCTTTTCGCTTTTTGAACACCCTTCAGCTAGATTGAAAACATGAGACGCGCACTCTGCGATTTTCTTCCGCAGAAGCCCGGAATGTGGGTGGAACTCTCGGAAAACGAATCACGCCATCTTCTTTCCGTCCTGAGACTGGGGCCGGGAGATGAGATCGAACTCCTCGACGGACGCGGTGGATCCGCTCCTGCGCGGATCGAGTTCAAAGGGAAATCTCCCGGAGCCGTTTTGATTGAGTCCCCCCGGATCGATCCGACCCGCACCTCCGCTCCGGTGGAGCTGTACATGGCTGTATTGAAGGGCGAAGCCATGGAGTGGGTGATCGAGAAGTCCGTTGAGCTCGGAGTACGGGCCCTCACCCCGGTGGAAACCGAATTCAGTGTAGTGAAGCTCAAGAAAAAGGGCCTCGAGAGCTTTCAGGAGCGTTGGCAAAAAATGGCTGACCAGGCGCTCAAACAGTGCGGAAGGCTCGACCGCATGGTGATCCACACTCCGGTTCCCCTTGAAGCCGCGCTCGAGAAATCCGGTCCGTGGGTGTGGCTCGACGAAGATCTCGCTGCGAAGGGCGGTGTCGAACATCACCTGACCCGTGCCTGCCCGATGGCACCGGAAGAACGGCCGGTCCGCATCTTGATCGGGCCCGAGGGCGGCTTCAGCCCCAAGGAAAAGAGCAGGCTTTTGCAATTGACGGGGAGCGAAAAGAGGGAGATAAACAGGACACATCTGGGATCCCTGATCTTGAGAGCTGAAACCGCTGCACTCGCCTCGGTCGCCATCGTGGTCGGACAACATTATGGAAAAAGATAGAATCAGCTTCAGACCTCTGCACGACGGAATGGGCTTTCATCCGTTCTCTGACGGACTCCCTTACGCACCGGAGAGCAAGAGAAAGCCGACTCCCATCACCGGAGCTGGCGCCGTCTCGGTCGGCACCCCGCGCTTTGCCGCCGAGCCGATCCGGACCGCGCGACAACTCCAGCAGGCCTCTCAAGCACGGATTCAACCCGCACCGAAGCCGCAGGTGCAGCCCGTCTCCACTCCAGCTCCCATGCCCGATCTCGTTCGCAGGCGCGCCTTCGCCTACTTGCTCGATGCGATCCTTCATGCGGGATTTTGGATCACCACGAATCTCGCAGCATTGTTCGCCTTCAAGTTTCATCTCGATCCCGAATTGATGATCCAAAACCCGGGCGGATTTCTCGTTTTCTTTCTGATCTCGCAGTGGTTGTTTGTGACTCTCCAGGAGGTCCTTTTCGAGACCTCTGCCGGCAAGGTGTTTTTCCAACTCGAGTTCGAACGCGGGCATCGCTCGCTTCTGCTGAGATCGATGGCGTTCGCACTCGGATCGGTTCTGGTTTTCGGATGGTTCTTCCGGCCGCAGGATCGCCTGGGCCGCTTGCGGCTTCGTCAAGGAAGCCATCACTCATGATCCGCGGGAAGATCCTGAGCCCCACCAGCCTCAGGAACCGTCTCAAAAAGCGCGCAAAGAAAAAGGTGGTCTTCACCAATGGCTGCTTTGACATCCTTCATGCCGGCCACGTGGACTACCTCGAGAGGGCTGCAAAGCTCGGAGATTTTCTGATCGTCGCGCTCAATACCGATGAATCGACCCGACGCCTGAAGGGCCCCACCCGTCCGATCAACGCCCTGAAGGATCGGATGAAGGTGATCGCGGCACTGGAGTCCGTGAGTTTCGTCACCTGGTTCGACCAGGACACGCCCCTTGAGCTCATCCAGAAGATCCTGCCAGATGTTCTGGTCAAAGGGGGAGACTACCGGGTTCAGGACATCGTCGGATACGACACCGTCCGCGAAAATGGTGGAAAAGTTCGGACTCTGCCGTTCGTTGAAGGGCGAAGCACGACCTCCATAATCAGCAAAGCCCAGCTGAAATAATCACTTCTGAGGCGCGTTCTTGTCGAACCATGCCACCGACATCAACGACAGACCGAATACGATCCACGCAAAGAACATCGGTCCACGTGGAATATTCGCCTCGTCATAAGCGCGGAAAGCCGGACAAAAGAGGCAAGTGATGAAAATCCACCCGTATGCACCCCAGGTCAGTCCGATCCCGAAGCGATTGCCCCGATGATTGGTTCCGGTGAAGTGCGCATAGGTGGTTCCGAGCACGATGGCGAGCGTGAAGAACACCATCAGGCCGACCACGATTCCTGCACCCGAGCCATAAGCCATTGCGGTATTCCCGAGAATCGGAAGTGCCGAGATCCGGAACGGGGTGGTGATGTCCATGCCTTTGAAGGCGGAGTAGATCATCCCGAATACGAGCATCATCGCTCCGGCAAAAAGTCCTGCGAACACTCCGGCGCGAATCCGCTCGGAACGATAACGGGTCCAGAGCGCGACAACGTTGTACTCGCCGGGAACGGAATCCGGATTAAAATTACGGTCTTTCATATGGTTCATAGGTGGATCCCAATTTAACAAGGATCCACCCATGATTCCACGGCGAAAACAGAATTATTTTGTCGAAGCCGGAGCGCGCGCTGCGTCGCCTGACGCTGCTGGAGCCACGGGGGCAACCGCTTGGACTGGAGCCGCTGCCTGAGCCTGCGCCACATCCTTTTCGGCTGGGGTATTCTTGAAGGGAAGGTTCTGTGCCGATCCACCCGGAGCCGCTTCAGGCTCGCCCTGGCGATCCCGCGTCAGACGTGCCTCGGGAACATAATAAAGACTGAAGCCCGCATAGATCTTGTTCGGGTCCTTGATCAACTGGCGATTGTTCTCCCAAAGCTTCTTCCACTTGGCACGGGTTCCGTAAACATCTCCCGAAATCGTACCGAGTGTGTCTCCACGCTTGATCAGATAGCGCTCCCCGTTTCTTTCGATTGTGACCATACCCGCATCACTGAGGACGATTTTGGTTCCGGGAGGAACGTGGTTCGGATCCTTGATGGCCTTGCGGTTGGCTTCGTAAATTTCTTTCCAGCGATAGAGATCGCCATAATGCTCGAAAGCGATCTTCATGAGGGTGTCGCCGCGTCTCACACGGTAAGGCTTGCCATCCACCACAGGTGCGGATTCTGTTTCGGGAGCCGCCTTGGCCACCACCGAAGGTTCAGCCGGAACAGCCTCCTCGACCGGTGCAGGAGCCACAGGCTCGGTTTGGGCAACCGGAGCTTCGGCAACCGGCGCCTCGGCGACAGGCGCTTCGGCTGGAGGAGCCTCTGCCGGTGGCGCATCGGCTGCGGGAGCCGCGGCCAACGCAGGATCTTCAGCCACAGGTGAAGCGGCTTCTGCAGCCTTCACTTCTCCTTCCGGAGCCGGAGGCACATCAGCCACCTCGGGTACTGCATCTGTTGGAAGTGCGGAATCCGCCTCGCCGACTGCCGCAGTCTCGGGCGTATCACCACTGGGCTCATCCACCTGGGATGATGAACACGCGGTCATGGAAATCAATGCCAACAACAGCGCGGTTACCTTCAGGTGACGAAACTTGAAATAGTCCATACATGGCCTCCATCTTTCGGATCGGCGGGCCTCAAAAAAATCTTGAAAAAAAATAACGTCAGGCGACCGGGATTACTTCTTGTAACAGTAACCGACGAACATTTCGGTCCGCTTGTGCTCCGCGTCCACGCGGAAAACCTTGAAGAACAAGTACCCTCTCGAGTCTTTGCGGATCCAGACTTCCGCAGGGGCTCCGACATCCTGATAAATCCCGAACTTGTTCTCGTTGATCCGGATGATCAGGGAGTTTCCGGACTGATTCAGTTCAAAAACTTGACGCTTATCATTGGTGAGGTTCTGACTGTTGACCCATCCGTTGTTCTTTCCGATCACCAAACGCTGCTCGACACGATCGGCAGCACCGGGAAACAGTGGCCCGTAATCCGGCGTCCCCTCGAACGAAACATTCATCTGCCGGATGACAATCTCACTCATCAAATTCGGGTCGGTGGCCTTGGTACTGAAACAAATGGTCCGGGGATGCGGCTCATCGAGAAGGTCGAAGTCCGAAAGTCCGGGCCTCAATCTCGCCTCATCAAATGCCTCGGAAACGGCGGCATGCCGGGTCCTTCCTGCAGCATAAGGTCGAGAATCCTCGTCCTCGAACAGGCTCGAACCGGAGGTCGTCTGCTTGGCGGGTGTTCCGCGAGCCGGAGGAGCCTCCTCGTCCAAGCTATCCCGGACGGGCGGATCAATCGAGCAAGCCGAAACCGACCCCAACAGGACAGACAGCGCGAGGAACCGACGCAAGTTCATGGTTCTATTGAAACAAAGTTTCAACGGGAAAGAAAGAGGTCTTGCTGATCGAGGGAATCCAACACCCGATTGCAGATCACCTGGAAGTGGTCGGGGTTCGCGACAAAATCGAGATCGTCGCTTTCGATCACCAACTTCTTCCCGATATCGTAGTGAGCGATCCATTCATCGTAGTAACGATTCAGGTTGGCCAGATAATCTTCGGGCATATCCTGCTCGTAATCCCGACCGCGCTTCTTGATCTGCTCCCGCAAACGCGGCAAGGACTTACGCAAATAGATCATCAAACCGGGGGGCTGGAGCGACCCGGTGATCACCCGGTAAACCTGGAGGTAGTTCTGATAGTCACGCTCTTCCATCAGCCCCTGCTCATACAGGTTCCGGGCGAAGATATTGGCATCCTCATAGATGGTGCGGTCCTGAATGGCCGAGGAAGTGCCATCGGTAATGTCCTGATGAGCCCTGACTCGGTGGGTCATGAAGTAAATCTGGAGTGGAAAGCTCCACCTTTTCATGTCGGTATAGAAGTCTGCCAGATAAGGATTATCGGTGACTGACTCAAAGTGGGCGTCCCAAGCAAAATGCTTGGCCAGCATCGTGGTGAGCGTGGTTTTACCCGTACCGATGTTCCCTGCGACTGCGATAAAAATCTTTTGATTGGTCACGGACCCCGTCCTCCCCTGGGCTGAATTGGAAAATTAGGCCGGGCGGGGCATTCTGTCCAGTGGGTCCGTGGGAGCGGGGCGTTTTTTCTCAGCCTGACGCGGTGCATGCGTGTTGACTTCCTGCCCCACTCCCCATAAATAGTGCTTCGCTTTAAATCCCACGGAGGTGTCCATGAGTCCCAAAACTGTCATGCAACTGAAGTCCGAACTCCTGATCAAAAAGAACCAGCTGATGAATTTGCAGATCCTGAACAAGCAGGCCGCCGTGGAAGACGAGTCCTCGATGAAAGACGTGATCGACCGCTCGGACTCGGAAGAGGCTTGGCACGCCAAAGAGCGGATGAGCATGCACCTCAAGACCGAACTCAAGCAGATCGACCTCTCCTTGCAGCGCATCGAAGCCGGAACCTTCGGAGACTGCGAGGACTGTGGAGTCGAGATTCCCGTGAAGCGCCTGCGCGTCAGACCCGACGCCACGCTCTGCCTGAATTGCCAGGAGGCATTCGAAAAAGAATCAGCGGGTACCCGCGGCGGTCAATCCGGCCAGCTCCTTCACTAAGTCATCGTAGCGGAGGAACCCGCTCCACGGGCGCTGTCCTTCCCGCTCCATCCTGGTTTCAAACAAGGTCCGGTCTTTGAGATGCTTCTCGAGCCGGGCCTTTATTTTTTTGCGGAGATCATCTGGCAACCCCGTTGCGTTCATTCCGCGAATCAGCGGGAGCACCCAATCCGGCTTTTGGTCCATCCATTGACGCAACAATCCCCTGAGTTCGGGGCCACGGCCCGTCTTGACCAGATACTCGGCATAAAATGCCGCAGGAACCTCTTCCGTCAGACATTCGCTCTTGGACGCAACTCCGGATCGGTAATCTTCGGCAGGCGTGAAAGCATCGGCCACCAGAAGCTTGAGCCCATAGACCCTGAGCTCCCGGCTCATCGCCCCCAGTGACCTGGCCTCCAACCAGCGGGTTTTGGCCTGGTCTTTTCGTCCGAGAACCAATTCGGCATGAATCAGCCGGGTGAGTACCAGTACATGACCGGACTCACGCGCGTGGGCTTGGGCGAATCGCTCCTGAGCATCCTGAAACCGCCCGAGTCCGAGCCAACGCATCCCCTCGTAATACAGATCTGCGGTCTCTTGCGAGAAAAACGTGGTCTGCGCGATCTGATGGAGTGATTTTGCGCGCTCGTCCCGAAACCAGGCGCCGGCAACCTTCAGCGCCTCCGCCCGACGCTCCAAAGCCAGATAGGCGCGAGCCAACTCTAGATCCTGTTCAATATTTTGACCTCGCTTGGGCTCGAGCGTGCGGACCACACCCGCCCAATCCTGGACCCGGAGAGCATTGGCCCGGGACTCGGAGAACCCCGCGAGAATACAGAGAAAAAGACCGAGCAAAAGAATGGAAGCTTTCATGGGCATGGATTACACTCTAGGACAGTGTGAGGACAATGCACCTGATCCGTCAAAGCTTGTTTTTGCTGTTCTTTTCATGGATGCAGGCCCACGCGGAGCTGCTACCGGAAATCGAAGCCGCAGTCTCTCACATCATTCCCACCGAGATGAGCAAGAGCGGAAGAGTTTACCGCTTCAAGATCAAAGATGGAGAAGCACCCAGGACAGGAAGCATCATCCTGGTCCAACACCGGAGCAAGCCGATCATGGCCTTCCGGGTTCTCAAGACCGAGGATGACGAAACCGGCTTTGTCGGCAAGCGCGTTCGCCGTTACGACACCGAAAGAGAATTGAAGCTCCAGGAGGAGTACCTTTCGGCCGAAAAAGTCGCGAATCTCTTCGCGCCTCCTCCGATTGAAAACCGCTTCAATCCGGACGCGAAACCCGAGCTCGACCCGATCGGCGGAAAAGATTTGAATCCTCCGAGCAAAGATACCCAATTCAAGCTCGATCCGGACGCGCCTCCTTTGCTGGGCGACGGCGGGCCGACCCAGGGGTCGGGGCCGAAGAACGCCTCCTCCGGCGACTCCCGCGATATCAATCAATTCGACTCGGATCTGGATTACGGAACCTCACCCCGCAACCTGAAGCGCAGGGGCGACGAGGACGAGGGCGCACCCGAGCCTGACGACGGCAGCGACGAAGATTCGGAATCCGTGATCGAGGAAACCAAAATTTTCAATCCGTACCGGCACATGATCGGAGCGACGATCGGCAGCTTCCGTAACATGTCCTCATTCTCGATTCCCGGTGATACCCATTACGGATTCTCTCTTTGGTACAATCGCGTGATTCAAAAGGGAGTCTGGATCTACAACCGGAAACTCCAGGACAGCCTTGCGATCGAGGGCGGGATCACTCATTACTCCCGTGTGAATTACACCGGGAACAATGACGGCTACGACCTCCTGCCCTTCAAGGCCGAAATGGTCTACTCCCTCCATGTCAGTGAAAAGCTCGCTTTCCTCGCTCATGCAGGGTTGCAGTACAATTGGATCTATTCGACCGATAACGTCAACCCGAACACCTTCCCGGCCCAAAGGCGTGCTCTCGACAGCCTTGCAGGAATCCAGCCCAATCTGGGGGCCGGCGTACTTTATCACATCGGACCCCAATGGTTCCTGCGCGCAGACGTCGGCCTAGATCGGCTCGCAATCGGCTTGGCGGTTAAATGGTGATTCTACTGATCGCACTCCTGATTCTCGCTCCGGCCTGTGGTGTGAAAAAATCACCCATGCCACTCTTCGCCCATCCTTCGGCGGAGCCCGTAACCAGCCCCACCCCGAATGGAAGGGACTCCCGATGAAACGCACACCCGCACCCGCTCTTTACCGGCTTTTTGCCATTTGTCCCGGGGGTCTGGATGAAGTCCTGAAAAAGGAAATCGAAAAACTCCCCGCAACCGTGACCCACGCCTACCCGGGCGGAATCGAGTTCGAAGGAACCCTCGAAACCGCTTACCTCGCGACACTGAAGTTGCGAACCGCCTCCCGGGTGCTGCTCCTGCTCGGATCGCACAAGAAGATTTTCAAACCCGAAGAGCTGTATTCGACCATCCGCTCTTACGATTGGGACCAGCACTTCTCCTTGGACGGTACCTTCGCGATCTTCCTGACGGAGAGTCACACCAAGGAGCGGAGAATTCCGGTGAATCCACAGTTCTGGGCCCTGAAGGCCAAAGACGCCGTGGCTGATTATTTTTTGCAGAAGCACGGGACGCGTCCGAATGTCGACCGGAAGGATCCCGATATCGCCATCCGGATGCACCTCCACGACCAGATTCTGAAGGTTTATCTCGATCTTTCGGGCCCGAGTCTCCACGAACGCGGATATCGCCGATCGAGCGTGGAAGCACCGATCAAGGAGAACCTGGCCGCAGGACTTCTCCTGCTCTCGGACTGGCAATACACCTGCAACGAAGGCCTCGGATTCCTGGACCCATTTTGTGGCTCGGGAACCCTTCTGGTCGAGGCCGCGCTGATCGCCACCCGGACCGCTCCGGGCCTGCTCAGGTCCCGCTTCGGATTCTTCGGCTGGAAGGACCACGATCCTGACCTCTTTGAACAGGTTCATGCCCGACTGAAAGGCGAAAGAATTCTCGACCCGGCCAAGCTGCCTCTCATGGTGGGATGTGACCGCGAAAAGGAGGCCGTGCAGGCCACCCGCGCGAATCTGGAGGCCGCAGGAATGGCCGATTTTGTCAGGCTGAAAGTCAATAGCTTCCAGGACACCACGGCATTCCAGGAAAAGGGACTGATCGTGATGAACCCTCCGTATGGAATCCGGCTCGAGGAGGTCGAAGGCCTGCGGGAAACCTACCGCGCCATCGGCTCCACCCTGAAGCACAAATACCCGGGATGGTGGGCGGGCGTCATCACCTCCGAGAAGACTTTGATGCACTCCATCGGCCTCAAGCCCGAGAAAAAGTGGCCCCTGCACAACGGGGGCCTCGAGTCCCAGTTCTCGCTCTTCAAAATGTACTGAAAAATGTACCGTTTCGGCGTTGAATTAGTCCCCTGCAGGTGGAAAAATGCGGTAAACCACTTCCGGAGGAATTCATGGCCGACACAGGATCTTTACCCCGCTTTCAAGCTCTTCAAACCGTGACCACACGTAACCCCGGGAAGGTGACCCTCCCCACGGACGATAACGGAAACCTGCTGAAGGTTTCCGACTACTTCGGCATGAACACCTTCAGCCTGAAGCAGATGAAAGACAAGCTGCCGAGCGATATCTTCAAGCGCTTCGTCGCCTCCACTCAAGCCGGAAAGAAGCTCGATATCGAGGTGGCCAACGCCCTCGCGCACGCCATGAAAGAGTGGGCGATGGAGAACGGCATCACGCACTACTGCCACTGGTTTCAACCCCAGACCGGCACCACCGCTGAGAAACACGATTCCTTCCTCACCCTCGACAGCGCAGGCAATGCGCTTGAGCGGTTCTCGGGAGCCCAGCTGATCCAATCCGAGCCGGATGCATCGAGCTTTCCTTCCGGAGGGATGCGCACCACTTTCGAGGCGCGCGGTTATGCGGCATGGGATCCCACTTCTCCGATCTTCTTCGCTGAAATCGGCGGAACCCGTACCCTTTGCATTCCCTCGGTCTTTATCAGTTACCACGGCGACGCCCTCGACGAAAAAACGGGGCTTCTCCGGAGCAACGAGGCCCTGGCTGCCAGCACTCTCAAGCTGCTTCACCTGATCGGCGATACCGATGCCCGTCATGTCACCTCGACTCTCGGACCGGAGCAGGAGTATTTTCTGATCGATCGGGCTTTTTACACGCTCCGTCCGGATCTGATCATGTCCGGCCGGACCCTCCTCGGCGCCCACCCTCCGAAAGGTCAGCAGCTCGAAGATCATTACTTCGGGAGCATTCCGGCACGCGTCCTCGCTTACATGAGCGAAGTCGAGAGCGAACTCTTCAAGCTCGGAGTCCCGGCGAAAACCCGCCACAACGAAGTGGCGCCGATGCAGTTCGAGACGGCTCCGATTTTTGAAGAAGCGAACGTGGCCATCGACCACAACCATCTCACCATGGAAGTGCTCAAGCGCGTGGCCAAGAAGCACCAATTCGAGGCCCTGTTGCACGAGAAACCCTTCGCTGGAGTGAACGGCAGCGGCAAACACAACAACTGGTCGATGATGGTCACTGAAGGCGGGCCCGAGCTGCAAGGGATGAATCTGCTCGATCCGGGCAAGACCCCCCACCAGAACCTTCGCTTCCTTCTGATTCTGATGGCCACACTGAAGGGTGTTCACCAGCACGCAGGACTCCTCCGTGCCGCCATCGCATCGAGCGGAAACGATCACCGCCTTGGCGCAAACGAAGCGCCTCCTGCGATCATTTCGGTATTCCTCGGAAACATGCTCGACAACATGTTGAACGAGATCGAAAAAGACGCTCACAAAGGGCTCAGCTACACGGAAGCCGTGATCAAGCTGGGGGTGAGCCGTCTTCCAACCGTGATGAAAGACAATACCGATCGCAACCGGACTTCGCCGTTTGCCTTCACTGGCAATAAGTTCGAATTCCGCGCGGTGGGCGCTTCAGCATCGTGCTCTTTCCCGGTCACCTTGCTCAACTGCGCTGTTGCCGATGGGATCAATGAGATCACCACCGCACTCGAAGCCCGACTCAAAACCACGAAGTCGGTCGAAGAGGCCATCTTCTCTGTGGTGAAAGAAGTGATTCGCGAGACCAAGTCGATCCGTTTCGAAGGAAACGGTTACTCGGGTGAATGGGTGGTCGAAGCCGAGAAGCGCGGGCTTCCGCATCTGAAGACCACTCCACAGGCGCTTCATGAGATTGTCAGCCCGAAATCACTCGCACTGCTGACAGGACTCGGAGTGTTCTCGGCAGAAGAAGTGAAGTCGAGATTCCATGTCCGGATCGAGATTTACAATAAAAAGGTGATGATCGAAGCCGAGACACTCGAAACCATCGTAGAAACCCAGATCCTTCCCGCCGCCTACCAATACTCGACCGTACTGGCAGAAGGTGTTGCTGCAGCCAAGGCCATCGGCCTGAAGGCTCCGCAAGAAGAAGTTCTGGTACGACTCTACCAGACGCTGTCATCCGCCCAGGCCGAGCTGAAGAAACTCGACCGCACACTGGGGCAGATCCGCTCCAACGATAGCGAAGAGGCCAAAGCCGATCTCATCGCCGGTGACCTCAAGCCGGTGATGGACTCGCTCCGGAAGGAATGCGACCAGCTCGAGAACATGGTGGCAGACGGCTACTGGCCCCTGCCCAAGTACCGCGAAATCCTGTTCTTATCCTGATCTGCGGATGCCGTTCCGGCATTCGACATAGTCGGTTTTTTGCAAGAGCGCCCGGACCTTTTCAATGTGTTCGGGCGTTTCTTCGAGGCGCTTATGATAAAGGTGCCACTGAACCGCGTAGCCGATCACTCCATAGTGCGGAACACCCCGGTTGCGGACCCGCACGAACAGATCTCCGTCTTCTCCCCAATAACCTTCGAAATCCTCATTGTAACCGTTGACCTCGATCAAGGTCCGGGTCGAGATGGAAAAGTTCGAGCCAAGCAGGTCCTGCACCCGGTCGCGCTTCAGGATCCTGTTGACCCACGCCGGTGCATCCAGCCTCACCGATCGCAGAATGTTTTTGGTTTCACCACTCCATCCGGATCGGATCAAGCGCCACGACAATCCCCGGATGAAATGATCGACATTGCCCGGTTCGATCTCGGCGGTGATTTCAGGGCCGAGATCGACCCTTCTGCCCATGAAAAGGAGCGGTTCGAAACCTGCCCGCTCGTGCGCTCGGTGATGATCCTCGATAAAGCGCGGATGCACGATGACATCATGATCGAGTCCTACGACAATCGGATGCCGGGCAGGGTCCAGATCCCGGAATACGGTGTTGTTGATTCTCGCCTTTCGATACCCTTCGTCGGGGTGCCAGTAGTGATGAATGAAAAAAGGCAACTCGCGCTTGAGGCGCTGAATCAGTTCACGGGTCGCATCCCCCGACCCGTCGTCAGCGATGAATACATCGAATGCCCGGTAGGTCTGCCTCGCCAACGACAACAGGCACAGTTCGAGACTCTTCGGGTTGTTGTAGGTGGTGATCACCACCGCGACCTGGCGGTTGCGACTCATGAAGACTTCGATCCACCGTCTCCGGTGTTTTTCTTATAGTCGGTGGTGTACCAACCGTTACCCTTCAGGGCGAAGCCACCCAGACTCATCAACTTTTTCACCGACGCACCACACTCGGGACACTGCTCGAGAGGCGGATCCTCGAACTTCTGGGTCACCTCGAAAGCGCGCTCACACTTTTCGCACCAATACTCGTAAAGAGGCATGGTGTGAGATTGAATCAGGGAGTGCGTTCCAGTCAAGAGTCAGGAGTCAGGACCGGCAGACCTTGAAGACCCGATGAAGCGAAGGGTCGGAAACGGGGAGTCCCTGAAGGAGAAACTCACGGATGGGGAACTTGATCCGCTTTCTGAGCCGGACCCAGTCGAGGCAACGGAGGGCAGGTGCGGGCGGAGGCGAGTTTTCGTCGAGGATCAATGCACCTCCAGACCGGACGTGCCGCTCCGCATCCGCGTCTGACCGGAGCACCGCAATCCGTATTCCGGTTGCTGCGGAGATCATTCCCACCTCGTGCCAGATATCCTCCCTGGGCATCACATAAGCGAACTTGCTGTCAGGCCAGAGCTCGATCGCCTGTCGCAGTCCGGCGAGGTCCCCCTCTCCGACACCAATCGCGGCCACACGGATGAGACTCACCATCGCCACCGAGGTCAGTGCCACTCCGTACAAGGTCCCTCGGAAATGCGCCAAAGCCCAACAGGGGATCAAGGCCGCGAATCCGAGCGCAAGACCCCACCCGATCCAGCCCCCGGTGAACATCCTGAGTACAAAAAACAGGAGCGCAACCCCGAACCCGGCCGCAAACCAACCCGCGATCCGGGCCCGTCGATGGAGTCCGGATCCAGCTGAAACCAGCATCCAGACTACGACAGGCGTGAGGAGATACAGGTAGGTGTTCACCCGATACGGAAAAAGCGTGAAGAACACGGCCGGTACCGTCATGTAAGAGAGCCAACGAAGACGCTGCTCCTTCCAGGCAACTTTGAATTCAGGCGTGGTGAGTACAGCAAGCCATGCGATGAGAATCGGAAACAAGGTTCCGACGAACTCTCCCCAAAGACCCAGAGGGGTTCCGTGGGAGGTCGAGACTTTGCCGAGGTTCTCCCTTAAGAAGAACATGTCCATCATTTCACGATAGTGCGTCCTAGCCGCAAGGAAGTACCACGAAAGCCCGATGAACACCCCTCCGCACAAAGCACCCCAGAACCTCCGCGACGCAAGCAGGGTTCGCAGGTTGTTCTTCATGAAAGCTTCGAAGACGATCGAGAGGACCCACAACACCGGATACAAGGGCCCCTTGATCCAACTCATCATTCCGGTCATGGCGAATGCAGCCAGGGTCCGGCCCTCCCACCAAAGGTGCCACGCCCAACAGTAAAACAGCACCACCCAAATCTCCATCTGAGCGGTGGTTCCATAGGTCATACTGGCCAGCGTTCCGGCAAAAAGAATTCCGGCCAAAGCGCCCTCTTTTTTCGAGATCCGATCCACCACATCGGCGGTACCGATGAGGGCCAGAACCGAAGGGAGCAGTGCCCCCCACAGACCAAAACCGAACACGGACCATCCGATTCGGGTGGCCCAGTACTGGAGCGGGGGCTTCAGAAAATTGGACTCACCAAAGAGCGTCGGGATGATCCACTCTCCTCTTTCTTTCATTTCGAGCGCAATCGTCAGGTAGGTCTTTTGATCGCCGGTGAGTGGGACACTGAGACCCCAGAGCCCGAGTGCATAACAGACAAATAGAAACACCCATACTCGACGTCTCACCGGAATCCGGCTGATCATAGAGGATAATCCACGGGATCCGGAGAGTTCGAACCGCCAATCAAAGATTGGCCGAAGCAATAGAGACTGGGATCGTCTGTAGAGGTCACACAGGTGTGATGTTCTCCGGTTGTGACCCGGGCAACCTTTTTCAGGCGCTCACTTCTGAGAGAGATCAAGACCGGATCGGGACTCTCTGCCGGCAGTTTTTGTCCGAACTGATAAGATTCGTTTTTCCCCCAACAATACAACTGACCCGAATCGGTCACTGCACAGAAGTGTCCGGATGAGGAAGACAGCATCAATACGCCTCGAAGGCCGCCATTCGCCATGGACTTGAGCTCCAAGGGCGCATCCGCTTTCGACTCCGTCTGTGAGCACACCACTTCCCGTTCCGTACCGCGGATTCCGCAAAGGCGATCGTCGGTGAGGGCGATCTGGATCAGCTCCCGAGACGGTCCGCCATTCAAAGTGACTGGCTTCGCGCTCTGCGCCTGCTCGAAGCGTTCTTGTCCCCAACACCAGGAGGATCCCTCGACCTGGGATAGGGCACAGGCCCTCTTTCCTTGTGCGCGAACCTGCCAGATGTCCTTGATGGGTTTTCCGCCTTCAGAAACCTTTACCGGACCCGTGAGCTCGGCAAAATCACCGTTCGGAATGCAGGTGACCTCCTGATTGGCACCGATGATGCACACTTGCTTGTAGCCAACTGTGACACCTGAGACGCCCCGAAGCGGCATGTTGTTCCGCTTCAATTCCTCGAGCAAAAAACTGTTCTGTGTCGGGCGCTTACCTGTCAGGTCGATTTCGACCCCACCGAAGCAACCGACTCGCTGATCGTCCCCGAAGATCAAACAGGCGCGCGATCCCTGAATGTCAAGGGCACTGACCTTACCAAGAACGTTCGTTTCGTTTTGAAGGACCACTCCGGACATCCTCTGCATCCCGAGTTGTCCGTAGGTGTTCAAGCCGAAACAATAGAGTTTTTCAGCCTGATCCTTGATACAGGCATGATTCCAACCGATCTGGACATGAGTGACATTCGCCAAAGCCTCGAGTCCGGAATCGAGCACCCTTGCCGGGTAGACTGAATAGGGTTTGGGATTTCCAAGAACCCCATGTGCCCCGTTTCCCCAACAGAACAACTCATCCCGGACCGAGATGATGCAAGTCCGGTCGGGACCGGCACGGACCTCCTTGACTCCCTTCAGGGTGAGATTGTTCGACCCGAGAGCCACCTGTTCGGTTTCTCCCCGGGTCGAGGAACTTCCCAATTGATTGAACTTGTTATCGCCCCAACAAAAAACAGTCCGCTCATCACGGTGAATCGCACAAGCATGGGAATCACCGACCGTGATCTGATCGATTCTCGAGAGGGCCATTTCTTGGGGGTACCTCACCTGAACCAGCGAGGCCTTGGGCATTCCCTTCACCGGCATCAGGATTCCGAGTTGCCGGAGGTCATTCAGGCCCCAGCAGTACACCTGCGCACCCTTGGTCAGGGCACATCCGAAATTCCGACCGAGACCGACCTGCCTCACCGAAGACAGGTACCCGACGTTATTTGCGTACTCCACCCGTTCCGGAATCCAATTCACCTTCCGGGAAGAACTGAAGCGTTCACCGAAACAGTACAGGGTCGCATCTTCCCGGGCGATCAGGCAAGTCGACGCAGCTCCCGCTGCAATATCCTTGACCCCCGCCATGGGTTTCGGGCTCCGCTCGCTTTCCATGACCGATCGGGCGCCCACACCCCGTTCAGAATTGTTTCCAAGTTGTCCTGCTGTGTTTTCTCCCCAACAAACCGCACGACCGCTCTTCAATACGGCACAGGCATGGGCGTCTCCGGCACTCAACGCACGCACCTCGGTGAGGGGAGCGTTCGAATTGTCCATATCTAGAACAGGCACCGGCTTGATCGAACTACCGGCGCTCGGATTACCCAACTGGCCCTTGTCATTGCGACCGTAACAGAATGCCTGCTGATTCTCTCCTGAAGTGAAGCAGGTGAACTCCTTGCCCGTGGTCAGGAGTTTTACCGGAGTGGTCACCACGGTCGGTCCTCCGTTGAAGGTTCCGAGAGAGCCCTTCTCGCCAGAGCCCACGCAGCGAACCGTTTTATCGCCCAGGATCGCGCAACTCACCCGGTCCCCGGATTTCATTTCGTCGAACTCGAATGCAGAGGTGCTGAGCGAAGTCGCCTCAGTGAAAAGCAAGGAAACGAAAACCCTCGTCTCGCTGCAGCCACTCAGGAGCAGAATTCCGATCCACGACATCAACCTGAGGGTGAGTCGGGTTTTTATTTGAACCATTTCTTTTTGAGCGCGCTGAACGCTCCGTTGATGGCCGGTGGAAGATCTTGGAAGTAATCCCCGTCCCTGAAGCGGAGCGCCTCCGGGAATTCGCTGTTCTTGGCGACATCGCCGAAATAGCCCTTCAAGCGCATGAGCGGCCCGGCCATTTTGTGCGTCAGGATCAGGGTGAAGACTCCCGTTGTTCCGATGGCCACCCCCAGAGAGACGACCATGTAAATCAACAAAGTTCGCAACTGCTCTGTGAGCAACTGAATGAACAAGTTCTGGGCAGGAAGGCGGGTCTGCTTCACCAATTGTTCCAGATACAGGTGACTCCGGATCACCAGGTAACCGACTAGGCCGAACAAGACCCCGGTGATCAGGACGTTGAAGACAATGAGGGGCACCTGGAATTTAGGATAAACCAGATACTTTCTCTTATACCAGGGTGGTCGAACCGTGCTTTCCGGCGCGGTACTTTTCTGAGTCCCACTCCCTTTTCCAGAAGGTTTACCGGGCATCCCGGGACGCATCCCGGGTTTCGCAGGGGCTTTAGGCTTCAACTGCGTCTTCGGGCCGGCACCGGGTGGGTTTTGCATCACAAGGAGGAATCGATCTTTCTCGGGTCACGTGAGGTGTCCGACTTGTCGGCCAGACTGCGACTTCCGGAGGCATGCTCTTTCAGATAGCTTTTCGCATCCTCAGCCACCCTCTGAAGCTCGCTCTTCTGGGCGCGGAGCAATGCGAGAATCATTGCGGCGTCCTCTTTGCTTTGGTTCGCACTCTGCTCTTCGATGCTTCGCTCGAGTACCTCGAGTTCACGGTGCTTCTGTTCGATGAGGTCGTTGATGATCCGGGTTTCATCGATGGCGGGGGCTACCGGTTCGGCTGCAATCCGTGCCTCTTCGTTCTCAACCGGCGACAACTCGATCTGGTCTCCGGACGGAATGGTATAGGTTTCTTCGCCCACCCGGTCGACCAGACGGTTCATGACCTCGATCGCCTGCTTGAGTTCAGAGCGGATGATCTTGAATTCAGCGCGGTGGTTTTGAACCTGCTGAAGGGTGTCGCGAATGAGTTCTTCCGATGTCTGGGTTTGAAGTTGGACATCGATGAGTTTCTCGTTGGACTCGGAAGCATTGCGCTCGATCCGTGCGATTTCACCACGGTTCGAATCGGAATTCTTCTGCATGCTCGAGATGGAAGCCTTGATATTTTCGATATCCGCGAGCACCTCGTTTTGCTTGGTGTTCATGAGCTCCACGGTGGAAAGCGCTTTCATCCGGATCTCGATCTGGCGCTCGACGCGATCACAGAACGCTCCGATCATGGAAAACATCTTGTCCTGATAGAAGTTCTGATCGGCTTTGCGCTGCTCGTTCATGCGCATTTCGAGGTCCCTGGAGTGTGCCGCCATGTCTTCGACCGCCTGCTGTGCCCTTTGGCTTTGCTGGTAGATTCCCCGCATGGTGCTCTGGAGAATCTCGAAGGACGAAGTGATGGTGTTCTGCAACTGGGAGATCACCGGCTCGAGATGGCGATGAACCTCGTCAGCAACAAACTGAGTGTTGATCTGATTCGGCTTGGAGCTTTTTTCAAGCTCTTCGATCCGGTTCAGCAGGTGCCTGTTTTGCACCTTCAACGAGTTGATCTCCTGCTCGCGCACAGAAAGGCGCTGCTGGAGCAACTGGGGGTTGGCCGGGTTTGCGGGATTGGCTCCGTAATTCACAGACATGGACTGGTCCCTCCGTAGACACTCAGATCACCTAAATATCTTTTCACAGCGTGGATTCCGAGTCAAAATGATCCTTATGCAGAGGTTCATAAAAAGAGTGACAGGGTACGGATTTTGCGCCATTTTTTTGTCACTTTCTGCATTCGCGGCCACACCCATCCCTCCTTGTCCGGAGGGTTCGGAACGGGAGTACCTCCCGAACCGGGAGCGTCCGCTCTGGGCCAGCTGCCGCGACGAGGCGGGTTTGTATCAGGGTCTTCTGTTTCAATTCAGCAGCCAAACCGAGATCATCCGGATCGCATCTGTGAAGAATTCCCTGCGCCACGGCAGGGAAATCCGCTTCGGAGCCCCGGGAACGATCGAGGAGCGAGATTACCGGGACGGTCACTTGCACGGGCCCTCCTTCATTCACAAGGCCTCAGCGCCAGTCGGACGTTCCATGCCGAAGTCCCTGTCCCGCGAAGAATGGGCTCGATTCAGTCAACCCACGCCTGAGTCCTTTTTGAAGACGTGGCTTCAGCAGGAGCCGGAATCTGCCCTCGAGTTTTCTGACGGACGCCTGGTGCGTGTGGTGGCAGGCAAAATCGATTACCGTTTCCGCGTTAGCAAAGAGGGCCGCATCTATTCGATCAATCACCCCGAGATGAAGAATCTTTTTTTCTTCGATCCCGAACCGCTGTGGGACATGAATGCGGCCGACACCAAATCCTTGCTCAAGCTCGGGTTCGGAAGTTGTAAAAAGTACGACGGCCCGCTGGGGCGCTACGGGAGACATTACGACGTCCTTTTATTCAAACGCGAAATAATCGAGAGGAAGCACCTGGCCCGCCTTGCTGAAATGCGCGAAAGAATGATGAGCTTTTGTGTCCCTGAAGACATTCGGAAGCACCTCGGGACCATCGAGTGCCCCGCCCTGCTTCCGGGGAGCATTCCTCCGAACCACTGCTTGCTTCCCATCAGCGACCGGTTGCACGTTCCCTACGAGCCGAAGTACTTCGTTTTCGAGTTCACCTTGGGCAGAAAGCCCGAAGAGTTCCACGAGCTGCTGAAAAAGAAAGGTCTCTTGGCATTCGCCAGCCGGCCGGACCAACTGGAGAAGACCATCATGCTCTCGGACACGGCAGCAGTGATGCTGAAGAAGACCCCCGCAGGAATCTACTATAAGTTTTTCGAAAAACAAAAAGACGGGAAATTCGTGTTCAAAAGCGGCGGAGACGATTCGAAGTCCTGGTGGGACTGGCGCCACATACCCGGATTCTGAATCGCATCAAACCCAGGAGCTGACCTGGAAACTCACCCAGTTCGGATCATCGGTCGGGAGATCGTGGTTGGCCGATTCGTGGATCCTGAGGTCCGCCCCGAAATGCCGCGCGATCGATTCTGAGCAACTGTAATGGACCAAGGTATCCCCCTTGGAAGTCAGGACCAAGACCGGAATGGCGATCCGGGCCGGTGCACGGAAACGGATGGCCGCAAAGATCTGGGCTGCGGCGTCTCTCGGGCGGACCACTTTCGCAAATCCCCCCTGCCAGTCAGCACGCTTCTTCAGTGCATCACCCTTCAGATTGGTGGTGATCGAAAGAATCCGTTCTTCCCGATTGCGGATGTTCTTCTCGAAAAAAAGTGAAAGGATGGTCGGGAAGTTCGCCGGCTGCATCCGACGGAATAACGGACTGAGACCACCGACACTGGAATTGATCAGCACGAGCTTCTTGAAGTCCTCCGGATACCGCGAGGTCCAATTCATGGCCACCATACCGCCGAGCGAAACCGCCAGCAAACACCATTCTCCCGATGCCGGCAAGGCCGACCATCGAGCACGCAAATCGTCGACAATTTCATCAATAGAGGTCGGCGAGAAGCGCTCGGATTCGGTTCCGAAACCGGCGAAATCGAGAGTGAAGACCTTGGCCTGCGGGTCCTTTTCCTTCAGGCCAGCTTCGAACTGCGGGGCAAACTCGCCCCAGTGCCGCTGTTCCCGAACCAGACCTCTCAGAATCAACCAATTCATGAAAGATTTTTTAAATGATCAAGGCCCGGAACACACGAAAATTCGTGCATCCCGGGCCCCTTTCTGAGGAGGTGGTGGGTACAGCCTTTTTGCCCCTGACCCAGCCCTTCGGCCTGTTCATCGGGGCAACTTGTTGGGTCCGACCCCCCGGACCCAAACTTGGCTCCTGTCCGCACACCTCCCAGACGGCGGACAGGGTGAACTGAAATGACTTACGCTGCGACCGTCGTTTTTTGACGGGTCATGTACGCCATATAATGATCGTACTTCTTCTCGAAGTCGGGAACCTTGTGCCCGGCCTTGCTGATCAGGCCGAACTTGAACCACTCATAGTGCTCATTACAAAAGGTGAACCTGGCTTGAGGCTTCTTGCAGCCCCCGCACTTGCAACCTTCTGCTCCCACGACTTCCATCACCGGCTTTTTACCTTTACCCATGTCTTGTGACCTCCTCTACATGGAACGTATCGGAGATTCAGGATAAAACTTGAGTAAAATGTTCGGGAATTACCCTAAGGCACTGTAATCAGTGGCAAAACAAAATCAGGCCTGGGCGCCGGGTGAGCCGCCTGCCGGCCCCTCAAAGTGCCCCTGGAGTGAGTGGTGAATTTCCGCAAATCGCTTGGGGAGGCGATCTTTCAGGCGCTCGATCAACTCACTTTGCAGACGCAACTCCTGAGACCATTCCTCGCGGTCGATTTTAGACACAGCCTGGAATCGCTCCTCGCCGAGATTGAGTCCCGACCAGTTCAGATCTCCGAACTCAGGAACCAATCCGATCTCGGTGTCGACACCTTTGGCGGTGCCATTGACACGACCGATGATCCACTCGAGGACCCTCATGTTCTCTCCATAGCCGGGCCACATGAACTTACCGTCGGCCCCCTTGCGGAACCAATTCACACCGAAAATTTTTGGTGGCTGGGAAACACTTTTCCCGATCTTCAGCCAGTGATCGAAGTAATCGCCCATGTGGTAACCGCAGAACGGCAGCATCGCAAAAGGATCGCGACGGACCTGCCCCACCGCACCCACCGCAGCTGCAGTGGTTTCAGAACCGATGGTCGCCGCCCAATAAACACCGTGCTCCCAACCCTTCGGCTCGACCACCAGAGGAACCGTCGTTCCCCGACGGCCACCGAAGATGAAGGCGCTGATCGGAACCCCCTCGGGGTTTTCCCACTGAGTGTCGACCGACGGACATTGGCTGGCTGGAGCCGTGAATCGGGCGTTGGGATGCGCGGCCTTGCGGCCGGTGTCTTTCGCGATAGCCGGGGTCCACTCGTGTCCTTGCCAGTCGGTGAGCCGCTCCGGCGGGGTATCCGAAAGCCCCTCCCACCACACGTCGCCATCTTCGGTCAGGGCCACATTGGTGAAGATCGTATTCTTAGAGATGGTGCGAATGGCATTCTCATTCGTCCGGAGCGAGGTTCCGGGCGCCACTCCGAAATAGCCCGCTTCCGGATTGATCGCATAAAGCCGCCCGTCTTTTCCGGGCTTGATCCAGGCAATGTCGTCACCAATGGTGGTGATCTTCCATCCGCTCAGGGCCTTCGGCGGAATCAGCATGGCGAAGTTGGTTTTTCCGCATGCACTTGGAAAGGCCGCTGCGACGTAGGTCTTCTTCCCCTCGGGACTCTCGGCACCGAGGATGAGCATGTGCTCGGCAAGCCATCCCTCTTGCTTACCCATCCAGGATGCGATCCGGAGTGCGAAACATTTTTTTCCGAGCAAGGCATTCCCGCCGTAGCCGCTCCCGTAAGAGATGATGGTTTTTTCTTCGGGAAAGTGGGTGATGTATTTCGTTTCCTTGTTGCAAGGCCAGGCAACGTCTTTCTGGCCGGGCTCGAGAGGGGCCCCGACGGTGTGCAGACAGCGGACGAAATCACGATCACCGAGCGCCTCGAGCACCCGTCGCCCCATGCGGGTCATGATCCGCATGTTCACGACGACATAAGCCGAATCAGAGATCTCAACACCGATTTGTGAAATCGGGGACCCGATCGGCCCCATCGAAAACGGAATCACATATAGGGTGCGTCCGCGCATGCAGCCCCTGAGGAGCGGATTCAGGGTCTTCTTCATTTCGACCGGATCCATCCAATTGTTATTGGGACCGGCATCTCCTTTTTCGGGGGTGCACACATAGGTACGGTCTTCCACGCGGGCCACATCAGACGCATCCGAGCGGGCCAGAAAGCTCCCGGGGCGCTTTTCGGCATTCAAAGGGTACAAGGTCCCCGCCTCGACCATCTCTTTGCAGAGGCGGTGATATTCTTCCTCGGAGCCATCACAAAAATAGACGCTCGCCGGCTCGGTCAGGGCAACAGTCTCTTTCACCCAGCGCTTGAGCCCCTCATTTTTTATGAATTCCGGGAAGGAAATGTCGAGATTTGGCATAGCTAAGGGTTACAACCAATCGGCGCGAGCGTCAACCGATTGGGCCCGGAAAGAGGCTCTGCGTCAGGGAGTGTTTTGTGCTGCAAAGTTGACCACGATACCATCCAGGGCCGCCCGGGTCGCCGTAGAGCTCATGCTTCCTTCCGTGAACACCACAAAGGGTTCGAGACCCTCTCCCGGGGCTGGCTCGAAATATCCGGCTAGATTGTGAATCCCGGTCAGCGTACCGGTTTTGGCGTGGATCCTACCGATCGTATAGGGCGAAGCGGCCAGGACCGGACGAGTCCTGAGCGTTCCACTGACCCCGGCAACCGCCAAGGTGGAGTAGAAGTCTTTGAAGTACGCCTCTCCCCTCAAACCAGAGAGGAATCCATAAAGCGCATCGGGGCGGAGACGGTTTCTGAGGTCCAGACCGGATCCGTCGGCAAAAACCACTCCCTCGAGCCATGCCGGATCGATCAGCAGTTCGCGAACCCCCTCGGTCAGAACTTCGGATCCGGAACGGCCGGTGACCCATGCCAGCTCGTGAAAGACGCGGTCCATGATGCCATTGATACTGCGCTGGACAGCAATCGTGAGAATTTTCAGGAGTGGCTCCGAAGACAAATCCTCACTGATTTCCTCAGCAGAATCCGCAGTTTGTGGAGCATTCCGCGCGGAAACCACAGCAACCCCCCGGTTCTCGAGTGCCCGGATGAACAACTGCTCGAGCCAAGCCCCACCCTCGTGCACGGGAAGATCGAAGTAAAGAGTGGCTCTCCCGATGAATCCGGAAATCACGTAGGCCCGAATGCGTCCGGTCGCGTCGGCCTCCGGGGTGATCGAAACCGAATTTCTTCCGCTCCGGGATCGGTAGACCCTCACCTTTAGCGGCACCCTGACACCGTGGGTGATCCAGCGGGCTTTTCCGGCGGAGACGGCGAGAGTTCCGCAATTTCCGTTCGACTGGAAGGAGGTTTGCATCATGGCCATGCACTCGAGCTTCCAGGAGTCCCGCCAACCGTCCGGACGCGGGATCCGATCGAGCTCGGGCCGGAGGGAGTCGATCCTGACCGGACCACTGAGGGTGCGCACCCCTCGAGCCAGCAGGCTTTCAATCAACTTTTGAAACCTGGGTTCATCCACCTGCTCGACTTTCGTGACGGAAGCAAAGGTTCCGTTTGACCAAGTCGGGTCACCGGACACCACGAACTTCACTTCAGAAAGCGTGCCCGTCCGGGAGTCGAAGCGGGCAGAAAAGCGATTTTCAAACCTGTAATCGGCACCGAGGTGACGGAGGGCCAGGGCCGCCGTGACCAGCTTTTCGGTGGATGCCGGCAACATGGCGGTGGCAGCATTCCTTGCGAGGGCTTCCTTACCCTTCATCTGAATTCCGAGCTTCAGGCTCTTCAATTCCGGGTGACGGGCGAAGTATTGGGTCCAGCCCTGTGGGCCAGCCACAGATTCCACCCTCGGGGCAGTCGGATCCGGAGACTCGGGCAGATCCAGCGTGCGGTTGGAGAGGCGCGCTTCAGCCGTGGTCCCGACCACACAGAACACTCCAGCCCATCCGAAAACCTTGAACCACTGCATCTTGAACCCCCGGAGAAACCTAGCAAAGGGGGATCCGGATTTCTACCGAAAATTGCCGGCCGCGTCGGACTCATTTTTTTTGTCGGATGGGGCACTTTGGGGTAACCTGTTGCCCATGACTCCCGAAATGAAGATTCAAGTGAGAGGTTTGACCATTGTCGGCTTGATGCTCGGCGCCGCTGCCGTCATCCTCGCGGTATTCATCTACGACATGTCCGAAAACACCCTGATGAGTGCTTCGGCAAAGTACAAGCCTGTGATTCCCGCCACTGCCCCGGTCGACATTACTCGCGCACCCCAGTGCGCCCCCGGCTACGATACCCGCTGGGTCGGTTGTCAAAGTTTGGCCCGTTAATCTGGCCTCATGAACCCGGAAGCCAGGAACCGCGAAACGCTTCAAGTCGTTTTTCTGCTCGGCCTGGCATCGGGTGTGGTTTCGATCTTTTTTTTCACTCCCTCCCTGCGCCCCGCATCCTTCTTGACCCTGATCACCGTCCTGTTTTTAGGGCCACCGGTTCGAATGCTCGAAAAGCGCGGAGTGCCCAAGTGGGCCTCGATCCTCGGGATCTACCTGCTGATCACCCTGGCTTTTTTGTTTGGCGTGAATCAACTTATCCAGACACTTAAACTCCAGTGGGCGAATCTCGTCGACGTGTTGCCCGCTCTCGGCGCGGCAGCCCTGGAGCGTCTGGCCGGGGTCGAGAACAAGCTTCAGGACGCCCTGCAACTGGACTTGAATTTCGGGCTGAAGAGCCGGATCGTCGAGTCGGGCACCCGATTGCGCGAGTGGACCCTCACCCACCTCCCGAGCATCCTCGGTGATCTGGCCTCGGCCATGATGCTGGCGCCGGTCTTTTCGTTTTTCATTCTGAAGGACGGGGGCGAGATGCGCCGCCAGTTCGAAAAACTGATTCCCTCCAGCTACTCAAGAAACACGATTGCGGTGATTGATAAGATCTCGGCCTCGATCGGCCAGTTCCTTCGCGCCAAGATGATCGAGGCGCTGCTGGTCGGAACCCTGGTTTATTTGGGACTCAAGCTGATCGGAGCCCCCTTCAGCGGAGTATTCGCCGTGATTGCCGGCATTTCCAATGTGATTCCTTACCTCGGGCCCGTGCTCGGAGTGATTCCACCGGCACTGGTTCTCGGCTTCCAGGATCCACCGGCGAATCTCATTCCGATGCTTCTGGTGTTTTTGATCGCCAACGCGATCGATATGATTCTGATATTCCCGGTGTTTGTGGCCCGGCTCGTGAATCTGAGTCCGCTTAGCTTACTGGCATCGGTTGCGGTGGGACAAGAACTCTACGGTGTGATCGGAATGCTGATCGCCGTTCCTCTCGCATCGGCACTGAAGATCATCGTGAAAGAACTGATTGAAATCCTGTATCAGGCCCAGTGAAAACTCTTTTTCACAAATACCAGAACGGCCATACCCAGAATGAGCCCCATAAAGGTGACATAGGCCTCAAGCGCACGGTTCTCGTTGGCCAGAGGAAGTGAGAACCGGTAAACCTCGGGATCCGGATTCACGCGCTCGAGATCGGTGCGGGGCGCGGGGGTCAGTGCCGGAATGAACCGGGGCACCAGCTTCTTGTACTCGAAATAGACGGGACCGAAGTATTCCTCGGTACCGAGCTTCAGCTCTTCGTGCTCGATCACGTAGTGATAATTCAGAAAGAAAACCACCGACATCACAGCAGCAAGAGCCCACGCCCCGACGCTCATCGTCGCGCCGAGCACCATGATGAACCTTCCCAGGTAGAGCGGATTCCGGGTGAAGGAATAAGGCCCCCCCACCGCCAGTTTCTTTTCTTTACGCAGAAAACCGCTCGCCCAGAAGCGAAGAGTCGCCCCGGCAAAACAGACCGCTGTACCGAAGACCTGCGGGTATTGGCGGGCACTCAGTATCAACAAGAAAAAGAAAAACCAGTCGATCTGGAAACGCCTGCGACCGGAGAAAAATCTCCGGAGTGCCGGATTGGAAAGAAGATTCATGGGAGGGATCCTAAAAGAGCCCCCGCCGGCTGGCAAGTCGATTCAGGATCAGGCGAGCTTCTGGTCGTAACGCTTTTGTTCGCGCTCACGGACTTCGGCGCCTTCCAGGCTCAAACGGGTCCAGGGAATCGCGATCAGACGCTTTTCTTCGATCGGCTCCTCGGTCTCTTCACAGATCCCGTAGGTGCCGGACTCCATGCGGGCCAAGGCGTCGTCGATTTCTTTGATTTTTGCGAGGAGCTTATCACGCTGATTCAGCGCTTGGGTCTGGCTGATGTGAGCAGAAGCCAGATCCGCCTCGTCTCCGACCATCTCTGTGGCCAAAGAGGGGTTCAGGGCTTCCAGTCCATTCAGGGTCTCTTGTCTCGTCTTGAGAAGTTTTACCCTGCACTCTTCGTACAATTTCTGTCTTTTTTGTCCCATACCACCCAATCCTCCCGCCCCCCATCATAGTGGGCGTTTAAAGCTTTTACAATTCTACACAAGGGGATTTTAAAATGTCAGGAGTGTTTTTTTTGACACGTTGGATTCAATTTAATCGTGAAACGAGGCCCCGAACGTCAAATTTTTGATTCAGGCGCCCCAGTTCAAGAAGGTCTTTGATGAGGGATAAAAGATCCTCGTCCGTGACCGAGCACACCAAAGCGTATCCGGAGTCACCCCGCAGCACCTTGCCGCAGGAAACCAGAAATTCGAGAACGGTCTCCATCAGGGTGTTGGGAATCCCGAGCTCTGCGGACAACTCTTCCAGACTGGCTGGTGCACGACCCTCTTCGAAACGGATACGCAAGGCCCGGATCAGGCGCTCGAGAACCAGTGCTTTCGAGAGAGAAGACTCCGGAAGCACTCCCGCCCACGCTCGACTCCCTCTCTCCACCAACAAGGAGATCTCGACCGAGAGGATGAAAATGACCCAAGAAATATAAATAAAGAATGCGAAGAGGGGGAGCACCGCCGCCTTGCCATAGGCGGTCTCGGTTCCCATCTGAAAGTAGACGCGGAGAATTGCCTGAGCCAGTGTGAATCCGACCGTTCCGACCAGAGCACCGGCTCCCGCTCCTCGCCATGACACTCGCGTGTTCGGAAAGGACTTCAAGACAACCGCAAAGGAAGCCAGCACCAACAGCTCCAGGACCCCCTGCTCCAGCAGAGCATTCACCTTTCCGGGGTGAATCCACTCGACAATCCGGGGAATGGAAAGCGTGGCCGCATAAGCGATGGGCAAGAGCACCATGCAGAAGAAAAAATTACGGACACGATCCCACCAGGCGCGCTCCTCGCGCACTTCCCAGATGCGATTCATCAGGGACTCGATATTGAAGAACACCCGGGCTCCGATCCAGAGCAGGATTCCGACAGCGAAGATTCCGATCGAGCCACTCTTACGACTGAGGTTGGCGAGATACTGATCCTTGAACTGGAGAATGAACTGCAGCAGCGTCTTGCGCTGGTCCTCGGGGATCGCCCCGAGTGCCCTTCCGAGCAAACCCTCGAACTCCTGCTGTACCGGTCCCCACTGTGAAAAGAATCCAAGGAGCAGGAATACTCCGGCCATGAGAGGCATGAACGAGAAGAGCGTATAATACGAGAGTGATTCGGCCCGGATGGCCACATCGTTTTTGAGCCATTCGAATTGCAACATGGCAATCCAGGTTCCGAGCCGGTGTCCCGATCGGCCCCACCAGGAGCGGGCTTCGAGCGACAGACGGTGATGCCGGAGCAGGGTGGCCTGGAGCCGTGCCAGGCGCTGTTCTTTAATTGACATGATTTCTCCAATATTCCGCCATTTCACGAGAGATTGCGAGGCCCTTTTCATTTGCAATTGACTCGGCGCAATGTTAGGACGGTTCGCATGGAAGTACTCAAGGTTCAGTATGGCACTCCGGATGCAGCCCAGCGCTTTTGTGAATCCCTGACCAAGACCGGATTCGCTGTCGTGACCGATCACCCGCTCTCTTTCGACCTCGTTCATCGCGTCTATGACCAGTGGGCCCGCTTTTTCAATTCACAGGAAAAGCACGAGTACACCTTCAAGCCCGAACAGCAGTCGGGATATTTCCCCTTCCGCTCGGAAAATGCCAAAGACAGCCCCATCAAGGACCTAAAGGAGTTCTTCCACGTTTATCCCCGCTCCCGCATGCCTGAATACCTGATGGCTGACACCTGGAAGCTCTATGGCGAGCTCTGCAAGCTGGGCGAAGAAATGCTGAACTGGGTTCAGTTGGCATCACCTGATTCGGTCCGGAGCAAGTTTTCGATGCCCCTCTCTGAGATGGTGCAGGAATCCGAAGAGAACCTCCTCCGCGTGATCCACTATCCTCCCCTACAAGGGACCGAAGAGCAGGGCGCAATTCGCGCAGCCGCCCATGAAGACATCAACTTGATCACCTTGCTTTGTTCGGCCACCACCGCAGGGCTCGAAGTCCAGGACACCGCCGGAAAGTGGCACACGGTTCCTTGCGATCCGGGATCGATTGCCATCAATGCCGGCGACATGCTCCAGCTCGCCTCGGGCGGGTATTACAAATCGACCACGCACCGGGTAGTGAACCCCATGGGTCCGGCAGCCAAACTCCCGCGTTATTCGATGCCTCTGTTTTTACATCCACGGTCTGATGTTTTGCTCGGAGAGAATATCACTGCCGGTCAGTACCTGAAGCAGCGCCTTCTCGAAATCGGCTTGCTCAAGAAGGCCTGACCCGCTCACCGAACAGCAGACTTCCGACACGGATCACGGTCGAGCCCTCTTGGATTGCCGTCTCGAAATCGCCGGACATCCCCATGGACAGGCCCTTTCCGAGCTCTGTGCCGTGTTCTTGCGAAAGCTTCACCATACGCCGGAATGCGGAGACCGGGTCGCGCTCGGGATCGGGGATGCACATCAAGCCGAGCGCCCTGACAGACGGGCACTCCCTCAACACTCCATACAATTCGGCGAGGGAGCCGGGAGGGAAACCGCCCTTGCTCTCTTCGTCGTCGATATTCACCTGGAAATACACCCTGATGGTTTTTCCTGCTTCGGCAGCACGCCGGCCGATTTCCCGGAGCAAGCGCACCGAATCGACCGAATGGATCACCGAAACCGCTGGAATCAGGGCTTTGACCTTGTTGGTTTGCAAACGACCGATGAAATGAAACTCGATCCCCGGCAATCGCCCGTGCAGTTCCTGCCACTTTCCGAGCAACTCCTGGACGTAGTTCTCGCCGAAAATCCTCTGGCCTTCGCGGTAAAGTGCCTCGATTTTCTCGGGACCCTGCTGTTTGCTGACCGCGACCAGCGTCACCCCCGGACCGATCCTGCCCAAAAGCTCACCGAGTCCGATCACCTCCGCCATCCGAGCAGCCTCAGATCCCGGGTCACTTCAGTGACCGGAAGACCCACCACATTCGTGTAGCTGCCGCTGATCTGTTCGATCAGGGCCATCCCGAATCCCTGCGCCGCATAAGCGCCGGCCTTGTCGAGACTCTCGCCCCGACCGATATAATCGTTCACTTCCCGGGAGGTCATTTCACGGATCCGCACCCGGGTCCGCACCCTTTTTGAAAGGATCCGGTGCACCCTGCCTTTTCGAATTTCGACCAGTGAATACCCGGTGAACACGAAGTGGTCTTTCCCGGCCAACGCAGAGACCATCTTCCGGGCCTCACGCTGATTGCGCGGCTTACCGAGATTCCGCCCCGAAGGATCGACGACGGTCGTGTCGGCAGAAAGGATGATCGCGGAGCCCGCACTCCCCGACCAGTCACGGGCTGCGGCCAGTGCTTTCATGAGGGAGAGGCGCTTCACCATGTTCTGCGGTGCCTCGCGGGGAAGGGGCGTTTCATCCACTTCCGGAACCAGGATTTCAAATGGAATTCCCGCCATCTCGAGAAGTTCTTTACGGCGGGGGGAGCCGGAAGCGAGCACGATTTTTTTATTCATGGAATTTGGCCTGGAAGAAGTGGAACTGGTTTTTGAAAGAGCGATAGTTATCGTAAGCCCGGTAGATCAGGGTCACCTTGGTCTGTTTACGCGCGGTGCATTCGTAGATCAGAGTCGCACCTCCCTGGAAAATGGTGGCCAGGCCGAGACCCGCCCCGGCCTGACCTTGCTTGACGGTATAATCGCTGTCCTTGTAGTTGATCGACACATGGTGGAGCAAACGCCCCCGATCGAGCGACCCCCACTGATCCACAACGGTGACTCCCACATAATATCCGTCGAAACCGATCTTCATCAGGGAGACTTCGCGATCGGTCAAGGCGCGCGACTGGTTCCGCTCGGTCGCAGTGTAAACCGGCCGACCGAAATCATCCGTGGGCGCATCGAAGATGGCGTTCATGATCACCTCATCCACAGAGTTGGCAATGATGTTTGCGATTCTCGGTGGTATCTTCCCCTGCATCAGGTACTGCCGGACAGCCTCGG
The DNA here is from genome assembly GCA_945874535.1 of Bdellovibrio sp. ZAP7. Classification (GTDB taxonomy): domain Bacteria; phylum Bdellovibrionota; class UBA1018; order UBA1018; family CAIMNF01; genus CAIMNF01. The sequence goes on from CAMCGZ010000001.1 coordinate 56,788, forward strand.
CCACTTCCTGCTTCTGGTCAGAATGTTCGATTTTGAGGTACTGGACCCCTCCGCGCTCTCCCAGAAAATCCTCTAGATCGTTGGCATTGCGGGAGGCGCCCGCCTTCAAGTACCTCGAATAGAATCGCGCCGCATCCTCGTGCTCCTGGGTCGGGCGCTGGATGAAGTTCGCAAACAACGGACTGGTCGTCAGCTCACGGTTCTCCGCCAGGTTTCGATCGCTCAAAAAATGAAACAGGACGGCAGGAAGGTTCCCTCCGCCAAGCAGTCCGAATTTCGCCTGAAGCGCGGACTCAAACTCCCTCAGTCGGCCCTGCGCATCGACATCGATGAATACCCCTGCGCACTCCTGGGACGCCAAAACACCGACCGCCGCATTCACCTCGGGAACCGTTTGGACTTGGGCACCATGATGAGCCGCGATTTCGGCGAGAAAAGAAGGATCCTCGGGGTGATCGGAAATCAGGAGGAATGTTTGGGCCATTCCTCAGTCCTCCAGGAAATAGAAATACTCTTCAGGATCATCGTCGAACTGGGCACCACAATTGGGGCGCTCACACTTGGCTTTGGGAACCTGAAGATTCGAGGCTTTCAGTTCCATGGTATTGCAGCATGCGACGAACTCGTTCTCACAAGCCACGCAAGAGAAGGGAAGTAGGATGGAAACCACTTCGCCGCCGCACGCGAAGTTGGAGATCATATTGAGTTGCTCGATCACTGAATACGAGCACTCGATGAACCGGAAGCGGACTCCCTGGGCCTTGAGAGACTGGAAGTACTTCATCCAGGTTTTTACCCCGACCGAGTTGATCCGCGTGATGCCGCGACACTTGACGGTGAGTAAACCCTCCACTGCGCCAATCAATTGTTCGAAGTTGACGCTCTCTTCAATCGTCCCGCTCAACTCGACCAACGGGCCCTCTTTCGTTTGCTGTTTGCGAATCGTTAGCATAGTCTTGATTCTATCCGGAATGAAAGCGATCACCACAATCCTTTTTGGATGCCTGATTATTCTGTCTTCTTGTGCTTTGGGCCGGATCAATCCGTACTTGAGTCAATCGGCTGACGCGGGCTCCTCGCTCAAGAGCGACAAAAAAACCGAAAAGCTGCTCACCAAACTCTGGTCGGAGCGGCACGACAGTGCTTCACTTTCGAGATTCATCGAGATGGCGAAGCCCCTCGCGCGGAGCCCGGGCGACTCGCGTGAACGATGGCTCAAACTTGCGCGGGCCGAGCACCTGATGGCCGAGTTCTACACTGAGTCGGGCCCGGAACGTTTGCGACTTTATCTTTCGGCCGCCCACCGCGCCGAGGCCGCCCTTCATCTTAACCCGGCATATCGGGATGCCGTAAGCCGCCCCCGGGCATCGCCGGAAGACGGCCTCACAGCCATCGATCGGGCCGACCTCGATGCGGCCTACTGGTTCGCCGAGAGTCTCTACCGGTGGTCGGTGGAATCCGGTCCGGAACGCGAACTCAAGCACCGCCGGACGGTGGAATTGTTTTTCAGCAGGATAGAGAACCTCGATCCGGGATACAACCATGGCGCGGTCGAGCGGCATTTCGCGATCGAACATGCGCGCTCGCGGGACGGGGACCCCGAATCCTGGAAACGCAGCCGGGTCCGCTTCGAGTCCCTCCTGAGGCTACATGGCGAATACTTTGCCAACTCCGTGGCATTCGCAAGATACTTCGCGCGCCCGACGGGCGATGAAGCGCTTTTCAAAAAACTCATCGACCGGGTCCTCAAGGATTCACCCGCAAGTCACCCCGACTCGATTTCCGAACAGATTCTCGAACAAAAACGGGCCAAGGCCCTTTCAACCCCCAAGAAGGCACCATGACCCTCGCGCACAAACCGGAAGAATACAAACTCTCCAACGGCATCCCCGTTATTTTCCAACACCTCGACGGCCATGTGGGAACCTTCCACTGGTGGAACCTGACAGGGAGCACGGATGAGTCCGGCCCGGAGGCCGGCTTCGCCCATTTTCTCGAACACATGCTGTTCAAAGACGCGGGAGCCAAGGAAACCGGTAACGCCTCGAGCGGACAAACCGCAAGGCTGATCGAGTCGCTTGGCGGGGAGATCAACGCCTACACCACCTTCGACCAGACCGTCTACCATGTCACCTGCTCGGAGCAGTATTGGGAAAAGGTGATCGACCATTTTGGAGTGATGGCCGCCCCACAACGCTTCCTTCCCGAGGACTTTGAACGTGAACGCGAAGTGATTCTCGAGGAGCTGCGCAGAGGGCAAGACTCTCCCGATCGACAGTTGTACGAGGATCTGTTCGGCCTGACTTACAAGAAGCATCCCTACGGTCGCCCCGTGATCGGTTACGAGAAAATACTGAAGCAGGCCAAGGTCCGGGACCTGGAGCGCTACTACCGCAAGCACTATGTTTCATCGCGGATGGGACTGGTCCTCGTGGGCCCGATCGCAGATGAAAAAGGCGAAAGGAAAAAACGCCTGCTGCGCGTGCTGGAAAAACGTTTCGGGAAACGGGTGATCCCCGAGCGTAAAGCCGCTCCACGCGCACTCCCTGCCGAAAAGCCATTGCAGGGTTTGCGAACGAAGGCGCGACACTTCGACATTCAGACCCCCGAACTGGCGATCTCCTTCCGGATTCCCGAGCTCACCCATGCGGACGCCCCCCTGCTCGAAGTCCTCTCCGGCATTTTAGGAACCGGCGAGTCTTCCCGACTCTACAGACGCCTGTTCTATGATCGATCCTTGGTGACGGACATCAGCGCGAGTGTCTACATCCCGAAGGATCCGGGAATGTTCCTGATCTCCGCTGAGCTGAAAGAGACGGGAGACCTCGATCAGGTTCTCGGTGAGATCGTTTCAGAAATCCGCAAGGTCATCGAGGATGGCGTGGACCAGGAGGAAATCGATCGCGTGATCGCTCTCATCGAGAGCGAGAAGCTTTACGCCACCCAGACGGTCGACGGTCTCGCGGGCAGGATCGGTCTGCTGCGATTCTCGCTCGGAGATCTGCGGTTCGACACCGAGTACCTCGATCAGATCAAGAGCGTGAACGCCTCCACCCTCAAGCGCCTCGCGAGAGAATACCTGACCCCGGAGAGAATGAGCCTCGTGCTGTTCCAGCCGGAGGCGGAAACCCTCCTGAAACTCTCCCAGGTCGAAAAAATCATTGCTCCCCTTCAGTCCGCACCTGCTCCGGTAAGGGCCAAAGCCTCGAAAACGAAGTCCGGAGAGCCCGAGATCTTGACCACTCCTTCGGGCTTGAAAGTGGCCTATCTCGAGCGGCCCGGGACTCCGGTATTTTCCATTTATGCTGCCGCCTATGGCGGATCCCGATCCGAGATCGGGCTCGGAGATCAGTATTGGGGCGCCAGCCACCTGATCTCTCAAACCTGGGCAAAAGGAACACCCGAGATCGACTCACGAAAGCTGAGCGCCTTGATCGAAGGTTGCGCCGCTTCGCTCGATGGATTCTCCGGAAGGAACACCATCGGGCTCCAATCGACTGGCCTGATCCGTGACTGGGACCGCCTCTCCACGCTTTTCTCGGATGTGTTTTTCAATCCGGCATTTTCGGAAGACGAACTCGCGCACGCCAAGCGCGTCACTCTCGACATGATCCGCTCCATTCCGAATCACTCCTCACAGGTTTGCTCGCGGTTGTTCATGGAGAATCTTTTCGGAGACCATCCCTACGCCCGTTCGCCGATCGGAACCGAAGAGCAGGTGGAGCGGATCGGATCGACCGACTTGCACCACCTCCACCAGACCTTCATCCATCCCGGGAATCTTTCTCTTGCCGTGGTGGGCGGGGTATCGCGACACGCATTTGAAGAATGGCTCGGTCGATTCGATGAGACCCTTTCGAAGCAAAAAAGCCGCTTCGTACAAGATCGGCTGCCCGCGCCTGCCACACTACCCGCTCCCCGTTGGGCCTCCTCGCGCTTCGACCGTGAGCAAGCCCACATTCTGATCGGCGGGATCGGCCTCTCCATGTTCGATTCAGACCGCCACGCGCTCCGGATTCTTCAGAACATCCTGGGCGGGCAGAGTGGCCGTCTGTTCATTGAGCTCAGGGAAAAGCGTTCCATGGCTTATTCGGTCGCCCCCACCAGCATGGAGGGAATTGAGACCGGCTATGTGGGCACCTACATCGCTTGTGCGCCAGGCAAGAAGGACGAGGCTATCGCAGAAATCAGGAAGGTGATCGAAACCCTCGTGAAAAAGGGCCCTTCGGCCGCCGAACTGGAGCGAGCCAAGAATTATTTCCTGGGGCAACAGGCGATGAACCTGCAGAGCACCTGGTCGCTGGCTGCGGGCTACGGCCTCGAACTCCTGTACCGGGGGAGCATCATTTCGGACTCCGAGGTCAAAAAGAGGATCCTTTCCGTGACCTCGAACCAGGTCCGCGCGATCGCCAAGCGACTCCTGCTGGATGCCCCACAATTGACCGTAGTGGTCAGCTAAATGCCTTTGATTGTCAAATATTTGGCTGGTTGAGCCCCGCCCTTGTTCTTGGCTATAATCAAGAGAGGAGGGGCCCGTCTGCATGGCATTAAAACCCGGCTCCGGCTCGACATTCACCCTGGACCTGACGCCCGAATCGTTTTTTTTCGAGCTGGTGAGAACCGCTGCTGACCGGAGAAAAATCCGGATCCAACCCGAGACGGAATACTATGTAGTCCGCCTGCTGAACCGTTTCATGTTCAGCGAGTCCCTGTATTCCAAAAGTCAGGATGGATCACTCGAAGACCAGCCCCTTGCTTTTTTGTACAAAGAAGCCCTCGAGGCCGCGGCTCAGCCCGAACAGAAAACCCTGTTCCAGAATGTCGGCGATATCTCTCTTTTCAAGGCCGGGTTTTTCCAAGAAAGCCTGAGCCGGATGAATCTCGATCTCGGTTACTACATCGGACTCGGAGGAGCGGCCTACCGGAACGCTGCCGACCGAAGCGATGAGCGCCATTTCCGGGATTTGTTTTCGGATCTTTCCCGCCAGTTCGCTTGCATGGTGGACCTGCTTTCGGATGTGAGCGAGTCGACCACTTTCGCGAGAACCGAGCAAGACCTGATCCGGCTCTACGACATGTGGTCGCGCACCGGAAGCGAACGCGCGGCCCGAACACTCAGCAAAACAGGAATCCGCCTCGACAAAGACCGCGGACGCAAGGACTCCTGACCGCCGATCTTCATTCGGTCTCGAGCGTGAGAGCGGTCATCCGGTCTCCGACCTGGATCTGGCTCAATACCTCGACCCCTTCCACCACCTGTCCGAATACCGTGTATCGCCCGTCAAGTTGGGGATGGTTTCCGAGACTGATGTAGAACTGGGCGTCTGCGGAGTCAGGGTCCTCCCCCCTTGCCATGGCAACCGCACCGAGCACGTGCTTCCGGGGATTGAATTCGGCCGCAAGCGCTTGCCCCGAACCGCCCGAGCCGGTTCCGGTAGGGTCTCCCCCCTGAATGACAAATCCGGGCTCTACCCGATGGAAAAGAAGTCCATTGTAAAACCCCTCTGAAACCAGCGTTGCAATGCGCTTCGAGGTTTTCGGGGCATCGAGGGGATAAAAGCGGAAGCGGATCTTTCCACGGGTGGTTTGAATGGTGACACGGAGAAGCGACAGCCCCTGCTCGTCTGCCTCAGCCAATGCCCTCTCCCACTCCGCTTTCAGGCCGGGGGTTCCCGAGGGCGGCGCCCCAGTCTCCGGGGTTTCGGTCGGTGAGCCCGAGAAAAAGTGCAGATAGACCCCGATGACCGAAGCTTGAATCAGCGTGGCGAAAATGACATTGCGGATTCTCCTGGAACCGATCGTGGACGCCATGGTTGACATTCCCCCTTCCGATCCACAAGATGGGCTGAACGTGGATCAACAGCATTCAAGCGCGTTCATGGGTTTTTGGCAACATCTCGAAGAGCTCAAGGCGAGACTCTTGCGCTGCCTCTATGTTTTTTTTGCGGGCTTCCTGTTCTGCTATTTTTTCACCAACGCCCGGGTTCTCCATTTTCTTCAAAAACCGCTGTTCGCCGCACTTCCGCCCGAGCAGCAACGCCTCTATTTCACCAGCCTGTTCGAAAACTTCATGACCCACCTGAAGATCGCGGGCTACAGCTCGCTTTTCTTTTTCTGCCCCTTCTACTTTTACCAACTCTGGTCGTTCATTGCGCCGGGTCTGCATTCCAAAGAAAAGCGCTTGGTCATCCCTTTCATCCTGGCTGCGAGCTTTTTCTTCGTTGCGGGAGCCGCCTTCGCCTACTTCGTGCTATTCCCGGTCGGATTCAAATACTTCATGGCCTTCGGACTCCCCGGGGACACCCCGCTTCTGACCATCGACTCCTATTACGGAACCTGCCTGAAGCTCATGCTCATGTTCGGAGCAGCCTTTGAACTCCCTGTGTTGCTCATCCTTCTCGGCTGGCTCGGGCTCGTCGATGCCGCAACCCTGAGGGCCCAACGCAAAAATGCCTTCATCGGGATCACCATCGTTGCCGCCTTTATCGCCCCGCCCGATGCCGTTTCGATGCTCCTCCTCATGGCCCCGCTCATGTTGATGTACGAAGGGGCTGCGCTGGTCATCTCCTTGATTGAAAAGAGAAATCAGCCAAACACCCCCACCCCTCCGGCCGAGCAACCCTACGATCCCTTCAGTGGACAATCCCGCTGAATTCGCCCCCCTTGCGGCCCCCCGCGGGCTGTGATACACCCGTCAGCTCAACCTCAACTCTTTGCTCGCGGACCTGGGTCCGGGGGCTTGAACCATAAGGAGAATCGAATGAAATTACCTGGTTACGAAACCACATTCATCACTCGCGTCGATCTGAGCGATGAAGGACTGAAAACCCTCAAAGAAAGACTCTTCGGCATCGTCAATGCTTACGGTGGCGAGCTCGTTTACGAAGAAGACTGGGGAAAGCGTAAATTCGCTTACGAGATCCAGAAGGAAACTCGCGGCCACTACACCCACTTCGTGTACACCGGCAAAGGGGACATCGTTCATGAGATCGAGCGGAACCTTCGCCTGCATGAATCCACCCTGCGCTTCATGACTGTCAATCTCGCCAAAGAATTCGAGAAAGACGTGTTCATGAAAGAACAGGCTAACGGAACCCCCCTGAAGCGCGAAGAGCGCGCCCCCCAAGCTGAAGTCAGCGCCTGATCCGGAGGAAATGAATCATGGCAAAAGAAATGTCTGAAAAGAAAGAATCCCGCTACAACGACGATATGGACGATGGCATGGACGAAGGCAGCGGCCGTCGTGGCCGTCGCTTCTCGAGCAGCAACCGCAAAAAGGCTTGCCGCTTCACTTCCGGTGAGGAAGATGCTGCCAACATCAGCTACAAGAACCCCAAGTTCTTGTCCTCGTTCATGACCGAGCACGGAAAAATCGTGCCCCGTCGCGTGACCGGCAACTGCGCCCAGATCCAGCGCAAGCTGACCACCGAAATCAAGCGCGCCCGTAACCTGGCGTTGCTCGGATTCACCTCGATCGGTCCGAACTCGAACTACTGAGAGGGATGAAGTCCAAACTTCAAAATCGCGGGGCGATTCCAGGGCAACTTGCCCGGATCGCCCCGTTTTTTTTACCCTTCCTGTTTTTCCAGAGCGCGATCTTCGTCATGCTCTCTCCGCTACCCCTGTTCGTCCTCAGCCTGCGTGGAGCGCTTCCACTCGCACTGGGGGCCTTGTTTTCCAATCTGATCCTCACCCGTTTTGCGGGCGCGAACCCGAATGAACTCCTGGTCCTCGGGATTTTCTGGTTCGGCGTCGGCAATCTCTTTCCGCTTCTGATCCGTAAAACCGGTAAGATCCAAGGCAGCTTGGTTTACGCCTTTATTTGCATGATCCTGCTGTTTCTTGGTGCGCTCCAAATCCGGGCTCATGAAATCGGCCTCGGCGTGATCGATTACCTGCGTTCCGAAATTTCGATCGGCATGGATCACCTGATCCACCTTCCCAACAGCCCGGTGAAGAAACTCGTCGATGAACAGGGGCGGGATGGGCTTTTCCGGCAACTGATGACCGAACTCCCTTCGGGGCTCCTGATCGCCCTCTTGTTGTCCCTCTGGGTGAACCTCCTGTTCGCCTCGCAAATCGTTCCGTCTTTTCTTTCAAAATCATTTTGGAACCGCTTCAAGAACCCGGAGTGGCTGGTCTGGCCGACGCTCGGCAGCGCAGCCCTGTATGCCTTCGGTGAGCACGCGCCGTATTATATCGGACTGAATTTGTTTAAGCTCTTGATGGTCTTCTATGCCTTTCAGGGTCTGAGCGTCCTCGGATTTCTGATGACCCGGAATGAAATCGCCGGCCTGGGCAGGATCCTGATTTTTTCGGTCGCCCTCTTCCTCGCCCTTCCCCTGGTCCTGGCACTGGGGTTTTTCGACCTTTGGTTTGACTTTCGTAAGAAATTCGGGCAAATCTAAGGGTTCCATTTCATTTATCCAGGAGATCCCATGTTAGTGATTTTAAAAGAAAATGTAGATAATCTCGGCCGCATCGGTGATGTGGTGAAGGTTGCCGATGGCTACGCCCGCAACTTCCTCATCCCGAACAAAAAGGTTGTTGCCGCTAACGAGAACAATCTGAGCGCCATCGAGCACCAGAAGAAGCTTCTCGAAAAGAAGCGCGCTGCTGAAAAGCTTTCCGCTGAAGAACTCGCGAAGAAACTTTCCGCCTTCACTTGCAACATCTCCCGTAAAGTGGGCGAGAAGGACAAATTGTTCGGATCCGTTACCGCGAACGATATCGCCGACGCCCTCCAGGCCGGTGGTATCTCCATCGAAAAGCGCCTGATTCACATCAAAGATCCGATCAAGGCTCTTGGCGTGCACTCTGTTGAGATCAAGCTCCTTCCAGAAGTTGTGACCAACCTCAAGGTTTGGGTCGTCAAAGAAGAGGCGTGATCGTTTGAAAAAACTTCCGCAGGATCTCGAGGCCGAACGTTCGGTCCTGGGAGCTGTGCTCGTGAACAACAGCACACTCGACCAGGTTCGTGAGGTCGGCCTCGAATCCCGCGATTTTTTTCTCGATGCCCATCAGAAAATTTATGAAACCGGCTGTCACCTGCTCGATCAGGGAAAACCGGTAGATCTGGTCACTCTCACCTCCACCCTTCGCGATCGCGGATGGTACGAGAATATCGGCGGAATGCAAACGCTGACCCACCTGTTCGATCAAGCCTCTTTCCACATCGCCAACGTCGTTCATTACGGAAAGATCGTCCGAGAAAAGGCTCTCCAACGCCGACTCATTGAAACCTGTTCTTCCATCATGGAAGAGGGATTTACCGGGGTCGAAAACACCGAAACCTACATCGACGCTGCCGAGACCAAGATTTTTGAAGTCTCGCAGAACCGCGCCCAACGTTCATTCTCCACTCTTTCTGAGGTTATTTCCGGTAACATGACCCGCGTTCAGGAACTCTTTCTTCAGGGGGGCGAGGACGTGGTCGGTCTACCAACCGGATTCCACGAGTTCGACAAGATCACCACCGGGCTCCACCCGGGCCAGGTGACCATTCTGGCTGCCCGCCCCGGCATGGGGAAAACCTCTTGGTTCATCTCTGCCTTGCTCCACTCCGCAGTGGTCAAGAAATCCGTTGCAGCACTGTTTTCGCTCGAAATGTCAAAAGAAGAACTCGGGTTCCGCTTTTTCTCCGCCATCAGCCGGATCGATTCGAAGCGCCTGAAGACCGGCGCGCTCTCCAAAGAGGAATTCCGCCGCTTGATGAATGCCGCCGAACAACTGGGACAGGCACGCATCCACATCGACGATACTCCCGCTTTGACGGTAATGGATCTTCGCTCGCGCTGCCGGAGACTCAAGGCAAAAGAGAAAGACCTCAATCTGATCGTCATCGATTACCTCCAGCTCATGCGGGGTCCGAAGTCGAGCCAAGCGGGCGGGAACCGGGAACAGGAAATTTCCGCTATCTCCCGTGGACTCAAGGAGCTCTCAAAAGAAGTGGGCGTCCCGATCATCGCCCTCTCGCAGCTGAGTCGTCAGGTCGAGTCGCGTACCGACAAACGTCCGATGCTCTCCGACCTCAGGGAATCCGGAGCCATCGAGCAGGATGCCGACTTGGTGTGCTTCATCTACCGGGATGATTATTACAACAAAGACTCGGACGAAAAGGGCGTGGCGGAGATCATCATTGCCAAAAACCGTCACGGCGAGCCAGGTACCGTCAAGCTCGCCTGGCTCGGCCAATACACTCTTTTTGCGAATCTCACTGAAGATCAAGGCTCGCCTTCCGGCGCTGTTGTGCGGCGCTCGAGCTCTCCTCCGGACGAATTCAGTCTCTGAACCCGTTTCGCGACGCGTCCTCTGACACTTGCACCCTCCCTCGAACGGGAGGACAATCTTCGCATGTCACAACAAATGAATATTCAACAGCTTACGGAAGTGATTCGCGACAAGAGTCGCTTCGTCGATACCCTTTTCGGAGAAGTCGGAAAAGTCGTGGTCGGGCAGTCCGCACTGGTCGAGAAACTCGTTCTCGCACTCCTGTGTGACGGGCACGTACTCCTCGAAGGACTTCCGGGTCTGGCAAAAACACTGACTGTGAAGACGCTGGCCCAGTCGATCAATGCCCGCTTCAACCGGATCCAGTTCACACCGGATCTCCTTCCCTCCGACCTGATCGGAACCATGATCTTCAATCAGAAGACCCATGAGTTTTTTCCGAAAAAAGGCCCGATTTTCACCAACATCGTCCTGGCTGACGAAATCAACCGTGCCCCGGCCAAAGTCCAGAGCGCCCTGCTCGAAGCCATGGGCGAGCACCAGGTGACGATCGGTGAGACGACTTTCCCGCTCGAAGACCCGTTCATCGTTCTCGCGACGCAGAATCCGATCGAGCAAGAGGGAACTTATCCGCTTCCCGAGGCTCAGCTCGACCGCTTCCTGTTCAAGGTCAAGGTGAGCTACCCGACCCTTGCAGAAGAAAAGATCATGATGAACCGGATGACCGCGAACGACCTCCCGGTAGCGAATCGGGTGTGCGACCCCGAAACCATTCTTGAAGCTCGCCGACTCTGCAATGACATTTACATGGACGAGAAGGTCAAGGATTACATCCTCAACATCATCTTCGCGTCGCGATTCCCCGAAAAACACGGACTCGCAGAACTCAAGGCGTTCATCAGTTCCGGAGGCTCTCCCCGTGCGACCCTAGCCCTCACCCGTGGCGCCCGCGCGAACGCATTCATCAACCACAGGGGATATGCGACTCCGGAAGACGTCAAGTCGGTCGCTTACGATATCCTCAGGCACCGCATTCTCCTCACCTACGAGGCAGAAGCAGAGAATGTCAGCTCGGATCAGATCGTCCGCCGAATTCTGGACCGGATCGAAGTTCCATGAACGAAACCCTCCTGAAAAAGGTCAAACGCATCGAAATCGCAACGAAGCGGATGATGGACGACATCATGACCGGGGGATACAAGTCGCACTTCAAAGGACAGGGTGTGCAGTTTTCGGAACACCGCCAGTACATGCCCGGAGACGATATCCGTCACTTGGACTGGAAGGTCAGCGCGAGGAGCCGTGAACCTCTGGTCAAGCTTTACGAAGAGGAGCGCGAGCTGAATGTGTTCATCATCGCGGACCTCTCGGCCTCGCTTGATTTCGGATCACTCAAAAACACTAAGCGCGAAGTCCTGGCAGAGCTCGCAGCGATGATCGCCTACGCCGCTTCGAATACCGGCGACAAGGTGGGTGTGCTTCTCGTTACCGATCGTGTCGAGAAAATCATCGAGCTCAAGAAGGGCAGGAACCATGTGCTCCGGATCATCCGTGACCTGCTCACCCATCCGACCCGTCCCGGAGGTACCGCTCTCCGGAAGGCACTCGAAGAAACCCGAAGGCTGATGAAGCACTCAGGGATCGTTTTCGTATTGAGTGACTTCAAGGCGGAGGGGCTTGAAATTCCGGTTCGTCAGCTGTCGCGGAAACACGATGTTGTTGCCGTCAAGATCGAAGATGAGGCCGAGTTCAGCATCAAAACCAGCGGACGTTTTCCGATCCTCGATCCGGAATCGGGTCGGGTGTTCGAACTCGACACCCGCTCGAAGATCGAGAACGAGAGCCTCGACTTTTCAACCGCGGCTTTTGCTCAAAAAACCAAAACTCTTTTCAAACAGGCGGGAGTGGAAACACTCTCCATTCAAACCCGAGAGGACCATGCGGAACGATTGCTTCAGTTTCTCAAACGCCGCAAGCAGAAACGCTAAAGCGCTTTTCGGCGCAATGGTGTTGCTTCTTGCATCCGCGTCGGCCGCCAGTGCCGCGGTTGAGACTCCGCACGCCTTACCGGAAGCCCCTGTGAGTGAGGTGAATCGGAATGCCAACGGCAGCCAGTATCAGATCGGTGACCGGATCACTCTCGAGGCACGGGTTCCGCCCGGGGTGCTCGAGACCGGAGATCCGGTTCGATTGACAGAGGAGGGAGGCAAAGAGAGCTCCCAGTGGCTGCTCGATCCCCACCCGGAAGTGGCTCAAGGAACCGTTCGGTTCATTGTCGCACCGGTACAAACCGGAGAACTGGAGCTGCCCAAACTGAGAATTTCTCGTGAAGGTCGTGACCCCGTGGCGGTCACCGGCGCATACAAGATCAGTGTATCCGGTCCGACCGCTGAGCCGGGTAAGAGCCCGGAGCTTCTGCCGGTAATGGAGATTTCGCTTTCCTGGTCTCACCGGATCCTGATCGCGTTTTTGTTTCTCGTGTTCTGTATATCGGCCTATTGGATTTACCGTAAGCTCCGCGCCCGGAAGACCAGCACATCATCCATTTCAGTACCGCCCGCACCGAGCGAGACTCCTGATGAACTCGCCGTCCGCCGGATCGAGTCCTTGTTCAAACTGTATCCTTACTCTCCCGTTGCCCTGAAGCCGGTTTGTTTCGGGTGCTCGGAAATCTTGAAGGACTTTTTATCCGCTCGCTTCCAGGTGGATGCCTCGGAATCGACGACACGCGAGATGCTCGATCTCCTGCGCGGCTCAGGAATGGAGCGGGATTCCTTACGCGAGATCGAAACCTTATTCTCCACGCTGGATCTGGTGAAGTTCACCCGGGAAGAGAATTTCAAGCACCTGAACGAGGTGGACTATTCCTCTGTCCGGGCTGGCGCCCTTCTGATCATCGATCGTTGGCGTTCGGCTCCCGAGCGAGTGGAGGCTAGGCCATGAGATTCGCCTATCCGCTCGTTTTCCTGCTGTTGATTCCGATTCCGTTTTTATTCCGGTATTTGCTCAGAAGGCAGTCCCTGCCGCCGATCCGGCTCCAGCTCTTCGGCTACACTCCGCGTGATTCCAGATTGCCGTCTCCGGCGTTGATTCAAACCGCACTGAAGACCGTCGCATTGCTTTTCTTGATCACCGGCCTTGCCCGCCCCCAAAGCATTTCAAAGACCCAGGAAAGAAAAGCGAATGGAGTGGACATTGTCATGGTGCTCGACGTGTCGCTCAGCATGCTCATCCAGGATATGGGTGATGCCAACCGGATGGAGATCGCCAAACAAACCTTCAGACAGTTTATCGAAGGCCGGACGAACGACCGGATCGGATTCGTGATGTTCAGCGGTGAACCGATCACACTCGCGCCGCCGACCCTCGACTACGGATTGCTTCTTTCTCAATTGCGTACGGTTGAGCCCGGAGGAAACGGCCTTCGCGATGGAACTGCCATCGGAGACGGTCTCGCCCTGGCGATCAATCGCCTGAAAAAATCTTCGGCCAAAAGCCGGATCGTGATCCTCCTGACCGACGGTGACAACAATGTCGGCAGGATCGATCCCATCACCGCCGGGGAACTGGCCCAGGGGTATGCCGTGAAGGTCTATTCCATCGCCATCGGGACTGAGGGCCGGGTGAAACAGCCCCTCCCGGTCATCACTCCGCTCGGGAAGTCCTTTCAGCATGTCTGGGTCGAGAATCGCCTCAACCCGACTCTGCTCGCCCAGATCTCCGAGAAAACCCAAGGGAAGTTCTATCGGGTTCAAGACGAACAAGCCCTGATCGAGGTGTTCCGCGATATCGACCGTCTCGAGAAGACCGAGATCACCACCAAAGACAAACTCAATTATCATGAAGAATTCCTCCCTTGGGTTTATGCCGCTTTGTTCTGTCTTCTGGCTGAGCGGATCCTCGCTTCATTCTGGTGGAGGCAGTGGGCATGAGCTTCGGGAATCCTCGCGCATGGCTGGTTCTCTTGCTCGGGCTCGTGATGCTCGCGCTGGCGCACGCCCAGACGATCGGCCAACAAAAACGGCTTTCTGAATGGATCGACCGCAGCCTCTGGCCGAAAGTGATTCCAGAATTTTCCTGGAAGGCCTTCCTCCGCAAGCAGGCTTGGCTCGCACTCGCGCTCCTGTTCGCAGGCATCGCCCTCATGCGACCCCAGTGGGGTGAGAAAGAGGAGATGATCGACAGCAAAGGGATGGATATTGTTTTCCTTCTCGATCTGTCCAACAGCATTCTCGCCGAGGACACCCCGCCCAGCCGGCTCGATCGAGCCCGGACCTTCATCAAAAAGACCCTCGATGGTCTGGCGGATGACCGGGTTGGAATCGTCGGCTTTGCCGGAAAGGCTGTTCTCGCCGTCCCTCTGACCACCGACTTCGGATATGTGACCGAGATGGTCGAAACCTTGGATCCATCGATGATCGCGAGCCAGGGAACCGAAATTGCAAAAGCCATCGATTCCGGCATCAAGGCATTCGAAAGGAGCGCTGAAGACACACGGAAGTCATCGAAAGCCTTCGTTCTGGTGACAGACGGCGAAGACTTCGGAGAGGGTGCCGGTGCCGCGGCGTCGAAAATCCGTGAATTGGGATCGGGGTTTTTCGTGGTGGCGGTGGGAACCAAAGAAGGCGCACCCGTACCCGTGAGGAACCGGGCCGGAGTGCTTCAAACCTACAAGAAGGACCGGGATCAGAAGATCGTCCTGAGCCGTGTGAACAAGGAACTGCTCTCTCAAATCGCCAGTGAGGGGGGAGGAACGATGATCGATCTCGTGAATCCGGATGACGCGTCTTATGAACTGATCCGTGGTCTCAGGGGACTCAGCCGGGACGCAACCCGCCAGCAACGCCAGGTCACCCGGATTGAGCGGTTTCACTATTTTTTGGCAGTTTCCGTGATTTTTCTGATGCTCCACCTGTTCGCCGGATACCTTCCGGGTAGGAGATCCGGTATCGCGTTTTTGTTCGCACTCCTGCTGATTCCGTCGGGCGCATCCGCACAGACTCTCAAGGGATACATCGAAGCCAAAAAGGCCCAGCGCCTGCATTCTGATCGGGACTTCGCGGGCGCCGCAGAAGTGTACGGGGGCGCGACCAAGCTCGAGCCCGATTCCGCACCGCTCAAGTACAATCAGGCTACGGCCTTGTCAAACTCCGGAAAACACGAGGACTCTTTGCCGCTCTTCGAGGAGGTGACCAAACAGTCACTGGCAGAGGGCGACTATGCTTCAGCTGCACGGGCACTGTATAACGAAGGCGTGACACTCAGTCAGGCCGGCAAACCGCGGGAGTCTCTCGATCGGCTGACCAAAGCGATTGAGTTGGCGAAAATCCTGAAAGACGGAGAAATCGAAAAACGCGCCCGGCAGGCGCTGGCCAAGTCTTCGGAGCAAAATCAGCAGCAACAAGATCAGAAGGAACAGGATCAGAAAAACCAGGATCAGAAGCAAAAGAAGGATCAAGAACAGGGAGATCAGAAATCCAAGCCCAAGCAGGAAGGGGATGACTCCCAGAAGCAGGGTCCCGAAGAAGGTAAGAAACGCCAGTTCAGGAGCGGAACCCTCTCCAAGGACGTGGCAGAGAGCATCATGAACGACCTGTCGGATCGCGAAAAACAGTTGCATCAGAATCGCCTGAAAGAACAGAAAGGCCGGGAGATGGAAAATGACAAAGACTGGTAAGACCTTCATTTCCGCACTCATTTTATTTTGCATCCATTCGGGTACGGCATTCGCCGGAATCCAGGCCTCCGTCGACCGGCAGGAGGTTCCACAAGACGAGTCGGTCTCCCTGAAGATCGTCCGGACCGGAGAAAGCGAGAAGCCACTCAATCCGAAGTTCGACGCACCGGACTTCGAGATCGTCAATCAGTTCCAGAACTCCCAATTCTCTTCGGTGTACATCAATGGGAAATTCGAGAACCGCTCGGAGGAGAGTGTGACCTTCATCCTGCGTCCACTGAAGGTCGGTGCACTCCGGATCCGCAATATCTCCAACAGCGGAGAAAAGGCGTCCGACATCACGGTCCAGGTGATCCAGGAACAGCTCAACCGGAAACCCGTTGCGGGTGATGGGGGCGCGCTCAAGGGCGACGCCAAGAACTTCTTTGTGCGGGGTGAGGTGAACACCTCCCGGGTTTACAAGGGCGAGCAGGTGATCGTGAGCTTCTATCTTTACCGGAGGACCCGGGCCCAGGTCCGCGACGTGCTTCAGTATCCGTCATTCCAAGGCTTCATCCGTGAGGATCTCGAGATGCCCATCCTTTCGAACCGTCCCGACTTCGAGGCGGTCAGCCTCGGCGGCGTTCCCATGGAGCGGGCGCTCCTCGCCCGGTATGCCATTTATCCTATCAAAGAAGGCAAACTGAAAGTCGATGGCTTCTCGGTGAAGGTGGACTACGTACCCAAGAATCCGGCGACAGATGAGATGCTCGAAGATCCGGTGTTCCAGTTTTTCACGCAGGTGACTCCGAGAAGTGGCAGTTCGAGGAGTGATCCCATCCTGATCGATGTGCAGCCACTCCCCGAGGACGGCAAGACCCAGCTCTTCACCGGCGGGGTTGGAGACTTCGAGGTTTCGGCCCAGCTGGATGCGAACCGGATTCAGGCTCACGCCCCCTTGAACTTCAAGGTCTCCGTGAAAGGAAAGGGCAACACGAGTCTGGTGGAATTCCCCAAGGTGAACTGGCCAAAGGGCTTGCGCCTCTACGAATCCCAGGGGAAGTCGAAGTCACTGGGGCAAGGACTCTCCGAGAAAGTGTTCGAAGTCGTGGTGATTCCGGAGGTGGCGGGGGAAACCGAGATTCCACCGGTTGAGTTCGAGTTCTTCAGTCCCGAGAGCCGGTCGTATGTCCGGCGCAAAACAGCTGCCATACCGATTCAGGTGGCACCGGGCGATCCCTCACAGGCTCCGGCCATGCCCCGTTCCGGCACCGAAGGGAACGAGCGGGTCGATAGCATTCCAACAGCCGGGAGTCCCGGCTATGGTGCGATCCGGGAGCGCGACAAATCATCCGAGGGGTTCGGAGGGCAGCCCTGGTGGCGCCTGGTGGCATGGGCCGGCCTCCTGATGTTCTTCTCTTTTGCGGGCTTGGTGGCCTGGGATCAAACCAAAAAACGATCGCTCGCAAGGCTCGAGGTCCTGAAGAAGAAGCAAAGCGTAGACCGCCTCTGGTCGAACCTTGCTGAAGCCGCCCAGAAAGCCGTCACGCCGCAAGATGCCGGTAAAGTGCTCGAGCAACTGAAGGATGAAGTTTATAAGTCCTTAGATGAGGGCTTCGGGTTGAGTTCGCGAGCCCTTCCCAAGCGCGAACTTGCCAGGATTCTGACGGAACAGCACTCTCTCCGGAATGAAGACTGGCAGACTCTCGATACCCTCTTTGAAACGGCCGAGCGAGTCCGCTTCTCCTCCCAGTCCGGAGACTCCGGAATCTCGGGGGAGCGTGTCATGAATCTGGTCGAGTCCGTTCGGAAAATTTGCGCGGGAATTCCTCGCAAATCGATGGAAATACAAGCCTAATTTCTCTATAATCTGGCTAAAGCGAAATTGTATTCCCGCTCCTGAAAGGACAACACCATGAATCTCTATGTGTGCATCAAACAGGTTCCCGATACGGAAACCAAAATCAAGGTCAATGGCGACGGAACCGGCATCGACACCGCCGGCATCAAGTGGATCATGTCTTCATATGATGAATTCGGAGTCGAAGAGGCGCTTCGCCTGAAAGAAAAAACTCCGGGGGCGACCGTTACAGTCGTTTCTGCAGGACCCGATCGCGTGATTGAAACCCTCCGTACCGCTCTGGCCATGGGTGCGGACAATGCGATTCACGTCGAACTTCCTGAAACCGCCGATAGCGCCATGACTGCGAAGGCCATCGCCGGAACCCTCAAAAAAGAGGCCAAAGTCGATCTCGTGTTCTTCGGAAAAGAAGCACTCGATGACGGCGCATCCCAAGTTCCGCAACTGGTTGCGGCCCACCTCGCCCTTCCAGCGGTGACCGTGGTTTGCGGAATCGAGTATTCGGGCAGCACGCTCAAGTGCAAGCGCGAGATCGAGGGCGGATCCTTCGAGATGGTCGAAGTTTCGGCTCCCGCCGTGATCGCGGGCAGCAAGGGGCTCAACGAGCCTCGTTATGCCACACTCCCGAACATCATGAAGGCCAAGAAGAAGGAAGTGAAGGCCGTGAAGCTCGCAGACATCGGCGTTTCGGCCTCCGACCAGAAAATCAAGATGAAGAATCTCCAGCTGCCTCCTCCGAAGCAGGCCGGAAAGAAAATCGATGGGGATGCCGGAGTCCAAGCTCAACAGCTGGCTCAAGCACTCCACAATGAAGCGAAGGTGATCTAATCATGGCAAAAGTACTCGTATTCATCGAACAACGTGAAGGTAAAGCAAAGAAAGCCAGTTACGAGCTCGTTGCGGCATCGGCAGCGGCTGGAAATGAGACCCACGCCGTGATCATCGGCGATGCCGTCTCCGGACTCGCCAATGAGTCGGCTCAATTCGGCGCAAACAAGGTTCACCTGGTACAGGATGCGGCCCTGAAGCTTTACACCGCGGAATCCTACTCTCGCGCCCTGATGGCAGCGATCAAGACCGTGAACCCGGAAATCGTTCTCGCGGCACACACCCCCATGGGGAAGGAGTTTCTTCCTCTCGTGTCCGTAATGGCCGATGCGGCTCTCGCAACAGACTGCACCTCGATCGCTTTCGGTGGCGGCAAGCTCGCATTGAAGCGCCCGGTGTATTCGGGCAAGGCTGCAGCTGAAGTGGAGTTCACCGGCGCAGAAATGCAAATGGCGACGATCCGTCCGAACTCGATCGGGCTTCCGAAGCCCGATACCTCGAAAACCGCAGATCCGGGATCCATCAGCGTGGACCTTTCCGGTCTCAAGACCAAGATCCTCGAAGTGGTCAAAGGCAATTCGGCCCGCCCCGATGTGACCGAGGCTGCGATCGTCGTCTCGGGTGGACGCGCACTCAAGAATGCCGACAACTTCAAGATCCTTGAAGATCTCGCTGACACCGTCGGTGCTGCGGTCGGCGCCTCTCGCGCTGCCGTCGATGCCGGATACCGTCCGCATCGCGACCAGGTGGGACAGACTGGCAAAGTGGTCTCCCCGTCTTGCTACATCGCCTGCGGAATCAGCGGTGCCATCCAGCACCTCGCCGGCATGCGCAGCTCGAAAGTGATCGTAGCAATCAATTCGGATCCTCAGGCGCCGATCTTCCAGATTGCCGACTACGGCATTGTCGGAGACCTGTTCCAAGTGGTTCCCGCACTCACGACCGAGTTCAAGAAAATCAAGGAGTAACAAGGAATGACCTGGCAAACCTTCGCGTTTTTGATCGTAGCTGGTACCGCTCTCACCCTTTCGGGTCGCCGCTTCGCCGCGCTCTACAGCCTGATGAAGGCCCAAACCGGCAAAGCCCCCGAAGTGAAAGACATCGGAAGGCGGGTGCAAACCGCGATCGTGAACGTGTTGGGCCAGAAGGCCGTACTGAAGGACACCTGGATCGGAATCGCGCACACCGCGATTTTCTGGGGTTTCCTGGTGATCTCTCTTGGTACAGTCGAGCAATTCCTGATGACCTTGCACAGTGGGGCCTCCTTCGAGTTCATCGGAGCGGGGCCCTACTCCCTTTTCATCATGAGCCAGGACTTCTTCACCGGATTGGTCCTGCTCGGAGTCCTCTTTGCGGCCTATCGCCGCTTGGTGGTACGCCCGAAGCACCTCGGACAATCGAACGACGCGAATAACGTCCTGCTCTTCACGGGCGGGTTGATGGTGTCGATCTTCCTGATGAACGCCTTCCACATCCTGGGTTCGCATCCGGACTTTGAAAGCTCGTTTTTCATTTCGAAGCACCTTGCGGCATCCATGATGGGGCTGAACCTGGATGATGGCGCCTATCACGGGCTTTACACCGTATTCAAATGGATCCACATGGCGTTGGTTCTCGGGTTTGCGGTTTACATTCCGGGATCAAAGCACCTTCACATCGTGGCAGCCGGCCCGAACACCTTTCTTCGCAAGCTCGATCGCGAGAAGGGCATGACGACGATCAACTTCGAAGATGAGAACCTCACCCAGTACGGTGTTGCGAACATCAACCAGATGAGCTGGAAAGACGCCCTGGATCTGTATTCCTGTACGGAGTGCGGCAGGTGTCAGTCGCTCTGTCCTGCGTGGAACACCGAGAAGCCCCTTTCTCCCAAGAATCTGATTGTCGATCTCAAAAAGAATCTTCACACGAACAAACCGGCCATTCTCGAGGGAAAAACCGATCAAATCACCCACGTGATCGATGAAAAGGTCACCGAAGACGTGATTTGGGCATGCACCTCTTGCCGCGCGTGTGAGATCGCTTGCCCGGTCTTCATCGAGCACACCGACAAGATCTACGACATCCGCAGGAATCTGGTGATGATGGAGTCCCGCTTCCCCGCAGAAGTCCAGGCCGTATTCAAGAACATGGAAACGAACGGCACCCCTTGGGCCTTCAGTCCGTCCGAACGGGCGAACTGGGCCGAGGGTCTCGAAGTCAAGACCATGGCCGATCTCGGATCTGCTGCCGACATCGATGTCCTGCTCTGGGTGGGATGTGCCGGGGCCTATGACGACCGGAACAAGAAGGTCCTCTCCTCTTTTGTGAGTCTCCTGAAAAAAGCCCAGGTCAAATTCGCCATCCTCGGAACCGAAGAGACCTGCACCGGAGATGCCGCAAGAAGGATCGGTAACGAGTACCTTTTCCAGACGCTTGCGAAAACCAACGTGGATACCCTGAATCGATACGAAGTGAAGAAGATTGTGACCGCCTGCCCGCACTGCTTCAACACGCTCAAGAACGAATACAAGGACCTCGGTGGAAACTACGATGTGGTTCACCACTCGCAATTCATCGCTCAAATGATCTCAAGCGGAAAACTGAAACCGCAAAAGGCTCTGGACGAAACCGTGACCTTCCACGACAGCTGCTACCTCGGGCGCTGGAACAATGTTTACGAGCAGCCCCGCGCGGTTCTCGGTGCGATTCCGAAAGTGAATCTCGTCGAGATGCGCCAGCATCACGACCAAGGCTTGTGCTGTGGCGCAGGCGGTGGACGGATGTGGATGGAAGAACACCATGGCTCCAGGATCAACGTCGCCCGCTCGGAGCAAGCCATCGAGACCGGCGCGAAGACCGTGGCCACCTCCTGCCCATTCTGCATCACCATGATCAGTGACGGCATGAAGACCAAAGACATGGCAGACAAGATCCAGGTGAAAGACATCGCCGAATTGATCGATTCTTCGACCAACTGAACCGCTTTCCGCGCTACATCCGGTTATTCGGACAGGCTTTTGGCAATGTCGACTATTTCGGGACCCACCCGGGAGATGCGGTCGGCGACGCCGGGGGCCCATTCGTTCTTCTTTTTCATGAGGGCGGCATAACAAACGGCGCGACTGGCCGGCATGAGGCTCTCATCGGCGGCGCAATTGGTATAAAAAACTGATGCAGCACGGAATTCCTCGGGCCTGCGCTCGAGATATTCCGCGAGATCTCCGAGCGCTTGCCCCGCCTGGATCAATTCCGGGCCGGCATGATGGGCGGCCTCGTCGTCCGCGGGTTTAAACTGGGCCCTTTGCGGAAGAGTGCTGCGCACCTGGTGGATGACTTTTTTTAGATCTTCGGATACGACTCCATCCCGATTTTCAGAAAGGCTACCCGAAGGCGGCGCTGACGTGACTGGAATGGAAGCGGGAGAAGCCCCGCCCGGAGAGACTGTCGGCAGGGGATCCACCGCGCCTGCCTCCTGAATGGCCGAATCGATCCGCTCAGGAGAACGGATCCACGCCACCGCAAGTGCGATCGTGGCCAGTATCCCGACCACCAGAAGTGAAGATTTCACTTTTTGCGAGGAAGAAAATCCGAATGGAGTGCAATGAACCGCTTCACGGCAACATTGATGATTTCGGATTCACCGAAACGGGTGAACTCGACCATTTGCTTGAGTGTTTCGGCGACCTCTTTTTCCAGCTGAATCTGGAGGGTGGTCGGAGTCCCTTTCAAAACATAGTCCTCTTTCATAATAGGGGCAGAGTAAGGGGATCCGGCCAGTGGGTCAACGGGATTCATTGACTGTACACCCCCTAGACAGTCCTGAAGATTGCTGCACGGCGCCGCCCATAAAAGACCCATGATTTCAATAGATAGACTTGGCCCCACTCTTGCTTTTTCAAGGGGTGAGAGAGGGAGATTCGATGATGTTGAGCACTTCCAATTGGTTCATTTTGGTTTCGATATTGGCTTCCGGGGGAATCGCCCGCGCCGGCATACTGGATGCCGAGAACCCCACGCCGACCCCCCTTCCCAGCCCCATTCATCAGGAGCTTGAGCCCGGCGATTACGATGCAGCCGGCATCGGAGTCCGCTTCCATGGGGAGCGGGTTCTGGTCACCGGTCGGATCCCCCAGGAGTGTGCTACCGGGCTCCGGCTCATTGACGTGAAAAAAACCACCACCGAGGTGCCTCCGTCTGGAATGAACTCCATTGAAGACTTGAACCGGCACGCGAGCCGTGTGGGAATCCGCCTCCTCTACACGTCCCAAGACGCCAAACACGCAAGTCTCGCATCCTGCATCAGCGCCTCCGGCGATGTCCGGATCGATCTGGAATCGCGCTCGGACCTTTCACGCCAGATTCTGAATTCCGGAGAAGTGGCTCTTGGCGGCGTTCTGACCACCTCAAATGAAGTGGTGGCCCTGAAAACGATTGCCCAATCGAAAAGCCATCAAGCACTGGTCAAGCAACTCGAAGATCGCGACTGCGCATCCTGCAATGCGGACTCACGCTCGATCCAGCGTCGACTCGACGAGCTCGCTTCACTCGACTTTCCTTGGGTGAAACCGCTGATGGCCTCATTGCTTGAGTCTGCGATCGCAGCCGGGCGGGCATCCATCAAAGGCGCACAGACCCTCACCGCCCTCGAGGGCTTACTGGCCGATTTAGAGTCCTACGCGGCTTTGGCGGACAAGCTCGGTCTTGATCCCGAAAAGAAGGGCTTGGTGCTTCACTCGATCGGGGAAGCCTACACTGAGATGCTGACGAAGAACCACGAGCTCGCAAAAGCAGGGGCCAGCTCAAAAGGCATCAAGCAGGAAGGCCGCCACGCTGACTTCATGGCACGAACTTACCGGAGCATGGCCAAACTGCCCGGCATCGAGAAAGAACAAAGGGAGTCTCTCATCCAGCTCGCCAAGGAACACGACCAGGGAGGATCCATGAGACTGGATTTCATCTCCGGCCTGAATCCGTCCCACCACGAAGTCCGCAAAGCCCTCAGTCAGGGTCAGGAGGATTTGATGAAGCTCGCCCGCGAGACTCAGATCGCCTGCTCCAGGATCCTGAAGCCGGAAGACATGGTGAAGTGCGGTCAGGCAAAACAGGCTTATCAAATGAAGCTTGGAAGCCTTCAACTGCTCCAGCACAGATGGATGGACGGGCAACGCGCCCAATTCCAATCCAACGGAACGAAAACGGCCGGTGCGCCAGCGGCTCTCGCACCGGTGGGCGGCCTGAAAGTGTACAGCACCTACGGTGGTCCCTCCACATTCGGAAATATTCCTTCTGTTCCGATCGTTCCCACCGCACCGGGATTACCCGCCTTTGGTAATTGAATTTTCCGGTTGACCTTGATCCGGGTTGTCGTTATCCCTATAAGTACCAACAACATGTTGCTTCCACAGCAGTGAAAGGGGATTTATGGCAACTCAGATTAAAGGCACCGTGAAATGGTTCAACGACGCAAAAGGTTACGGTTTCGTACTGGCTGAAGCGGTCAATGAAGACATTTTTGTTCACTTCAAACAGATCCAAGGCGATGGTTTCAAGACCCTCTCTGAAGGTCAGGAAGTCATCTTCGACCTGGGTGCCGGCCAGAATGGCAAGCCCCAAGCATTCAATGTGACCAAGTTCGACAACTAAGCTCGCACATCTTGATGAGAACCCCCGATCGGGCGACCGGTCGGGGGTTTTTTATTTTAAATTCCGTCGCATGAGCTGGAATGGGAGGTCCCTCCCCAACAGGGCGTGATTCCCGTTCCGCTTCCGGTAGTGAATCGATGGCACGGGGTCTGCTCCGAGCACAGGAGTCCCGCTCAATACCCTGGAGAATGGAATTTCGCTGGCTTCCGGGAGATCCGTTCCCCTGAGTGGGCAAGTGTGCGCATGATTGAGCGACGAAAGCATCGAAAGCAATTGTGCATGATCCCGGTAGGGCAGGATCGATAGCATCGGGGCCTGGATCTCTGTCTGAAGGACCACGCTTTTACGAATGTCCTCGGGGCTGAGCTCTGGAAACACGGTGAGCGTGGGGGTCGCACACCAGGATTTGCCCGGGCCCGGCAGAGGCTTTCCCCGCATGACCACCGAGGCACCTTCGCGTTCTGAAATTCCGATGAACTTCAGGTAGCGATCGAGGCGCGACGGATCCTGCAGCGGCCCCATCCAGGCCCCCTCACGGGGATCTCCGATCTTGAACGACCTCGACAGGGAATGGATCTGTTCAACCACCGAATCGCACTCTGAAACCGGCACAAACAGGAGTGACACACTCTTGCAATCCTGACCGGCGCCCGAGAACGCATCGAGCATCAGATCGGCACACGCCTGATCCCCGGCCTGCCGCCCGAAGACCGTGACATTCTTGTTCCCGAGATGCAGAAGCACCTCTTTTGCGGGTCGAGAAAGCGTATCCTGACGGACCCGCATTCCGTTTTCGAAGGTTCCCATGAAAATCACGGTTTCGACGCCCTCATGACAAGCCAGGCGGCGCCCTACTTCGCGATCCCCCAACAGACACTGGACAGCCTGAAAATCTTCGCCTGCAGCCCTGACCCGATCCACCATGCGATGAACCGTCATGCAGGCTTGCTCAGAGGGTTTCAAGATGACCGGGTTTCCGGCCAACCATCCGGCCAGCATGAATTGAACGGAATGGAGCAGCGGCCACGATGAGGAGAGCAGTACGGCGGTACAGCCGCGAGGGTCGAATCCCGCGCCTCCCGTTGCCGGAATAGACCCGTCCTCGAGCCAAGCTGTGACCACTCTTTCGAGCGCATCCCATTCTCTCCCGACATCCTCGCGGGAGCGGCCTTGCTCGATAGAAAGGGTTTCAAGCAGCTCTTCCCGGAAGGCCTGGATCACCCTCCAGGCCGATCCGGCGCGCTCCTGTCCGCGTAAAAAGATCGCGCCCGAGCCACGGACCACTGGATCGATCTCCGCGTATCGGGATCCTGCGATCGCAAGAACCGTCTCAGGCTCTGTTGGATCACGCAAAGACCACGATACCGTGAGGGCACCCTCCACCTGATGATTCAATAGACTTCTCAATTCAATCACGTCAGCTCACCCTTTGCTGAGCGTGGTCATCAATTCACGGTAGACTTCAATCGACTTTTCGAGCTCGGCCCACGAAATCGATTCGTTCGGGCCCTTTGGCAAGCTCTGCACGGAGCCGACCCCTTGAATGGTGACCGGGAATTTCGTCTTGTGAAACCAGCCCGCATCACTCAGATAGTTCGAGTTGACGCTCTCACTCGAGCCATCCGAGAGCACACCTTGTACCAGATAATCCCGGAGCAGACTGAAATGGAAAGTCGAATACTTGGAGGAAACGCGTTTCAAAGTCTGTCTCCAGATCTCCTCGACCTGAGCGGCGGGATGATCCGGCAAGAAGCGAAGCTCGAAACTGACCGCGAGTTTGCCCGTGGATTTCATCCTGACCCGGGTCAATGATCCAACGTTCAGGGGAGGCTGGAATGCCCGATTGGGCACGCGGTTGAGTTCATCGATGAATTTTTTCCACTCGTAATCCAGCTCGAGGATCACCTCGATCATCTCCCCGGGAATGAACCGGGTGCCGCCTTCAGATATTCCGAGAAACTCGACCCTGAAAAACCTGGAAACATCTTCTCCGCCGATTTTTTGCTTCAAGAACTGTTTGAAGTCTTCGAATTGGAATGCGGTCAATGAAATTTGGGCCCGAGCGAGATCCGGATGGGTACCCGACGCGCCCTTGGCTTCGAGTGCGGACCACTGGAAATCGAAGCCTCGCTCGGCCGCCTCGAGCATCAAATCCATCAGAAGATCGAATGCGTTGATGGCGTTTTCGGGCGTTGCGAAATCGACACTGAGTCCGAACGCCGTGATATTGATCGCACGGTTGTAGCCACGGGAATCGCGCTCCTTGAGCGAGGCCTCGAGATCAATCGTAAAAGAAACCTGCCCGGGGGCCTGCTTCACCGCCTTGAGGCCGGTGGGAGCGAATGAATACACCTCTTTGGGATTCACCGCGAGAGATTCGATCAAAAACCGGGAACCCATCATTCCGTAATGGGACGCGCAAGCCCCCACGAGGTAGAGCGGGCTCTTATGGCGCTTGTCGACCAGGTCGACCGCCGCGAACACCCGGCAAAGGAAGTCGAGTTTGCCCTGCACCGCACCCGCACCGACAATCCCGAAGTCGTCCAGAACGGGGGCCTGGGGATTTCCTTGGGTGACGGTCCAGAGATGGGGCAGGTTACCCGTTGTGACATCGATCGGATTGATGAACAGAACCCCTCTTCGAGTGGTTCTATCGACCAGGTGATCCGAGGTGAAACCGATGATGTTGCATTGCCGCTTGGAAAGTCCGTCGACAGAATGATTCACGGGCTGAAGGTGGGTCTTGAATCCGTAATCGTGCATCATCGACTGGAGATAACGCGCGAGCTCTTCATTTCCGGTCTCGGCGTGCGATGGAATGCTCAGGATCCGCTTGGCGTGCTCTTTAAACTTCTGGAAGCTCAACATCTTGTTTTTGAATATCAAATACTTATTTTTGTTGCAACGGAAGAGGGGCGTTCGTTACATTTAGCGGGAATGAACGAGGTAGCCCAGCTTGCCGCTTCCGGTCAGCTCAAAGAGGCGGTGGATGCACTGAAAAAGAGTCCCACCTATGACGCGACCTATTTTTACAACCTTGGCATCCTGCATGGGCGGATGGAACAGGCGGGTCTTGCTGTCGCCTACCTTGAAAAAGCGAACCGCGAAAAACCCCATGATCCCGAAATCCAGAACAGCCTCAGGGTTGCGCGCGAGGCGCTTCGGCAATCGCTGATCAAGAACGGGAGCGAGGGCGCGGTGGATGGGTGTTCGACCCCGCTCGAGGGATTTGCCGACCGGATCCGAGGTGAGGAAATCCTCGGAGTGATCGGGCTCATCACCCTGAGTGTCTCGCTTTTGTGGATTCGCGCCTATTTGAAGACCCGGAATCTCACGAAGACCCTTCTGAAGCCATCGGGCTGGTTCGGTGCTCTCGCGCTGGTTCTGGGATTCGCATTTTACGGGGTCTATCAAGCGGGTAGCGCGAATCCTCCGGCAGTGTTGATTTCCAAGCAACAATTGCGGAGCGGACCCGGCATGAACTTTCCGGAGATCGGCTCCATCGAAGCCGGAATCAAAGTGCGGATCATCGGAGATCCTGCAACCGTGAACGAGCGGGAGCTCTGGCAAAAGGTCCGATACCGTCCGAATCAAACCGCCTGGATTCCCCTGTCCAGCCTCTTACCTTTATAGGAGTTGAAGATGTCCGCATTCTGGAAACTTTTCGTCCTTGGCCCGGTTTTGGTCCTCCTGATGGCCTCATGTGTGTCGAAGCCGGTGAACGAGGCCGACCCGAAAGAGATGTACGAGGACGCGGAGGTGGACATCGAAGGAAACCGCTTCCTCCTGGCACTCGACAAGCTTCGCGTGGTTCGTAGCAAATTCTCTTATTCCAACTACGGTGCGCTCGCCCAACTCCGGATCGGGGACGTTTACTTTCTGCAGGATTCCTTTCCCGAGGCTGCCGTCGCTTATGAAGGGTTTTACGAGCTTTATCCCAAACACGCCAAGGCTCCCTACGCCCTCTTCCGGGCTGGCGAATCCCACTACAGCGACATCCCCGCGACAACGGCGCGTGACCTGAAGAGCGCCGAGAGCGCCATCCAGTGGCTCGGCACTTACCTCGCCCGCTTCCCCAGGGGGGAATACTCGGACCGGGCACGGGACCTCCGGCAAAAGGCTTATGACAAGCTCGCCGAGAAGGAGCTTGATACCGCCCGGTTTTATCTGAAGCGCAAAAAACTTCCGGCTGCCCGTGGGCGCCTCGAGAAATTACTGGAACTTTATCCAGGCTCATCCTACTCGGATCAGGCGAGGGAGTTGCTCGAGGGACTTCCCGAATGAAAGAAATCGAACAACTGATCCAGGAGCGCAAGTTTCCGGATGCCGCAGAGAAGATCCGCCTCGGACTCTTGGCGGAGCCGGACAATGCAGATTTTCTTTATCTTCGCGGACTGCTGAAATCCCACCAGGGAAAACTCGTCGAATCCATCGATGACCTAAAAGGGGCCCTGCGTGCCGAGCCCCGGCACACGGATGCCGCGATTTGCCTCTCGGTGATCTTGAATGACATCGGCAGGTATGACGAAGCGAAGCGCGTCTTCGATCAGGCCAACCAAAGTGTTTTCTTGAAGCAAGCTGGAGACGATTTACAGATCGATCGGAAGTTCGCGCTGAAACACTTCGAACTCGGTGACTTGTATTTCCGGCACCGCCGGTACGATGAAGCCGTGGAAGAATACACCAAGGCCATCGGACTCGATCCGGTTCCCTCTGATTTCCGCGTCCGCCGCGCCAAGGCTTTTGCAAAGAAGGGGTTCGTCACCCGCGCGATCCAGGATTTGCAGCAATTGAAGAACGAAAGGCCCGGTGAACTCAGCGTCCGGATCCAGCTCGGACTGCTCCATTACAGCCAATCCAACGTTTTGGATGCAGAGCTGGAATGGGAAAGCGTTCTCGAGCGCGATCCGGTGAATCGCGAAGCGATTGCTTACCTCGAGTTGATCAAATCAGCTCGACCCTTGTAGAAATCGGGAGCGCGTTCACAGGAAGAACGGACTTCGTCTGATCCGCAGGGGCAGTCGGAGCGCGCCGCATTCCCATCAGGTGGGTGCGCAGTTCCTGGAACATCGGATGTTTGATCGGTTGATCATTTTCCTGGAGCACCACCTGCTTCGCGATCCGTGAGCGGGTGTTGATCACCACAGGGGCCTTGAGATTCGCTGTCATCTCGGTCAGGTTCCCGGGAATGGTGAGGATGGTGAACACACTGGCTTCCTTGATGGAATCGAGCCGGAGTTCACGCAGTTCGGATGCCGAAAGGCGGACCACGTAATCGTTCTTGTAGATGCGTGGCTCGAGCACAGGAAATGCAAGATGGGGGTTGGTCAAGGACTGCAACCAGAGGATGAGCGTGTCATCTCCGGAGTCGACCAGGCAGTAATCCTGTTCTTCAGGAAAGCCCAGAATGCCGCTCGGGATCGTGATGATCTCGTCGGTTGAAATTTCGATTTGGCCAAAACGTCCTGTTTGTACCAGCATATAAACCTCCCAGGAAAAACTTTTTCCCAACTGAAGCTTAGCTTTACGTGGGGGTATTGAGCAAGAGCGTTATTTGCCTAGGGCCAAAAAAATGACGCCTTATCCGACCGCTTGCGTCAGCCTTTCAGGGCCTTGGATACGGCATTCAAGTCGGCAGGTGCGGTTCCCGCAACCTTGTTTTGATCCTGGATTGAGGTATAGACCTCTTCCCGGTGAATCTTGGTCTCTTTCGGTGCCTGAATGCCGAGTCGCACCTGTTTGCCCTTGATCTGAACCACGGTGATCTTGATGTGATCATCGATTGCGATAGTTTCGCCGAGTTTTCGGGTCAGAACGAGCATAAAACCTCCATGTACTGAACTACTAAGTAATCCAATTACTCACAGGGGGTCATAGCCCAGCCCGGGATGATAAACAAGAGAAATTATCGCAAAAAGTCAAGAAGTGTGGGCTGAATCAGGTGTTTTGAACTCGCCAAACTGCTCTTGAAAACAGTCTCCTCTTTGGCCAGATCACTCACCACCCGGGTCATGTCCGCATCCTCGATGTTGGAAGTCAGCTGTGCATTGGTGATGTTGTGCCGCTCGAGCGCGCTCATATTCCCGGCGATACTTTGCACGCGGGATCCGACCTTGGAGCGCAGGGAGATCACTTTTCCAAGCAAGTCATCGAAGGCGTCGAGAGAGCCCCGAATGGTCTCCATATCGCCGGTCAAAAGACCGGTCCGGAGCGCCTTGAGTTGCTGGAACAAGTTTGTATTTTGCGGGCCCTCCTGACTCTCGGAGGCAAGCCGGCGCGATGGCCCCGCTGCAGATTCATCGCCTTTTTCCTGGCGGATCCTGCGCATGTCGGCCGATCCATTCGGGTTGGTGTTGAAGACTTCGTGACCCGGAAGATTGGCTCCGATGAAGACCTCACGGCCGATCTCGACCATCATTTCGCCTTCGTCGCCGTGATAATTTCCGTCCGCATCGACAGGAGACTGGGTGGTCTTGAAACCACCGAAGATGTACCGGTCACCGATCCTTCGATTCCCGGTGGCGACAGCCCGCTGGAAAAGCTGGCTCACTTCTTCAGCGACACCGTAGCGGGATTCCGGAGTGGAGCTCGCGTTGCTCGACTGTCCGATCGCGATTTCTTTCGCCCTCATGACAATCTCTGAGATGTCTTCCAGGGCGTGGTCCGTATTATCCAGGAACGCATTCGCCAGTCTCGCATTCACCTGAAATTGCTCGTTGTTCACTTTGTCCGTCCTCACTTCAAGCACCTTCGCCGCACCGACGGGATCGTCAGAGGGGCGGTTCAGTTTTTTCAGGGTCGCGGTCTCACCTTGAAGGTTCTCCATCCGGGATTTCGCCCGGGTGATGCTGTCGCGGACCACTCCGAAATTGGTGTTATCCGATACCCTCATCTAATCATCCCCTCAGCCTCAGGACCGTGTCCATCATCTCGTCGGCAACCTTGATCACTCTTGCCGATGCATCGAATGCATGCTGAAACTGCATCAAATTGGTGGTTTCCTCGTCGATCGAAACCCCGGAGACCTGGTCCCGGACCTTGTTCAACTGGGTGAGAATGCTCTGTTGCTGTCCGAGCGCCTCGCGGTTACGCGAAGATGCCGTGCCGACGTCCGCAACGATCGAGTTGTAAAAGTCGTCAACGGTGGTGTGTCCGGCGTTCATCAGCCGGAGATTCTGAAGATTGGCGATGGCAAGAGCGTTCCGGTTGTCGCTCGGAGCTCCCGGCTGCAAGGCCGCGGCGATATTTCCCACTGAAGTGCTGATATCCGAAGAAAGGCGAAGCGACTGGGCCGCACCCGTGACCCCGCGGGGCTCTTCAAAGAATCGGACTCCAGTACGCCCGTCCTGAGTGAATCCCTTCGAGTGAAGCTCATTCACCGATTTGGCGACAGAATGAGCCAGCTCATCGAGCCTGGCAAGAACCTGGTTCACCGACTTGTCCCGAACCTCGATCTGGGCCCCGAGTTTTCCGCCCTTGAATTGATCGGTGATCGCCTGGTTGGCGAATGCCGAACGTGAAATTTGAAACGAGTTGTCTACCGCACCGGGAGCATGGTCCGCGCCATGACGGCCGACGGCGTACTTTTCCACGATGGTTCCGGTCACCAGGGGGCCGACGCCCTTGATGTCGACATTGACGTTACCTTCATTGTCCTTGTGAGAGATGACGTCGACGAATTCGCTGATTTTTTTCAGAATGAAATCCCTGCGATCACGGAGATCGTTGGCCGCGTCGGTGCCGGTCACTTCCGACTGGCGGACCCTGCGGTTTAAATCGGCAAGTTCTTGCGCAAAAGAGTTCAGTTCTTTGAGATTTCCTTCGATACGATGGTCGATGTGGGTGCGTACGGACTCGACCTCCGCTCGCAAGCGACGAAAATCACCCACCATGGCCTGGGAGGACTCCCTCACGGCTTGCCGGATCGCTTCACTGGTCGGCTCGTTGGACAGCTTCCGGAAGTCGTTGTAGAAGCGGGCAATCAGACGGTTCAAGCCATCTCCGCCCATTTCATTGAAAATGTCTTCGATCTGGTTCAAGAAAACCTGACGCTCATCGTGGAACGCCATGTCGCGCGAACCTTCCCTGAGTTGCCGCTCTAGGTATTCATCGTTGATCCGCTCGATCTTTGAGATCCGTGATCCTTCGCCGACGAAATGACCTCCTTGACCCGCAATCTGCTTTCCGACTTCTGCCTCGGACTGAACCCGTTGGCGGGAATAGCCCTCGGTTCCCGCATTGGAAATGTTGTGCCCTGCAGTCGCGATACCAGCCTTCGCGGTGCTCATTCCGGACTTTCCGGTTTGCAGGACGTTCACCAATGCCATCGATCAGACTTCCTTAGAGATCAGCCTCGGTCCGTGGGCGTTTGAACTCCCCGTGTTCCGCTGGCCGCTTTGATTGTAGGTCGCCGCTTTCGGGTTGGTTTCCCCGAAAATGTTCTGTTTCATGTTTTGAATGTGCTTCAGGGATTCGTTGACCAGACTCCCGTTCAATTCGTTCTGTTTTTTGATCCGCTCGACGAGGACCATCAGGGTGCTCAAGTCGGCCTGAAGGCGATCTGCCAGCGCGGAGTCACGCTCCCGCGTCCGGAGAATGAGGTTCCGGAGCGAGGCCTCTGCAGGATTGATTTGCCCGGCCTCGCACCAATTCCGGACCACGATCTGTCTCGAAAGCTCGGCCTGGTGAATCCAGTGAATCAAAGCCTCTTTGGCGGAAGTGGCCTCATAGGTCGCCCGCACGTCTGCTTGAGTGATCGCCTCGTTCTCGGACTTGACGACCTCATAAAGCTGCCGGTGAAGCCCGATGAGCTCCTGAAGAGTCTCATGAAGCCCGGCTGCATAATCTTGATTTTTATCCGTCCTGTTTTCCATCATGCCTCACCCGCATCCTGCTCGGAGGTTTTGTGGTTTTGTGAATCAGGCGCCAGCCAGTCCAAGGTGGTCATCCACCAGACGATCGGCAATCGCATCCGCGCCGACATTGTATTTCTTGTTGGCGATTTTTTCACGAAGCTCGGCGATCTTCGCTTCGCGGACATCGGACGACTCTGAGGCGATTTGCTTGGATTTCGCCATATCACGTGCGCGAGTGGAAATTTCTGCGCTCGCAGAATCGTTTTTAGAGGTGGTTGCCGCGCGATCGGCACGACTCTCATAAGCGTTCGATTTCAGCTTCTCTGTCTTCTTGGCAGACTGCGCCTCAGCGCTCTGAATGGCCGGACTGTTCGCTGGATTGACCCTCATGTGTACCTCCTGTACTCACGGAACCGGGATTGCGGCCCGTGTTTTCATTGTACTGTGTGTTTGCCTGCGAGCGCAACCAATAATCCACGATTTGCTCGGACAATCCGAGGGAATTCTGCCGGGCTGCGATTTCGGCATATTCCTGGTCGAGCATGCCCTGGTAAATGTCCGAGGCGGAATTCCTGAGTGAGAATTCCGACTTTTCCACGGTTCCACGCATGGCCTTCATCATTTCTTGGGTAAAGATGGCCTCGAGGCCTTCCGCAGCCTTCACCATCTCGGGACTGGCCCGGTCGGCGTCAACTTTTTGATTCCGCGCAAGGGAAGAGGGGGGGATCCGGGGGAGACTCATGATCGAGCCCCCCCGGATCCTTTGATCGAATTCAGGTTCGGGACGGGAACATCGTGTTCCGGCGTCATGCCGATGAATTGAAAAGATTTGAGTGTGCCTGCCATCCTAGCAAGCGGTTGCTTCATCTCTGTTTCCTGGATCATCGGTTCATTTTCCATCCATCCGTGGACGGTCGCCTCGTCCCTCTCCTTCCTTCAAATCAATCGTTCAAATCATTTCCAAATCTGCCTGCAAGGCCCCGGTGGCCTTCATCGTTTGGAAAATCGCTGTCATGTCCTTGGGCGCGACACCCAGGGTATTCAGCAATTTCACCAAATCCGAAACCGTCGCATTTCCATTCACCAGGCCGCGGTCGGCATCGGCGCGGGCTCCGGGCTTGAGCTCCAGGAGGCGCTCCTTGGCTTGCCCCTTGA
Organism: Bdellovibrio sp. ZAP7; assembly: GCA_945874535.1. Classification (GTDB taxonomy): domain Bacteria; phylum Bdellovibrionota; class UBA1018; order UBA1018; family CAIMNF01; genus CAIMNF01. The sequence goes on from CAMCGZ010000001.1 coordinate 90,998, forward strand.
CCTGGATTGACAAATCACCGTGAGAAATCGCAACCGGCGCCAAGCTCACTTTATCGCCCATCACCACCGTACCGGTCCGCTCGTTCAGGACCACCTTAGCCTTCGAGTCGGTCACCACCCGGATGTTTTCCACGCGGGCCATGAGATCCACGGTCTTTCCCTCATAGTTGAAGGGAACGACCACATCGACAGTCGCGCTATCGCGCGCACTGGCGAACTTGCCACCGAGCTCGGCATTCACGAGCGCCACCAATCGGGCCGCTGTAGTGAAGTCCGGGTTGTTCAGCGACATACGGAAACTCTTCTTCTCAGCGAAATTGGTATCGACGTCCTTTTCGATCATGGCGCCTGAAACGATCCGCCCGACGGTCGGGAACACGCCCTTGCCGGAGTCGGTCAGAGACCCGAGGGTCACCTGGCCCTGCGCCACTGCATACACATGCTGATCGCCCGCACGGAGCGGAGTCACGAGGAGTGTTCCTCCCTCGAGAGACGCAGCATCGCCGATGGATGATACCGTGACATCGATCTGTGCTCCTGACCTGGCAAAGGGAGGGAGCTTGGCGGTCACAATGACTGCAGCCGCATTTTTCGATTTAACCGCCGCATTTTTCTCAATGTCGAGACCGAGCTTGCCGAAGAGTCGACCGAGGGATCTCGCGGTCACATCCGTGCTGGAATCACCGGTTCCTCGAAGACCGACCACCAGACCGTAACCGATCAGGATGTTTTCGCGGACCCCCTTCACCGAAGCAATGTCTTTGATCCGTGCACCGACAGTGATGGATCCGAGCGAAACCCCTGGAATCAGGAATGCCGCGATCGCAATGAGGGTCAGCCCGTAGTATTTAGCGCGCAACGCGGATGTTGTATTCATAGAGTTTTCCCGATTGGATCATGTCCTTTTCGTCGAGATCTGCAGCCGGAGCCACAGCGACGAGAGACACCAGTTTGGTATGTCCGCGGTAAAGGACGCGCTTGACCGCACGAATCTTGAAGTTTCCGTTCTGAAACCGATCGATGATTTCCGCACGGAGTTCTTCATTCGGATTGAGTGCGATCGCCTTGGACAAATCGACCTGCGACCAGCGAACCGCTTTCTCCATGCGACTCTTTACGGCAAGGGCTTCATCGGACCGGAGGTCGTCGGAGGCCACGTTCCTGTAAGCCTTCAGATCCTGGTCATCCTTGGTGAGCTCGTTGTTTTTCAGATGCAGGGCCATTTCGACCGCTTGCTCCGCCGTGGTCAGGGTTTTCTTCACCTCTTCGGCGATCTGACGGACAAACACATCATCCACTTTCACCGAAACAATATCCCCCGGAGAGCGGACCTTCCCCTTGGTGAAAAAGTGATTCGCATCATTTCCATTCGCCCAGAGGGATCCATCCCCGGGTGCATTGTCATAAAAGTCATTGCGGGTAGCGCGGTCACCGAGTGCGAAAGTCCTGTTTTGACGGGCATATCCGCGATTCGCCTCAATCCTCGACCTGACACCTTCGTCTGAGGGGTCCAAGCGCTCCTCATTCGAGTCGCCTCTGCTTGAGGTACTGTCTTCCGACGCTTGTGCCGGGGTACGGACTCCACCGCTATAGGGGTGCTGAAAAGAAGCCTCCGGGATTTCGGGTGAGCGAGAGCGCCAGGCTCCGCCGAGCGAACGACCATTGCCATCGTCCATTCCGTTGGTCAGGGCATTGTAGTCGGTCGGCTCTTCGGATTTGAGAGCGAAACCACTGCACGCCGAAAGACTGAGCGACATCACCAGGCAAGCGATCCGCCTCATAGACTCACCTCGACGTTACGGTCTTCGTTCACTTTGCCGACCATCTCGCGCTTGCCCTTCACCGTCAGAACGCGGATCTGGTCACCCACCGAAGCGGGCTCCTCGGCGGTCGCCTGCGTGGCGAGCTCGAGACCTCCGGAGGTCAGGAGAAGTTTCACCGTGTCGCCCTTGCGCAAGTCCGGTTGTTTCTGTACCGCGGTCGAAACCACATACTGGTTTTCGAGAATGGTCTGCTTGGATTGGAGCCCGTTGAATTCGGTCTCTGACGGCATCATCACTCCGCGATATTCGCGGGCGGAACCGGACGCGACATTGACTTCGGTGGTTTTGAAATCTTCGTTTTTCAGGCGGGTGTTCGGATAAATCCGGCGAACGGCCATCGGGACTTTTTTCCACGCCTGGTAAGGTGTCTGGATCATTTCGGACTTTGCGGCTGAATCGCCGTCAGTGCCGGACAACTCCACCAAGACGGATCCATTCGGACGATCCTCTACGATTCTCGCACTGCGAATCTCCGTGAATGAAGCAATGGCCTGCTGAGCGGCCAACTTGTCGAGTGAAGGCAAGCGGATTTCAGATCCCGGAATTCTTTCTTCGAGGAGCTTTTTCACGATCTCGGTCATGCGAGAGGCATGGCCGGTGTCCTCACCTGCGGGCAGGGCTTGCGCCGCTTGGATCATTGCGAAGAAGGCCAGAGCCGTCACTCGAAACATCACTATCACCCTCCTTGGTGATGATCAGGATCCTCGGATCCCGGAGACCATCCTGGTCCCCTCATTCAAATCATCTCACGATATTTGTTGTCGCTTCAAGCATTTTGTCGGCCACGCCCATCACTCGAGTATTCATCTCGTAGGCCCGCTGGGCTCCGATCATCTCGATCATGCTGTTGGCAACGTTGACGTTGGACGATTCTAGGGCACCCTGCATGAGGGTGCCAGTTCCGCCCTCGCCCGGCACGACGGTTTGTACCGCTCCGCTGGCGGGAGTCGCCTTGTAAAAGTTATTTCCGATCGAACGGAGTCCCTGCGGGTTGATAAAATTCGCAAGCTGGATCTGTCCGATCGTCTGCTCACCCTGGGTCGTCAGTGCTTTGACCTCTCCATTGGGTGTGATCACGATTCCGTTGGCCTCTCCGGGAACCGAAATCGCCGGTTCTAGGAGCGCCCCATTGCTGAGACTGATCCGACCCTGGGAATCGAGCTTGAAGTTACCGGTCCGGGTGTACACCACTTCACCGGTGTTCGGGAGTGCCACCGGGATGAATCCCTTTCCCTCGATCATGATGTCGTAGGGATTGCTGGTCATTTTCACCGAGCCTTGCTCGAACAGCTTGTGAGCAGATCCGACTTTGACTCCGAGACCCTTCTGAATCCCGGTCGGAGAAACCGTCGCAGCCCCCTGGCGCCCGCCCGGATCTTTGATGGTTTCATACATGAGGTCCTGGAATTCGGTGGTTTCTCGCTTGTACCCGTCGGTGTTCACATTCGCCAGATCATTCGCGATCCGATCGATATTCGCTTGCTGGGCTTCAAGTCCTGTGGCTGAAGTGGTGAGTGCCTTGATCATTCAATATTCCTCATTGCATCTTCGCGATGTCGCTGACTTCTTTGGACATCATTTCACTGACGGTTTTCATGGCTTTCAAATCTTGCTCGAACATCCGGTTGGCGCGGATCAAATTGGCGATCTCCTCCACCGGATTGACATTGGAGGTTTCGAGCATCCCTTGTCGGATCTGGGTGGCCGCGGCCGCTTGCGGGGGATTTCCTTGCGGGTTCTTGTTCTCGAAATAAAGCCCGCCGGTTTTCCTTACGGTTTTGAGATCACCGAATTCGACAACGCCCAGTGTGCCCACCAACTCGTCATTCATATAGAGCTCACCTCGGTCGTTGATGTGGAGCGATCCGTCTCTGCCTTGCAAATTGATGAAGCGTGAAGCGGGATCGGCATTCCGCTCTCCCTGTGCTAATACCGGGTGCCCCTCGGAGGTGAGGAGTCTTCCGTCAGCTCCGAGCTTGAGCGCACCTGAACGGGTGTAGCGAATACCGGCGGGCGTGGACACCTCGAGAAATCCGGGCCCATTGATTGCAACATCCAGTGGATTGTCGGTCACCTTGAGGCCGCCCGTTTTAAAACTGGTGTGGGTACCGTTGACCACTACGAAGGATTGATCTCGTCCGTCGAGCGGATACAGGTCCTGATCTTTGATCGGCGAGCGGGGAACATCGGCTGTCAAATCACCGGTTTTTTCGTTGGTGACGAGGTATTCCTTGAAGTCGACTCCGTCTTTTTTGAATCCGTTCGTATTGACGTTCGCGAGATTGTTCGAGATGACCTCGACTTCAAAATCTCTCGCAATCGCTCCGGATACCGCGGGCCAAAGTGGTTTGGACATCCTGTTCCTGACTCCCTCGCCGTTTTCTTCCTGAAAACCGGTCTTCTTCCCATTCTAAGGGGCAAAAGGAACACCTTGCAAAGCGTAAATCCGGTGTCAAATTTCCTACTCGGCAGGTTTTGCCCGCTGGCATTCGATTCACCTTCAAGCCCGCCTGGTTTGTTGTTATAGTCCGAAGGAATTCCCCTATGATACCGAGGTACGAAGTAGAAGCGATTTCAAGGATTTGGACTGAGGATGCCCGCTGGCGGCGCGTGCTCGATGTGGAGCTCGCTCTCCTTGCCGAGCTCGAGGCGTCCGGAATGGCCCCCCCGGGCACACGCGCAGCCTTCGACGGAGTACGCGTGGATGTGCAAAGGGTACATGAGATCGAGTCTCTGACCCGCCACGACCTCATCGCTTTCTGTGCCAGTATCACCGAGCAGGTCGCGCCGGAGTCGGGACGCTTCTTTCATCACGGAGTGACCTCTTCCGACGTGCTCGATACCGCCCTCGCGCTTCAGCTGCGGGACTCCCTGGTGTTGGTGGAACAGGCACTGACCGATTTGTTGAAAACACTCGATGCCAAGATCGAGGAGACCCGGGATCTTCTCTGCGTCGGCCGCTCTCACGGCATCAGTGCCGAGCCCATGATTTTCGGACACAAATTCCTGTCGAGCCGTGCCGAGTTCACGCGTCGGCTCCGCGATGTCAAACACCTGCTCGCCTCCGAACTGACCGGTCAGTTTTCCGGGGCTGTGGGGAGCCACACTTTTCTTGATCCCGCATTCGAAGCGCGGGCGCTCGCCCGTCTCGGACTCCCTGTGGAGCCGGTCTCCACCCAGGTGATTCCGCGCGACCGGATCGCACTCATTTTATCCATCGGCGCGCTCATCGCCACTGCGATCGAGCGGATTTCGATCGAGATCAGGCACTTGCATCACTCGGATATCGCGGAAGTCCACGAGGGGTTCCGTCCGGGGCAAAAGGGCTCCTCGGTCATGCCCCACAAACGCAATCCGGTTTCGACCGAGAATCTGTGCGGACTTGCGAGGGTGATTCGATCCCATGCGGACATCGGCCACCAGAACGCGCTCCTGTGGCACGAACGCGACATTTCACACTCGAGCGCGGAACGCCTCGTCCTACCGGATCATTTCGGCCTCCTGGTTTATTCGATCGAACGTCTCGGATCGACCCTGGCCGGTCTTGGAATTCACAGGGACTTCATCGAAAACAAGGTCCGGCTCCAATTCACCTGCCTTTCTTCGAGGGCCTTGCACGGTCTCGTTGAAAGAAACGCGAGCCCGAGAGAAACCCTTTATTCAATCGTCCAGGAATCGGCCTTCAGCGCTTCCGATCTGGAGGGGTTCATCCTCCACCTGCAAGAGCGCTGCTCCCGCGAGGGTCTCCAGTTCGATCCCGAGACCCTTTCGTGGAATGGAATCAAACAAGCATACCGGAACAATTTCGATGAAGTGCTGGAACGCTTCAAGGAGTGCCTATGATCTCTTTGCGCGCCAAGCCCGTTCTGGAGATCCGCCGGAATGCCCTTCGTGAACGGGTTGCGGCCCGGGTCGCCTCGGGGCACCGTCCGCCGAAACTTTGTGTGATTCTCGTGGGCGACCATCCGGCCAGCCAGATCTACGTGAGCCGGAAAGAGAAGATGGCCGGACTGGTCGGCTTCGAACGAGAGACCCTCCGGTTTCCCGAGAGCACGACGCCAGATGAAGTCCGTCTTCGCGTTGCCGCACTGAATGAGGATCCTTCCGTGGATGGAATTCTGATTCAGCGCCCGCTGCCTTCAGCATTCGACGAAAAAGAGGTCTGCCTGTGGGTCCACCCCGAAAAGGATGTGGACTGCCTCCACCCCGAGAACATGGGGCTTCTCCTGACCGGAAACCCGAGGTTCCTTCCATGCACCCCCGGAGGAATTCTTCTCCTTCTCGAACATTACGGGCTCGAGTTGGCGGGAAAAACCGCTTGTGTGATCGGGAGGAGCCTGATCGTCGGAAAGCCTCTTGCCGCTCTTTTGCTATCCCGGAACGCCAGCGTCATCCAGATCCACCGCCAGACACCGGATCCTGCCACCCTGTGCAAATTGGCGGATTTTGTTTTTGTGGCAGCAGGATCGCAAGGCTTGCTCAAGCGGGATTGGATCAAACCCGGTGCCGTAGTCGTGGATGTCGGCATTCACCGGCTTCCGGATGGCAGGATCACAGGTGATGTCGACACAGAATCCCTGGGCGAAACCCCTTCCGCGCTGACCCCTGTTCCCGGGGGTGTCGGGCCGATGACCATCCAGGTGTTGTTGGAAAACACGTTTACATCATCGATCCGGAAAAGCTAGAGTGTGGCCATGCTGAAACGGACTGCGCTTTATGAAGAACACCTGAATCTGAAGGGCCGGATGGTTCCATTCGGCGGGTGGGAACTCCCTGTTCAATATTCCGGCGTGATGGCGGAACACCAGGCGGTGCGCACTGCTTGCGGTGCCTTCGATGTCAGCCACATGGGAGAGATCGAGCTAGAGGGTCCCGGTGCTTTGGCCTTTTTAAGCAAGGCGACCATCAATGACCCCGCCACACTCGCCCTCTGGCAGGCCCAGTATTCGGCATTTTGCAATGAGGCCGGTGGAATCATCGACGACCTCGTGGTCTATCGCACTGGAGAACAACGCTATTTTCTGGTGGTGAATGCGTCGAATACCGACAAGGATTTCGAACACCTCACCCGGCTTCACCGCGAGTGGTCCGGGGATCCGTTGAGCCTGAAGAATCGCTCCGGTGAGTTCTCCCAAATCGCTCTTCAAGGGCCCCGCTCGAATGAGGTGCTGGCAAAGATCTGTGCGCTTCCTCTCGAAAAAATACTGAATTATTGGTGTGCCGAGGGCGAGGTTGCTGGAGCCGGTGCACTCGTTGCCCGGACGGGCTATACCGGTGAGGACGGATTCGAGATCTATCTGCTCAACGAGGATGCACCGGGAGTCTGGCGCGCAATCCTTGAGGCCGGGGCCCCGCTCGGGATCCTTCCTTGCGGTCTCGGTGCCCGCGACACGCTCCGGCTGGAGATGAAGTACGCCCTCTACGGGCATGAGCTCGATGACTCCACGGGTCCGCTCGAAACCGGGCTCGGCTGGATCACCAAACTGAAGAAGACCACTGACTTTGTCGGACGTGCCGCCATCGAATCGATGAAAGCCCTCGGTCCTGCCCGGGCCTTGGTCGGCCTTCGCTCCGAAGGGCGGGGCATCGCCCGCCAGGGCGCTGAAGTGTACGACGCGGATCGGATCACCCGGATCGGAACCGTGACCTCCGGAACGCAGAGTCCCACGCTGAAACAGTCCATCGCCATCGCCCTGATTCAAAAAACACACGAAGCCACGGGGACCAAACTGTGGGTGAAGGTCCGCGAAGACTTTCTTGAGTACACGGTCAGTCCGACACCTTTCATATCGAAATCCAGGAGGAATGTATGAGTTATCCGAAACAATACCGCTACACCAAAGAACACGAATGGGCGGAGCTCCTGTCCGAGAGCCGGATCCGCGTCGGAATCACCGACCATGCCCAGAGCAGCCTCGGGGACATTGTGTTTTTGGAACTCCCCAAGGTCGGACGCGAGCTCAAGTCGCATGAAACCTTCGGTGTCGTCGAGAGCATCAAGGCGGTATCCGATCTCTATGCACCTGTTTCCGGGAAAGTGGTCGAGATCCACGCCGAACTCGTGTCGGATCCGGGCCGGATCAACAGCCAACCCCATACCGAATGGATGCTGGTGGTGGAAGCTTCTGATGCTAAAGCCCAGTTCGACGGGCTGCTCGATGCTGAAGCCTATCAGGAATACATCCGGAGCCTTTGAGCGAGTCGCCCCCAGATGAGGGCTTATCTTGTCCATCAAGGCGTGCTTTACCATTCCGAGTATGACGGCCGGGCATCGCATCGAACGGCAGTCACCCGGCTCATCCGGGGAATCTGGAAGGAGCATCCCGGGCAAGCGCTGAGTCTGCTTCGAAACCGAATCTTCACAGACAGCCCCCTGAGTCCTGTCTGTGAAGGCATGATCAAGGTGGCCGCCAAGCGATTCGAGGTCCTGAGTCCAAAGGATTGGGACGAGCGCTTCAGCGGATTCGAGGGCAGCGTGAAGCCCCTCGCACACTCTGTCCCGGGAGCTGAGGGACACACCTTCGATGTGGGCCCTGCATCCACCAGCGATTTGCTCGCACATCTCCGCTTGAGATCGGCAGGTGTCCCCGCTGTCAGCGCAGTTCTGCTGGATCCCCGTGGGCGCGCACTGCTGGGCTCTTGGAACCTGACATCCGAAGACCGCACCGCACATGCCGAGGTGAATCTGGTCGAGGCCTGGTTCGCCAAACACCAGACAACGGTCCCGTGTGGCTCGACACTTCACGTGATTCTCCGTCCCTGCGCCATGTGTGCGGCACAAATTCTGGCTCTGGCCGGGAATCCGAAGGCCCTCCGCGTGGTGTTTCACCAGGAGGATCCGGGTCCTGCATCGAAGAACTCATGCCTCGTTCCGGGGACCGACCTCTGGATGAAGGCCGGATCCCCCGGATGGCAGGCATGGTTAGCCGACTCTCAAGAAGAATAAGACTCGATCGGTGCGCAAGAACAGACGAGATTCCGATCCCCATAGACGTTGTCGATTCGGGCCACCGAAGGCCAGAACTTTTTGGCCCGGACAGCTGGCAGCGGATAAGCCGCCTCTTCCCGGGAGTAAGGGAACATCCATTCTGTTGAGGTGACCATCTCGGCAGTGTGGGGCGCGTTTTTCAGTAGATTGTTTTTCCGATCCGCCTTGCCTGCCCGGATGGTCTCGATCTCAGCACGGATCGCGATCATCGCATCGATGAAACGATCCATCTCCGCCTTCGATTCACTCTCGGTCGGTTCGATCATGAGAGTTCCCGCAACAGGAAACGATATGGTGGGAGCATGAAAACCGTAATCCATCAGGCGCTTGGCCACGTCTTCCACCTCAACTCCGGTTTCGGCCTTCAACGGGCGAAGATCGAGGATGCACTCATGCGCCACCCGCCCGGAGCGTCCCCGGTACAGGACCGGGAAATGCGACTCGAGTCGTTTGGCCATGTAATTCGCATTCAAGATCGCAACTTCGGTGGCCCGGCGCAAACCCTCACCACCCATGAGCTTCATGTAAACCCAAGATATCGGGAGAATGCTGGCACTTCCCCAAGGCGCTGCGGAAACCGCACCGAGCGCGCGGGATCCTCCGGTGCTCGCTCCCGAATAACGAAGGAGACTGTGGCCGGGCAGAAAAGGGGCCAACTGGCTCTTCACCGCGATCGGTCCCATACCGGGCCCGCCACCGCCATGAGGAATGCAGAAGGTCTTGTGCAAGTTGAGATGGCACACATCCGGGCCGAAGTGCCCGGGCTTGCAGACCCCGATTTGAGCATTCATGTTGGCGCCATCCATGTAGACCTGACCACCGCGCGTGTGAATCACCTCGCAGATTTCACGGATATTCTCTTCAAAGACCCCGTGGGTCGACGGATAGGTCACCATGAGTGCTGCCAGCTGGGGTGCGTTCTGTTCGGCGAGTCGCTTCAGATCCGCGAGATCGACGTTCCCCTCGCTGTCGCACTCCACGACCACTACCTTGAAGCCGGCCATGGCGGCTGACGCCGGATTGGTTCCGTGAGCGGACTTCGGAATCAGGCAAACATTCCGGTGAGAATCCCCCCGGCTCTCGTGATAGGCCCGAATCGCCAAAAGACCGGTGTATTCACCTTGAGAGCCGGCGTTCGGTTGCAAGGACACCGCATCGAATCCCGTGACTTCGGCGAGCATCGATTCAAGATCGCGGAACAATTCGAGGTATCCCTCCGTCTGCGATGCCGGGGCTGCCGGATGAAGTCTTCCGAACTCAGGCCAGGTCACGGGAATCATCTCGACCGTGGCATTCAGCTTCATGGTACAAGACCCGAGCGGGATCATCGAGAAGTTGAGCGAGAGATCCTTTTTTTCGAGCTTCGACATGTACCGGAGCATTTCGTGCTCGGAGTGGTAGCTGTTGAACACCGGATGGGTCAGCACCCGGTCGTCGCGCACGAGGCCTTCAGGGATCTCCGGAATGAGTGCTTCCGAACCCAACGATGCCAGAGTCTCTTTTCCGTCCGTGAGGATCCGGACCAACTGTTCGATCTCTTGCGCATCGACCACTTCGTCGAGTGCGATCGTGATCCGATTCCCCTCTTTCCGGAAATTGAACCCCTGATCCAGTCCTTGTTTTTGGATGGAACCGGCCCGGGATCCGGCATCGAAAGTGACGGTATCAAAAAAGGTTTCCGAAAGAAGCGCATGCCCCGCATTCCGGATCGCCCGGGACAGGAGGACAGCGCCGCCATGAATCCGCTTGGCAATGCGAAGCAGCCCCTCCGGGCCGTGATAAACCGCATACATGGAGGACATCACCGCCAGCAGAACCTGGGAGGTGCAGATGTTGCTGGTCGCCTTCTCGCGACGGATGTGCTGTTCACGAGTCTGGAGGGCGAGCCGGATGGCCGGCTTGCCCCGGGCATCCTTAGAGAGCCCCACAATGCGGCCCGGAAGGCTCCGCTTGAACTCATCCCTGCAGGACATGTAGGCGGCACTCGGTCCGCCAAATCCCATCGGAACTCCGAAGCGCTGCATGCTGCCCACGGCGATGTCGGCCCCGAGCGCTCCTGGGCTCTTCAATAACAAGAGAGCCAACGGATCGGCGGCGACCGTCACCATCAACCCCTCACCCTTGGCGCGGGCGATCTTTTGAGGAAGATCGGAATCCACGCGCCCCGAAGTGTCCGGATACTGGAACAAGCAAGCGAAGTGGCGCCGCGTCGGCTGAAAAGTCGAATCATCGAAGAGTTCCACTTCGATTCCAAGGGGTTCCGCACGGGTCCGGATGACCTCGATGTTCTGGGGGTGCAGGCCGCTCGAAATAGCGAAAACATTTCGGTCGGACTCAGGATGTATCGCCCGGCTCATGGCCATCGCTTCGGCGCAGGCCGTTGCCTCATCGAGCAGAGACGCATTGGCCACCGGCAAACCGGTGAGATCCGTGACAAGGGTCTGAAAGTTCAAAATGGCCTCAAGGCGACCTTGGGCGATCTCGGCCTGGTAGGGCGTGTACTGGGTATACCAACCCGGATTCTCGAGAATGTTTCTTTGAATCACCGGAGGCACCAGGGTGTCATGGAAGCCGAGTCCGATCAGGGACCGCATCACACGATTTTTTTCGGCCACCTTCTTGAGCTCCCGGAGAACGGCTGCCTCACTCGGAATGGATTTCACTACGAGCGGGGAATCGATCCGGATGGACGCCGGGACCGTTTGCACAATCAGCTCGTCAAGAGAATTCAAGTCAAGAGCATTCAGCATTTCTTTTTGCTCTTTTTCCGGCGGGCCGATATGCCGCATTGAAAAGCTGTGGAAATCCGCCCACTCGATTTTTTTAAGAATTTCAGCCTTTTTTCCGGTGGTTTGCATGGCGTGAGCTTATCGCAGGTTTTGAAATTCATAAAGCTCTTCCCATTTTTTTTTTGTTCCGGTAAGGTGCGGACTCTGTTTTCTCAACCCTGATTTATCGGATGCAACACCACTTGGATTTACAACTTCAGCTTCACGAACCGACCCAGGCCCATTCAGAAACCTCCCGCAAGGAAGGTCCCGCGATGCGGGATTGGATGGCCGCATTCAACACCGCCGTACTCACCACTCTGACCGACTCCGCGCCGGTCGCTTCCGACCTGCCGGAGCTCATGGCTTCGCCAGAGTTCGCCGCCTTGATCATCGCGGCCGGACACCTTGCGGACTCACAGAAGCTGAGCCCTGAAGACGCGGCAGAGCGGATCGTCCGGTGTTTCCGTCAAGCCAGCTCGATCTGGAATACCGCCCTGCTCAAGCGGGGCATGCAAAGCATGCTCGGCTGATTTTTTCAGCTAGGTTTTCAGAATGAAGTCCCAGCGGATCTGGACTTCGCCTTTGCCGTCCACCAAACCCTTGGGCGGGTTGGGATACGGACCGGCTCGATTGAGTGCATCGACTGCTGCCTGGTCGAGATCTTGTGATCCGGACTCTTCAAGAACCTGAATCCTGAGTATCTGACCCTGTTGATTCAAGGTGACGAGTGCCCGGGTGATGTGATCGGCGTTTGAGGCGAGCTTTCTTCCGCTCTTCAGTATTTTTTGAATGTTCTGACGAACGAGGGGCTGCCAAGCCTGATCGAGTTGTTTCCGGACCCTTTCAAAATATGAGTAAAAAACGAATTCTTTGGTGTTCAGGGCAGTCACCTCGCCCTCCCGGACACCCTGAATGTACTGCCCGCCCTTCAGGGCCTCACCGAATTGTGGATTCGCCCACCGGCGCTCTTCCGTGTATTCCCGGGGCGCCTCCTCCTTCATCTTCATTCCGAGATCTGAAAGCTTCGGCATTTTCTTGGGACGGGGAATGGCTGAGATCGCCCCTCCACCCCCCTCATTTCTCGCTACTGTTTCCTGTCGGGTCACTCGGTTTTGGTCACTGAGAAAGGAATCCGGCTTGGGTTCGGCTTCCACGGGCTCGGCTTCAGAGCGAACGATCGACTTCGCCCGGTCCTGCTGGGGGACGGACTTAGGGGCAAGGGTGATTTCGATCGGCACTTGCAAATCGGAACCCCATTTTGAGTTTTTGAGCCCGATCCAGATCAGGAGCGCGAGCAACAAGTGCAGCGCCAGAGACCGATAAACCGGATTTTCTTGTAAACGAACGTCCACGCCTTGACCTTATCGGCAGAAACTTGTCGCCGATTGACTGAATTCTAACACATTTCAGGGCTAGCGGTCTTCGCGGAGCACGTCGTCATCGACTTGTTCGATCTTGATCGGTCCTTTTTTCGGGCGCTTGGGCTCATCCGGGTCGGTCTCGGGCTCCGAGTCACGGGCGCCGGGTTCGGTACCCGAAATGAAGGCTTCCCGCGTTCCCCTACCCCCGGATAGGAGCTTTCCGCTCTTGGGGTCAACCTGGACATAGGTGATGCCCTGGGGCGCGACAAAGTCCACCACCGGGTAATCTTTGAGGATCTGATTCATGTAACGGATCCAAACCGGAAGGGCCGTGTTGGCGCCGGTCTCTCCCCGCCCCATGCTACGCTGATCGTCATATCCGATCCAGACACCCGTGACCACCTGGGGTGAGAATCCGATAAACCAACCGTCGCGAAAATCCTGTGTGGTTCCTGTTTTTCCCGCAATCGGACGACCCAGCGCACTGGCCTTGGCCGCCGTCCCGAACTGCACCACCTCTTTCATGAGGTGGGTCATCACATAGGCCACCCTCGGATCGAGCCTGAGACCCGGAATGAGGGGCGCGAAGGGAGCTGTCTCCATCTCTGTCGTTTCTTTCACCTCGCCCCGCTCGGCCGGAAGATCGGCGGAAGTCTCGAGAGTCCGGCCGTCGCGATCCGAGATGGCCTGGAACACATTGGCCCGAAATGGCCTGCCCAACATGGGAAAAGCGGTGAAGGCATGAACCAGATCCTGAACCGTGGTGACCGCAGACCCGAGCGAGATCGAGAGGTCGGGGTTGAATTCGGTTTCAATGCCCAAGCGCTTCGCTTGGCGGATGACCGACTGGACCTTGATGTCCTGGACGATCTTCACGGTGGGAATGTTCCTCGAATTGATCAAGGCCTGACGGAAGGTCGTGTCGCCATAGAACTTTTCCTCATAGTTCTCAGGCTTCCAGGTCCCGTTGTCCTTATCCTCGAATACCAACGGTGCATCCACGATGATACTCACCGGGGTGTAGCCCTTCTCGATCGCAGCAGAATAAATGATCGGCTTGAAGGTCGAACCCATCTGCCGCTTGGCTTGTACCGCGCGATTGAATTCGGACTTGGCGTAATTGAAACCTCCCACCATGGCGAGGATTTGCCCGGTCTGGACATCGACCGAGTACAAGGCCCCTTCGATTTCCGGCTCCTGGGTGAGATTGGCCTTCCACATTCCTGATGCGTAAACCTGTGGTTTTACCCAGACCAAGTCGCCCGGCTGGACCACGTCCGACACGGTACGGGGAGGGCGGTTTGACTGCCCGGCTGGATAGGCCCACTTCATTCCCTCGAGTGAGAGTACGACAGAATCCAAACCGATCGAGGCCATGGCTGACTTCTTATCCGGCGCAATCTGGGTGACCAGGGCCTGAAGACGCTTCCCCTTGACCGCCTTTTCGTGCCCGGGGTCGAACTCTGCGATGGCCGACTCGAGATCGAGCGCCCCCTCGGGAGTCAGGAATCGGAACGGGAAGGATTCCTGGGTGATCTGTTTTCTCAGCTCGGCTTGCTTGTTAGCCCAGTCTTTCTGTTCGATGCGCGCAACAGGACCCCGGTAACCCTTGCGTTGATCGATTTCTTCGAGACCTTCTTCGAGCGCCTCTTGTGCATAAACCGAATATTTGGCTGCCGATGGAATCGTGACCGTCAGCCCGTCCTCATAGAGCATTTTCTCGCCATACTTCTGGATCATGTGTCGGCGCAGGTACTCGACAAAGTGCGGGGCGATGGCCTTGGCTGTTCCGTCATTGATGAAAATCCTGATCCGCTCCGCAGCCGCATTCCTCTGTTCGTTTTCAGTGGCCTGGCGATTCTCCTTCATTCGCTTCAGCACGTAGAGTTGCCGCTCTTTCGCTTTTTTCGGATTCAGGAGCGGCGAGTATTTTCCGGGTGCCGTCGGGAGTCCTGCAATCAGGGCCATCTCTGCAAGGGTCAGCGCTTTCAGATCTTTATGAAAATAGGTGCGGGCTGCGGCCTGCACTCCGTAAGCTCCGCTCCCCAGGTAAATCTGATTCAGATAGAGGTAAAGAATCTCCTCTTTTTTCAGATTCTTCTCGAGCTGAAACGCGATGAAGAACTCCTTCAGTTTCCGGAGTAGATTCCGCTCCGGGCTCAGGTAAAGGGATTTCGCGATCTGCTGCGTGATCGTCGACCCGCCCTGGACCACCTGTCCTGCGAGAAAGTTAGCAATCGCCGCGCGGGTGATGGCGACGAAATTCACGCCTTGATGTTCGAAGAACGTGGAATCCTCGGCCGACAGAAAGGCTTGCACCAATTTTTGCGGGATCTGGTCATAGGGAGTGAGGTAACGCCGCTCTTTGTAGAATTCGGCCATGACCTTGGTGGACTTCCCTTCAAGAGACAGAATCTGTGTCACCCCGGGCGGGCGGTAGTCCGAGACCTTGCGGATTTCGGGAATGTCTTTTTGAATGCTCTGGTAAACGTACCAGACGCCTCCCGCGAGTGCGATCACTCCGGCGACCGCGCCAATGACGAGGATCTTCAGACTCGCTTTGATTTTCCGGAGGAGTTTCATTCGGCCCCCAGTTTAACACTCCGGCCCCGCACACGGTACGGTCAATATATTGTCAAACCTTGTTCCAATGGATGAGGTACTCGTGGTTACCGTCACCTCCGATCAGGGGTGACTCCATCGTACCACGGTGCAAGAGCGGCAATTCCACGGACCACTCCACCACCTGCTGGAGCGCCCGCTCCCGCGTTTCCACATCCCGGACGATCCCTCCCGATCCCAAGTGTTCCCGACCGACCTCGAACTGGGGCTTGAAGAGGACCAAGAGGTCCGCTCCGGACTCCAGTCCCCGGATCACTGCAGGGAGCACCAGCCGTATGGAGATGAAGGACACATCCATGACCAGAAGCGATGCCGGAGTGTCGAAGTCCGCCGGATTGAAATTCCTGGCATGGTATTTTTCGACATTGATGACGCGTGAATCTTCTTTGATCCGCGGGTCAAGCTGACCGTGTCCGACATCGATGGCAAAGACTTTTGTTGCCCCTCGGGTGAGCAGGACTTCCGTGAACCCCCCGGTGGATGCGCCGATATCGAACGCCACTCTTCCACTCGGGTCCACACCGAAAGCATCGAGCGCAGCCAGGAGTTTCTGCGCACCTCGCGAGACCCACTGTTTTTCAGGAAGATCCACTTCGATGAGGTCTTCGGGACTCACTCCGGTGGCGGGCTTGAACACCGGCTTACCGCCGACCTTGACCCGTCCAGACTCGATCCAATCCCGGGCTCGACTCCTCGTGGGGGCAAGCCCCCGTTCCACCAGGGCTTGATCCAGTCGGCGGGACTCCCGGTTCATGTCGGATCTGAAATGGGCTTCGTTTCGACACCCGAAGCCCCTGCCTTGACCAATATCTCGACTTTTTGTTCCGCCTGCGAAAGCAGGGTTTGACACTGTTGGATCAGGCCCACTCCTTCTTGAAATGCCGCGAGCGATTCTTCGAGCGGGAGATTTCCGCCTTCGATGTTCTTTACAATCGATTCAAGCCGGGCAAGTGCGGATTCGAAGGGATTCGTCTGGTCCATACTCATTCAGTTATCACATGGATCACCCGGGGCGAAACAGGAAGAAGCCCCAGAATGGCCGGTGAAGCAGGAGTGGTTCCGATCCGGACCTGACTCAAGCCCTCGGGAATTTGAACGGCCATGAACCTCGGAGAGCGGGGATCGATCGGAGCTTCCGAACTGATCTTCCCATCCCACAGCAGCGAGAATGAGAGTGGCTCGAGCCCGTATCGATCTGTCAGAGGTTCAACCGTAGCGCGAACGGGGGGTCCATTCGGATTAATTCTGCTCGGGCGGATGCTGCCCACCACCATGGCGGACTGGTCGCTCAGACCCTGTTTGACCTGACTGAGCCAACGTGCCAACTGGGCTTCGGGAATCTGTGGCAGGAGATGAAGCGCCCCATCCAGAGGATTCCTGATTTCATACCGGTAAACAAAGCCGGGCTCTTCGCCCCGGCGACTTTGAACATCCAGATATGCGGGAAAGCCCGGTACCACTTGGATCGATCTCAATTCCGCGTATCCGGCGGTTCTGGTAATCGCCCGGATTCCCTGATGCATCGACCAGCCTACCGTGAGGTGAACGGTGTCGGGATCTTCGAGCCTTCCGGTTTTGACCACTCTTACTGCGAGTTGAGTCTCCTTCGGCGGTGCCAGGTCGACATAGGTGATCTGGTCTCCTAGAACCGGAACGAAAACGGTGGCGATCGAGGAGGGGTCTCCCTCTTTTGCCATCTCCATCACACCTGCACCGGGTTCGGCATTCAAAATAGCGAAGTAGCGCCGACCACCGGATTCGAAGGTTTCCGGCTCTTCCGCACGTCCGGCAAAGCTGATCCGGTAGCCTTCTAATAAGGGACCGATCAGGACCCCGGAGCCTTTCACGATTCCGATTCCCGCACGAAGTGCCAAGTCGGAAAGTTCGGTGGAATCGAGGAGCAGACTCGCTCCTCCGTTCGGTGCAGGTTGGTGAATCACGGTGGGAAGGTGTGCGGAACCCTCTACCCTCACCCATCCCTCTGCTCGATGATTCCGGGAAATCGCCGTGGCCCGATCCGGACACAGGGGCCGGCCCGCATGTTGGAACTCATGAGTGAACCCGAGCTGACAGGGATCACTCTCCGTCGTCGGTGCAAACGCCACGCCTTCCGATTCGACCTCGACCGGATCCCAAATTCTTGGATCCGGGCGCACCGGAGTGCGCGCCAACCGTTCAGCTCGGTTCGACACTCCAGCACGGGTCAGGATCGCCTGCAATTGCTGGCGCTGCTGTTCATTCAAACCCTTGGCAAGTGTGACAGTGGCTTCCGGGGTGAACTCTGCCGCGCTTCTGCTCCACACGAGGGCCTCAGAATGGGTGTCCGTTTCGGCCGGAGTGGCTTGAGTAGTCAAAATCGGACCCCTCATCCCTTGGCTATTCAGGGTGGGCACAGCGAGTCGGGCCGGAATGGAACTCATCCAAGATTGGGCGCGGGTCCAAAGCTCCTCGACCTCTGCGATTGGAATGGGATCTGCGTGGTAACCGAAAACGAATCCGCCCATCAGGCAAGACAGGACTCCACCGATGGAGACCCACTGCGACACTCTGGAGATACTGCGTGATGCTTCCTCGGAAACGATTCCGTTCATTTCATTTTTTTTCCGACATCCTATGTCGGATCGCGATGTTCCCAGTATGGGACAAAGCGCAAGGGCTGACAATAAGAAAGAAAAGGGCCCCGGGGACCCCCGAGGCCCTTGAGATTCATCTTTGTTGCGTGATTCAACCGCCAATCGATTGACGGATGATCGATCTCTGAAGCTTGAGCTGGTACTTCTTGAAGCTATGCTCGTCGAGCGAAGCATCACTGAGCATCTTCTCGGCCTTGGCCTGTGCGGCACGGGCACGCGATTTGTCAATCTCATGCGGAAGCTCGAGGGTCTCGGCGATCACCTTGACCTTACCGTTCTCGACATTCACAAACCCACTGGAAATCACTCCCGTCACCGCTGGCTTGCCGTCGGCAACATAGGTGAATCGACCGGTGTCGAGGCGGGAGATCATGTCGGCATGGCCGGGAAGGATCTCGACCTCGCCCTTGGCCGTGGTGAGGATGAGAGACTTCACCTGCTCATCCTGTGTGAGACGGCGCTCGGGTGCGAAAATGCTCAAACTGAAAGTCTGCATGATTCAGCCCTTCCTCAGACGAGGGTTTTTGCCTTTTCAACCGCTTCTTCGATGGTTCCCACCATGTAGAACGCCTGCTCGGGCAGGTTGTCGTGGGCACCTTCTGCGATCTCACGGAAGCCACGGATGGTGTCTTCGATCTTCACGAACTTCCCTTTCAGACCGGTGAACTGTTCGGCGACGAACATCGGCTGGGAAAGGAAGCGCTGGATCTTACGTGCGCGGCTGACAGTCTTCTTGTCATCTTCAGACAATTCATCCATCCCGAGAATCGCGATGATGTCCTGGAGTTCCTTGTAACGCTGGAGGATCCCCTGGACCTGGCGGGCCACTTTGTAGTGGGCTTCGCCAACGATTTGCGGATCGAGCACGCGAGAAGTCGACGCGAGTGGATCCACGGCCGGGAAGATCGCCATTTCGGCGATCTGACGGCTCAGGTTGGTGGTCGCATCCAAGTGCGAGAAAGTGGTTGCAGGAGCCGGATCGGTGTAATCGTCCGCAGGAACGTACACGGCTTGAATCGAGGTGATCGATCCCTTGGAGGTGGAGGTGATCCGCTCTTGCAGCTCACCCATTTCGGTGGCGAGGGTCGGTTGATAACCCACGGCCGAAGGAATCCGGCCGAGAAGTGCCGACACTTCGGAGCCCGCTTGGGTGAAGCGGAAGATGTTGTCGACGAAGAGGAGAACGTCGCGGTTCTCTTCGTCACGGAAATATTCGGCGATCGTCAGAGCCGACAGGGCCACGCGAGCACGGGCTCCGGGTGGTTCGTTCATCTGGCCGTATACAAGAGAGGTCTTCTTGATGACCCCGGACTCGCTCATTTCCATGAACAGGTCGTTCCCTTCGCGGGTCCGCTCGCCAACGCCGGCGAACACGGAATAACCGCCGTGCTGGGTGGCGATGTTGTTGATCAACTCCATGATGAGAACGGTCTTGCCGACGCCCGCACCACCGAAGAGACCGATCTTACCGCCCTTGGCATAGGGAGCGATCAAGTCGACCACTTTGATGCCGGTGTAAAATGGCTGGACTGCAGTGGACTGCTCTTTGAAGGCTGGAGCTGCGCGGTGGATCCCCCAGTGCTTCTTGGCACCGACTTTACCGGCTTCGTCCACCGGCTCACCCACCACGTTCAGAATCCTCCCGAGAGTCTCAGGACCCACTGGCATCATGATCTGATCACCGGTATCGAGAGCGGGCTGACCGCGGGTCAGACCGTCGGTGGCGTCCATCGCGATACAACGGACGGTATTGTCACCCAAGTGCTGGGCAACTTCGAGAACAAGGTTCCACTCCTGATCGCTGTTGGTTTTGTTGGTCACCCGGACCGCTTGATAAATCGCGGGGATTTTTCCGGCCGGGAATTCCACGTCCACGACGGGCCCGATGATCGCTTTGATCTTTCCTGTGTTTTGAAGTCCTGCGCTTGCTGACATCTTCGTTTCTCCTTAAAGGTTAAGCTTGGGTTTTGGCCGATTCGCTTCCGGCGATGATCTCGAGGAGTTCCTTGGTGATCGCCGCCTGGCGTTGTTTGTTGTACTGGAGGGTGAGCTTCCGGATCATGTCTCCGGCATTCTTGGTCGCGTTCTCCATCGCGCTCATCCGGGAGCCGTGCTCCGAAGCCTGGGCTTCGAGTAGAGCCTTAAAAATCTGGATGACAAAATACTTCGAAGACAAGGACTCGAACAACTCCTGCCTGGAGGGTTCGAGGATCAGCAGATCCGACTTCGGATCCGCGCTCCCGTCCTCAAGCGCGAGTGGAAGCACCGAATCGGTGCGAATCACCTGGCTGATCGCATTCTTGAATTCGTTGTAAATGAAGATCACTTCATCGACCTCTCCGGATTCGAAGAGGGGAAGGATCTTCTTGGACAGCTCTCCGGCTTTGCGGAAAGAGATCTTGGCGCCGAATTCCTCGTAGTGAGCGAGATCCACCTTCGAGCGGATTTTGACCCCCTCGAAAGCCTTCTTGCCGACAAACACGCACTTGACCGCTTTGCCTTCCGCCGCCTTCTGTCCGAGACAGTTCAAGGTGGCGCGGATCACCGATCCGTTGTAGCCGCCGCAGAGCCCGCGATCGGAACTGAAGGCCACCAAAAGCGTGACCGGCTTGGCTGACGTACGCTCAGTGGGTCCCGCACCCTGGGCCGCAAGCACACCCATCATCCTGGCGATCTCTTTCGCGTACGGACGCTGACTCATGATCGCTTCCGTGGCACGGCGGAGTTTCGCAGCCGAAACCATCTTCATGGCTTTGGTAGTCTGCTGGGTGTTCTTGGTCGACCCGATTCTGCTTTTCAGGTCCTTGATACTTGGCATTAGGCAAACACCTTCTCGAAGGCCTTGAGGGCATCCATGAGCTTGGCCTTGGTCGCATCATCGATCGCTTTTTTAGTCACGATGGTTTCTGCGATATCGGCGTGGTTCTTGGCAAGGTAGTCCTTGAGTTGCGTCTCATAGGCACCCAGACGGTGGGTCGGGGTGTTGTCGAGGAAGCCGTTGACGCCTGCAAAAATGATCAGGATCTGCTGCTCAACCTGCTGGGGCTGATACTGAGCCTGCTTCAGGATTTCGACCAGTCGCTGACCGCGGGCCAACTGGCGCTGGGTGGCAGGGTCAAGGTCCGAACCGAACTGAGCAAATGCCGCCTTCTCGCGATACTGCGCGAGATCGATCCGGAGGGTTCCGGCCACTTGCTTCATCGCCTTGATCTGGGCCGCACCGCCCACACGCGAAACGGAGAGACCGACGTTCACGGCCGGGCGGACACCGCTGTAAAACAAATCACTCTCAAGGAAGATCTGCCCGTCGGTGATCGAGATCACGTTGGTCGGAATGTAACCCGAAACGTCACCCGCTTGGGTTTCAATGATCGGAAGAGCGGTCAAGCTGCCCGCACCGAGCTTGTCGGAAAGCTTAGCTGCGCGCTCGAGCAAGCGGGAGTGGAGATAGAACACGTCGCCCGGATAGGCTTCGCGTCCCGGAGGACGACGGAGCAGGAGGGACAGCTGGCGGTACGCCTGGGCTTGTTTGGTCAAGTCATCGTACACGATCAAAGCGTGCATGCCGTTGTCACGGAAATACTCGCCCATGGTGACGCCGGTGTAAGGGGCCAGGAACTGGAGCGGAGCCTGCTCGGAAGCGTTTGCTGCGACCACAATGGTGTAATCCATTGCACCGGATTTCTTGAGGCGGTCCACCACCTGGGCAACAGTGGATTGCTTTTGCCCGATGGCAACGTAAATACAGAATACGTCTTTGCCTTTTTGATTGATAATGGTGTCGATCGCGATCGCGGTCTTCCCGGTCTGGCGGTCGCCGATGATCAACTCACGCTGTCCGCGGCCGATTGGAATCATGGCATCGATTGCCTTCAGGCCGGTTTGAAGCGGCTCATGGACCGACTTCCGTTCGATGATTCCGGGAGCCTTCACTTCAACGCGGCTGAATTTGGAAGCCTTGATTTCACCCAATCCATCCACCGGCTGACCGAGGGAGTTCACCACGCGGCCGAGGAGTTCCTTTCCGACCGGAACCTGAACGATTTTTCCGGTACGCTTCACCGTCGCACCCTCTTTGATGAGCGTTTCGTCACCGAGGATCGCCACACCGACAGCCATCTCTTCGAGGTTCAGAACCATTCCGCTCACTCCGCTACCGAAGTCAACCAGCTCTCCGGCCATGGCTTTTTCGAGGCCGTAAATTTTTGCAACGCCATCACCCACGGCAAGGACGGTGCCGGTTTCGGACACATCCAGCTTGCTGTCGAGGTTAGCCAGCTGGCTTTTCAGTACTTCTGCGATCTCATTTGCTTTCAGGCTCATTTTTTTCTCCTAAAGTTCAATTCAAAAAAGTTTTTCAATTCAATCCGGACCACTTGTCCAACTTGCCCTTCACCGATCCGTCGTAGGTGATCCCTCCGACCGTCACGCGCATTCCCGCGATCAGTGCCGGGTCGGTTTTTTGCTTGAGCTGGACGGGCTTATTCAACCGCTTTCCAAGTGCCTCCGCGATTCCGTTCAAAGTTTCGGGCTCGAGGGTCACAGCGGTCACCACTTCGCCCATGACTCCGCCACGCTTCTCGATCTCGATCCACTCGACCTCGCGAATGATCTCGGCCAGAAGATTCAACCGTCCGCGACGCAAAAGAATATTCAAAAACCGATCTGACGTGGCACCCAAATCGAATTTGGATGTCAGCGCCTTCAGGGCCTTTTGGCGCTCGTCTTCGCTGATGGCCGGATTTTCAAACACCTTCTTGGCAACTTCAGACTCGCCGAAGGAAGCCGAAAAAGTGGTCAACTCGCGAATCACCCGCCCGAGGTCGATTCCGGACTGGGGAGCAAGAGCCACATCGACCAGCACCTGAGCGTAAAGTCTGACCGCCTTCATCGTGCACCTCCACCGGAGATCTCATTTAAAAACTGTTTTTGGAGGCGCGCCTGGACTTCCGGGGTCAGGGACTTTTGGATCTTCTCCATGGCCCGCACCAGTACCGCCCGCTTGAAATCGCCGAGAGCCTCTGCCGCCACTCCCGCCTCAAGTGCGACGCGATTCTGTTCTGCCTCGCGACGGGTTTGAGCGACCACCCTGACTGCCGACTCCTGAACCACCTGCGCCTGACTCAGGCGCTTGTCTTCCCACTCTTTGGCGATCATTGCTTTTTCGCCTTCGAGTGTCGCCCACTTGGCTTCGATTTCTTTTTTCATCTTAGCCGCGGCATTCGCTTGGGTCTTGGAGCGATTGAGCCCCTCGGAAATATCGCGCTGCCTGTCCTTCATGAACTGGAAGAACGGACTCCTCGCCTTGTAGATGATGAATCCGATGAGGCCGAAAAAATGGATGGCCGGCAAGATGAGTTTCAACATGAATTCAATTCCCCGCTAATATTTTTTTCACCATCGAGTCCGAAAGCGCTTCCACCTGAGCATTGAGCTCGGCTTCCACTTTGGTGCGCTCGGCCTGCAACGCCCTGTTCGCCTCGAGGTATTCTCTTTTCACCTGATCTTTTACTTTTGAAATCTCGGCCTCTTCTCGAGCCCGGACCTCTGCAAGTAAAGACTCATAGTTTTTAGCCGCCTCAGCGCGCGCTTGAGCCAGCGCCTTTTCATATTCAACGAGCTTACCCTCGACACTCTTCAGAAGTTCAGCCGACCCCTGCAGGTCATCCGTGAGTTTCTGTTGGCGCCTCTCAATCAGTTTCTGGAACGGCTTCAAATAAAGTTCGGAGAGGACGAAGAAAAACACTCCGAACAGAATGAACTGAATGAAGAAGGTTTGATTGATCTCCAGTTGCTCGAGGATCTGGCTCATGTCTATCCGCCCTTTTTGATTGAGCTTTTTGAATTGCGCGTCGGTTTTTGGGTTGACCCATGTGCTAACACGCAGCCAGAAATCCGGTCAAGGGAGTTATAGCATTTTGTTGGTGCCTTCGAAGATGACGCCTTCTTCCACCTTCAGGCTGGGAGTACTCATCTCTCCCTTGAACACCGCGGGCTTCCGGATTTCGACGCGGTGCTTGGCTTGGATGATGGCCTCGACCTTTCCAAATATGATCACCACGCCCGCCGAGATTTCCCCGGTGACCCGCCCGGTTTCGCCCACCACCAGCATGTCCGGAGTGCTGATTTTTCCGTGAACCACACCATTCACATGAAAGCACCCGCTGTAGGCGAGGTTACCCCGGAATTCGACTGCAGATTCGAGAACACCCGTGATTTGGGTGGAGACGACTTCGGGCGATGGAAAGCTGTCTAAGCGGTAATTCATTTCACTCACCCATCAATTGACCGAAGATCCGAGCCAACTCATCCTTGGAAGAATAGCGGATGACGACTTGTCCCGATTTTTTGGTGCCCTTGATCTCGACCTTCGACATGTAGCGGCGGGTCAAGTCCTGGGTCAGCTTCATCAGCTCGGGGTCGATTTTGGTCGCCGGGGCAGAGGGGCCCGCCTGGGGCGCCGACTTGGTGGCCTGGGCCTTTTTTTCCTGGGCCGCCTTTTCTGCCTGACGGACACTCATACCCATTTCCAGGATCTCTTTTGCGAGGCGGTCGCGCTCGGCCGCATCCTCGACCGACAAAAGCGCTTTTGCGTGACCCCTGGAAAGGTTTCCTTTTTTGAGCTCCACCAAAATGGTGTCGGACAACTTCAACACCCGCAGTGCATTGGCAATGGTCGCCCGGTCTTTGCCCATTCTTTTGGCCAGCTCTTCTTGCGACAACTGAAACTCCTGCATCAGCTGGAAGTAAGCAAGGCCCTCATCCACACAATTCAGATCCTCGCGCTGGATGTTTTCGACAATGGCCAACTCCAATGACTCCCGGTCGGTGCTCTTCCTAATGACCACGGGAACCATCTTCAGGCCGGCAATCTTACTGGCTCGGAGACGTCGCTCACCCGCGATGAGCTCGTAGCCTTCTCCGGTTTTGCGGACCACGAGTGGCTGAATCAGTCCGTTCTCGCGAATCGACTGGGCCAACTCCTCGAGCGCCCCCTGGTCGAATTCACGCCGGGGCTGGAACTCGTTTGCCCGAATTTCATTGATATCGAGAACGGCGATTCCGGGATGGCGGTCGCGATTCAGGCCGGGCTGCTCTCCAGGATTGACCATGGGCCGGCCCAGAGCGGAGGTGTTGAGCTGCGCCCCCGAAGACTCCTGCGTAGCCTGGGGCAACAATGATGCGAGACCTTTTCCCAATACTGATTTGTTCGGCTGAAGAGTGCTCATAGTTTATGCTCCGATTTCTGGTGAACGACTGGTGGCAGAGGACTTCTGTTCCTGTCTGGCCCTTCTGGTGTTTTCTAAAAGCTCGCGTGCGAGATCCAGATAGGCCACACACCCCTTCGAATTGACATCATAAAGCACGATGGGTTTCCCAAATGAGGTGCACTCGCTCAGCTTGATATTGCGAGGGATCACCGTCTTGAAAACCTTCTCACCGAAATGCTGACGGACCTCGTTTTCAATCTCATGGCTCAACTTCAATTGACCATTGAACATGGTCAAAGCAATTCCCTCAATCGCCAGAGCAGGGTTCACACTTTGCTTGATGAGGTCGATCGTGGTCATCAACTGCCCCAACCCCTCGAGCGCGAAGTACTCGGCTTGCAGTGGAACAATCACCGAATCTGCGGCGGTGAGCGCATTGACCGTAAGAAGGCCGAGCGTCGGCGGGCAGTCGATAAAAATGTAGTCATAGCGGTGCTTGATTTCGGAGAGTGCCGCACGAAGTTTACCCTCCCGCGCAAAAGCACCGACGAGTTCAATTTCGGCGCCTGCCAAATGCGGGTTTGCCGGAGCGAGAGACAAATGATCGATGCCGGTTTCGATAATCACCTGGGAGATCGCAACCTCACCAAGAAGCGCTTGGTAGATGGTGGCCTGGTCTCCACCCAATGAGGGTGCGAGGCCGACCGCCGAAGAGGCATTCCCCTGGGGGTCGAAATCAACCAACAGCACCTTCTGATCCGCCAGAGAAAGCGATGCGGCAAGGTTGACGGTGGTGGTGGTCTTTCCCACTCCGCCCTTTTGGTTCACTATTGCGATGATTTTTCCCATGAAACCCGCCCTCCGGCTTTGATGACTTCCGGCCGAATGAATACCTCAAGTCAAAAAAATAAAAAAGGGGGAATCGCAGCCAGGTGCGTTATTTCCCCCTTTTCAGATTGTTCAATCGCTGTGTGTGTGGTTGCGGCGGAGAACAAATCTGCAATTCCTAAATCTGTTGTTGGAGACAGATTATCCTGATTAGTCTGAATATCAACTAAAAAGATTAATCATCCTGATTTTCTTTTCAGGCTAATCAGGAGCCTCTTTTTATCCTCGAAGGAATATTCATGGGTGTGGATAACCGTCAATTTTTTGCCGAATCGGGTGGTCTGGGCCTCTTTCCACTCCTGCTCCCAACCCTTGCTCTTGAAGAGAATGAGGTTGTTCCACGTGGAACAATTCCAAATCCAAGCGGCGATCCTCTCCACCGGGCCCACCGCGCGAGCAATGACCGTATCCGGCTTCACGAGATCAATCACCTCCTCCGTGCGCTTGCCCAAGACGGCCACCCTCTGAAGGCCTAGCTCCTGGGCGGCTCGGCCCAGGTAATCGGACTTTGATTTTTCACTCTCGGTCAAAAACCAAACACGATCCGATTCTACACACAGTGCCGCGGCCAAGAGACCGGGAACTCCGGAGCCAGAACCCACGTCAAGAATCCGCCTTCCCAAAGTGGGGGATCCCAAAAGCTCAACGGCGTCACGCAAATGACCGTCAACAAACTCCTTCGCCCCCAGGATCCGGGTCAAATTCTGTTCTTCATTCTCCCGGTGAAGGATATGCGCGAACTCTGCAGCCATCTGCGCCTGCTTTTCATCAAGCGGAAGCTCGCTGGAGTGAATCTCTCGTAAAAAATCAGCCTGAGAAGGAATCATGGGGTGCCTTTCCCCCACTGATCGGCCCGCGCCGGCGGTTCTTAAGATAAATCATCAAATTCGCGACAGCGGCGGGAGTGACCCCCTGGATCCGCGAAGCCTGCCCGATATTCTCCGGCCGGACTTCTTTCAGGCGCCCCTTGATCTCGTTCGAAAGACCCGCCACGGTGTCATAATCCAAACTCCCTGGAATCGACATGCCCTCGGCACTTCGAACCCCTTCCAAGAGCTTCAGGTCATTCTCGATATAACCACGATACCGGACCTGAATCTCCACCTGCTCCTGAACTTCAGGTTGAGTGTTCAGGCTTGAGTAACCGAGGTTATTCAACTCAGGAAAGCCCACCTCTGGCCTCCGGAGAAGAGCCTCAGCACTGATCCGATCTTTGATGGGGGCGAGACCCAAACGCTCAAAGCGCTCGAGCGTGGTCGGATTCGGATAAAAGTAATACCCCTGCAGCTCACTCATCAAAGAAAGCACATTCGCCTGCTTCTCCTGGAAACACTGCGCTGCCGCCCCGGATAAAAGACCGATTTCAATCCCCTTCGGGCTCAACCGGAGATCGGCATTGTCTTCGCGCTGCAGCAATCGGTACTCCGCCCTCGAGGTAAACATCCGGTAGGGCTCATCCGAACCCTTCAGAATCAAATCATCGATCATCACTCCGATATACCCATCGAGGCGGCTGATCACCCAGGGTTCGCGACCCAGCGCGTTGTGGGCGGCATTGATCCCCGCTACCAACCCCTGGCCTGCCGCCTCCTCATAACCGGAGGTGCCGTTCACCTGTCCCGCAAAAAACAAACCGGGGACATCCTTGCACTCGAGCGTGGCTCTTAACTGTCGGGCGTCGAGGGCATCGTATTCCACCGCATAGGCATAGCGGATGAACTTCGCATTTTCGAGTCCGGGGATGGTGGAAACAAATTCCTCCTGAACCTCGGTGGGCAAGGAGGTCGAAATCCCGTTCACGTAAATCTCATCCACATCGAGCCCCTCGGGCTCCAAAAACAATTGATGCCGGTCCTTATCGCGGAAACGACTGATCTTATCTTCAATCGAAGGACAATAACGTGGCCCGATGCCGGTGATCGCACCGCTGTACATCGCACTCTTCCCGAGGTTCTTCTCGATGATTTCGTGAGTGCGGGCATTGGTATAGGTCAAAAAACAGGGCACCTGTGGCAGAAACGGGTAAGGATCAGGGCGATGATAAAACGAAAAAGGAATCAGTCGCTCATCCCCCGGCTGAGGGATGGTCTGGGCCCAATCAATCGAATCCTTGTGAAGCCGGGGCGGAGTTCCGGTCTTCAAGCGCCGCAAGCGCAGGCCGAGCGAAACGAGGTCCGAACTCAAACTGTTCGCTGACTTGTCGCCCAGACGCCCCCCCTCCTCCTGAACCGTCCCTCGATGCATGATGGCTCGCAAAAAGGTTCCCGAGGTGATCACCACGCTCGTGGCCCGAATCTCATCCGAACCGGCCCGGACGCCCACGACCCGACCCGCCTCGACCACCAATCCGGTGACCTCTCCCTCCAGCAAATCAAGCCCGGGAACGGAACTTAATAGCTCCTGCATGAACCGGGCGTAACGATTCTTGTCACACTGGGCTCGCGAGGAGCGAACGGCCGGCCCCTTGCTGGAATTCAGCCGACGGAACTGGATGGTGGCCAGATCGGTGATCCGTCCCATGACCCCGCCCAAGGCATCGACTTCCTTGACCAGCTGACCCTTGGCCAGTCCCCCAATCGCGGGATTACAAGACATCGCACCGATCTTGGTGCGATCCAAAGTGAGCATGGCGGTGCGGGCACCGAGCTTCGCAGCAGCATGAGCGGCCTCGCACCCTGCGTGGCCGCCTCCAATAACCAGAACATCGTAGTGACGCATCAGGCGGCGGACTTTAGCGCGCCGGAGCGTTTTTGTCGATATAATTGATGATTTCTTCGAGAGAAGTGCCGGGAGTGAACACCATCTGGCATCCGGCCTGCTTCAGTCCATCAAAGTCCTCTTCGGGAATGATCCCGCCCACCAAAAACAACACATCGTTCAGGCCGGCGGACCTCACGCCCTGAATCACCTCAGGAACCAATGCATTGTGAGCCCCCGACAACACACTGATCCCGACCACATGCACATCTTCCTGGATCGCAGCCTGAACAATCATTTCAGGAGTTTGGTGCAAGCCGGTATAAACCACCTCGAACCCGGCATCGCGAAGCGCCCTGGCAATCACCTTGGCACCCCGATCGTGACCGTCGAGCCCCGGCTTGGCAATCAACACCCTAATCCGGTTACGCGCTGGATTGACTTGAAACATGGATTTCCTCAACTAAAATAGTTTAAATAATGGATACGATTAGAATTTTCCGTCTTCACGGTAAACGCCGTATACGGAACGGAGCGTATCACAAACCTCTTGAAGCGTCGCCCAGTCCCGCACAGCCTCCATGATGGAAGGCATCAGATTCTCGCCCTTCTGGGCAGCCTGCCGGACCCCGTCCAGGGAAGCCTGAACCTTGGCGCCATCCCGGCGAGCCTTCAACGCTTTCAGTTTCTGAGCCTGCCGACCCTCGACCGCTCGATCGATATACAGAGTCTCGATCGCCCGCTTCTTCTCGTCCATCGTGTAGCGGTTCACACCCACCATGACTTTTTCCTTTTTTTCCAGCTGACGCTGAAAGTGGTAGGCGCTGTTTCCGATCTCGGCCTGCGGATAACCGGTCTCGACCGCGGCGACCATTCCTCCCAACTCATCGATCTTGTTAATGTATTCCCATGCTGCAGACTCCACCTGGTGGGTGAGGTACTCGACCAGATACGACCCCCCGAGTGGATCGGCGAAATTGGCCACCCCGCTCTCCTCAGCCAGCACTTGCTGAGTCCGGAGTGCCACCAACACGGCCTCGTCGGTCGGAAGCGAAAGGGTCTCATCCATCGAGTTGGTGTGAAGCGAGTTCACGCCGCCGAGAACGCCCGCCATGGCCTGAATGGCCACGCGCACGACGTTGTTCATCGGCTGCTGAGCCGTGAGAGACACCCCTGCAGTCTGGGCATGGGTCCGGAGCATCCAGGATTTCGGTGACTTCGCGCCGTAGCGCTCTTTCATCAACTTCGCCCAAATCCTCCGGGCGGCTCGGAACTTGGCAATTTCTTCAAAAAAATCATTGTGCACATCGAAGAAGAAGGACAAACGGGGAGCGAACTCATCGACCTGAAGACCGCGCTTCAAAGACTCCTCCACGTAGGCCATGCCGTCCGCGATCGTGAATGCCAATTCCTGCACGGCAGTCGCGCCGGCTTCGCGGATGTGGTAACCGGAGATCGAAACGGTGTTCCAATTCGGGTAATGCCGAGTCCCGTACTCGATGGTGTCGATCACACACTTCACTGCCGGAGCAATCGGGAACAACCACTCTTTCTGGGCGATGTATTCTTTCAAAATATCGTTCTGCAGTGTCCCCCTTACTTTTTCAGGGGGAATTCCGCGTTTTTCAGCCATCACATAATACATGGCGAGGATCACGATGGCCGGACCGTTGATGGTCATCGAAGTGGTCACTTCATCCAAAGGAATCCCGTCGAACAGGGTTTCCATGTCCTCCAGGGAAGAAACCGAAACTCCGCACTTGCCCACCTCGCCGAGCGACATCGGCGAATCGCAATCGTACCCCATCAGAGTGGGCATATCGAAGGCCGTAGAAAGTCCGGTCTGTCCCTTCCCGAGCAGCAACTTGAAGCGTTGATTGGTTTCTTCGGGCGAAGAGAACCCGGCGAACTGCCGCATGGTCCAGAGCTTCCCTCGATACATATTGTGCTGAACCCCGCGGGTGAAGGGATACTCTCCCGGGAACCCGAGATCCTTTTCGAAATCAAAACCGATCCGGTCGAGATCATTCGGGGTACACAGGAGCGGAACCTCGAGATCACTCCAAGTCGTGAAGCGAACCGGGCGCTCGGGGACCTTTTTGAGAGAATCCACCAGCCTTTTTTGCCACGCACTCTGCAAGCCTTCGATTTTTCCTGGGTCGTTTGCCATGCCCGGATCATAGCCGACAAGCCCCCCCCAATCAACGGGAGCACCAAACAGAAAGGACTTGACGCGCAGCGTCTGATGTGGTAGGCTCCCGCGCATGAAAAGCTCTACCCTCGCCCTATTGACCGGAATCCTCCTCTCTCCCTTGGCACTGGCCGACGAGGCCTGCGACCGGTCGACTCAGGACTTTCTTTTCAAGAATTCTGAGGCGCAAGAGTACGATCGCCATCCTACCCCCTTCGATCTGAAAGCAAGAATTGCAGACGCCTACCAGCGTGCGGGCCTGAACGGGAGCCCCTCACTGCTTTCTTGCCAGGCCGGGCGGCCCTTGTGCCTCAAGTCTGAAGGAGATATCTGGACTTTACTGTCAGACTCAGGCCCCCAGGAGCTGAGCTCCGAAAAAAAGAAATCCAATGTCATCCTGTCGCACGTCACCCGGTATCATGCGGGCGGAGACCCGTGGTACGGGATTGGCGCGCAAGACTGGACCCGTGAGTTGCGCATGACTCTCAACCCGACCACTTTGACCATCAAGACCTTGTTGATCGACGGGGCCGAGACCACTTTCGGAATTTCAAAAAGGACCCGCGCCGAAGGGAGTTGCAAGAGGATTGCCGCCGGTCCAATCCGACAGAAGATCCGGGCGCGCACCATCGAGGAACTATTCCTCTCGTTGAAAGGAAGCCCTGCGGCCCAAAACGGCGCCATCGAGGCCAACTTCCTGATCGACTCATCGGGCTCCCTCCATCAAATCACCTCCCTCCGGCCCGAAACTGCTGAGGTGGTTTTGCTGGAATTGGAAACCGGGAATACCCGTCGAGTATCCATCGAAGCTCTCTCCACTTTCAAATCGGTGAATGTCATGGCCATCCTCCGAGACATGAGTCGTTTGCGAAACCATGCGGGATTGAATCCGGATGGAATCAACATTCGTAATCTTCGCTGCATCCAAGGGGCAAACGCCCTCCTGAATCCATCGAACGAGACCCGCAACATCCGTTACTCCGGATTCACTGAAATAGAACTCACCCGGAGCGCCACGGGACCGGGAGCCGACCTGGGATACTCACCGCTTTCAAAGTTCCGCATCACTCGGGCAGGATGGGAAGGAAACTACCGTCCCGCCACCCTCCCCTTTGGAAGGCTCGAGGCCGTTGCAGTGACAGACTCCTCGGGAAATGCCAGTTTCATCGCGGCAGGTCCGAACGGAATCCAGGCCCGCCCCATTCTGAAAATGGATGCACGAACCGCGGGCGAACGACACGGCTTGCCTGCGAACCTGATCGCCTTCGAGGACACCCTTTGCTTCGCTCGCTGATCCTCCCCGCACTCGTCGCGCACTGCCTCTCCGTGGCCAACGCCCAAGCCTTCGATTGGAAGGGTCAACTCGCCACACGGGTTCTCAAAACCTCACTGAGCGCCCGCTGCTCAAACTTCATCCGTGTGAATCCGGATCAGCGTGGCCGTCTCGGATCCATTTGCTCAGACCTCTCTGATGCGCTCGTCGAAGCCCTCGATTCGGAAAGAAACGAGAAGTCCCGCGGCCTGCTTTTTGTGAGTCACGACACCAGAAGAATCCTCAGGCACCCGAGAACGGCGGATCTTTTAAAGCGCCTGAGAACCGATCTGGAAGACTACCGGTCCTTGCCGGTCCGGAGAAGTGCATTCCCGCTTTTCCGGTCTTGCGTTGAAGCCTATGGATCCGTCGACCTGGCAGCCGATGCGATGGCCACCCTTTTCCAGGACAACTCCTACAGTCCGGACAGACCCGATCGCCCCCTTCATCTGATTCTCATCCGTGAAAAAGCCCCTGCTTGGGGCATCCGTGAAACGGTGGTGAACGACCTCGAAGAGATCTTGAAAATGATCCGCACCAACGACCCGGAATCGGTGCTTCAGGAAGTTGAAGCCTATCCG
The DNA here is from genome assembly GCA_945874535.1 of Bdellovibrio sp. ZAP7. Lineage (GTDB taxonomy): Bacteria > Bdellovibrionota > UBA1018 > UBA1018 > CAIMNF01 > CAIMNF01. The sequence continues at coordinate 124,076 of CAMCGZ010000001.1, forward strand.
GAACCAGTCGAACCATTGAAGTCGAACTTCAACGACAAACTCTATTACTATTACCTTCCGAGGATCCTCACCCGGCACCTGGTTCATCTCGGGAAATCGATGGAACAGAAGAATCCGGGAGATTCCCACCTCGTGCCTCGAGTGATCCGTGCGTTGCCGACGCTGATGTCACTCATCTACAAACAGGCACACGGACGGAACAGCTACCTGAAAACCGTTCTTTTGCCACTGAAACCGACAGCTCGCCAAACCCAGAACGGAACCTTGGTAGTCGAACCGGGCTGGGAATACAGGTATCGGGACCTCTACATGGCCTACATCGGCACCCTCGACGCCCTCGGGCGAAAGGATCCCTACGGATTCGAAAGGTTCAGAAAAACCCTCGCCCTGAATCCGGGTGAACTCATCGGTCTCATCAGCAAATGACCCCGCCCGGGCTCAGCGCTTGGCGAGCTCCTGGGCTGCGATCACGAGCTTTTGAATCTCACTCGTGCCCTCGTAAATCTCGGTGATCTTGGCATCACGGAAGTTACGCTCCACCACATATTCCTTGGTGTATCCATATCCACCGTGAACCTGGATAGCCTTGGTGGTGATCCACATGGCAGCATCAGCCGCGGCGAGCTTGGCCATCGCTGCCTCACGCGTGAAGGGCAGGCCCTGATCCTTGCGTTGGGCTGCGAACCAAGTCAACAGACGCGCACCTTGGAGCCGCGTGGTCATCTCAGCGATATAAAACTGGATGGCCTGGAGCTTCGCAATCGGAGCACCAAACTGCTCGCGCTCCATGGCGAACTTTTTAGAAGCCTCTACCGCGCAAGTGGCAATCCCGAGCGCCTGGGAGGCGATACCGATGCGGCCGCCATCCAGCGTGCTCATAGCAATCTTGAACCCATCGCCCTCTTTTCCGAGAAGACAATCCTCGGGAACGAAACAATCATCAAAGAACAAGGTTGCGGTCGAGGACGCGGTGATGCCGAGCTTGTTCTCGAGCTTGTTCACGCTGAACCCTTGGCTCTTGGTGTCCACCACGAAGGCACAAATGCCCTTGTGCTTGAGCTCGGGGTTGATCGTGGCGAAAAGGATGCAGTAGTCCGCCTCGCGTCCGTTGGTGATCCAGTTCTTGGAACCGTTGATCTTGTAACCCCCCGGCACTCTTTCGGCACGGCACTTGAGTCCGGCAGGATCCGAGCCGTGTCCTGGCTCAGAAAGTGCGAAACACCCGAGCTTCTGGCCTGCAGCCAAAGGTTTCAAAAAGCGTTCCTTTTGCACATCGTTCCCGTAGGCATCGATCGGATAACAAACGAGTGAGTTGTTCACCGACATGATCACACCACTCGATGCGCAAGCCGCAGAAATCGACTCCATCGCCATTGCATAGTCGACGGAAGAAAGACCGGCCCCGTTCCACTTCTCGGGAACCATCATCCCCATGAGTCCCATCTCGGCCATCTGTTTCACGATCTCGACGGGGAATTCACCGGTCTCGTCGTGATGGGCCGCCTGAGGTGCGACCACTTCGCTCGCAAACTGGTGGATCGAGTCCATCAGCATTTTTTGGGAATCATCCAGACCGGGCCAGGATTTCGAATAGTCCATAATCTTTCCTTTCGGGTGATCAAACCACAGGGGGCGTTATTTTCAAAGTCCCACGAACTTTGCGGCGCGCTTTTCAGAAAAGGCCCCCATGCCTTCCTTCTGATCAGGCGTACCGAACAGGGACGAGAAGCGGTGAATCTCGGCATCCACTTTCGGATAAACACCTGAGGATTCCTCGAACTCGTTCATCAGGCCTTTTGCGGCCCAGACAGCCGGGAGAGAATTACGTGCAATTTTTGCGGCCTGCTTCCGGACCTCGTCAAAGAAACCGTCTTGGGGCAGAACCTTCCGGATCAACCCGAGCTGAGCCGCCTCAGCCGAACCGAAGCGTTCGCCACTGAACACCAACTCCTTGGCGCGAGTCAGGCCCACGGCGCGTGCGAGTCGGATGGTTCCACCAAAACCGGGAATGACACCCAGACCCACCTCAGGTAGACCGAACTGAGCCTTCTCCGAAGCCAGGATGAAGTCACACGCAAGGGCAAGCTCGGTTCCGCCTCCGAGCGCGAACCCTTGAACAGCAGCCACGGTCACTTTGGGCATCGACTCCAATAGCAGGCACACCGAATGACCCAACCTGGAAAACTGCGCCGCATCCGAGCGCCCCATGGTCTGCATCTCCCGGATGTCGGCACCCGCAGCAAACGCCTTTTCACCGGCGCCCCGGAGGACGATCACCCGAACGGTTTGATCTGATGCGAGCTTTTCAAGCGCGGTTTTCAGACCGAGGAGTACCGCAATATTGAGAGCATTCAAGGCTTCGGGTCGGTTGATCACCAATTCCACGACACCTGAATCCAAACGATTCAATTGGATCAAATCACTCATCGATTCATTCATATTTGTAAAATCCCCTTCCGGACTTCTTACCGAACCATCCCGCTGTCACATACTGCCGGAGTAGCGGACAGGGACGGTACTTCGTGTCGCCGAGGCCCTCGTGCAACACCTCCATGATCGCCAGACAGGTATCGAGCCCAATAAAGTCGGCAAGTGTGAGCGGCCCCATGGGCTGATTGGTCCCGAGCTTCATCGCGGTATCGATGTCCTCGACACTGGCGATTCCCTCGTAGAGGGCATAGACCGCCTCGTTGATCATGGGCATGAGAATCCGGTTCACTGCAAATCCCGGCATGTCCCGCGCTTCGACAAAGGTTTTACCCATCTTCTCGGCTGTGGCACGAATGGTCTGGAAAGTGGAATCCGAAGTTTGAATGCCACGGATGCCTTCGACCAGTTTCATCACAGGAACCGGATTCATGAAATGCATCCCCGCAAAACTATCCGGCCGTCGGGTGGAGGCGGCCAATTCGGTGATGCTGATCGATGAGGTATTCGACGCAAACAAGGCGCCCGGCTTGGCAACCCGGTCGACCTCGGCCCAGATCTTCTTCTTCAGTTCGAGGTTTTCCGAGACCGCCTCAATGATCAGATCACAACCACCGAGATCCGCCAGACTGGCGACTGCCCGCAAGTTTGCCATCACGGAATCGGCCTGGGTCGCGGTCATTTTCTGTTTTTCGACTTGCTTGGAAAGCTGGGCGCTGATCCTGGCAATCCCGCGTTGGGCAGCCTCCATGCTCACATCCGCCAAACACACACTGAGTCCCGATTGAGCTGCTGTTTGGGCAATACCTTGCCCCATCTGTCCGGCTCCGATCACTGCGACACATTGAATTTCCATGTGATTCTCCTTGTTTTATTTACCGATACAAAAATCAGAAAAAATCTTCCCGAGGATGTCATCAGGGAGCGTCTCCCCGATCAGGGGCCCGAGCTCGTTCATTCCATGACGGACATCGGTCGCAAACAACACGAGATCCACAGCATCGCGGGCACGGTCCAGACAACGGATCGCACCTTCCACGGCACGGACATGTTCGATCCGGGTCAAGACCACCTCTTCTCGCCCGCGTCCCACCTTGCGGGTGGCCGCTGCTGCCAGGGCTTCCGCAGTGCGAACCACTCCTTCGTGGGTCACGCTCGAAACCCAGAAACCCTCCACTCCGAATCGTGCACGAACCTCTACCGACAGGCGATCGCGCTCGGAGGTCGTCATCAAATCGGATTTAGAAAGGACGAAGAGGCATTCCTTCGATTTGAGATCGATTCGGGACAAGTAAGGAAGTAAGCTCTCCCAACCGGGCTCTGCCCCGTCGATCACGACCACGAGAAGGTCCGACTCGACTGCGGACTTCAAGGTCCGCTCCATTCCGATCGCCTCGATCTGGTCCGCCTCCGCACGCAATCCGGCAGTGTCCGACAATCGGAGCGTGACCGTTTTACCGCCCGACCTCAGATTCAATCGCTCACGGACCACATCGCGAGTGGTCCCGGCAACCTGTGATACGATCGAACGGTCTTCGCCCAGAAGGGAGTTGAAGAAAGAGCTTTTCCCCGCATTCGGCAAACCGAAAATCGTGACGGGAACCCCCTCGGCAAGGCGACTCCCCCGATCGAAACTCCCGACTAGCTCGGTGAGCATCGATTTCAGGGCACTGAGTCGCTCCTTCAGACGGGGAAGAGACACCTCGTCCACATCCTGATCGGCAAAATCAATTCCGAGCTCGGAGAGCACGCACAATTGCATCAGTTGGTCACGAATCCCGGCCACCAGACGGTGCTGACTTCCGGACAGTTTCTCGAGTGCCAGCTCGAGAGCGAAATCATTCTCGGCAGCCACCAGCTCCCTGACCGCCTCGGCCTGCGATAACGACATCTTTCCGTTCTTCACCGCACGGAAAGAAAACTCACCCGGCAGAGCCAGGCGGGCACCGAGTGCGAATACGGCATCGAGCACACGCTCCATGATCCGGGGGCTACCGTGGACAGCAATTTCAAGGGAGTCCTCACCCGTATAGGATCTCGGCCCGAAATACGGAGTCACCACCGCTTCATCGAGAACTTGCCCGGACTCCTGCCTGAGCTTCGAGAACAGAGCCTTCCGGTCATCCTCGCGTCCGATCTCCTTGCCCGTCAATGCGGCCCCGATCCTGAGTGCGTCCGCACCGGAAACCCTCAAGACTCCGATCGCCCCTCCGGGAGGGGTGCAAGGAGCTGCAATCGTCCTCTCGGAAAGGTATCCTGATGGATCAGCCTGGGTCGGATCAGAAGCTGCTGGCCATGTTGGCTGCATGCCCCGGAACTCCTAACTTCTTGTTCAGGTACTGCTGCTGGGCCACGCTGAAAATCGCATTCACCAGCATGTAAACACACAAGCCTGCCGGTGTGGTCAACATGAAGGCGCCGAAGATGAGCGGCATGAACGTCATCATCTTCTGCTGAGCCGGATCCATTCCGGGAGACGGCGGGGTGAGCCTCTGCTGAAGGAACATCACCAACGACATCAATACCGGAGTGATCCAAAAAGGATCCTTCGCCGACAGATCCTGAAGCCAGAAAATGAAAGGGGCCCGATACAATTCTTCGGCCGAATCCAAAACCGAGTAAAGCGCGAAGAAGATCGGCATCTGAAGCAGCATCGGCAGACACCCGGCCATCGGATTGTATCCGGAGCCCTTCATCAGCTGCATCATTTCCATGTTGAGCCGGGCCTTGTCGTCCTTGTACTTGTCCTGGAGTGCCTTCATCTTGGGCTGGAATTCAGCCATTTTCCGCATGCCCTTCATGCTCTTCACCACGAGCGGGAAAGTCAGGAGCTTCACAATCAAGGTCAGAATGATGATGGCCCATCCATAATTGCCCGTGAACTTGTAGATGAATTTGAGCAACCACAGGATCGGATACGCGATCATGGTGAAAAATCCGAGATTCAGTGTCGTATCCAGGCTCTTGTCGATACCGCGAAGCACATCGAGCCGCTTCGGTGCGAACGCCACCTTGAATCGCGCATTCAGCTCCTGGTTTTTGACCGGCACATGGAGGGAGGATTGGGCCGTCCAGGTGTCAGCAGGCTTCACTTCGAGCTTTTCGCCTGAGATTCCTTCTGGAAACACCGCCAGAACAAAATAGTGGCTACCGGCACCGAACCACTTCAACGGAGTCTTCACTTCATAAGGGCTGATCTTCTCATCGAGAGTCTCGCGAGCGATCTTTCCGTCCGTGAAATGGAGCATTTCCTGCCGTGTCCGCTCGTTCTCGTTCTTGAGACCGCGGCTTGCCAGATTCACAAAGGCCCATTCCGGAGCCTTTTCCTTGAACTTCATCCGGACATCAATGACGAGAGTCTCGCCTTCGACACGGTAGATCCGGCGATAATCCACTTTGGAATCGGAATGGAGCCACTCATAAGAACCGTCCGGGAGTGCCGATAGCTTCTGCGCCTTCTGGGTCATCAGGTAGGCGAAATCCTGTCCCGAAAAACTCATTCCCAAAAAAGCATTGGCCGAATCGGTGACTGTCGAAAGGTCGATTCCGGAAGGTTCATTCAAGTTCCAGGAACGGACCCAACCGGGGCCTTCGTCCAGAACGACCTTGGAGCCTGGAAGAATAAGATTTTGAACATCGGCGCGAGCGGTGATTCCGGACAGACCGATCATGACAAGAGCGAGCAGTGTGGTTTTCATACGGGATCATAGCCTCCTGATTTGGAAAAGGGATGGCAACGACAGATCCGTAGAAGGGATTTCCATCCGCCTCTCAGGAGTCCGTGCTTGCGCAAGGCCTCTTCGCTGTATTCGGAACATGTGGGGTAGAACTTACATCCGGAATAGGGATTTCCGCCAAGGAATTTGGAAAAAGAATGAAGGAACGGAGACAGCACTCTGCGATAGAGATCAAAAAGGATTCGCATGGGACCAAGCCGTATCGAGTTGGCTCCTCAAGATGCGCGCGGTCTTGTAGCCCACGCGAACTCCGCCCGGCACCACGATGTTGTAATCCGCCAACGGCAGCCTGACCCGGTTCAAACGGAAGCTCTCGCGGATCTGCCGCTTGAGACGGTTTCTCTGGACGCTATTCACACGGGCCTTGATGGTCATACCGAGTCTCGCTCCGGAGCCTGCCCCGGAAAGGCGGAAAAGAGTGCACACACCGAGGCGCTTCACCTCGCTGCCCTCGAAAAACTTCAAGTATTCGGAGCGAAAGCGGACCCGTGCGGTTTTGGGGAAATCCATCCGTAATCGGGCTTCAGAATCACTTCGAAGCGACGGTAGGAACAAGACGCTTGCGGCCCTTGGCGCGGCGCTTGTTGAGGACTTTTTGTCCGTTAGCAGTAGCCATGCGGGAGCGGAAACCGTGGGTCTTGGTTCTCTTTTTACGGGAAGGTTGGTAAGTGCGTTTCATACTTCAGATTCCTTTGGCCAAAATTTGTTGAGCGTCAGTTGTACAGAAGCACACACGACTTGTCAACCAAGCTATCCACCAGGCCATTGTCAGTGGGCGGAGTTCATGTTAACCCTCCTCTCTCCCGATTTTCACAGGAATTACTCGATGAATCAGCAGAACCTCTGGGCCAGCACCTATAGCCAGATCTTGAAAGACCACCCCGACGCCAACGCGGTGAAGTTTTGGCTCGACGCATTAAGTTGGGGAAAAGCCGAGCGTTTAGGCCCGGGCAAGGTCCGGGTATGCCTGACCGCACCAAACAACTACTACCTGAAGTTCATCGAATCGACCTTCAAACAAGACATTGAAACCGCAGCAGGAAAGATCCTCGGGGAATCCTGCGAGCTTTTCCTAGAGGTGAGCCGGGATGCGATGGCTCCGGGCACCACCGAAGGAAGGGCCGAATCCCCGCCCCTTCCCGACCTGAATCCCCTCGCCCCTCCGGCAGAAGGAGAATCCGACAGGATTCCGGGCATTTCGGTACCGGGATCCACCAGAGATGCGCGACATGCGCCCATCCAGGATAACGTCGACTCCACCTTGAATTTCGACAACTATATTGTCGGGCCCTCCAATCAGTTCGCCTACGCATCCGCCTTCTCCACCGCAGAAAACCCGGCAGTCCAGTTCAATCCCCTCTTCATTTACGGTCCCCCCGCAGTCGGAAAGACCCATTTGCTCCATGCGATTGCCAATCACATCAAAAAACGCAACCCGCACATCCGCGCTTACTTCATTTCAGCGGAAGCGTTCGTGAACGAATTCATCGAAAGCCTGCAACACAAACAACCGGGGGCTTTCCGAGCAAAATACCGCGAAAATGTCGATCTGTTGCTGATCGATGACGTCCAGTTCATCGTCGGCAAGGACCGGTCAGAAGAAGAATTCATCCACACCTTCAACACGCTGGTGAACCTGAAGAAGATGATCGTCCTCACTTCGGACCAGGCACCGAAAGACATCGACGGTCTCGAAGAGCGCATCCGGACCCGGTTCGAGATGGGGCTGGTCGCCGATATCCGGACCCCGGAGATCGAAACCCGCATTGCCATTTTGCGGGCCATGGCCGAATCCGACGACATCTATCTTCCGGACGAGGTCGCCACTTTCATCGGAACCTATGTCCGGGATACGGCACGGAGCCTGAGAGGCGCACTCGTCAAGCTGCAACAATACGCATCCTTGACCGGATCCGAGATCACCCTGGAACTCGCCAAACAGGTTCTGCAAAGTTCGATTCCGGAAGAAGGTCAGGAATACACAGTGGACATGATCATGACCGCGGTTTCCAAGCACTTCAATCTGAAGATCAAAGACTTGAAAGGCGTATCCCGTGCCAAGAATTTCTCCCTTCCCCGGCAGATCGCGATGTTTTTGATACGTCGCTACACGAATCTGGGATTCCGTGAAATCGGTCAAATTTTTGGCAAGGACCACTCCACCGCGGTTCATGCCCACCAGAAAATCGAAGCCGAAATCGAAACCGATCCAGAGCTCAGAAAAAACATCGAGACCATCCGCGAGCAACTCTGAGCCACAATTCTTTGACGCGTTGAAAACCTTCGTGATTGATCGCATCCTAGAGTGAGAGATTTCCGGGAAAGGATGCCCAAAAATCATGTTTGTGATCAGGACACTTCTGTTCGTAGCCGCTATTGCTGTTTCAACGACCGATCAGGCAATTGCCGCAATCAAAGAATTCAAAATCGGTGACGATCGATTCACCATCGATGTCCCGAAAGACTGGCAAAGTCCGCTGGATTTCTACGGGTTTCCCGTTTCGCTCATCGGACCCGACACTCCCGAAGGGCGGAGAACCGTGATTGGAATCACTCCCGCGGGAGCCTCTGACGATGAAAAGGTTTTCGACCAAGGAGACAAGGACATCAAAGCCTACATCGCAGGGCGGGAAGCCTGGCTCGAACAATTTGACGGAAAATCGATTTCTTACGACTCCTACCAGAAAACCAAATGGGAAGGCATCGAGGAAGCCCACACGCTCGGGTACCACTATTCCCTGCCCACCGGGAAATTCTACGAACGTTCGCTCTTCGTCCTCTGCAATGGTCGCCGTCTCTATCACATCAAAAGCCTGGTGCCTGCCGACCAAGAAAAAACGGATAACCGCATCGTCGATGAGACACTGAAAACTCTCAAGTGCGCCAAAGCTGTCGCACAGAAATCCCGGGAGAAAAAACAATGAAACCCTTCATCACCCGGACATTGGCCGGAATCCTCTGTTTGGAACTCCTACTGGGGCCGGCTGTCGAGCCCGCTCGAGCCGTCACCGGAGTTATCGGGGCTGGCGGGAAAGTGGCAAGTCGTGAACTCGAACGCGAAAAAAGAACTGCCGAAGAGAAGCAAATCGACACCGCAGTCGAGGCGGAACGTTATGTCGCTGCAACCCTGGCCCAGAACCGGATGTTCGAGGACCAGTGCCTGACCCCTTCCGGAGAGATCGACGCGAAACGGGCCTTCATGCTTTCGAGCGAGGTCGCTTACGCAGACATGAACGTGAAGAATTGCGCGCAAGAACGCGAAAAACTCTTTCACATGAACCGTATTTCCGATGACCTGGTATCCGAATACGATATCGATCCGGAGGCCGCCCAGTGTGACAACTGCTCAGTCCCTCAAAACCTGGAAAAATCAGACCAGGAATTCATCCCGCCCGGCGAGGCTTGCTCCTACGAAGCCCAAGCACGGTTCAAGAAAGAGCCTTGTAACACTTACTGCCTGTGGAAGCCGGCCATCTCGGCTGTGACCACGGGAATGGGCCCGCTCCTCGTGAGCGCCTTCACCGGGGGCAACGACGGTTGCCCAAAACAGAGTCTCGCCAAGTCGACAGCCTCCTGTGCCATGAACATGATCAAAGGGCTCATCAAGGGGATCTGGGAAGCGATCACCGGCCTTGCGAAACTGGTGTGGGAAGGCTTGAAATGGTGCGCGAACAAGGTCAAGCAAGGAGTCAAGTGGCTCTTCTGGGACGCTTGGGTGAAGACCGAGAACAAAACTTCCACCAACGCGCATGCGGTTTCGCAAGCGAACAAAAAAGAAGTCGAATCCTACGAAAAAGACAAACGCGGATGGTTGCGCAGAAAGTTCGACACCATCCTCGGCTTCTTGAAAGAACTGGTTTATGTCGGCCTCTTCGAGCGTGAATCGAAATGCATGAATTGCGCCCAGAAAGGGCAGCTCATGTGCGAGATCGGCGGACGGGTCGCCTCGGACCTGGTGGGCTTTGCCTTCACCATGGGAGCCGGATATGCGGCCGTCAAGACCGCCGTTACCAAGTTCGGTCCCAAAGTGGCCGACCTGATTGCCAAAACCGCCAAGGTTCTTCCCAAGGCGGGTTCACGGGGTTCGAAGGTCCTGAAAACAGTCGGCAATACTGTGAAAAAACCTGTGAAATGGGCAGGAAAAGCGGCAGTCAAATCCACCAAAGCCATTTCCCGTACCGTCGTGAAAGGCTGGAAGGGATTCAAATCCACCAAAGCCTATCAGCTGATCATGAAACCGGATTACTCGAGGGCCCTCGACGGGGTGAAGACCCTTGCGACCAAAGGTGCGAACACCGTACCCGGTAAAGTGATCATCGCACCCTTTCGAGGAGCGGGAAAAGTATTCAAGGGTTACTTCGAACTCGACAACATCATGTTCCGTCAGGGAGCGATGACCTCCGCCAACACCTTCCGGACTGCTGGCATCGGGATGAGCAAAACCGAAATCGCAAAGATGTACCTCGACCTCGGTGGGAAGAGCAAGCTGGCTGAAGGCGCGACCCGGGTCGATAAGAACGGGAACCAGGTATTCAGGATTCCCGCATCTGAAATTCCATCCGAGCAAATGGCACAATTCAAACGAGCCGGTGTGCGGCTGGATGAAATCTCGTCCGAAGGCGATTTGATCATCCGGGTACCCACCAAAACCTTCGAGGAATTGAAGTCAGGGAAATTCGCTACCAAAACCAACCCGATGGGAATTCCGATCGGCTCCGATGGAACCGTTGTGATCAAGCAGGGTTCCTCTATCGTCGAACGGAAGGTAGAGAGCATCAGCGCCCAGGAGTTCGCCAAGCTCCGTGACGAGGGAGCGGTGTTCACCACCAAGGAGCATCCCCGGGCACAGATTCCCCTGGATCCGAACGGACTCTCCTCAAAAGGCGTGAAAGTCGGAATTGAAGGTGAAATCGTAGTCAAAAACACCGAAACCGGAACCATCGAGGTTCTCGATGCTTCCCAAGTCTCAGCTGAAGAAGTGGCGCTGTGGAAAAAGAAGGGCTATCCCATCACCAACCTGAAGGACCCCGAATGGAACCGTCCGGTTTCAAAGGCGGGAATTCCTGAGGGTGATGAGTTGAATCACACCGCTGCCGCCCGGATGCAAGAACTCCGGAACACCGGCAGAGGTGAGGAGGCGACGAAGATCGCCCTTCAGGAAGTCGAGACACTGAAAGTCCTCAAGGAAACCGGAGAAATTTCAGGATCCTCCATCGCCGCGCGGAATCAGCTCTCAAAAGGAGGGCGAGTGAAAGCTTCCCACCTGGATGGAATTCACGAGTCACGTGCGATCGAAACGACTCTGATCCCGGAGAAAAATCTGATCCAGTTCGAAACCAAAGCCGGAGAGGTTCGAGAGTTACCGATACGCAAGAATGCCAACGTCGTGGTCGAAACCTATCAAGACGGTAGGATGGCTGTCGTCCGGGATCTGGAAAAAGGTACTGTTGAACTGCACGATTTGACCCGGAAAAAAACAAAGGTCGGCGAATTCGGAAAAGCGGATCAATCCCTGCTCGACGAGGCCATGGGAAAAACAGTGAAGGGAAAGAATGCCCAGGACGCTGCCATGGATGAAGTCAAAACCCGGCTCGACCTGAACCAGCAGACTCAGTATCGAGTGGTTGACCAAAACGGAACGCGCCAGATCGAAATTGACGCGGGTCCGGAGTGCAGGCCCCAGCAGATCATCATCGGGTCTGATGCCGGTCGATGATTTCTCCACCAAAAACCGTCAAAATTTTGGTGGAATAATTCGTTCATCATTACAACAACCTATAAAACCTATCCCCAAAACGGGGTTGAGGGGCTCAGCATTTCCACCAAGAATTCACCGGTGATTCACCGCTCGGTGAATCAATTCGGGGGATAAGTTCCATTTTGTCCCAAACCTGAGCCCTAAAGACCCCTCGACCCGATTCGGCCTGGTGGATGAACGGGTTGAAAAGTCCCGCTATGGGCCTCTCGGTCCCGATCCTGGAGTTTTCCCCCAAAACCCGAATTCTGTCCCCAGGGGGTTCTCCCCGAAGAATTTTTGGAATTTACTCATATTTACAAATATTTGAGGGGTTTTCCACCCGCTTCACAGCTCTATGACGACTATGATCTTTATATATAAGTCTTTTTATGAGAACTCTTCCTCATCCGAGGTGGGTGAATTCATGAAGTTCAGTATTCCAAGAGACCAACTTTTATCAGCTCTCCAGAAAATCGCTTCCGTCATTGAAAAGAAACACACCATGGAGATCCTGGGGAACATTCTGTTCGATGCCAGAACAGATCAATTGATCCTCAGTGGAACGGACCTCGAAGTCGGGATTCAGATGAGTCTCGATGCGAAGGTGGAACAAATAGGCAAGCTCACCCTTTCAACCAAGCACATCCTGGACATCACCAAAGAGCTTCCGAATCAGATGATGCATTTCCATCTGAAGCCCAATCACTGGGTGGAGATCACTTGCAACAAGGCACGTTTCAATGTGGTCAGCATTTCGGCTGAAGGATTTCCGGGACTGCCGCATTTCGAAGAAAAAAATTACGTTTATGCCAACTCCGATCGTTTGGGTGAGATGATCGACAAGACTGAATTCGCAGTCTCGACTGATGCCACCCGTTACCACTTGAACGGAGTCTATTTGGAAGTGCTCGGAGAAGGCCTGATCCGGATGACTGCGACTGACGGACACCGTTTGTCGTACATCGATCATGAGATATTCAACAAACTGATCGAATTGAAACGCGGAGTGGTCATCCCTAAAAAAGGTCTCACCGAGCTCCATAAGCTGATTCAAGGGACCAAGAATATCGGGATGTCTTTCGAAAAAGGCTACCTTTACGCCAAAACAGAAAATTCATTCCTGTTCATCCGGTTGATCGAAGCGGATTATCCGGACTACCGTCAGGTGATCCCGCAGAATCTCGATAAAACCGCGCGCCTGAGACGGGATGATCTTCTCGGAGCTCTGAAGCGGGTATCCCTCATGGCCCACGAGAAGAGCAAAGGGGTCAAACTGAATATTCAGCCCGGATTGATGACCGTGGCTTCTTCGAACCCCGATATGGGCGAAGCCAGGGACGAGATCAATTTGGAATACCAGGGTGAGTCGTTCGAGATTGGGTTCAATGCGAAATACATGTTGGACTGTCTGGAAGTGATGAATGACGAAGAAATCGAATTCAACTTCAAGGACAAGACCAAGCCCGGACTCATTCAATCCGCACGCCACAAGAATCATTGTTACGTGATCATGCCGATGAGGATCTAGTCCTCTTTGAAACTGGAACGTCTCCAGATCCGGAATGTCAGGAACCTAGAAGAGGTGATGATCCCCTGTGATCACGGGATCCATTTCATCCACGGTGCGAACGCTCAAGGAAAAACCTCGATACTTGAAGCGATCCACTTACTTTCAAATTTGAGAACCTTCCGCGATCACCAAGTGGAGAATCTCCTGATGACCGGCAGAAGCTCCGGACAGGTGAGGGGAGTATTCAGGGTAGGGGGCACAAGTGAAGCCACTCTACGGGTCGATTTGGTGAAGGGAGCGGCTCGTTTCGAGAAACGGGCTTACATCAATGACAAGCTCTCCCGGAGTGCCCAGGATTACTTCGGGGTCAAACTGAATCACTCGCCTATTCAGTTTCATGCGATCACACTCAATCCCACCTCAACCGATCTGATCCGCGGGGAACCCTCCCTTCGCAGGAATTACCTGAACCAGGCCATTTCAAGCGAAAATCCGGCATACATCGAAGTCCTCAAACATTATCAGAAGGCTCTCGACCAGAAAAATGCACTTCTGAAACAAGAAAGCCCCTACGATCCGGCTTTTCTTGAAGTGCTCAATTCCCAGCTGGTGAGAACCGGCGCGGAAGTGATCCGGGAACGACTGGGATTCCTGAAAAGAATCCACCAACCGGCACGCCATTTTCTCAGGAATATCGCCCCCCATCAGACCGGCGTTCACTTTGCATATAAACAGGGAGAAATCCTTCAATTTACTGGACATTTTGAGCTCCCGTCGATACAAATTTTGATGGAAAACCTACATCAAAAACTCATCGAAAAAGGAGCCTTGGAAAGGCTCCGTAAAACGAGTCTGGTGGGTCCCCATCGGGATGATTTCCTGATCAAGGTCGGAGCAGAAGCTTCGGCCGGAGATCCGGACCTGGTGGATGTGGGTTCCCAGGGAGAGATCCGATCGGTTCTTCTGGCGCTCAAGCTCACTGAGCTTGAGGAGTTCGAAAGAATCACGGGTGTTCAACCTGTCCTGCTCATCGATGATTTTTCATCGGAGCTGGATTCGACTCGCAGAGGATTTCTGCTGACCTACCTTGAAGATTCCCGACTGCAGATTTTTGTGACGTCTACGGACGATTTGATCACTGATCTGGGTTCGAAGGGAAAATCCATCAGGATGCATCAAGGAAGAATCGAGCAGAACTCCCCTTGAAAGGGTGTTCATGAGTTCGACTACAGTCACATCACAATACACGGCGGATCAAATCAAAGTACTCGAGGGACTCGAGGCGGTCCGGAAAAGACCCGGGATGTACATCGGTGACACGGGAGTCCGCGGTTTGCACCATCTCGTTTATGAGATCGTGGACAACTCGGTGGATGAAGCCCTGGCCGGATATGCAACTACCATCAAAGTGATCATCCACGCCGATAACAGCATCACCGTCGAGGATGACGGCCGGGGTATTCCGACCGGCATGCACCCGTCCGGAGTTTCGGCAGTCGAAGTGGTAATGACCAAACTCCATGCCGGAGGCAAGTTCAACGAAGAGGGTGGTGCTTACAAAATTTCCGGTGGTCTTCACGGAGTGGGAGCTTCCGTCGTCAACGCTCTTTCCGAATTCCTCAAAGTAGAGGTCAAGCAGAAGGGTAAAATCTTCACGCAAACTTACAAGCGAGGAAATCCACAAACCGCCCTGCAAGAAATCGGAACCACCGATCGCACCGGCACCCGGACGACATTCAAGCCTGATCAGGAAATGTTCTCCATTCTCGAGTATTCCGCTGAGACTCTCGCATCCCGTTTCAGAGAACTCGCATTCTTGAACAAAGGGCTGCGGATCCAGCTGCAGGACGAGCGTGTCGAAAACTCACAACCGCAGGAATTTTTCGCAGAAGGCGGGATCATCCAGTTTGTCGAGTTCCTGAACTCATCCCGGCAAAAGCTCCATGAAGATGTGATCTCGTTCACCCAGGAAGTGAACCAGGTGGTGGTCGACATCGCACTCCAGTGGAATGATTCCTATGTGGAAACCGTTTCTTCCTACGTGAACAATATTCACACCATCGAGGGGGGAACTCACGTTTCCGGGTTCAGGACCGCTCTGACCCGCGTGATCAACCGCTTCGTGGTCGAAACCGGCCTTAATAAGAATTTCAAGGAATCCCTTCAGGGCGAAGACATCCGTGAAGGCCTGGCCGCCATCATCTCTGTGAAAGTTCCAGAACCCCAGTTCGAAGGCCAGACCAAGGGAAAGCTCGGTAACGGTGAAGTCGAAGGGATCGTCAGTCAGGTGGTGGGAGAAAAACTCACCAAGTTCTTCGAACAGAATCCGGGAGTGGTGAAAAAGATCATCCAGAAGTCGATCGATTCGGCTGTTGCACGGATCGCCGCCCGAAAAGCGCGTGAACTGACCCGTCGTAAAACAGCGCTCGACACCGGTGGGCTTCCAGGCAAAATGGCCGACTGCCAGGAGCGAGATCCTGCATTGTGCGAGCTTTATCTGGTCGAGGGTGATTCGGCAGGCGGTTCAGCCAAGCAGGGACGTTCCAGAAAAAATCAGGCCGTTCTTCCGCTCAAGGGAAAAATCCTGAACGTCGAGAAGGCCCGTTTCGACAGGATGCTATCGAGTGAGGAAATCCGTGTGCTGATCTCGGCAATCGGTGCCGGCATCGGCAAGGATGATTTCGACATCAACAAGGTACGCTATCACAAGATCATCATCATGACCGATGCGGACGTCGATGGGTCCCACATCAGAACACTCCTCCTGACGTTCTTCTACCGGCAGATGCCTTCGATCATCGAGAGGGGCTTCCTTTACATCGCACAGCCTCCGCTGTACCGGGCTAAAAAAGGTTCCCGTGAACAGTATCTCAAAAACGAACAGGACCTGTTCACCTTCCTGCTCCAGGCAGGAATGGACTCTGCGAAGGTCATCATCAACGGTCGCGAACTCCCCAGAGAAGAACTTGTTGAAATCCTCCGGTCGAGCTCCAAATACACCAAGGCCATCGAGCGTCACTCGCGCCGCTCCAATCCGGAAGTGTTGAAATTCTTGATTTCAAACGGCATCAGCCTCGATTCCCTCAAAAACGAGAACCCATTCCGTGAGCTGCAAGAAAAAGTCACGGAACACCTCGGAAAACTCGGTTATACAGTCGAGCTTCAGACCCAGAAGGAAGCAGAAGGACTGCAAAGCCTGAGAATCCGGACTCGATTGAACGGCACGAGTAAGGTGACCCAGATCGGCCCCGGACTTTTGTCGAGTCTCGAATACGAGGAAATGTTGAATCACTACCGGACATCCGAGGGGATTCACGATGGAGAAATCACGCTCAAGCTGGGTGAAGGTAAGCCATCCACTCACAAGAGCATGGTATCCACACTCGATGCGATTCTCGATCATACCCGCAACGGGATCAACATCCAACGCTATAAGGGTCTCGGAGAGATGAATCCTGAACAACTGTGGGAAACCACCATGGATCCCGAGCGACGGACTCTCTCGAGGGTATCCGTCGAAGACGGTCTTCAGGCCGATCAAGTGTTTTCACTGCTCATGGGCGACGAAGTCGAACCCCGCAGGAATTTCATCGAACAGAACGCCCTCAAGGTCAGAAACCTCGACGTTTAAGAGGAGATTCGAAACATGTTACGCTCAAAAATCATTGCCACAGGAATGTACGTCCCGCCCCGGATTGTCACCAACCAGGATCTTGCCGGGATGATGGACACCTCAGACGAATGGATCCGGCAGAGAACCGGTATCGAACAGCGCCATTGGGCGGCAGATGATTCCTCCACTTCGGACCTGGCACTCGAGGCGTCGAAAAAGGCGCTTGAAAACGCCGGCCTCGAAAAGTCACAGCTCGACATGATCATTCTTGCAACGCTGTCCCCCGACCATGAATTCCCGGGTACAGCCTGTTTCCTGCAGAGAAAACTCGGAGTTCCGGGAATCCCTGCACTGGATGTCCGTCAACAGTGCACCGGATTCATCTATGCGATGTCGATCGCAGACCAGTTCATCCGGACCGGAATGTACCGGAACATCCTGGTGGTGGGAGCGGAACTCCAATCCAAAGGACTCGAAAAAAATGACAACGGCAGGGATGTGGCAGTGCTCTTCGGAGACGGTGCGGGCGCGGTAGTGATGACTGCGACCGAGATCAAGGATCCGAAGCGGGATCCTCATGTCCTCTCGACCCATCTCTATGCAGACGGAAACTTTGCAGAAGAATTGTGGGTGGCTGCTCCCGGAAGCGGGAATTCGGCCGACCGCATCGGTGAGCCCGATCTCGAAAAGAAACTCCATTATCCGCACATGAACGGCAAACTGGTGTTCATGAACGCCGTGAAACGGATGCCGGAAGCGCTCGAAACGGCGTTCAAGCAGAACTCCATCACCATGGAAGAAGTCGATCTGTTCGTCTTCCACCAGGCCAATCTCCGGATCAATGACATGATTGCCAAACAATTCGGAATCCCAGAACACAAGATTTTCAATACGATTCAAAAGTATGCCAACACCACGGCTGCCACGATTCCGATCGGTCTCGATGAAGCGGTCCGTGCGGGAAAACTGAAGCCCGGTATGCTGGTGGCCTCGGCTGCGTTCGGAAGCGGATTCACATGGGGATCCGCCATTTATCGTTTTTAAGGTGAAATCAAATGGATCAAAATCAACCTTCTGACAACCAGTCGATCGTACAGGTGAACATCGAAGAGGAGATGCGTGGAGCGTATCTCGATTATGCGATGTCGGTTATCATCGGCCGCGCTCTTCCGGACGTCCGTGACGGACTCAAGCCGGTCCACCGGCGCGCTCTCTATGCGATGTACGACCTCGGCAACGTGTGGAATAAAGCGTACAAGAAGTCAGCCCGTATCGTGGGTGATGTGATCGGCAAGTACCATCCCCATGGAGATAGCGCCGTATACGACACCATCGTCCGGATGGCCCAGGATTTCTCTCTTCGTTACCCCCTGATCGATGGACAAGGAAACTTCGGTTCCATTGACGGAGATTCCGCGGCAGCCATGCGTTACACCGAAATCCGGATGGAAAAGATCACGGATGAGATCCTGGCGGATCTCGAAAAAGAAACGGTGGACTTCGGCCCGAACTACGACGGATCTCTCCAAGAGCCCTTGGTTCTTCCCACTCGGATCCCGAACCTTCTGGTGAACGGATCGACCGGGATCGCAGTGGGTATGGCTACGAACATTCCCCCGCATAACCTCGGAGAGATCATCGATGCGACCCTCGCACTGATCCAGAACCCCGCGCTCGATGTCGACGGTTTGATGGAGTTCGTTAAAGGCCCGGATTTCCCGACGGGCGGAATCGTGTTCGGTGGCAATGTTCTGAAGCTCGCATACAAAACGGGGCGTGCGGTCATCACCATCCGCGCGAAGACCGAGATCGAAACTTACAAGAACGACCGTGAACGGATCATCGTCACAGAGTTGCCATACCAGGTGAACAAGGCAAAACTGATCGAGCGGATCGCCGACCTCGTGAATGAGGACAAGCTTGAAGGCATTTCGGATATCCGTGACGAATCCGACCGGACCGGGATGAGGGTGGTCATCGAGATCAAGAAGGCCGAAAGCTCCAATGTGGTTCTCAATCGCCTGTACAAGATGACCCAACTCCAGGATAGCTACGGTATCGCCCTCCTGGCCATCGATCACCATCAGCCGAAGCTGTTCAATCTTCGCGACATGATCCAGGCCTTCATCGAGCACCGTAAGGATGTCGTGATCCGCCGGACGGTTTTCGACCTTCGGAAGGCCGAGGCGAGGCTCCACATTTTGGAAGGTCTCAAGCGGGCAGTCGAGAATCTCGACGAAGTCATCGCCCTCATCCGGGGCAGTGCCAATGCTCCAGAGGCTTTGCTCGGGTTGATGACGCGGTTTCAATTCAGCCAACTCCAGGCACAAGCGATTCTGGACATGAGGCTACAGAGACTGACCGGACTTGAGCGCGATAAGATCATCGATGAATTCAACGAGGTATTGAAAATCATCGCAGACCTGAAAGACATTCTCTCGAGAGAGGTTCGGGTTTACGACATCATCGGGACTGAACTCAGGGAAATCCGTGAGAACTATGCCGATGAACGCCGGACCCAGATCACGTTTGATGAGAGCTCGGAAATCGACATCGAATCACTCATCACAGATGAGCCGACACTCGTGAGCATCACCCGGAGCGGATACATCAAGAGACAGGATCCGAACCAGTTCAAGTCGCAGGGTAGGGGAGGAAAGGGCATCATCGGTATGAATACCGACGATGAGGATTTTGTCACCCAGATCTTCCGTACCACTACCCTGAGTCAGCTGTTCTGTCTGACCGACAAAGGACGCCTTCATGTTGTGAAAGTTTATAAGGTACCTGAAGGAAGCCGGACCTCCAAGGGCAAGGCGATCGTGAATCTGTTGACTCTCCAAGCCGATGAGAAAGTCATGATGATCCTCCCCGTGAAGGAGTATAACGAAAACAATTTCCTGGTCATGGCGACCAAGTCGGGCATCGTGAAGAAAACCGCTCTTTCAGAGTATAAAAACGTCCGGGTGAACGGAATCAATGCGATTTCAATCGAGGACGGCGATGCCCTGATCGGTGCGAGGATTTCAGACGGCACGAATGAGATCTTCATGACCTCCGCGAACGGAATGAGTATCCGCTTTGCCGAGAAAGATGTCCGCCCGATGGGCAGGACCGCTTACGGTGTGTACGGAATGTCACTTGAAGAGGGTGATGCCGTAGTCGGGATGGATTTGATCCAGCCAAGCGACAGCTCGAATGAGATTCTCGTGGTTTCGGAGTGCGGCTACGGAAAGAGGACTCCCGTTTCGGAATATCGGGTTCAGAGCCGTGGAGGCAAGGGCATCATTACCCTTAAAGTTACCGATAAAACCGGCAAATTGATGTCTGCGCGCCAAGTGACCCAAAGTGACGATCTCATGCTGTTCTCGAGTCGTGGCAAGCTGATCCGGATCAGGATCGGTGAAATCAGCGAGCAGAGCCGGAATACCCAGGGTGTGCGACTCATGACAGTCGAGGACAATGAGAAAGTGGTCGCAGTGGAGAGCATTCCGGATGATGGCGCGACGACAGAAACCGTGCAGTGATCGTCCCGTCAGGGCCGCACTGGCGTTCCTTTTGCTCCTAGGGGCGGGTTGTACGGCTCAATCCTCGATTTCGAATCACTACCTGACCGCAGAAAAACTCTGGTCCGAGAAGAACTATCCGGCTGCCGTCGCTGAGTTCGAGAGGGTCGTAAAAGAATCGCCCGAATCCGCCATCGGACTTCAAGCGCTCTGGAGGGCTTCGACAACCCAAGCTTTGTTTCTTGATGAGCCCCAAAAGGCGTTGAAGGGTTTTGAGTTGTTCATTCAAAGGGCGTCCAACTCGGAGTTGGCACCGCAAGCTTTGCTCGAAATGGGAGAGATTCTTTTCACCCGCTTGAATCAGTACAGCCGAGCGATCGAGCACTATGAGAAACTCATCGAATCGCCACGGTTTCGTGAGGAAGACCGGGCTCTCTTCCACTATCGGGTCGCCCGGAGTCATTTTCATCTCCAGCGCATCCGTAAATCCATCGAATGGTACGAGCGGATGCTGGTCAGATTCCCGAAATCATCCTGGATTCCGCGTGCGATGGCAGATCTCGGCAGCGCTTGGTATGCGCTTGGCGATCATGACCGCGCGGCATTTCCAAAAGCGCTCAAGATTTTTCAGGAGCTGAAAACCCGGACCCAGGGGCGTCAACACCGTCTTTACGTCGAGACGGTTTTCAACGAGGCTTCCACTCTCGAAGAGCTCGACAAACTCGAAGAAGCCCATGAACTCTTCAAGACCATTGAAAACGATTACCCCGCCCCGAATGTGATTCGCATCCGGATGGTTCGACTCAGCGAAAGGATGAAAAAAAAGAGAAAATGAGCCAACCGGATGAACGATATCGGCAGCTGGCTCTCTTCACGGTCATTGTCGCCGAGGTGGTGGTGACCCCGACCCTCCTGGCAGGGGTGATGTACTGGCTTTTTCGAGATCACTCTTTCCGGAATCTCGCAGTGCTCATCGCCGCCCTTGCCGGATTGATCATCGGATTTTACCGGGTGTCCCTGATCCAGAAGAAGATGAGGAAAGATGAATCCGGAAAACAGTAAGGCTTTCTTAAGAATTCTTTCTGGAGTGGCATTCCTCTGGCTCCTGGCGGGAATGGCCGCCTTTTCCAACCAACCGGATTCCCGCTCGGCATTCCTGCATGTTTACCTCCTGACCCTGGCGGATTTGCTGTTTCTGATCCTCGTTTTCTGGACCCTGTTTTTCACACCCTCGACCCAGCGCGGCAAGGGTTTGCGTGCCCTGATTTTCCTCACTTTTAAGTTGGTTTGTCTCGGCTTTTTGGCTATAACGCTGAAAAGATTAAGAAATGCTCCGGATCTAGGCGTCCTGTTCGGGATCGGATTCATGGGTTTAGGGCCCCTGATTTCAGCCGCCTTTTACCGGATATTCCTTAAGAAGCATCAGTGAAGGGGATTTACAGTGGAACACGGCTTTAATTGGCTCAGTTTGATACCCGGATTCGATGTCCACGCACACGGTCACGTCTTGATGGCTGCAGTCGTGGTAGTCCTCGTTTTTTCCGGCGCCTGGCTCGCGAGAGCTCAGCTCAATACTGCTCAAAAACGTGAAGACGAAGGCTTGATTCCCGACGGCAAGCTGACTTTCCGTAACTTGTTCGAGATTCTGGCCGAGAAACTTTACGCCCTCGCCGTAAACGTCATGGGGAAACACGGAGCGGAGAAATATTTTCCAATCGTAGGGGCTCTCTTCATTTTCATTTTTCTTTCGAATTTGATCGGGATGATTCCCGGATTGCTTCCTCCAACGGACAATCTCAACACCACCTTCGCTCTCGGCTTGTTTGTGTTCCTGTACTACAACTATGTCGGCTTGCGGGAGAACGGTCTTTCTTACCTGAAGCACTTTGCCGGGCCGATTCTGTGGCTTGCGCCCCTCATGCTCATCGTCGAGATCGCCTCACACGTGTTCCGTCCGATTTCCCTCGGCCTCCGTCTTCGTGGGAACATCATGGGTGACCACGTCGTTCTGGGGATTTTCAATGATCTGGTGCCGATCGGCATCCCGTTTATTTTTTACGGTATCGGTCTGTTTGTGGCTTTGGTTCAAGCGTTTGTGTTCTGTCTGATGACGATGGTTTACATCTCGTTGTCAGCCAGTCACGATCACTGAAGCAATGCTGAAGGTTTCGTCTCAATCAACGCAATGAAAGGAAAACGAAAGATGAAAGTGAAAAGTGTAATGATGGCAGTAGCAGGATTGTTCATGAGTACCGCGGCATTCGCGGAAGAAGCCGCCCATGCGGCAGCCACCGCGGCTGCTAGCACTGGCGCAATGGACTTGGCCGGACTCGGCGCAGGTCTCGGTCTCGGTCTCGCCGCCCTCGGTGGAGCCCTCGGACAAGGCAAGACTGCCGCTTCCGCTCTGGAAGGCATCTCCCGCAACCCTGCCGCTTCTGACAAAGTGTTCACTCCGATGATTATCGGTCTCGCGCTCATCGAATCCCTCGTGCTTTACGCATTCGTGATCGCGTTCCTCAAGATCAAGTAATCTTGTCGGATCGAATTTGAATCCCCCGGGTGCGGATCGTGCCCGGGGGATTTTTATTTCAGCCCGAGCTTTCCGGCTAAAAACGGAGCGATTCGTGGCCCCTTCAGCTTGGCAATCCGCTCGGGGGTCCCGGAAGCGAGGATCTTGCCCCCGGCCTTACCCCCTTCGGGTCCGAGATCGATCAGGTGATCGGCAGAGCAGATGATGTCTAAGTTGTGTTCGATCACCACGACCGTGTTGCCCTGGTCCACCAGCCGATGGAGGATCCCGAGCAGTTTTCTAATGTCGTCGAAATGGAGTCCGGTGGAAGGCTCATCGAGGATATAAAGAGTTTTTCCAGTGGATCGCTTCGAAAGCTCCCGGGCGAGCTTGATCCGCTGGGCTTCGCCACCGGAGAGCGTGGTGGCCGACTGCCCGAGCTTGAGGTAGCCCAGTCCCACATCGTTCAAGACCTGCAGCTTGTCTTTCACCTGTGGAATATTCTCAAAAAAGCCGAGTGCTTCTTCGGCCGACATGGCCAATACATCTGCGATGCTCTTCCCCTTGTACCGGACACGGAGCGTGTCGCTTTTGAAGCGAGACCCGGTGCAGGTTTCGCAAGGCACATGGGCATCGGCCATGAAGCTCATGGAGATCCGCTTGACTCCGTCACCCTCGCATTCGTCACAACGCCCACCCTTCACATTGAATGAAAATCTTCCGGGAGTGAATGCCCTGAGTTGCGATTCCGGCAACTGTGCAAAAAGGGTCCGGATGGGGCTGAAAATGCCGGTATAAGTTGCAGGATTGGAGCGAGGGGTCCGTCCGATGGGGTTCTGGTCGATCTGAATCACCTTGTCGAGCTCTTTTAGACCGGACGAGATTCTGGCCGACATCGGAGGGATGTCTGAATCATAAAAGTGTTTCAAGAGCAGCGGATAGAGCGTATCCATCACGAGCGAGCTTTTCCCGCTACCCGAAACCCCGGTCACACAAGTGAACAGGCCGATCGGAATCGAGGTCGAAACGTCTTTTAAATTGTTAAGGTTCACCTTGGAGAGCTCGAGCATTCTTTTCGGATCGGGTTTTCTTCTGGAAGCGGGAGGATTCACCCTCAAACGACCTGCGAGATAATCTCCGGTGATACTGGCGCGATTCCGGACCACATCGGAGGGGCGCCCTTCAGCCACCACGGAGCCACCGTGCACACCCGCACCGGGTCCGATGTCGATCAGATAATCGCTTTCCATCATCGTTTCTTCGTCGTGCTCCACGACGATCACCGTATTTCCAAGATTTCGAAGACGCTTCAGGCTGTCGATCAGCAAGCGGTTGTCACGGGGATGAAGTCCGATCGAAGGCTCGTCGAGAATGTAAGTGATTCCAACTAGCGAGCTCCCCAGCTGGGACGCCAGTCTGATGCGTTGTGACTCTCCACCAGAAAGGGAAAACAGCGGACGGTCGAGAGAAAGGTACCCGACCCCGACCCGGGTCAGGAACCCGGCTCTTTCACGCGTTTCCTTGACGAGTGTCCCGGCGATTTTCAGTTGTCGTTCATCGAGATTTAGATTTGATAAAAACCCCTCGAGCTCATCGATGGGCTTCGAGCAAAGTTCAGAGAGATCGACCCCGCGTATCTTGAATGCCCGCGACTCCTTCGAGAGTCGTGCTCCGCCGCAGTCGCGACAGGGTTCTTTGTAGTCATAAGAAACCGAATCTCCGTCGTCATCATCCGTGTCATGGACTTCGCTGAAGGATTCGAACCCGATTCCGTCACAGCGCTTACAGGCACCAAGAGGGCTATTGAAAGAAAAGATCCTCGGTTCCGGCTCTGGAAGGTAGACTTCGCATTTGGAACAGGCGAAATTCTGTGACAAGATCCGCTCGGAAGGTCTACCACCGGGACCTTGCTCGATCAGCCCGAGCGTTCCCTTGGCAAGTTTGAGTCCGAGATCGGCACTTTCGTAAAGTCTGCTCTGCAGGGTCTCGTCCCCGCGCTTCACGATAATCCGGTCAATGACCACCTCGATCGTGTGTTTCAGGTTTTTCTCGAGCCTGATGGTCTCCGAAAGATCCCTGATCTCCCCGTCGACGCGGACTCTGGCAAAGCCCTTTTGTCTCAACCCTAAAAACTCCTTCTGAAACTCCCCCTTCTTCTCGCGCGCAATCGGTGCGAGAAGTGTCAGACGTGTGCCCTCCGGAGAGGCCAGAAGCATCTCTACAATCTGTTGGGTTGACAGGGATTCGATGGGATCACCGCAATCGGGACAGTGTGCTGTCGAGACCCTGGCATAGAGTAGTCGGAAATGGTCGTAAATCTCGGTTGCGGTACCGACGGTGGATCGCGGATTGTGAGAGGTGGTCTTCTGGAGGATGGCAATTGTCGGGGAGAGTCCTGACAGCTCATCGACATCCGGCTTTTCCACTTGCTCGAGAAACTGTCTGGCATAGGTGGAGAAGGTCTCGATGTAGCGTCGCTGGCCCTCGGCATGGATCGTATCGAATGCGAGGGAGGATTTCCCCGATCCTGAAGGACCGGTAATCACGGTCAAGGAGCCGTGCGGGATCCTGACTGAAACATTCTTCAGATTATGAACCCGGGCTCCCCGGATGCGGATTTCAGTGTCCTGTTCCAAATTCGCCATGACCACAAATCCGTGCTGCTTCTTGGAGTGCCGCCTCGAAGCGTTTTTGAATCCCGTTCAAGAGTTGTTCTGTCCGGGCTTCGAATCTCATCACGATCACCGGTTGGGTATTTGAGGCTCGGATCAATCCCCAGCGATCCTCGTAATCCACCCGAAGTCCGTCGATGGTGGTGAGGCGTGCTTCGGGGTCATGAAGCAACTTGGCCGCTTCCTCGATCAACCGGAATTTATTTTCCTCCTCACAATCGATCCGGATCTCCGGAGTGCTGTGGGCTGCCGGTAAATCTGCGGTCAGGGTGTGGAGTGCACCCCTCTTCGCCACGATCTCATAGAGCCTCAATGAAGCGTAGATCGCATCATCGAATCCGAACCAGCGGTCTGCGAAGAAAATATGCCCGGACATTTCTCCTGCCAGGTGTGCATGGGTCTCCTTCATCTTCGATTTGATCAGGGAATGACCCGTCTTCCACATGATTCCTTTGCCACCGTTCTTTTCGATGTCCTGATAGAGCCGTTGACTCGATTTCACTTCGGAGATGATGGTGGCCCCCGGGTGTTCTTTCAGAACTTCGCGTGAAAAAATCACCATCAACTCATCGCCGTAAATGACTCGCCCTGAAGAGTCCACCGCACCGATCCGGTCGGAATCGCCGTCATAGCCGATTCCGAAGTCCGCACCGTTTTTCTTTACCGCATCGATGAGGTGGGTGAGATTTTTCGGAACCGTCGGATCCGGGTGGTGATTCGGAAAGCGGCCATCGAGCTCGCAAAAAAGAGGGATCACTTCAGCGCCAATCCTCTTGAACAGCTCCGGAGCCACAGTGGATGCTGTGCCATTTCCGGCATCGAGCACGACCTTGAGCTTTTTCTCGGGTTTGGACCGTGAGGCAACGTAGTCCAGATAGTGCGGAATGATCTCCTCTTGGCGGTAGGATCCCCGAGTGCGCGCGGTGTAATGCCCTGTTTGCATCACCCGCTTCAACTCTTGGATCTGTTCACCGTGGAGGGTGTCTTTTCCGATTCCGATTTTGAACCCGTTGTATTCTGCCGGATTGTGCGATCCGGTGATCATGATCGCACCATCCGTTTTGAAGTGATGAACTGAGAAATAAGTGAGGGGAGTGGGGCAGGTTCCGATATCAATCACGGAGATTCCCGACTCGCGCAATCCGGAGATCAAAGCTTCGGAGTACTCGTCACTGGTGAGGCGGCAGTCACGCCCCACTGAAACCGTCATGGATGAGGCCCCTGTTTTCCTGAAAGCCCACTCCGCATAGGTTCTGCCGAGTTCACGGGCAAAGCCTGAAGAAATGTCTTTTCCCGCGATTCCGCGGATATCGTATTCCCTGAAAATGGCTGGGTTCATTCTTTACTCCTTCTGTCGAGATATTGAATGGCTTTCCCGATCGCATAGATCATGCTTCCGGCGTCGGCGGTATTCTTACCGGCAATGTCAAACGCCGTGCCATGGTCTACCGAAGTCCGGATGATGGGCAACCCGAGTGTCATGTTCAGACTCTCGCTGAAGCCCGAGAGCTTCACCGGGATCAGCCCTTGATCGTGGTACATGGCCAGAATCACATCGTTCCGGTCTGTTGTTTTCTTGCCCGCTTCCACAGCAAAAAAGGAGTCCGCAGGGTGCGGGCCCGTGATCGTACAGTCACGGTAGCGGGTGGAGAGGCGCTTCAGGGTCGGGCGGATCACGGTAAGCTCTTCGGCTCCGAGGAGCCCGGCCTCACCCGAATGCGGATTCAAACCGAGTACCGCGATTCTCGGATTCTTTTTACCCAGGAGCTCCTGGCAGAATCGACGCGCATGAACGAATGCGCCCTCGATCGCAGCAGGTGTGATTTTGCTCGAAACCTCCGAAAGTGCGCAATGGTTCGTGACCAGACAAACCCGGAACGTCTCGTTTGCGAGCATCATGGTGACTCCCCGGGTGGAGGTCAAAGAGGCCAGAAAGTCAGTGTGTCCTTGGTAGGGAAATCCCGCCTTCTTCAATCGTTCCTTGCTGATGGGACCGGTCACCAGAGCGCGACTGACAGGCGCTTCCATCACATAACGAGCCGCGGTTTCCACCGCCCATCCGGACTGATATCCGGGACTCGCGCGCCCGGGGGGCTCGATAAAGCGAATCCGGCTCAAGCCCGGAAAAAGCTTGGACGATCCGACAATGGTCACCGGGTGGTTCTTGAGTTCCACTTTCAGTTTTCGAAGGGCTTTCCGGGTCACTTCCGGACCGATTCCTTCCGGGTCGCCCGGGGTGATCACGATTTCAAGCGGCTTCATGAGCGGAGATTCACCTTGACCAGGTTCTTCGAGCGCTCACGCTCGAGCCAAAGCTTGAGCTGGTGGCGGAACTCGGCATCCATGAGTCTGCCACGAATCGCATCCCGCTCCCGGTCCAGACCAGAATCCGCTTCCGCACGGACTTCGCCGACTTTCACGATCATGAAGGCCGATGAGTCCTCAATGAGCCCTCCGGTCTTTCCCGATCCGAGTCGTCTGACTTCCTGCTGAATTGCCGGTTGCATGTCCGAGTAGGACAAAAATCCGAGATCACCGGATCCCCCGTCCACATGGGTTCTTGAAGCCACCTCTTGGAATGCTTCTCCTTTGTTCAGGGCAGCCAAGGCTTCATTGGCCGATTCGCGTGCGAGCGCAGGAGTTTTATAGTTCTTTTTCTCGACACGGATCAAATGCAGGCGGAACGATCCACGGAAGGTTTTGGATCCGGAATGGGTCCGGTTGTATTCGGTCCGGATTTCGTCTTCCGATACCGCAGCTTTGTTCCGGATTTCACGTTCGATCAGCAGTCGTTTCGAGAGGGACGAGCGCATCAGGCGGAAGTAATCCTCGAATCGAAACCCTTCACGACGAATGGCAGCACGCAAAGCGTCCCGATTGATTCGCATGTTGGTTTGAATGCCGTTGATCTCTTGCTCGACGTCACCCTCCGAGGAAGGAAACTTCTCGAGGATGAGAGACTCATTGATCAGGAAGTCGAGAACCTCTTGGTCCGTGGGTTCCGATTTCTTTGCGATTGCCTCACCGCCGAACAGCGGATCCACTTTCGCACGAAGAGGAAGGGTGGATCGGAAGAGCGCAATATCGGATTTGTAGATTGCCTTCTTGTTCACTACCGCAGCCACTTGTTCCACGATCTCGGCGGACAGTTGCGGAGCAAAAATCGCATGAATCACGAATAGTAATGCCATCGGAAGGAGGGATCTCATTCCCACACTTTTCTCACGATTCAGCGTGGAATCCAATGGCAATGGCGCGAGGAAGCGCCCGCGTCAGAGTGCCCGTTCGGAGATGTTGACTTTGGCTTTCTGACGCAACTTGCCCAGAAATTCAGCGACACGCTCTTGCCTGCGTTCTTCCAGCATGAGGCGCTTCACTTGGGTCCGATCGGACTCCACCCAGGTGCGCTTGCCGGTCAGGCGGATCAGGTGCACCCCGAACGGTGTCCTGACGGGAGCGGAAATGTCACCCGGCTTTCCGAGTTTGACGGCCGCCTTGAAAAATGAAGGGTCAAGACGGTCCTTCATGCGGTAATCCAGGTCACCACCCAGAGCAGCACTCGGATCTTCAGAATGCTTCTGTGCGGCTTCGGCGAATGAAACCTTGCCGGATTTGATCTCAGCCTGGATCTCGCTCAGACGCTTGGTGGCGCGAGCCTCCTCCTCTTGGGTGGCTTGTGGCGGGAGTGCGATGAAAATGTGACTGGCGCGGATTTCAGGATTCTTCTGGTACCAGTTTTTCGCCTCAGAATCACTGATGGTCATCCTTTCGAACTCAGCACCGAGGTTCTTCTCAACCAGAGCGAGGTAGAGCACATTGTTGATGCGTTCGATCACGATCGGATCCTGATCGAGCTTCAGTTTTCTCGCTTCCTGGATCGCCACTTCACGCTTGACCAGCTCTTCGATAATTTGTTTCCGGGTGGGAGCGATCGCAGGATTCGCGCGGCTGATTTCGATAAGACGCGCATTGACTTCTTCCTGGGTGATCACATGATCATTGACCCGTGCGGCCTCGGTGACGGCATGGACTTCGGGAGAAACCAGGGCCAGACAGCACATCATGGAAAGTGTGAGAATTTTTTTCATAACTCGAGTTTATCAGCCGGCGATTCCGTTTTCAAATGCTTTGGGCGCGATTCGTCTCAAGAGAGTTTCAGTCTCGAAGACCAGAGTTTTCATGTCTTGGAACGGAATCCGGAGAACGATCTTCGAGTCGGGAGTGATCTGAAGCCGGGGATCCCTCATTCCCTTGGGGCCGGCAACAACTTTCATCGCCTCGTCAGGATCCACCAGCGTCGTTTTTCTGACGGTATAAGCAATGCGCTCCTGATTGGCGGCCAAGTGCTCGATGCCGACGCGTTTCAGAAGGCATTTCAAGCGGATCAACCAAAAGAGATTCGAAGTCTCGGCTGGGATCTCCCCGAAGCGATCTTTGAATTCTTCTTCCAGGGTGGAGATCTCCGACTCGATCTGGGCCCGTGAAAGTCTCCGGTAAAGTGAAAGTCGCAATCGTGAGTCCGGTACGAGGGAGGATTGAATTTCGCACACCACAGGAACCTGGAGCTCCGGCTCGAAGCGACGCTCCTCGATGTCGATCTTCTTACCCCGGAGTTCTTCGATCGCTTCTTCCAGCATCTCGGTATAGAGATCCAGGCCGATCGATGCGATGTGCCCGGACTGTTCGCCACCGAGAACATTGCCGCCGCCTCGGATTTCGAGGTCGAGCGAGGCGATTTGAAAGCCGCTCCCCAGTTCGACAAAGCGCTGGAGAGCGTCGAGTCGCTGTTTGGCCTCATCTGTGAGTGTGCCCTCTTCACGCACCAGCAAGTAGGCATGGGCCCGGCGATGACTCCTGCCCACCCTTCCGCGGATCTGGTACAACTGGGCGAGTCCGAGTTGATCGGCCCGGTCGATCAGGATGGTCCCCGCATTCGGAACGTCGATTCCGGACTCGATGATGGTCGTACAAACGAGGACTTGAGCGTGTCCTCTGTAAAACTCGAGCATTCTCTCCTCGATCTCGGTTTCCGACATCTGACCATGGGCCACGATCACTTTGCAGGAGGGGATCAGTTTTTGGATTTCGTTGGCGTGGTGTTGGATGCTCTGGACTTTATTATGAAGGTAAAACACCTGACCGCCCCGGGCGAGTTCGGTCTCGATTGCCCCTTTCACCAGCTCGGCCGACCAGGCCGAAACATGGGTTTGAATCGGTTGGCGGTTGGTCGGTGGCGATTGAATCACGCTGATGTCTTTCAGTCCGGAAAGAGCCATGTTCAGAGTCCGCGGAATCGGGGTGGCGGTCAAGGTGAGCGTGTGGGTGTCGGCCTGAATGGCTTTGATCTTCTCTTTGTGTTCGACACCGAATCGGTGTTCTTCATCAACAATGAGCAAACCGAGATTCGCCCATCCGACGTCCTTGGAAAGCAGCCGATGGGTTCCGATCAGAATGTCGATCTTGCCACCCTGTAAGTCTTTCAAAAGTGAGTTTTGCACAGCCTTGGTTTTGAATCTTGAAATCGATTCGATCCGCACCGCAAAATCACGCATCCGGTTGCGGAAGGACTGTTCGTGTTGAAATGCAAGCAGAGTGGTGGGTACCAGTACGGCGACCTGATAACCGTTTTGAACCGCCTGAAAAGCAGCGCGGATTGCCACTTCGGTTTTACCGAATCCCACGTCACCGCAGACCAGGCGGTCGAGCAGCTTGGCGGACTCGAGATCGTGGAGGATGTCACGGACGGCACTCATCTGACCTTCGGTTTCCTGGAATTCGAACTTCTCGCAAAAGTCGAAATACTCGTCCGAGGGCGGTTCGAATTTCGGGCCCTTCAGAAGCGCGCGTTTGGCATAGATCTCGACAAGATTGATGGCGAGTTTCCTCGCAGATTCCCGGGCCTTCTGTTTTGCCCGGTCAAACTGACCACTCCCGAGCCGGTCGAGTGCGCCGTCGCTCCCCCCCGAGGCATGCCGCTGAATGTTGTTCAGCCGGTAAACCGGAAGGTACAATTTATCGCCCGAAGAATACTCGATCAGAAGGTATTCCCCGGATGGTTGCCCTGCAGATCTCAGTTCCTGCATTCCGAGGTAACGCCCGACGCCGTGAAGAGAGTGAACCACCAGGTCGCCCGGTGCGAGGTCTTCGAGTCGCTGAAATGCCAATGCGGGATTTTTCTCGAACTTGGGGTGTCGGACTTTGGTGGCAACCTTGCCGGTCGACTCACCCGGAAAAATGGATCGTTCGGAGAGAATCACGGTCTTTCTGATAGGCAGAACCCCGGATTCCCCCGGGTCCGTCGTCAAGAAAAAGAGTCCGGGACGGGAGGTGGCGTCCTTCAGGTGGTGGCGGATCCGCTCCTGATGAGAGGGGCCACGGGAACCGATCCAGACCGTGAAACCATCCTCAAGCCATTCGACAATCTCCCGTTCTTGCACCCGGGTCGATTCCAGCCGGTCGACAATCTCGGAGTCGGGCTCCATCGATCGGTTCATCAGAGTCCCGATCTGTGAATCGACATCCGGATAAAGCAGATCGAATGACGGGGTGATCCAGTGGCGATCGGAGTAACGGTTCTCCTCGCTCTTCAGCCATTGGATATGACTCCTCATGGAACTTTCGAACCTGCCACGATCATGGAGGAAGACGGGAGTGCCGGGCGGGAGGTGTTCTGCGAGGTGGCCGGTGACTCCGTGCACGAAGGGAATCCAGGTCCGGGCATGATCTGGCAAGAACCCGCTCCGGATGTTCTCAAATACGGGGTCGCGAATTTTTCTCGAAATCTGATGGTGGTCACAGAACTCTTTGATGCGCTCCAACACCGGGGAGAGCTGTCTCCAAGGGAGTAGGACTTCTTCCGCCGGCCCGGCTTCGATGCGGGTCCGGCCCGTTCCATCGCCCCCCAGGGTCCTCTGCGTTTCGGGATGGAAAAACCGGATGCTCTCGGGAACGGTATCGAAAAACCCCACTCTGAGCGGGCGGTCATATTCCGGCGGAAAGAAATCGAGAATTTCACCCCGGAATGCGAATTGCCCGGGCTCCTGTACCAAATCGGAAGGGACATAGCCGAGCTCCCTCATCCGAGCCCTGAGCTCATCGCGGGTCCCCGCGTCGGTGTCACATTCGAGCAACAGTGTCGCCCGCTCCCGAACCGAGTCGGGCAGGGTGGGTTGGAGCCAGGACGCCGCTGTTCCGATCAGGATGACTGTTCGATCCGAAGAATGGAGCAATGAGAGAGTCCGGAGTCTTGCTGTTTTCTGGGAAAGCGAGGGCGACACGGGAGAAAATGGAGCGTGTTCGGATGCGGTCCAGAGAGCGATCTCCACCCCGGGCCCGCCAGTGTCCGCCTCGGCAAAGCTCCTCAGGAGTTCGGCGAACTCATCCGCTTGCTCCTGTTCCGGAAACAAATGAACCCGGACCCGGGACGACTGCTCCCGGGCACGGAACCATGCGGTGGCGGCTCTTGCGAGAGGCGTTGATAAATTTATCTCGCTCGGACCGGCAGGCATTGACTCACCCCTTCTCCTTCAATTAGCCTCTTCATGAATCCATGGATCCTAGGAAGATTTTACCCTTTGAAATCAAGACGACACAGTTGACCCAGGTCATTCTTTACCTGTGGATTCCCCTTTTGGTGGCGCTTCCCCTATTCATTTCAGGGGAGATCAGGATCATCCCGTATTTAATCGCGATTCTGGTGATGATGGTAGTGTTTTTGTCATTCTTCCTTGCGACCCAGCACTATCTTAAAAAGGACTCGGATGACGAAGTTTAAGCCCGCTCTCAGATATGTGCGTGTGGGACTCACCTGTTGTGGCGATGACTGGATCCAGACAGAATCGAGCCGCTATGACCTCGAGCGCCTCGGGTGTGTCGCGTCGGAGCGCGCGGAGGATGCCAACCTCCTGGTCGTACAGGGTACGCTCAATAGCGCCTTGTTCGAAGAGGCCGTGGCTCACTTCGAGCGGATGAGGGTGCCGAAGTATGTCATTGCGATCGGCACTTGTGCGTGCGGGGGGGGCTTGTTCCCCACTCCGGGTGACTCAAGGCTTCCGGTCAATATCTATGTGACCGGATGCCCGCCCCGACCCGAGGCGATCATGAACGGAATTCTCTCACTCCGGGAGGTTCAGGCGTGATCCAGGAAACCATCGAAATCGGACCGATTCATGAATGGCTGCCCGGGCCGATGAAGCTGAGCCTCGGTATGAGCGGTGACCGGATTGTCCGGGTGGACGCCCGTTTCGGGTATGCTTCCAGAGACATCGAGCGTCAAGCGATCGGTCAGCACCATCGGCGGGCCCAATTGACCGTGGGTCGTGTGGAGCCGGAGAGCGCGCTCATTCTGGATCGGGTTTTCAGCGAAGCGGTCGAGAAGATCTCGGGCATGGAGGCGGGGGAACGTGTCCGGTGGATACGTGATATCACCTCGAGTCTCTCTGAGTTGAACTTCCAGCTGAAGTACCTTGCCAATATGTCGAGACGCCTCGGAGTGAAAATCCTGTTTCATTCCATTCTGAAACACCGCGAATCCTTGCTCGATCTTCTCGAGCTTCTTTCGGGTTCGAGATACGGCTACTACTATCTGATTCCCGGCGGAGCCCGCTATGACATCACCGAGGGGTTTCAGGAAAGACTGGACGCTTGGAGCAGGAATTTCGTGGAGGACTACCCCAGAATTGAAGCCCTGTTCCGTTGGACCCACGTGTTCCAGAACCGGATGAAAAATCTGGGCCAGATTCTGGATCGGGGCGAGTACGGATTCGTCAGTGAAGCGTCGATCGAGACCACGCGTTACGGATTGGTGAGTCACGTGGAGTCTCGCCTCATCTATTCGCTCGAGAACTGCAAGGCCATGGCAATCGAGTTGAGAGACCTCTTGAACCTGCGTCCGTCGGGAGACCACCTTTCAGTTCCGGGGATTCGCGAGGGGAAGTTGTCGCACGAACGTGTGACGCTTCGTGGAGCGTGGGGGATCACTCTCGGTCTCGATTCCGCTGGCAAAGTGACCGCTCTTGAGTTGCGCTCGCCCTCTTCATCGATCGTGAGTGCGATCGGTCCCGCACTCGAGGGTGAATCACTTGAGGATCTGGCTGTGGTGCTTGAGAGTCTCTCGTTCTCGATACCGGAGATCGACCGATGATTGAAGCATTGATGGTCCTGCTGTCGGGAGTCGCCTCCGTTTTTCCAGTATCGTTTCTGATGTTTTCCATCAGCGAGAGAATGATCGCCCGGCATGAGTCGCGCGTCGGCAAGCAGGTCGGATGGGCAGGATTCATCTGGCAAACCTGGGTCGATGCCCGCACCGAAATGGGAGCGCAAACTGACCGGGGTGTCTGGTTGTTGCATCTGTTCCAGTTGTCGATGGTTTTTTTGCTCGGAATCCGTGTCGAATACCTGATGTTCATCCATGTCGCCCTGATCGGATTCCTGCTTGCTTGGATGTCCCTCGGCACCAATCGGGTGGTCTCAAGAATCCAGGCTGATGGACACCAGGTTCGTTTCGCCGTCGCCGGGGCAATCGCCCTTCTTTGTCTGTTTGTCTGTTTCACCTATTCCAAAACCACAGATATGAGCGGAGTGATTTGGAGTCCAGTATTGCTCGGTTTTGTGATCCCTTTCCAGTTGTGCGGTATGATCCTATTCGGAGAACATCCGTTTCGGGGCATGGGCGAGCGAACCGGATGGCTTCATTCGGCCAGGTTCTATGTGTGGTCCTTGATCACTGCCAGGCTTTTCCTAGGCGGTGGAGATTGGTTTTTTGACATCCACCTGAAGGCGGCTGCACTTTATCTCGGCTCCAGAATCTTCGCGATCTACTTTCCGGGCTTCCACCAGAAGGATCTTCTTCGGATTTCGATCATTTATCTTTTCCCGATCACGGGAGCGCTCTGGCTGATTGCGATGCTCTGGTATGCGGTGAGTGGCGTGGGAGGTTCGGGTGTTTAACAAGATCATCGGCCATTTTTTGAATCGAAATGAAATGCGGAAGATCGACACCGAATTCTATCCCGACCCGGTTTCCTCGCGCGGGAAAGACGACTTTCCGGCACGGGCGCGGGGGCTTCTTTTCAATGAGATCGAAAAGTGCACCGGGTGCGGAGATTGTGCCAAGGTCTGCCCCTCCTCTTGTATCGAGGTCGAGGCGAGCATCAATGCCCGAAATAATCGACCCTGGGTTTCCCGATTCGAGATCGATTTTTCGAAGTGTGTGTTTTGCGGCCTGTGTGTAGAGGTTTGTGAGCCCAACTCGTTGGTCCAGACCAAGGAAGTTCAACCCGCGGTTTTCGATCCCAAAGACCTCAAGATGAGTTTCGGCAGGGGGGATCTGGGATGAGGGTTTTCGATCTGGTCTTCCTCCTGTCGGTTTCGGGCTTCCTTGCCACCCGCTCACCCTTTTCGGGAGTGGTGGTCCTGGTTCTGGGCTTGTTGATCCGGATTCAGCTGTTCAGGATGCGGCTCTTGCTCGGGGGGGGCTCAGAGAGTGCTCCGGCCGGCAGGCGTGTCCGCGCGCTGATCCTGGCTCTCGGCTTGTCTGCCACCCTTCTGCCCTTGGTGCAGGAATCCGCGGGTCCGAGCCCGGTCGAAATCGAATACAGCCACTACTTGCCCGTGGTGATTCTGATTTCTTTGCTCTCTGCTGTGATGATGGCGGGTCTTGCCGTAGAAAAGAGGAAGCGATGATCTCGGCCGTTTTTCTGGCGCTACTGGTGTTTTCGCTCTACACGCTCTTCACCTCATCGGACGTGCTCGAGTTTTCCGGGGCGATGTTGAGAGTGGCGCTTGCCCTTCTGGGGGTGGTCGCATCCCGCGAAACTTCGATTCCGATGCTTCCCGGTGCGGTGATGCTTTTCGCAGTTATAGCGATCGCACTTTTGGCGATTTCGAGAGGGGAGGTTCAGCTCGAAAATGATGAACCTTGAACTCAGTCAGCCTGATCAGACAACCATCTTGTTTTTCATCTTCAGTGCCGTTGGCTTGATTCGGGAACGTCAAGCGCTCCCGTTTCTGATGGTGCTTCTCGGCTCTTTGTTGCACGGGCCGATGGTCGCCGCGCTGGTCGCCGGCCTTCTCATTTGGCATCGGATCGACAGAAAGGTCCGGGTCTGGGTCCGCCTGAAGGATTTTGTCGGTATTTTTCTGATCATGGGAGGGGCGATTTCCCCCGAGCCACTCGGGGAGTTTTTCACTTTCATCGGGGTTTTGCTGGTGTCGCTGAGTTTCGGTCGCGGGTACCTGGGCATCCTGCCAGCCCTGTTACTGTTCCGACAGTACTATCCCCAGCCCGAAAGGCCTGAGATCGCACTCGTGGCGGCAGGAATCTATTGGATTGCTGCTGAATCTTTCAGGTGGTTCAAGTCCGAGCAAGAGGAGCGGATTCTCACCGCTCTGGAAGTGGCCTGCGCCGGGGTGATTCTTTCCGGTTTTTCAGGACAGTTCGAAAAATGGGCGGAAAACAATGTGGTGATCGCTCTCGGGTCCACTCTTCTGTTTGTCACGGCGGCGCTTTTCGCATGGACCAAATGGCGGCTCGAAGGCTTCCGTAGAAGCCTCCTGGCCTTCCGCACGAATGGACTTCGCGCCCTGACTTTCGGTGCCCGGCTGATCGATAGCCGGAATTCCTGGGGCGGGGATGAGCCCGCATACACCGTTCCCACAACCGGTTCGGCCATGGATCGCATTTTTTATCTGTTCATCGGCGCCCTTGCTTTCTTCGGGTTGTATCTTCTGGCCATGAAAGGGGGCGTCTGAGTCATGCTTGAGTTCAGTCTTCCATCAGCGCTGGTCGCCCTGTCCTGGTTGCCCTGTCTACCACCGGCCAGTTGGCTTTCGGTTCCCTTTGCAGCCGCGATCTTCTTTTCCAAGTCGGTTCCGGTCAGTTTGCTGTTTCTCTTGACCCTTCAAGTGATCGGATTTCTCCAGTCCACGCGTGGCTCGAGGCGTGCAGACCATCCCTTGGTCCAGAAGCACCACTTCATTTCGGTGGCGGGGATTTTTCTTGCGATCTTCGGAGCCTCACTCGGAGATCATCCTCAAGCGAAAATCCTCATTTTCGGAGGTCTGATTCTAACCATTCCCACCGGCGCGCATTTGTTCTTTTTCAGTCGCTTCTATGAACGGCAGACTCTTGCATCATTCCTCGGGTCAGTGATCATTCCGGCTCTTTCCGGTATCGAGATCCTTTTAAAAATCAGAGGCGAAATGAAGGCCGAAAGCGGCCAGCTTTGGGATGTGGGACTGTCCGTTGTGGGTTTGTTCACCTACATTTACGGGAGTTTGATGGCGGTTTTGCGACTCAGAATGAAGTCTTCGATCATTCACCTCGCTCTTGCGCAAATCGGTCTCGCCCTTTTCATACTGGTTATCGATCACGAAACCCTCGGCAGGACCACGCTCTGGGCATTGTCGGTCGCGGCAATCGGAGGGGCGGCTCTACTTTCATTGGGTGATCAGATGGGAGAGCGCTTCGGGGCTTTTTCGAGGGTTGCGTTCGTCGCACTACCCGGAATGGCGGGATTCACCGCCTACTTTTATTCGATGAAAATGGCGATCTCCATGAATCCTGTCTGGATCGCCGCACTCCTGGCTGGCTATCTGCTCCAGGTGATCACTCTGGTGGCCATCCCGGGGTACGGGTTCTCGAGCCCCGAGCGGATCACGACGATCCGGTTCTGGATGGTGGTTTTGGTTCAAGTTGCAGCCGGTGTCGGATTCTTCCTCCTCGGAGGTGTCAAGTGACGATGTTGAACTGGCTGCCGGAACTCGCCCTTCTGGGGATGTTGTTTGTCACCCTTGTTTTGATCAACTTCAGGGTGTTGACAGTTCGTTCGATCGCGCCTGTGGCAGCAATCGCCTCTTCGGTGGTGCTGGTCTACTTTTCCTTGCGAACCGATCTCGCCTATTTCGAATCTCCGCTCCAAGTCCTCCATTCTGACTCACTGTCGTATTTCGGAAGATTGCTTTCGCTGGTGATGCTCTCGGTGTTTTCGATGGGGTTTTACTTCCACGGTTCACTCAGCGTGAGAGACAAGCAACTCACCACCCTGTTCACCCTGTTTCTTTCGGCCTTTGTTTCGCTTCTCCTCCAGGCGAATCATTTGGTGTTGTTTCTCGGGTCCGCGGTCGGAATCTACTTCTGTTCTACCAGTCTGATTCTTGTGGAGTCCGGCAAAGATCAAGCATGGGTGCGCCTCATCCGTCAAAGGAGCATGATCCTGGGTAGCTGGATTGCGGTGTTATCTCTCTTGATCGTCCTTTCGAGTTTCTTGTCGGGCTCGTTATTTCTGGGTGACTGGATCAACGGATTGGATTCTTATTCGGGTTCCGAGGTCGGGATCTGGCTCCCCGCCATTCTGATTCTCCTCGGCTCGGTGATCTTGCTCGAGGCGATCCCCCATCCCGGCAGGGCCCCGGTGGGTGTCGGGGTTCTCTATTTCGGTATGCATCTGATCGTTCAGGTGTTCTGGCTCAGGGTCGGGGTTCCTTTCTTCAGTAAGTCTTCTTTTCTGGCCAAACAACAGGCACAACTCCTGATTGCCCTGATGTTCGGGGCCTTCACGCTCCGGTACGCCTATCAGGCAGTACGGGCGAGAGAACACCATCGGTGGTTCAGTGCGGCACTCCCGGTCCTGCTTGGACTCGGCTTCTTTTTGTGTCTCCTACCGGCCGATAAGATCTTGCCCGCATTTTTCGCCATCTCCCTTTCACTCCTTCTGACCATCGCACTCTCGTCTCACGCTTTCCTCGACGAGAACTACCGTAAGAAAGGCGTCGTCACCGGAGCTTTGATTGCGCTGATGGGCGTTCCCCCCCTGGTTCTGGGAGACCAGATTTATCGACTCATCCACGACATCGTCACTGGAGGAAATGGGTTGGCAGGCATCCTGATGATCGTTTCCTGGTTCGCCCTGGTTCTTGCGGTCATCCGAATGATGGGTAAGGTACTCTTGGCAAGAAACGGCGCGAAAGAACTTCGCAAGATCCAGCCCGGAGAGGCGTTCTTCATCGGGCTTTATCTTCTCTGTGTCATCGGTTTGACACTCTTGCGCCCGAGCCTGTTCTCCCTATTAAAAGAGCATCCTCTCCTGAATTTGTGGTAAGGTTCTAAAAAAGAAATTCACAAGGAAAGGGCAAGTGTATGGAATACCTTCCTGTACTGGTCATGATGGCCGCAGGGGTGTGCATCGGCGGAGCCGTCCTCCTCATCACAACCTGGCTTGGGCCGAAGTTGCCCAACAAAACAAAAGATTCACCGATCGAGTGCGGTGTCGGTGACTCCGGACCGGCAAAAAAACATCGTGTCTCTGTGCGATTCTATCTCGTGGCCATCCTCTTTCTTCTGTTCGACATCGAAACGGTGTTCTTCTATCCGTGGGCGGTCGTTTACAAACGCTTTTTGACCACGGGTGAATTCATTCTCATTGAAATGATGGTTTTTGTTTTCATACTTCTCGTCGGATACATCTACGTGATCCGTCGTGGTGCATTGGAGTGGGAGTAAATCATGAGCAAGGACGGGTCTTCCGATTTTTTCACGACCAAACTGGATGACATGGTCAACTGGGCCAGGAAACACTCTCTGTTCCCTCTTCCGTTCGGAACCAGTTGTTGCGGGATTGAGCTGATGTCGACCCTGGCCTCGGGTTACGACATGGCCCGCTTCGGAGCCGAGGTGGTCCGGTTTTCTCCAAGGCAGAGCGATCTCCTCATTGTCGCCGGTATCGTCAATCTCAAGATGGCGCCGGTTCTCCGGAATATCTATGACCAGATGGCCGACCCGAAGTGGGTGATTTCGATGGGTGCTTGTGCCTCATCCGGCGGGATCTTCAATGTCTACAGCGTGACTCAGGGAATCGACACCGTTCTTCCGGTGGACGTGTATGTTCCGGGTTGTCCTCC
The DNA here is from genome assembly GCA_945874535.1 of Bdellovibrio sp. ZAP7. Lineage (GTDB taxonomy): Bacteria > Bdellovibrionota > UBA1018 > UBA1018 > CAIMNF01 > CAIMNF01. The sequence goes on from CAMCGZ010000001.1 coordinate 164,685, forward strand.
TGCCCCGGAGGGGCTTCTGAACGCACTATTGCGACTCAAAGAGATGATCGCAGCGGGTGAAACCCACTCCCAGCGACGGGAGCGGGCCCTGAGAGGAGAAGTGTGATGGACATCAACACGCCTGTAAAAACCATCTACGGCGGACATTACGACAAGTATCTCCCGGAGTGGACGATGGTGGTCGAGGCCCTGCAATCCGAGTTCGGTGATTTCATCGAAGAAATCTTGATGCCTAGAATTGCGGCGACGGATGTTCCCATCATCCAGATCAGGAAGTCCGGAATGATGGCGGTGCTCTCCCGTCTCAAAGAGGGTCTGGGCTTCTCTTTCCTGACAGACTACACGGCAACGGACGAAGAATCGGAGCCGAGGTTCCGACTCGTTCTTCAGCTGATGAATCCCACCACCAAGGCCCGAATGAGGGTGAAGATCAGACTCTCCGAGCAGGAGACCTCACCCACGCTGATCCCCCTTTGGGAGGGGGCGAATTGGGCTGAGCGCGAAATTTACGACATGTTCGGGATCCGTTTCGAGGGTCACCCCGACCTCCGGAGAATTCTGATGGACATGCGCTGGGAGGGGCACCCTCTCCGTAAAGATTACCCTCTCAGGGGCTATCAGGTATTCCTGACCCCGGAGCCCCTTGATCCGGAGTTGCTGAAATGAGTGATTCAAATCCGAAAAATTTCAAGACCGATCTCCCCCTTGACGTCGCCCGTTGGGGCATTCCGTCGACCTACGATGTCTCGGTGAAACGTGACACTGACGATATTTTCGAGGACTCGAAAGTTCTCGTGAACATCGGACCGACTCACCCGGCGATGCACGGAGCATTCCGTTGCATGGCTCGGTTGAACGGCGAAATCATCGAAAAATCATACTGCGAGTTCGGATATACCCATCGTGCGAAGGAAAAGCTCGGCGAAAACCGGACCTATCACCAGTTCGTCGTTTATACCGATCGTCTGAACTACTGTTCCGCCCTGATCAACAACGTCACTTATGCCATGGCGGTGGAGCGACTGATGGGGATCGAAGTGCCGGAACGCGCGGTTTGGATCCGGATGATGTGTGCCGAGCTGGCCCGGGTGATCGACCACCTCATTTGTGTCGGTATCAACGCGGTCGATCTCGGAGCATTCTCCTTTTTCCTTTACGGTTATCATCAACGCGAGAAAGCCTACACGCTGATCGAGAAGCTGTGCGGAGCCCGCTTGACCACCTCTTACACCCGGATCGGAGGCCTCATGGCCGATGCTCCGGAGGGTTGGGAGAAAGAGGTCAAGGAATGGGTGAAAGAAACCCGCGCTGTTGTCGATGAAATGGACCGGCTCCTCACCGAGAACCGGATCTGGCTCAAGCGGACCAAGGGTGTTGCGATCATGAATCGCGAAGACTGCCTCAAGTACAGCTTCACGGGCCCGAACGCCCGTGCAGCAGGGGTCGACATCGACCTCCGTCGCGATCAGCCTTGCATGTTTTATGATCAGGTCGATTTCGACGTTCCAGTCGCGCAAACCGGTGACGTGTTCGACCGCTATTACGTCCGCCTCGAGGAGGTGCGCCAGTCCCTGAACATCCTCACCCAGTGTGCGGATCGTATCAAGCGAGGACCGATCTGGGCTGACGACAAGAGAACCCGCATTCCCGAGAAGGACCAGGTTTACAACACGATGGAGGGTCTCATCCATCACTTCAAATTCTTCATGAACGGATTCAACGTTCCGGCAGGAGAGGCGTATACGTCCTTTGAGGCCGCCAATGGAGAACTTGGATTCTACATTGTCAGCAAAGGCGGCCCTGCTGCGCACCGGATGCGGATTCGCGGGCCTTCCTTCTGGCACTATCAGGGGCTCGACCCCATGATTCGCGGCGAATACATTGCGGATCTGGTGGCGGCTCTCGGAAGCATCAATGTCATTGCAGGGGAGCTCGATCGCTGATGGAAAAGCAGCTTTCTCAAAAGTTTTATGAAGCCATGAAGGACCTCGAGCCGAGGTATCCCAACAAAAAGGCGCTGATTCTGCCGGCCTTGCATCAGGCTCAGGCGGAGTGCGGCTGGCTTCCGCCGGAAGTTCTTGCCGAAGTGGCGGCTTACATCGGTGTCCATGAGGCGCAAATTCGCGAGGTTGCCAGCTTTTACACCATGTACAACCTGAAACCGGTGGGAAAAAACCATCTCCGGATCTGTACCAATGTGGCCTGTTGCCTGAGGGGTGCGGACGAGCTGATGAGTTATGCCGAGCGCAAGCTCGGTATTGCCTGCGGTGAGACGACCCCGGACGGGATGTTCACTCTTTCGGAAGAGGAGTGTCTGGGGGCTTGCACCACCGCCCCCGTGATGATGGCGAACGACGACTACGTCGAGAACCTGGACATCAACGGCCTGAATGATTGGATTGAGAGGGCTAAAAATGAGCGCTGAGCAAAACACACTGTTCATCCAGCACTTCTGGAAAGACTCGAACCGGACTCTCGAATACTACCTGAAAAACATGAACGGATACGAGGCGGCGAAAAAGGTATTCGCCGGAATGACTCCGGACCAGGTGATCGATGAGGTCAAAAAGGCGAACATTCGTGGACGCGGAGGCGCCGGATTTCCAATGGGGATGAAGTGGAGCTTCATTCCTAAAAATTCCGATAAACCCAAATATCTGGTTTGCAACGCCGATGAATCCGAGCCGGGCACCTGCAAGGACCGCCAGATCATGCGCTATACACCGCACGTCCTGATCGAGGGGTTGCTCATCGGGTCTTTCGCCATCGGATGTCATCATGCGTACGTATACATCCGGGGCGAGTATGTCAGGGAAGCCGAGTTGCTGAAGGCGGCGATCGACGAAGCGCGCGCGGCCGGCTATCTCGGAAAGAACATCTTCGGATCCGGCTACGATCTGGAAATCACGGTCCACCGTGGCGCCGGTGCATACATTTGCGGAGAGGAAACGGGCCTTCTGAACTCTTTGGAGGGTAAACGGGGAGAGCCCCGCGTGAAGCCCCCTTTTCCGGCTGTATCGGGTGCATTCTCCTGCCCGACCGCGGTGAATAATGTCGAATCGATCGCCAATGTCCCTCACATCATCCGGATGGGTGGCGAGGCATTCGCCGGCCTGGGCAAGATCGACAAGTCGGGAGGAACCCGGCTCATTTCACTTTCCGGCCACGTACAAAAGCCCGGTGTCTACGAAATGCAGGCGGGCTCCATGACTCTGCGCCAAATCATCGATCAATTCGGAGGCGGATTATTGAATGGCCGTCGCCTCAAGGCCGTTATTCCCGGGGGATCCTCCTCTCCGGTCCTGACTGCGGATGAGATCGACGTGGTTTACGATGTCGAACCGCTCATGAAAATCGGAACCATGATGGGATCTGCCGCAATCATGGTGATCAACGAGGATACGGACATGGTGAAGCTCCTCCTCAGGATCACAAAGTTCTATGCCCATGAATCCTGCGGACAGTGCACCCCTTGTCGCGAAGGTTGTCACTGGATGGAGTCCATCCTCCACAAGATTCTTCATGGCGAGGCGAGACCCGCGGACATCGATCTTCTGGTCGATGTGGCAGGGAATATCGGTGGAAAGACCTTGTGTGCTCTAGGAGATGCAGCCGCGATGCCTGTCCAGAGTTTCCTGAAAAAGTTCCGGCCTGAATTCGAGGCCTATGTAAAGGGGCTAAAGCGTCATGCCTAAGTGTTTCGTTGATGGAAAGGAAGTGGAGTTCGCACTGGGCGAGAATCTCGTCAAGGTGGCCAAGCGTGCCGGGGTCGAGATTCCCGTATTCTGTTATCACCCGGGATTGTCCGTCGTCGCCCAGTGCCGCATGTGCTACGTCGAAGTCGAAAAAATGCCCAAGCTCCAGACAGCTTGTTCAACCATGGCTGCAGAGGGCATGGTGGTGAAAACCCAGAGTGAAGCCGTAAAAAAGGGAAGACAGGGAACGATGGAGTTCCTGCTCTTGAATCACCCGCTCGACTGCCCCATTTGCGACAAGGCCGGTGAGTGCGATCTCCAGGACAATTCTTTCGGGCATGGTAGTGCGAATATGCGGCACAGCGAGGAACGCAGAACCTACGTCGATGTCGACATGGGTTCCGTGATCCAGAAGAACATGAATCGCTGCATTCACTGCACCCGCTGCATTCGCTTCGGCGACGAAATTGCCGGAATCCATGAAATGGTGGCCATCAAGCGCGGAAACAACATCGATATCACCACGATCGACGGAAAGCAGTTGAAGACCGAATACGCCGGGAACTACTCCGACATCTGTCCTACCGGGTCCCTGACCTTGAAGGACTTCCGGTTCAAAAAACGCGCATGGATGCTGAAAAAGACTGCAACCGTGTGCGAGGGTTGCTCCAAGGGCTGCAACATGGAGATTCAGCACGAAGGAAACGTGGTTTATCGCTGTGTCCCCCGCGAGAACCTCGAGATCAACAAGTACTGGATGTGTGATGAAGGCCGGTTCAATTACCGTTATACCCAGGATGAGACGAGAGTGGTCGATCCGACTCTGCGTGGTGCCGAGGGTGCAAAACAGGCCTCCTGGCAGGATGTGGTGGCCTCGATAGAAGTTAAAATCCGGAACGGAGATGTCCTGTTTCTGGTCGGAACCGATCTCACCAACGAGGAACTGTCCGCCATCCGTGAGGCGGCATCCGCCTTGCGATCGGGTATCAAGATCCGCACTTTCGGGAACGCGGATGTCACGAAATCCTCGGAAGACGGACCCGCAGACAACATCCTGAAGATGAAAAGCAAAACGGGGAATCTTCTCGGGGCGGAGAAGCTCGGTCTCGAGCCCCTCACTGGAGAGGCCAAGGCCGAGACGGTTGTTGTTTTCCGCGGCGGCCGGGCCGTGTTGCCTAAAATCGATTCGAAGTGGACTGCCGGGATCGGTGTTTTCAACCGTGAGGAGTCAGCAGGGTTCGACGGAGTGCTCCCTGGTTTGGCCTTCACCGAGAAAGAGGGAACCCTGGTCAACCATGCAGGGTTCGAACAACGCCTGGCCAGGGCGGTGCGCCCCAGGGGGGGCTGCAAGCCTGTTTCAGAGATCCTGATGTTGCTCTTGAACACCAAGTCAAAGGCAGGGCAAGCATGAGCTCCATAGAAACCACACTGATGTTCGTGAAGATCGCCATCGTTCTGATGGGTCTTCTCCTGACTGTGCCGATCATGCTTTTTGTCGAGAGGCGGGGATCGGCACTCATGCAGAATCGTCTCGGCCCGAACCGTATGGGTCCATTCGGTTTGTTCCAGGCCGCATGCGACGTGGTGAAGTTCATCTTCAAGGAAGATCGGGCTCCCGGGCACGTGAATCGCTTTTACTACACGATCGCTCCCTGGATCGCAGTGATCCCGGCTTTCATGACCTTCGCAGTAATTCCCTTTGCCGGGTCTCTGCAAATGGATGGGTTCGAGGCAAAATTCCTCATCGCCAATCTCGATGTCGGTGTCCTGTACTGTTTCAGTATCGCCTCACTCGGAGTCTACGGGATCATCATGGCGGGTTGGGCCTCCAATAACAAGTATTCGCTCCTTGGGAGTCTCAGGAGTTCGGCTCAAATGATCAGTTATGAGCTCACTTTGGGACTATCCATTGTTGGCCTCATGATGGTGTTCCAATCGGTCAATTTAGGAGAGATTGCCGCAGCCCAAGGAGAAACGCTGATTCAACTCGGGCCGATTGCGGTTCCCAAGTGGGGGGTGTTCATTCAGCCTCTCGGCTTCGTGCTTTTCCTGGTATCCATGTTCGCAGAAACAAACAGGCTTCCGTTCGACCTTCCCGAGGGAGAGTCTGAGCTGATCGCCGGATACCATCTAGAATACGGATCGATGCGTTTCGCCCTGTTCATGATGGCGGAATTCGTCAACATGGCGGTCGCTTCCGGACTCATCACCACACTCTTTTTCGGTGGTTGGCAGCTTCTTCCCGGCATGGGATTCCTTGCGACCCAAGTCGAGCAGCTCGGAATCCTGCCGGCTGGTGGCTGGGTTCAGGTTCTGTTCCAGGGGCTTTCCTTCGTCATGAAGGTGGCATTCTTCATGTGGTTCTTCGTATGGGTTCGCTGGACGCTTCCGCGGTTTCGCTTCGACCAGCTCATGAACCTGGGGTGGAAGGTCCTGTTTCCGTTGGGTCTGGTGAATGTTCTCGTCACAGGCCTGCTCATCTACAAGGGAGTGCTCTGAATGTTGGCGCAAAGAAAACCCAGTTTATTGAACCGTCTGTACCTGATCGAGGTGGTACGAGGCCTGGCCATTACCATGAAAAACTTCTTGTTCCACAAGAAGGTGACCTTGCAATTTCCGGAACAGCGCAGGGATTATTCAGGCCGCTACCGTGGTCAGCACTATATCAAATCCGTGAACGGGGTTGAGAACTGCACTGCTTGCATGCTCTGTCCCACCGTTTGTCCGGCTGAATGCATCCACATTGTTGCAGGCGAGCGCGAGGACAAGGAAAAGTATCCGATAAAGTTCGAGATCGACTCACTCCGGTGTTGCTTCTGCGGGATGTGCGAAGAGGCGTGTCCGAAGGATGCCATCAAACTTTCAAATATCTACGAAATGAGCCAGAAGAACCGGACGGTCTACGAGAAGGATTTCCTACTCGAACAGAGAGGGAATAAGTGATGGATTTCCCGCTTCTCGCCTTCTCGGTGTTCTCAACGATTGCCATTCTGGGTTCCTTGCTGGTCATCTTCAAGAAAAACCCCGTTTCATCCGCGTTCGCTTTGGTTCTGGTGTTCTTCGCCTTTGCCGGTCTCTATGCACTTCTCGGCGCGCACCTGGTGGCCGCACTCCAGATCCTGGTGTATGCGGGGGCCATCATGGTTCTTTTCGTGTTTGTCATCATGCTCCTGAATCAGGATGAGCCGGTGCACGACCTCGAAGCAACCGGAGTCATCTACAGGGTGGTCTCAGCGTTGACGGTGACCGCACTCGGGGCGATCCTGGTCCGGGCAGTACTCGCTTCAAAGTCGATGACCCCCTCGGGTGCGCTGACCGATGAAAAGATTGCAAGCCTAGGTGGAAACATGAAGGCGATCTCGGAACAGCTGTTCACCGATCGTGTCTTTCACTTCGAGCTGACGTCATTCTTGCTCCTTGGAGCGATTGTCGCGACGGTCACCCTTGCAAAGCGAAAGAGCCGTGGAGAAGAGGGGGAAGTATGACTGCATTTGAGCCATGGATGCTTCTGGTGGTTTCCATACTGGTGTTCTGCATCGGCCTTTTGGGCCTGATTCTCCGCAAGAATCTTTTGGTGATGTTGATGAGCATCGAGTTGATGCTGAATGCGGTGAACCTCTGTTTCGTGACCTTTTCAAAGATGCATCAGTTGTTGGATGGTCATCTGACCGTCCTTTTTGTCATGACCGTGGCTGCAGCCGAGTCGGCCGTAGGCCTCGGGCTGGTCATCGCCATGTTCAGGAACCTGAGATCGGTCGATTCCGATCAGATTCAACTCTTGAGGGACTGACCCATGATCACATCGATGATTCTATTTCCATTGGCCGGATTTGTGATCAACGGAGCTTGGAGCCTGTGGTCGGCCCGCAACGGAACAAGGGTTTCGCCTCGTGTTTCCGGATCGATTGCAACCACGGCCATGGTGGCGGCATTCATGGCTGCTATCATGGCCCGAGCTCAGATTCCGGCAACCGGCTCAATCGAGGTCGACTGTTTCCGGTGGTTCAGCCTGGGGTCGCTCAGCGTTGATTTCAAGCTTCGTCTCGATGCGCTCTCCTCGATCTTCACCCTGGTCATTACGGGTGTCGGGGCAATGATCCATCTTTACTCTGTTTCCTATATGGAAGAAGACGAAGCGGCCGGCAAGTATTTCGCCTATCTCAATTTATTCTGCTTCATGATGCTGAACCTGGTCCTCGGCGGCACCCTTCCGCAGGTCTTCTTGGGTTGGGAAGGTGTCGGCCTCGCGAGTTACTTGCTGATCGGATTCTGGTACCGGGAAGAGGCGAATGTGGCCGCCGGCCAAAAGGCATTTATCATGAACCGGATCGGGGATCTGGGATTCTTGATCGCCATGTTCATCGGTTACAAGTACTCCGGATCGCTGGACCTGACGACGGTTGAAAAAGTGATTCTTCCAGCAGGGGTTGGAACCAGCTTCGTGCTCCTGATTTTTCTCGCCTGTACCGGCAAGTCTGCGCAGCTCCCCTTGTTTACCTGGCTTCCGGATGCAATGGCCGGGCCGACACCGGTATCAGCCCTGATTCACGCGGCAACCATGGTGACGAGCGGTGTTTACTTGCTGGCTCGCTTGAGCCCGGTGATCTCGCAGTCTGCTACGGGGATGGCGGTCATTGCGGGTATCGGTGCTGCAACAGCTTTGATTACGGCAATCATCGCCTGTTTCCAGCGCGATATTAAGAAAGTTCTGGCGTATTCGACTGTATCCCAACTCGGTTTTATGTTCGCAGCCTGCGGTGTGGGGGCGTTCGGCGCCGGTGTGTTTCATGTCATGACCCACGCCTTCTTCAAGGCCTTGTTGTTTCTCGCGGCGGGGAGCGTGATCCACGGATTGCACGGTGAGCAGGATATCTTCAAGATGGGAGGTCTCAAAAAGAAACTCCCGGTGACATTCTGGACTTTCACGGCCGGGTGGGCGGCCATACTCGGTTTACCCCCGTTCAGCGGTTTCTTCTCCAAAGACGAAATTCTTCACCAGGCTCTGGTTTCAAATTCAGGATCGGCGTGGCTGTTCGGTGTCCTCCTGATTGCAGCAGTGCTCACCGCTTTCTACATGACCCGCCTTTACAGGTTGGTGTTTTTTGGCACTCCGCGAATGGATCAAGCCAAGTTCGATCATGCACATGAATCGCCTGTGCCGATGGCGCTTCCCTTGGTCCTTTTGGGAGTGCTTTCCCTGGCTGGAGGTTTTGCCGGGGAGCCTGTTCACTTGGCGCATCCGGAGTCCGCCTTGTCCACTCCGACCTGGGTCATCATGATCGTGAGTGTGATTGCAGCCGCGATCGGGGCAACCATCGCATTCCGGCGCTACTCGGTCTCGGAAGTGAAGGCCGAGCCGACAAGTGATGTTTTCCGGATCGATGCCGTTTATTCAAAATTGTTTGGCGGGGGTCTGGGCGTCATCGCATCCGCAAGTCAGTGGCTGGAAGAGCGGGTGGTTCAGGGAATGATCCGGATGGTGGCCGCAGTTACCGATCTATCCGGTAATATGATCCGGGTGCTCCAAGTCGGATCAGCTCAGGCTTACCTTCTCATGATGATCATCGCGTTGGTGGTCATGGTGTTCTACTTCATGAAAGGGGTGGTTTAATATGGAAACTTCTAGTTCCCTGAGCTTCCTGCTCACTATTCCTTTGTTAGCGGTAGTGATCTCTTGGGTGATTCCAAAAGCTCTTCAGAGAATCTATGCGATTTTCGGATCCGCGCTGATTCTGGCGCTGACTGTATATGAAACATCCGGGATCCTTTTCTCGTCGACAACCGAGGCCGCCAAGGCATATTTTGTCGATCAGCGCCTCGAGTGGGTGTCGGAGCTTGGCTTGTCTGCGGGTTTCCGTTTGGATGGAGTGTCGGCTTGGTTTTTGGTTCTTTCGGCACTGACGACACTGGTTGCATTTTACTTGCGGGGGATCTGGTACCGCAAACAGCCCAGGCTGTTTGTGTCCATGGGGTTTTTCCTGCTGTTCGCTCTCAACTCCGCATTCCTCGCCACTGATTTAATCACGTTTTATCTCTCGTATGAGGCGGTGTTCATTCCCATGATCTTCATGGTCGGTGTGTGGGGTGAGAATCAAAAGGCCTCTGCAGTATTCCGCTTCTTTTTGATGAGCTTCGCGGGATCGATCCTGATGTTGGTTGCCATGTTCCAACTCATGTCGATGCACCATGCGGCCACGGGGCAGTGGTCCTCCCACCTCCCGGACATTTTGAAGGTGGTGGCCAATGTTCCAGTCGAGTCCTTGCTTTGGCCTGGTGCGGGATTCCTTCTGGCTTTTGCCATCAAGGTGCCCTTGGTTCCGTTCCACGGTTGGCTGAAAGAAGTCTATGTAAACGCACCCATGCCGGGGACCATCTGGATGTCTGCCATTCTTTCCAAGCTGGGAGTCGTCGGAGTCATTCGATTCGTCCTTCCGCTCTTCCCGGCTGTCATCAAGGAGTACCAGGGGGCGCTGCTTGCGGTTTCCGCCGTTTCGGTAATCTATGCAGCACTTCTTGCGATCCGTTCGAATGAGGGGAAGACTCTTCTCGCGTATTCTTCAATCAGTCACCTTGGTTTCGTGATGTTGGGACTTTTTTCCTTGAGCTCCGAGGGGTCCAATGCGGGAGTGTTGCTTTCGGTCGGGCACGCAGTGACCAGCGGGATGTTGTTTTATTTGTTGCACCAAGTTGAAGAGCGTAGCGGGAACCTCGATCTTACCACTTCGAAGGGGCTTGCCACAGCCTACCCGGTGTTGTTCAGCGGATTGTTCATTGCCGTTTTGGCTTCAGTCTCCCTACCCGGGACTCTCAACTTCGGTGGCGAGTTTTTGGTGTTGCTGAATGCCTATCGAGCCAGTGCATTGTGTACGATTCTGGCCGCACTCGGCGTGATTCTCGGTGCAGTCTACATGCTCCGGTTTTTTCAGAGGCTCGGCTTGGGAAAAACCGGCACCGCGAATCCGGTCGATGTTTTGGTTAAGAAAGATCTGTCATTAGCTGACCTCTTGATGGTGGTCCTGCTGGTCGGGATTGTGATTTATGGCGGGATCAATCCCGGAATTTTCATGAAGGGATGATATGCACATGAATGAAATCATTCAAACACTGATGCCTTGGTTGATACTGGCGGCAGGGATCCTGGTGACCCTGTTGGTGAGTGTGATTCGGGTTGAATCCAAACGGCCGGCCCAATTTTCGGCACTTTTGACCCTGGTTCTGACCGGAGTCTCGGCGCTCCAAACGGTTTCTCTTCCCGGCGAGGCGATTTTCTCAGGATCGATCGAGATCTCCTCGTTGACCCGGATCCTACTGGCACTGTTCAGTCTGATCGGAGTCCTTTTTGTCGTCGGTGCAGACCGCTATCTGAGTAAAGAAAAAATCCATCTTTCCGATTACTATCACCTTCTCCTCATCATGATTCTCGGAGCTGGAATCATGGTAGCGGCAAAAGACCTGGTGGTTCTTTTCATCGCACTGGAAGTCATGTCGCTCCCGGCCTACACACTCGCGGGTTTCAGGCGGAATGACTCCAGATCCAACGAGGCAGCGATCAAGTACTTCGTTTTAGGAGGTGCCGTAGGAGCCGTGTTTCTGCTGGGTTCGGCATTCTTGTTCGGGGCAACAGGATCCACGCAGTTTCCTGCGATTTATTCTTGGTCGCGCCAGTCTGTGACAGGCTCCAATCTCCTGTTTGCAGCTGGTCATTTTCTGGTCATCGTTGCTTTTTTGTTCAAGGTCGCTGCAGCGCCCTTTCACTTCTGGAAGCCTGATGTTTATGAAGGTGCCCCGACTCCGGTAACCGGCCTCATGTCGACGCTGGTCGCGGTGGCATCATTCGTCACTTTGGTTCGACTGATTCATCTTCCGGCCTTAGACTCGACAGGCTGGGAGGTTTACGCTGCTTCTATCAAAACGACGATCCGCGTTCTCGCCGTTGCCAGTTTGGTGGTCGGCTCGCTTGTCATCATCACGCAGAAAAACTTAAAACGACTGTTTGCCTATTCATCGATCTCGCAATCGGGCTACCTGATGCTGGGGGTTTTAGCCAGTCTGCAGCCCGGGCACGGAATTGCTCCGGTTCTGATTTATCTCTTCGGATATGTCTTTGCCGCTGTCGGTCTTTTTGTCCTGTTGAGCCAGTCCGAGCCACGCGGCGACACAGGTGTCGAGCTTGTGGATTTGACCGGACTGGTGCGAAGGTCGCCTCTTCGAACGGCTCTTTGGTCAGTGCTCCTGTTTTCGATGGCTGGGATGCCTTTCACGGTGGGATTCTTCACTAAGTATTTCATTTTCATTTCTTCGGTCGGGTCCGGGGAAACGCCTTTGGTTGTTCTGGCCGCAATGTGTGCGGTGGTGAGTGCATACGCCTATCTCAGACCGATCGGACTGATGGTGATGCGTGATGCTGATCCCGGAGCGGCACAGTGGGGTGGCGGATTTTGGAGTCAATTAGTTGTCGTCGTTTCCGTCATTCTAGTGGTCTTTCTAGGATTGATGCCGAATGCCATGATACAATACCTGAAAGGGATCCCGCTGATCCATTAAGGAAGAATGGCAAATCTGTATGTGATCCGCTTCAGGGACGGAACCTCCAGTTCCCCTCTGAAAGAGGACGAAATCCGGAAGAGAATTCGGAAGGGGGAGCTGAAGGATTCGGACGAGCTTTCTCTCTATCCGAATCAGTTCGCATTGGAACTGAAGGATTATCCCGAGTTCGAGCCCGATTTACATGCATCACTCGAGCCTGAGCCTGAGCCTGAGCCTGAGCCTGAGCCTGAACCTGAGCCTGAGCCTGAACCTGAGCCTGAACCTGAACCTGAGCCTGAACCTGAGCCTGAACCTGAGCCCGAGCCTGAGCCGGAATCCTCCGGAGAGATTGCCATTGATTTCGGTGGTACGGTTGAAGCACACCCGGCAGATCCCTCTCCCGTGCAGCCCGATCCTGTGCCTGAACCGGAAGATTCTGGAACTGGAATTGATCTCGACTTCGGAACTGATGAACCCCCCACGCCGAAGCTAGAACCAGAGCCGGTATCCTCAGCGCCTGTTACGTCGTCCGAGACCATCGATACAGGTGTTGGCATTGCAATTGACTTAGAGGAGCCTGAGCCAAAACCTGAGCCAAAACCTGAGCCAAAGCCCGAGCCAAAACCTGAGCCAAAACCCGAGCCAAAACCTGAGCCAAAACCCGAGCCAAAACCTGAGCCAAAACCTGAGCCAAAGCCCGAGCCAAAGCCCGAGCCAAAGCCTGAGCCAAAACCCGAGCCAAAACCAGAGCCAAAGCCCGAGCCAAAGCCTGAGCCAAAACCCGAGCCAAAGCCCGAGCCAAAGCCGCGACCGAAACCCAAGCCCAAACCTCAGCCCCTCGAAGAGACCGAGCCCCGAACCCAGATCATCGCCCGACAACCGGTGCAGCCTGATCCGGCACCCGCGCCTTTCCTTGAAGAGCCCGCAGACAAAGAGCCAACTCGGTCGGTGATCGTCAAGGCCCCCACTTCACGTAAAGAAGTGCAGGATGAGGAGGCAGAAGAAAAAACAGATCCTGGACTAGAGCGCCCCGATTTTGATGAGACCGAAAACGAGGCGACACGTTTGGACTTCAAACCACCCGAGGGTCCGGATGATATTCCAACCCGAGTGATCAATCGGGAAGAACCCTCTGCTCCCGATGTTGTTCCGCTTCCTGCAGTGATTGAGGAGGAGGTCCTTCCTGTTCGTGTTGACGAATTTTCGGATCAACAGCTCAGAAGCGAAAAAACGAGGATCATTCAACGGCCCAAAGAACTTCTATCCGAAGAGGATTTGAGGCTCGAAAAAGAAAAGGCCGTGGGCGTCAGGCGATACGTTCCTCAAAAATCATTTTTGGTTTTGGCCTTCTTGACCCTGGTCGCCTACGAAGCACTCTATGAAGATGAGGATGAAGTGGCCAAGAAGCCACAGGTGAATCTCTCCCCGATCCGCCCGCAATTGCCCGGAGGCGGGAGTGGTGATGCGGATCCCGCACGAAGCACCAAACTCTATTTGGAAGGACTCGATCCTTATCGTGAAGATACGGTACAGGGTTATATCCGCGCTGCCGAGCACTTTCACAAATCTCTAAGACTTGATCCGCAAAATGTGAAGGCCCTGGCGATGTTGGCCTCTTGCTACTTGAATACCATCGAGTCTTCAAACAAAGATGAACGCACGTTTCTTGTGATCAACAAACTGATCGAGCTTTCAAAAACGAAACAGCTCGACTTGGTCGAGACACTGATTGCCGAGGTCGAATTTTTAGTCCAATCCAAGCGCTATGATGCCGCAATCCAGCGCATCGTCGAATACGGAAAAGTTTATGGAAAGCTGGATGCAGCACTCTATTTTTCTTTGGGATGGGTATATGTTGAAAAAGGGGACTACGGCCAGGCGATGAAGAACCTGGACTTCATTCCGGCCAGTGCACTCAAAATCCCGAAGCTCTATTACCTGAGGGGTTTTCTCCACGAGCAGAACAAAGAATACGATCAGGCTGCCGCCGAGTATAATCGGGCACTAGGGATCAACAAACGCCACGCCAAGTCCATTCTCGGGTTGATACGGATCAGCGAGAAAAAGGGAGAGCTCATGCGGGAGCTCAGGAACATCGAGTTCCTGGTTGGAAGCTCCTCCCTTCAGAGCCCGAAAGAATACGTTCAGGCCCTGATTTATCGGGCCAAGGTCGCACTGTTGAACAAAAGCGTGAAGGGAGCGATCGAGTCTCTGGAGCAGGCGCTTCGTGTCGACCCGAAAAACGAAGCGCTCAGGCTGGAGTATTACTCCATCCTCGCCGCGTCCGAGAAAGACACCAAGTACAAAGATCTGGCAAAAATGTACACATTCATTCTCGATGGGGACCGGAACAGTCGGGCAGGGAAAACCCATGAGGCGACCACCGCCTTTCTGCAGGCTCAGGATACATTCCCCAAGTCCTACGTTCCTGTAGAGAGAATGGGAGACTTGTTCCATGGTCAGGGGGAGTACAATCGGGCCCAAGCCCAGTTCAAGAGGGCACTCGAGTTGGCTCAGCAGTCGAAGTCGCAAGCCGAGTCACAGATCGCTGTCAAGTTGATCGACTCGCTCATCCGGAACCATGACTGGGACGAGGCTTCCCGTGTGATGGCCAAGTACAGGAACTCACCCAAGCTCAGGAGCGCCATCGACCGACTGGCCGGAGACCTCGCTTACCATCAGAAGAACTACGTGCAGGCCATCTCTTTTTACCGCAAGGCCATGTCCCGCGATACGATCGACACGGAGGTTTATTCCTCCTATGCGAATGTCCTTCGCGAAACCGAGAACTTCCGTGATGCACAGTTTTTCTATTCCATCGCGCAACGCCTCGATCCGTTCAATACTGCGGCTATTGTCGGTGCCGCAAAGTGTTTGCTGAAAACAAACGGTGTGACTGAGGCCGTGAGCAGGATCCAGGATGAGCTCGCGCGCCTGCCGAGAGCCCGGGCCGACCTCCTATCGGGAATTGCTGAAATTTTCTTCATGGCACAGGAGTATGAAAAGGCCCTTCGATTCACGGAGGATGCCCAGGATATCGATTCGGACTATCCTGACTCCTACCGGATTCAGGGAGACATTTACCTTCGCGAAATCCGGGCCAAGAAAGAGAATAAAAAGAAGGCCCTGGAGGCCTTCAAGGCTTACTCCGACAGAAAAGTTTCCGATCCCTACGGGTACTTGCAGCGATTCGAAATTTTCATCAAAGATGGCGACTTCGAGCAAGCCGAGGAGGCGCTTCAGCGCGTATCGGAAGTGTCTCCACGATATCCGGAGTTGCACTACCGACGCGCTAAAATGCTGGGAAAAATGGGAAGAACCAAGGATGCGTTGGTGGAGCTCGAGCGGGAAATTGAAATCAACCCACGCCATCTCCCTTCCTGGCTGGACCTGGGAGAGATTCGGACCAAAGCAGGAGACCTGGAAGAAGCTGCCAAGAGCTTCAATCAGGCCATGACTCTCGATCCCCAGAGCCCATTCGCGAAAATCGGAGCCGGTTACGTGAACTATTTGAGGCGCCAATACGGACCGGCCATAGCTCTCTACCAGGCAGCCCTGGCCCTCGACAAAGGAAACCCCGAGGTTCACAAGAAACTCGGTCTGGCTTATCGGGATAGCGGAGACCAGCCTTCCGCCAATCGGCATTTTCAGCTTTATGTCGATTTGGCACCGGATGCTCCGGACCGGGCCGATGTCGAGGCAATGAAGCGCTGAGACTCACTCTACCTTGCGGTTGAGGAGCAGGCCTTTGGTATTGCCCGCAGAGGGCTGGTAGCGGGTGGTGAGGCCGGCTGGAGGTTCTCGGTCTTTTTTGTTTTCATGAAACTCGCGGACGACTTCGGTCATCCCGCTTTGTTCCACGGGGACTACGACCCGAAGGCCGGGTTTGGCCTCGGTCTCAGCAGGAGCGTCCGACTTGCCCTCGGATTCCGTATCGTCCGTTCCCCCGGGGGGGCCCTCATCAGCCACCCCACTCCCCTGGCTGGAGCCAGGGTCGTTTTCCATCGAGCGGGGCTCGGGAACGACGCGAAGCAGGGGGGTGGAGTTTACCTTTGGGATCAAGCGCTTACCTCAACCTTAGTTTACCACATCCGTCAAGTAATGCAACGTCCCAAAAATGACTTGCGGAGTGGCCCCCAAAAGGGTATAACCGCCTAAATTTGAAGGGATATTTTTATGAGCACCGGTGGTGATTTGTTCTCCAAATGTTACAAGTTCGAAGACGCCAAGAAGCTTCAGGCCATGGGACTCTATCCCTATTTCAGACCGATTACCGCCTCCACCGGCAACAACGTGGTCACCGCTGGCAAGCGCCAGGTCATGATCGGATCCAACAACTATCTGGGACTCACCCATGACCGACGGGTGATGGAAGCCGCCCAGGATGCGATCGATAAGTATGGCACGGGATGCACCGGCTCCCGCTTTTTGAACGGGAATCTCGATTTGCACGAACTGCTTGAAGCCCGTCTGGCCACTTTTGTCGGAAAAGAAGCCGCGCTTTGTTTCTCCACTGGTTTTTTTGTAAACCAGGGAACCCTCGGCGCGCTCGTCGGACGAGCTGATGTTATTTACAGTGACCGCGAAAACCACGCCTCCATTGTAGAGGGAACCCGGGTTGCCCTCGGTGATACGATTCGTTTCAAACACAACGATCTCGAAGATCTTGAGCGCGTTCTGAAGAACACCCGTGAAAAATACGATGGTGCACTCATCATTGCGGACGGGGTTTTCTCCATGTCCGGAGATATTCTGAATCTTCCTGGAATGATTGATCTGGGCAAGAAATACAACTGCAAGATTTACGTGGACGATGCCCACTCCCTCGGGGTTCTCGGGCCGCGGGGCGAGGGGACTGGTCACCATTTTGGAATGCATCAGGAGATCGACCTGGTCATGGGAACCTTTTCGAAGTCCTTTGCATCGATCGGTGGTTTCATTGCGGGAACCAGTGATGTAGTCCACTACATCAAGCACAAGGCCCGGCCGTTCATGTTCTCGGCAGCCATGTCACCCGCCTCGACTGCAACGGTATTGAAGTGCCTCGACATCATGGAGACCGAACCCGAACATCTGCGGAACCTGACCGATAATGCCGCGTATATGAGCAAAAACCTGAGGTCCATGGGCTTCAACACCTTGAACAGCAGGACTCCGATCATTCCACTTTTGATCGGTGACGACGCCACCGCTTTCGCCATGACCCAAAAGCTTTGCGAAGAAGGGGTGTTCGTCACACCGGTTGTCCGTCCGGCTGTTCCCGAAGGGTGTTCGCTGATCCGGACCAGCTACATGGCCTCACACACCAGGGAAGACCTGGATTACGCCCTCGAGCATCTGGAAAAGGTCGGACGCGAGTTCGGTGTCCTCGGGAGTGCAGAGGCCACCGAGCGCCTCAATCGGATTGCTCTCGAAAACTTCGGGGCCCATTCCATTCAATGATCATTCTCGGGGTGGATCCGGGATCCCGCCTCCTCGGATACGGGTTGATCGAGAAATCGGGAAACTCCGTACGGGTGGTCGATCACGGAACCCTGCGCTTGTTTCATAAAGAATACCGGGACGTACCTGTGGATGAGACCACTCCGTCCCGATTGAAGGAAATTCATACCGGTTTATCCGAGCTGATTCTGAAGCACCACCCGACTGTCATGGCGGTCGAGAAGGTGTTCTTCTCCAAGAACGCGGTTTCGGCACTGAAGCTCGGGCAGGCGCGGGGGGTGGTTCTCCTCACGGGGGCACTCCATGATCTCGAAATTCATGAGTATGCGGCCACCGAAGTGAAGAGCCGGATCACCGGCCACGGACGAGCAGACAAAGAGCAGGTGGCCAAGATGCTCCGGATTCTTCTTGGCGGACAGGAGTTCGAAACGGCAGACGCCTCGGATGCACTTGCGCTAGCGTTGGCCCATGCGCTGGTCGGACAATCGAAGACGGGGGGGCGATCCCGAAACTCCCTAAAATCTCTCGCTGAATCGGCACTCAACAAGGGCCGGACACTCAAGCGTTGAAAAGGCCGACGATTCAAGACATGATGAACGCATGTTGGCGTATCTGAACGGCGTCGTCAAAGAACGGCAGAACGGCGAGATGATTCTCGTGACGGGAAGTGAATCCGCGGGACAGGTCGGTTACCTGGTGAAGACCCCCGATCACCCTCGCTACGATGTCCTGATTCCCGGACAACGGGCTGAGATCTATCTTTACACCCATGTTCGTGAGGATGCTTTCGATCTTTACGGATTCCAGTATCCGGGTGAAAAAAATTTTTTCACGACTCTTTTACAGGTCTCGGGTGTGGGTCCGAAAATGGCCCTGGCGCTGCTCTCGCATGCTGACGATCTTTCATTGGCGGCAATGATTCTTGACGAGGACAAAGCGGCGCTCACGGGCATCTCCGGAGTGGGGAAGAAAACCGCTGAGCGGATGGTACTCGAGCTGAAAGATGTGATTGTAAAAAAAATCGAGGCGGGAATTCTCCGTCGTTCATTGGGTGGCTCGGCCCCAGCTCGCGCTACGTCGGCCCATTCAGTTTCCGGCGATCGGAGCAATCCGGTATTCATCGATGCTTATCTGGCCCTACAGGGGCTCGGGTACAAAGAGGTTCAGGCCAAACAAATGGTGGAACACGCTTTTTCGGTATTGGGGCGTCCTGAGCGGGTGGAAGAAGTACTCAAGGTCGCACTCAAGGGAGGTCTTGGCGCATGAATGATCGTGATGTCGATCCTGCTGTGCGGTCCGAGGGAGGCGAGCTCCAGATCGAACAATCCCTTCGCCCCCAGGTGCTCGAGGAATACATCGGACAAGATTCGGTCCGCGAAAAAATCTCTTTATTCATTGAAGCGGCACGACAGCGTGGTGATGCCCTCGACCATGTTTTGCTCGCGGGGCCACCCGGTCTCGGAAAAACGACCCTCGCACAGATTGTGGCGCGGGAAATGGGAACACAGATTCACATTGCGACGGGTCCCACCATTGAAAAGAAGGGCGATCTCGCGGCCGTCCTGACCAATCTCGCGCCCGGAGATGTGTTGTTCATAGACGAGATCCACCGCTTGCAAAAATCGATCGAAGAGGTGCTGTACGGAGCGATGGAGGATTACAAGCTCGACCTGATTGTCGGTCAGGGTCCGAGCGCCCGAACCATCCGGATCGATCTGCCCCGCTTCACTTTGGTCGGAGCCACAACGCGAACCGGGCTACTTTCGAGTCCTCTTCGGGGTCGTTTCGGAGTCGAGCTCCGTCTTGATTTTTATTCGGCGGGCGAGCTTGCTAAGATCGTCTCCAGATCGGCGCGACTGTTGAGTGTCAGCATTGAGGAAGCGGGTGCCCTTGAAATTGCCAGACGCGCCCGGGGAACTCCTCGCATTGCGAATCGGCTGGTCCGGCGTGTTCGCGATTTCGCACAGGTGAAGTTCAAGTCGGTGACCGGCTTCAGTATCGATAAAAAAACAGCGGGCGAGGCGTTGAGCTTGTTTGAAATCGATGACCAGGGACTCGATTCGATGGACCGTAAGCTCTTGACCGCCATGATCGAAAAATTCGATGGGGGTCCTGTTGGAATCGAAACACTCTCTAGCGTGTTATCTGAAGAGCGCGACACGATCGAAGATGTTTACGAGCCCTATCTCGTCCAACAGGGGTTCATTCAAAGAACCCCGCGCGGCAGGGTTGCGACTCCTCAGGCTTTTTCCCATCTCGGGTTTCCGGCCAAGACATTGTTTTAAAAAAACAGCCCGGTGAAGATCCTCCACCGGGCTTGAAAAAATCAGATATACCGACACTCAGGCTGCGTACTGGTCTTCTTCTCCTGCGTGCCACAATTGGTAGAGGGTCTCATTCTTCATGTTCCTGAACCAGCGCGAGGCATGTTCCGGCGGCTCGCTGCCTAGGCATTGAGTTGCAAATGCATGGACCGTGGTGGTGCCTTCGGGGGTTTTGATTTTGAATTCACCATTGGGCTGCTTCTGAACGACGGCGGTCATCGCCGGATTGCTCACGAAATAAATGGTCTCTCCATCTTTCAGGTAGCCATCGTGAACCAGTTTCGTCAGATCGAATTTGCCCTTTTTCTTGCTCATTTCTTATTCTCCTCGGGAGGTTTTGGTGCAATGTCTACCTTCCGTATCGGCAGCCCCCGAAATCGACTTGAGTGCAGCCAGGGGCGGAATATTTTTGACGTTACAGGTTTGGTTCTGGGATGACGAAATGGGTGACAGATGAAGCTTGTTCGATTGTTGCCGGTAATTCTGTTGATAGCCTCGTGCTCAACCCGCATTCTCAGCCGAAGCCCCGCGACTTCAGACGCACCCGTCACGACTGTGGAGCAGTTCAAGGCGCGACTCGCGGGTGCCAAGGAGGCGGAAGTCATTCTGATTGGCGAGGGGGCCCGATTGGATCTGACCGCTGAGCCGACGATCCGAGTCACCGTGCCAGTGGTGATCAAGGGGATCAGGGCGTCCGATGGTACGACCCCCAGTCTGGTTCACCGGGGCAAGCCTTTTCCAATGCTGATGATCGGGGCACCGGAAGTCCGGATCGAAGATTTGAAATTCGAGGGTGTTGAAACCGACTCAAAAAAAGACGAAATCATCTCGCTCAATCGTCGCGGAATCAAAGGTGTATACGAGTTTCCGGTCCCCCGGGGTATCGAAATCGTCGCGCGCGGGGTGTTCATCTCGGGATGTGAATGGAGCGGGTTCTCGCATGCGGCGGTTTTTTTGCGTGGCAATTCTTCGGTATATATCGAGAAAAGTCACTTCCACCACAATCAACGCTGGGGACTGGGATACGGGGTGGCTCTGCATGAGCAGGCCCAGGCGCGCATCAC
The DNA here is from genome assembly GCA_945874535.1 of Bdellovibrio sp. ZAP7. Taxonomy (GTDB): domain Bacteria; phylum Bdellovibrionota; class UBA1018; order UBA1018; family CAIMNF01; genus CAIMNF01. The sequence continues at coordinate 185,736 of CAMCGZ010000001.1, forward strand.
TGCAAGTCGTTTCAACTGGAACCGGCACTCGATCGCGGCAAGTGGCCTGCCTGGGCAGGCTTATGAAGCCGATCACAATTGGTTCGGTCCCAATCACAATGATACGCCACTCGACATGCATGGCGGGAAAGACCGGGGAGATGGAACTGAAGTTGCCGGGCGCCGGGTTCATATCCACCACAATAAAATCCTATCCACCGCTGTTCCGATTTTCATACATCGGGGGATTCCACAGGATGAAGTCAGGATTGAATACAATCAGCTGGCCCATGCGAGCGAGAAGACAGCTATCGGATACTACAATGGGGTGACCACCAAGTCAGTTCGCGGAAAATTCGTATTCGAACGGAACGAGTTCGGAGCGGATTGAAAAATGGTCGAGCTAGCGGGATTTGAACCCACGACCTCTTGCACCCCAAGCAAGCGCGCTAGCCAGGCTGCGCCATAGCTCGAACCAAGGCGGACAATCAGGGGTGGCTCTTGATTAAAAAGAGCCCTGCAGCGGCCGAAATCCCCGAAAAAGGGCGCTAACCGCGGCCAAGGAAGCATCCATCGGAGCACGGATTTCGTCAAGAGTTTTGACCTCGTAGTTGTCCGTGCTCGAGAAGATCGAGTGGACCAATTCCGCATGAAGTTCGTGTCCCGCCTTGTGCAGCGTGACATTCCCGACAATGGGAATCGGAGCCAAGGCGAAGTCACCGATGGCATCCAAAACTTTGTGTCGAACAAACTCGTCCGGATAGCGAAGCCCGCCGGGGTTCACCACGGAAGACTCGTCGAGGACGATCGCGTTGTCGTAAGAGCCACCTTGAATCAAGCCCTTGGCCTGAAGGGCGGAAACGTCTTTCAAGAACCCGAAGGTGCGAGCGCGTGCAATTTCACGATGGTCACTCCGGCCGACGGTGAAAGACAGCTCCTGGGTGCGAATCACGGGATGATTCCACTCGATCCGTGCGTGGATGGAAAGTGCGTTCGCAGGCTCGATCAAGGCGATTTTGTCACCCTTTCTCACTTCAATCCGCTTTTTCAGGACTGCGACCTTCTTGGCGACGGACTGATCAAAAAAACCGGCAGCTTGAATGGCATCACAAAATGGACCTGCGGAGCCGTCCATGATCGGAACTTCGGGGCCGTCCACTTCCACCAATGCGTTGTCGACACCCATCAGGCGGAAGGCGGAAAGCAAGTGTTCAACCGTTGAAATCCGAGCTTCGCCACGACCCAGGGTGGTCGCCAAAACGGTCTGGGTAACGAATTCAAAAGATGCGGGGATGGCAACCGGCTGGGACAGGTCTTTGCGGACAAAAAGGATTCCGGTGTTGGGAAGCGCGGGCTTGAGGGTCAGGCTCGCAGCCTTCCCTGAATGGAGTCCAACACCCTCGATCCGGATTTCTCGACGGATCGTGACTTGGTGAGGGGTTTTGTGTTCAATGTGCGTCTTGTTCATGGACAATTTGACTCTCAACACGGGAAGAAGCAATACGCGTGCCATGTGCGACGCATCCAGCCCTTAAAAAACCCCAACCCTTTCGAGACCTTGTGAGGGCTTCGGTGGCTGAATTTTGACACTCACTGACTAGAGTGTTGTACAGTACACACTGGGGTGTGCACAAAAGTGTACACCGGAATCGTTGAGGAGCCCATGCAGCAGGTGCGAATCATTTGGAGGGATGACTCTTTGGTGGTGGTGGATAAGCCTGCCGGAGTGCCGGTGCATCCCCCTGAGGATCCCGGCCGAGCGAATTCGAGTGTGGATCTGATCCGGATCCTTCGAGCTCAGCTCGGGGTCCGGGGCTATCCGGTTCATCGGCTCGATCAGGCCACTTCCGGGGTCATGCTTTGGGCACTCAACTCAGAAACCGCGGGTCAAATCCAAGCGCAGTTTCAGGCCGGGCAAATTCAGAAAACCTATTTGGCATTGGTCAGGGGCTGGTTGAGGGGATCGGGGGTGGTGGACTCGCCCCTGGCTTCGGAGCACGATCCCGCCGTGCTGAAACCGGCCGCCACACGCTATGAGGCTTTGCATGGTTTTGAGCTGCCCACCCCCGACCGGAATCACCCGACCTCACGATACACCTTGGTTCGGGCCGAACCCGTCACCGGGCGCTGGCACCAAATTCGGAGGCACCTCAAGCGACTTTCTCATCCTTTGATTGGAGATACGGTTCATGGAGATGGTGTCCACAACCGTGTTTGGAGGCAACAAACGGGAGATCACCGGCTCTACCTCCTGTCTTGGCAGATTGAATTCCACCACCCCCAAACTGGCCAGCCTCTTTCGTTTCGTTCGAAGTTTCCGGGGGTGTGGCACCGGATCTTCGATCGAGCGGGTTTTTGCCCGTATATTTAAACTGAAATCATTGATCCAGGTTTGGTTTGGACGGGCACTCGGGGTCGTGCGACAATTCCGTTTAGGGGAAGACACGAGTCATGTTCATGGGGTTCAAAAAAGCTTTATTGAAGCTAAGTGTGGTGGTTGCCTTGATGTGGGCTTGTCCGATGTCTGCTTGGGGCTTGGCGCTCGAGTGCGGAGTTACCGGAAGTCCCGGAGCCCCCTGTAATGTGTACAACAACTACTACACCTCCGTCATGGGGGTGTGCCAGTTGGACAATTCCTGTAAGCCGAGCAACTTTGGAACCAAATTCGCCACCTGCAATGACACTTGCTTGTGGCATCGCTCGACCTACGCCACGACGAATCCTACGGGCGTTTCATGCTCGGGGGGGACGTGTGACTGCGGCGCCATTGCATTTGGGGGCTACACGGGAGCATCCTGTATCCCATCCGGTATCCCATCCGGGGGCGGAGGGTCGTGTGGAACCGGAACCGGGATCCAGGGCCAAATGTGCGATGATATTTTTTCATGCGTGACCACATCCACCATTCCATTTGATGCCCTGGGGTGTGGTCTGGGCCTCAAGTGTTCGTGTAATCCAAAGGGGGCAACCAATGGCTTCGGTCAGTGGGTCCCCAGGTGTCAGCCCGATGCGGCCTGCAGCACTCCGACCCCGGCGCCCACAGCTCCTCCAGCTGCAGGATTGAATTTCATTCCCAATTCATTCGACTTCGGAAATATCGCGCTCGGGCAAAACACGAAGAAAACGATCACTATTTCGAACACGAGTACCACCAGCCACACCGGATGCGTTTTGTTCAGTACCGAGCCCGATGTTTTCATCATTTCCGGAACCAGTGGATGCAGCTCGCTTCCGGCAGGGGGGAGTTGTAATTTTACCCTCACCGTGGCGCCAACTGCCACGACCCAGGCAAATGCTCGGCTGAGCGTTTGTTGCGGAAGTGGCGGGGTCAATTGCCCGCTCGTGGCCCAACTCGAGAAAAGGAAATCCGCACCGAAAAAGGTTGCTGAATCACTGTATGCGGGCGGTAAGGCCACACTGAAGTGGTTAGAAAGCCATCTGCTCCAATCGGCCGGAGCCTGTACGATTCCAGCATGTCCGGCCACGAGTCATTGCGATTGTCACGGAACCAGTTGGCAAGTTTGCGGATTTGCCTCCCAACAGGCCTGCTACTGTTCTGTGGGTTACAATCCAGCGGTCAACTGCCCGGCGCCTCCTCCCGCGGGGACCATGCCTAGCATCAATACGAACAGCGGCACGTTCACCGTGAAGGGCGTTGCGTCGGGGGCGGCGGTGTGTTTTTCGGGCTATAACTGTGGTCCTTGTCCCGTGGGGGATGTGTGCACCTTCGATGCGACCGGAAATTGCTGTATCAATCAAACCAAGCAGGTGTGTTTGGTTTCTTGGAGCACTTGCACCGCGCCCGTGACGCCCACACCCGCGCCGGCGGGAACGCCGGTTGCAAATTGTTATGCATCAGGCGGTGTTGGGCGGAAGTGCGGCGCGGATGCCGATTGTTGCTCTGGGTTGAAGTGCATGATTGCGGGGTCTCAGCCCGTAAGCATGCACCCCGCCTGTGCCAATGGAGATCCGGGGTGCACGAACGGAGTGAGTTACTACACCAACTTTGCCACCAACTTCGATTGGATGGAGTCCAATCTCCCGCGCCCCTTGGAGCCCGGCGGATCGAATGGCCCTCAGCTCCGGACTTCCGGGCCGCTCAAGGTATGCGTGAATCCTTCGGGTGGAAAGTATCCCGTCCCGGCCCCTTATGCCACCCCGGCGCAACTGATGCCCAAAGGAAGCGGGCACGATGCTCCGGCCATGGTGTGGGACGGCAGCTTCGGGTTCAAGTGTAAGCTCACCTCTGGCGACACCCATCGCCATGCCGATCCGAAAGTCTGCGCTTGTCAGTCGGGTTACGAGCCCGCGCTCGTTTTGCCAAGCGAGTTTTCTTCGATTGCCTCCGTCAGTCCCTTCCAGCAGAAGAAGGAGATTCTGTGGTCTCTGTTGCAGCGGGCGCTCCAGTCTTCATTCAGTCTGCGCCAGGAGCTTCGGGCGCAAAACGCCTTGCCAGATGCTCGAGCGGCGCTGCCTTCCTCATGCCCCCAGAACACGTGCGCATCTGTCACCTGTCCTGGCGGTGGAACGAAATTGTACTTTCCATACACTCAGGATCTGAATCAATTCCTGGCGTATTCTGGGAAGAGCGGATTGATTGCCGCATCTCAATCAACCTGTAAGGTGCCGTGGAATGAAAGTACGACCAAGGAGCAAAGTCTGCTGGTCATTTGTTCGAATGTGGATCCTAGCTCTGCACCCGCATACTTTTCCCCTTGCGACGGGAACTCAAGCCTAGGTGGATCATTTTGGGCTGGGTTGCACCCCGCCCACTGGCCCTGTGGACTAGACCTTTCTGTAACTTGTTCGTCCACCCCCAGTCCAACCCCATCACCGACAGCTACGCCAGGGAAGGGCGGCGGCGCCTGCAACAATGGAGACGTCTGTACCAATGGTTCCCTCACCGGGATCTGGGACGCTCCCAATAACACCTGTTGCGGAGGCAAGGCACCGAATCAAGTGTGTATCGCTCCTCCCATCACTTGCACCGGGGTGGTTGCCACTCCAACGCCCACTCCTTCCGGCGGTGGTGGACCGACCCCGACCCCGATCGCCGGAACCCCGGTCGATCTTTATGGCGAGGGCTTCACCCTTTACGGAACGACTCCGCAAAACTGGGGATACAATTCCGCAGGGCAGGCGATTGCCGCATCGGGATCACTCGCCACCAATAGCATGATGGTGGCCTGTGTGAAGACGTGCCCGAGTGGAGTACCCCGCAAAACCACGCCCAGCATGCTGTCTTGCGATTGTGCAGCGGCGGACCCGTCCAAGCCGAACTACGATGCGACCAATAATGTGTGCCTGGCTTCACCGCATGAGGATGCCCAGCTGGATGCCACTGGCGCTTGGGTTTGCCCTCCCGGATACGATAAGTATCCGAACGCGACCGATCCCGCCTGGAAGTGCCGTCCGAAGCTTCCTTCCAACGAGTTCACTCGCAATGCGGATGGTTATCCGGTGTGTACCGGGGGCTCGGCGTTGAGTGCGAGAATCGCGGTGCAGTATGGTGCGAGTTCGATGAGTGCAGGAAATTACTCAGGTAGCGAATTGCCGCTGTATTCTGCAACCTCCAAGTGGATGAACGGAACGGTGAACTACAAGTACGCCAAGCAGATGGGGACCACCCCGAATGAGTACCCGTTTTATCTCTACTCCGATCAGACCCACTGTTATTGTGCGAATGCTGCCCTGAAGTCACCTCCTTTGGCGGCGGTATCGAGTGCCAATTCGATTTCACGGGTGTCAGGGGTTTCTCCTGATACCTATGACATCATCAGCAAGCAAACCGGAGGTTTCCCTGACTCAAATTATGGCTTGGTCGCGGTACACAAGGACTCGAGTAAGGACGGCAGATTGGGAGCAGAGATCTCTGCCGGCAATTCGGTGTGTGCCTGCCCGAATGTGAATGAAGTGCCCACCGCGGTGAGTGCCACCGAACCACGCCTTGGAGTGGTTTGCGCACCTCCAGCCACACTCAAAACCGACCCGAATCGCGCCTTCACCCGTTTCGATCCGGTCAAGGATGCCACCTTTGTTCTCAACTCTGCGAATGAGCCCAAGGACTCCGGCGGGGTGATTCAGAAGGAGATCAGCTTGCCGGCCAGTATGGCTGCGCCCAGCAGCATGGTGAAGTACACACGAAGGATTCACAAGTGCCAGATCGGGTATGTGCTCGATAAAACGAACTTCAAGTGCGTGTGGGATCCGGCAGCGCACCAGTGCGATTCGACCTCTCCTTTGCCTGCTAAAACACGCGAGAATCAAGCCTTCCCGGCTTGGTCACAAGTGGTGAACAAGCGGGTGGCCTGTTGTACCAACGACATGGATGCGAACACCATCTCGTCCTCCGTCAAGTTCGACTGTGTCGACAATACGACTCAAGCCAAAACAGCCACCTTCAATGAACTCTGGGCTGCAGATCCTTCCACGCTCGGAGGGCAAATGAACGCCGTGGTGTTGTCGACCGGAAACTACCAGCCCTTGACCGGTTGGTACACGCAAGATGGACGCCGCTGTATGGAGTTCAGTGAATTCAGCACCGTTCCGATTGTTCCGGGTACCGTGGCTCCCTTCAGTACTGCCGGTCAGAAAGAAGTGGCCACTGCGCCATGGTTGGCGACAGGCTCGGCGATTCCGATGCCGTCGGGTCCCGCATTCGATGATGTGGTGTCGAAGCTCGGTGCCAAGGCAAAAGGCCCGAATCCCTCCAGTGGAACCGCAATTGAATTGAACAATGCCAGACGGTGTCCGTTGTTGGTCCGCGCAGCGCTCATCACCCGCTGCCCCGGAAATCCGCCCGCAGGCACGAATTCACCCCGCTTCACGGTGAAGGACGCGAGCAATATCACCCGTTGCCCTTCAGCCGATGCAGCACAGGTTCAGATCCGGGTGGAGCAAGTGTACAGAATCGTGGGCGAACCCCAGATGGCGCCAGTGGACACGATCCTCGACCAAAAGTCCGCAAGTACCCTGAATGTCGGGGACATCATTCGCACCAAGAATGGTGGAAAGTGCTTGCCCGGGCTGAACGCAAGTGGCAGCAATTGTAGCTACTGAGCGGGCGGACTTAGAGGATCTGGAACAACGAAACGCCGTCCCGAATCGGAAGTAACAGACTCTCTACGCGGACATCCGTTCTTCTTGCCTCGTTGAACGCATGAATCGCTTTTGCGGCCTTGTCCTGGGGATTGAGAACGTCGCCGGACCAAAGGGTGTTGTCGACAATGATCAATCCGCCCTTTTTTACCAATTTCATGGAAGCCCGGAAGTAATCCTCGTAAGAGGATTTATCCGCATCGATGAACGCCAGATCAAATAGGGGGCGCTTGCCGGAGTCCACCTCTTCGATCAGCATCGAAACGCTCGCGTGGGCATCCTGGACCAGGCTTTCAACCTTGCTCTCCCAGCCGTGACTCGACCAGAACTTGCGAGCGACTGCCACGGCCTTTTCATCGATATCGAGAGTGGTCAGTTTTCCGTTGTCAGGGAGGGCCTTCAAAAAGTGCAGTGAGCTGCAGCCGGTGAAGGTGCCGAATTCGAGAATGCGCGTGGCACCCGAGAGGCGGGTTAACAGCGAGAGCAATCGACCCTCGATCGTACCGACCTGCATGTGAGCCACTTTGGGTGCGAACGCGCGAGTTTCTTCTTCGAGTTCCCGGAAGAGCGGATCGCTCAAGCTGCTGTGTTCATCGCAATACTTCTCGATTCCCTCTCTGAAGATCATTTTTCGTTCTCCCTGCGGATGTTCGCGCCCAGAGCGCTGAGTTTCAGTTCGAGTTTTTCATAACCCCGGTCCAGATGGTAGATCCTCCGGATCACGGTTTCTCCTGTTGCGGCGATTCCGGCGATTACCAAGGAGGCGCTCGCACGAAGGTCGGTTGCCATGACGGTCGCACCGCTCAGCTTCACGGGGCCCTCCACGAGGGCCTCATTGCCCTGAATCCGGATGCGGGCACCGAGGCGGGCTAACTCCGGCACGTGCATGAAGCGGTTCTCGAAAATGGTTTCTTCAATTCTGGAGTTTCCGTCGGCCTGGGTCATCAGCGCCATGAATTGCGCCTGCATATCGGTCGGAAATCCCGGAAAGGGAGCTGTCTGGATGTTTGAGGGAATGAGACGGTCTCCTGCTTCGGCCTCGACCCAGTCCGCCCCCGAGGTGATTCTGGCACCCATGGATTCGAGGACCTCAAGGGCCGATCCCAAATAGTGCGAATCGATTCCGGTGACGCGGACCTTTCCTTTGCTGATGAGTCCTGCACACAAAAAGGTCGCAGCCTCCACGCGGTCCGGTGCGATGGAATGGTTCATTCCACCGAGGGAGGAAACGCCTTCGATGCGGATCACGGGAGTCCCGTCACCCGAAATTCTCGCACCCATCGAACGGAGGGCTGTAGCCAGATCGACAATCTCGGGCTCGCATGCGGCGTTCTGAATCTCTGAAATTCCAGAGGCAAGCGATGCTGCCATCAGTGCGTTTTCGGTCGCTCCCACGCTCGGGAAGGGGAGGGGAAGGATTGCTCCACGCAAGCCATGGGGGGCGCGGCCATGAATGTATCCTCCATCGATCTCGAACACGGCACCGAGTTTTTCAAGGGCACTCAGATGGAAGTCGACAGGCCGTGCCCCAATCGCGCATCCACCAGGAAGGCTCACCTTCGCCTCACCCGCCCGCGCCAACAGGGGGCCGAGAACCAGGACCGAGGCACGCATGGTCCGGACCAGATCATAGGGGGCTTCGATCGAGCTCAAATTTCCGGCGTCGAGTGTGACTCGATCGTCTTCTCGGCTCACCGAGATGCCGAGGGTCTCGAGCACCTTCAGGGTGGTCTTGATGTCTGCAAGATCAGGGACATTCCGCAGAGTCGAAGGTTGATCGCTCAGGATCCCCGCAAAAAGAATGGGAAGTGCTGCGTTTTTAGCACCACTGACCGGAACGGAGCCCTCCAGTCGGGTCCCACCGCGGATTCTCAAGATCTCCATAAATCAGAACTCTGCCCGAAGCACTCTGGGCCGTCCAGTCAGATCTGGAATCAAGAACACGCGCGTGGCTCCCGACTTCTGGAACCCCGCTTCCAGGAGGTGTGCCCGCTCATGGGGGATTTCAAAAAAGGCCGCGCCGCCCGGTGCCATCAGTCGCTTCGCACGCGAAATGAAGTCCGCGTAGAAAAATCCGGGATCGTTGTTCCAGGGGAACAGCGCCGAGGCTGGCTCGTGCAGCAATACGCCGGACTCGATCTCATCGTTCCGGGAGACATAAGGAGGATTCGAGACCAGGAGGGTGAAGGGCGCGAGGGGTTCGAAAGGACCGAAGCCCTGATCCTGGGACACGGGCAGAATCCGGAGGCGCTCGGCCCAGCCCGACCCGCACCAGCGGGACAGATTGGATTCGGCCAATTCAATTGCGGCAGCGGAGGTCTCGGTCGCAATGCCCGAAGCCCCCGGAAATCGAACCAGCAACTCGCATGAGATCACCCCGGTCCCCAAGCCGAGCTCTGCAAATCGGAATGAAGCACGCCCCTGATTTTGAAGGATCCACTCTTCGCAGGCGGCCACCAGAATCTCGGTCTCGGGCCTCGGAATCAGGGTTGCTCCATTCACCGAGTAGTCTCGGTCCATGAAGGTCTGGTAACCAAGAAGGTGTTGGAGTGGAATGCCTTGAGCGCGGTCTCGGGCCAGATGAATCGCCCAATTCCGTTCGGCAGAAGTGGGAACGGGATCGAACAGATAGAGTTTTCCAAAGCTGTCGAGCTCGGGTCGGGTTTGAGACAGGACATGCAATAATATCCGCTCTGCCTCCGCACCCGGGCTGGCCACGGAGTCCTTTCCACCTGTCAGAATCAATAAAATCTCAGACTTAAGCTCCCGCATATCCGGCCTGTTTTAGGGCCTCCGCTTGATAATGGGTCTGAAGAGCATCGAGGAGTTCCTGGATGTGTCCCTCCATCACATCGGGGAGTTGATGGATGGTGAATCCGATCCGATGATCGGTGAGTCGGCCCTGGGGAAAATTGTAAGTCCGGATGCGCTCCGATCGATCTCCTGTGCCGACCATGGCACGTCGGGAATCGGCGTGTTCTTTTGCCGCCTTTTCTTGCTCGGCCTCGAGAATGCGCGAGCGGAGGATCTTCATCGCTTTCTCTTTATTCTTCAGCTGCGAGCGCTCGTCCTGGCAAGCCACGACTACGCCACTCGGAAGGTGGGTGATCCGGACGGCCGAGTCGGTGGTGTTCACGGATTGACCGCCGGCTCCACTCGAGCGGAACACATCAATTCTGAGATCGGCCGGATTGATCTGGACATCGATTTCCTCGGCCTCGGGTAGAACGGCAACAGTCACGGTAGAGGTGTGCACCCGACCCTGGGCCTCGGTTTCCGGAACGCGTTGGACCCGGTGGACTCCGGCCTCGAACTTGAGCCGGGAATAAACCTTGGTACCCTCGATCATGAGAATGATCTCTTTGAGGCCGCCCTTTTCCGCCTGACTCACAGACATCACCTCGGTGCGCCAGCCCTGACGTTCCGAATACCGCTGATACAGTCTGTACAGTTCTCCAGCAAACAGGGCCGCTTCTTCTCCACCCGCTCCGGCGCGGACTTCCAGAATCACGTTTTTCAGGTCATTCGGATCCTGTGGAAGGAGTAGGACTTGGAGGCGCTTGGCGCTGGCTTCGAGCTCCGGCTCGAGTGCTTTCAGTTCTTCTTTGGCCATGGCGGAGAATTCGGGATCTCCCTCGACCAACAGCTCTTTGTTCGACTGGATCTCCGACTTGGTCTTGCGGTGGTGCCGGTATTCCGCCACCACTTCTTGCAAAGACGCATGCTCCTTTGACAAGCGACGGAACTCGTCCGGTCGGTTTGCCAGATCCGGATCGCCGAGCTTGTGCTCGATTTCAAGATATCGGGCCTCGACGGCCTGGAGCTTGTCGAACATCAGCTACTCATCGATTTGATGAACTCTTCGTTGGATTTCGTATGGGAGACCTTGTCGAGCAAGAACTCCATGGCATCCACGGTGTTCATGGGGTGCAAGACCTTGCGAAGAATCCAGATCCGGTTGATCACTTCCTTGGGAAGCAGGAGGTCTTCTTTCCGCGTTGCTGACTTATTGATGTCAAGGCACGGGAAAATCCGCTTTTCCATGAGCTTCCGGTCGAGAACGATCTCGGAATTTCCGGTTCCTTTGAACTCCTCGAAAATCACCTCATCCATCCGCGAGCCAGTATCGACCAGTGCGGTAGCAATGATGGTCAAAGAGCCGCCTTCCTCGATGTTTCGGGCCGCACCGAAGAAACGCTTCGGCTTGTGGAGGGCGTTCGAGTCGACACCGCCCGACAGGATTTTTCCGGACGGCGGGACCACCGCGTTGTAGGCGCGAGCCAAGCGGGTGATGGAGTCGAGCAAGATCACCACATCGTATTTGTTTTCGACCAGGCGCTTGGCTTTCTCGATCACCATCTCCGCGACCTGCACGTGCCGGGACGCTTGCTCGTCGAAGGTGGACGAGATCACCTCGCCTTTGACCGATCGTTGCATGTCGGTCACTTCTTCGGGGCGTTCATCAATCAGGAGGACAATCAGTTTCACCTCGGGATGATTCGATGTGATCGCATTCGCAATATCCTGCATGAGAACCGTTTTGCCGGCACGGGGTGGTGCTACAATCAGGCAACGTTGCCCCTTTCCGAGTGGAACCATCAGGTCGATGATTCGAGTACTGTGATTGTTGGGCTGATACTCAAGGTGCAGGCGTTGCTTCGGATAAAGAGGCGTGAGGTTGTCGAACAGAACGCGCTCGGTATTCAGTTCGGAAGCCTGGAAGTTCACCTGCTCGACCTTCAGGAGTGCGAAGTAGCGTTCGCCCTCTTTCGGAGAGCGGACCGAACCGCTCACGGTATCGCCCGTACGAAGTCCGAATCGACGGATCTGGGATGGAGAGACATACACATCGTCTGGACCGGGAAGGTAGTTGTACTCGGGAGCCCGCAAGAACCCGAATCCGTCGGGCAGGCACTCGAGCACCCCGTCGGCATAGATGTGCTCATTCCGCTCGGCCATTTTCTGGAGAATGACGAAGATGAGGTCCTGCTTCCGGAGGCTGCCGGCATTCTCGATGCCCACACTGTGGGCGAGGTCGACCAGTTCATGGGCCTTCTTGTTCTTGAGCTCCTTCAGGTGCATCGGCTTTTGGCTGGTATCGATTTCGGAGGATTCCTCCTGGTCGATACTCGGGCTGACGGGGGCGACCTCGACAGGATCGGGCTGGACGTCTGCCATTTCAGCGACATCGGCCGGAACTTCTGCGGGTCGCTTTCCTGCGATGATGCGCTTGTTCCCGGGTTTGTTGGCGGGCTTGTTCGGCGGGATTGAATTGCTCATGACGCATCTCCTTTTTGGAACTTAAAAATGGGTGGCTGGAATGAGGTGGGAAGTGGGATGTCAAAAAATTGAAAGGGACCTAACGGATGATTGAGGAATAACAAAGCTTTTTGATCCCGTCCAGTCCGAATTGGATGCTACTCTTGAGGTCGATGAATCGTTTCAAGTGGCTTTGGATCCTCATGATTCCTCTTGTTTTCGTGGCGGCTTATTTTTACTTGAACCGCTTCTGGGAGACTCCCTTCAAGCCCGGAGCCAAAGACCAGAAAGTGGTTTTTGATCTGACCCGGGGAATGAGTCCTCAGGCCATATCGGACGCGCTCGAAAGAAGCGGACTGATCGAACAATCCTTTCTGTTTCTCTGGGCGGGTAAGTGGCATCGGGCTTGGGGCGGGATCAAGTCAGCCGAATACGAACTGAGTCCGGCACTCTCACCCCGGCAATTGTTCAAGGTTCTTCAGAGCGGCATTGGCATCCAAAAGGCTCTCTTGATCCGCGAAGGAGACAACATCTTCCAGGTGGCGGATGCTTTTGCCGCCGCCGGACTCGCAAAGAGGCGAATCATTCTCGAAAGATTGCGCTCATCGGAGTTCATTGCCGATCTGGGACTTTCGGGCGAGGCCGGTTCGAGCCTGGAGGGCTACCTGCTTCCCAATACGTATTTTTTTGATAAGCGCGAAACTCCCGAGCATCTGATTCGGAGGATGGTCGAGGCCTTCAAGAAAAACTGGACTCCTGAGTTCGAAGCCCGCGCCAAGTCGCTCGGGTTATCCCGTCGCGATGTGGTGATCCTGGCTTCGGTGGTGGAGAAAGAAACGGGAGCCGGGTTCGAACGGCCGATGATCGCTTCGGTATTTCACAACCGTTTGAAAAAAAAGATGCGTCTCCAGAGCGACCCCACAACCATTTACGGAATCTGGGAGGGCTATTCGGGAAATCTGCGTCGCTCGGACTTGCTGCAAAAAACCCCTTACAACACCTACGCCATTCCGGCGCTGCCGGCGGGACCGATCTCGAATCCCAATCCGGAATCCATCCGGGCGGTGCTCCACCCGGCCGAGACCGAGTATCTGTACTTTGTTTCAAAGAATGACGGAACTCACATCTTCTCGAAGACCTATGGCGAGCACGCAGCGCACGTCCGCGAAACACAGCTCGACCCGAAGGCGCGCGATGGGAAGAGCTGGAGGGATCTCGGAAAGTCCGGCGGCCACTGATTCTCAGTGCGGCAAAGAGGTCCGATCCCGAAACGCGGCGGCGGCGGCTCTCAATTTGTCCAGTTTGGCGGAGGGCATTTTCTCGAGCAGTTTCACCATCATCGAAAGGCGTGGGTTTTTCGAGAAAAACGCACGGTGACGGTCGATGAAGCTCCAGTAGAGGCCATCCCATTCCTCGCACCAGGGGCCCTTGGTGTAGTGACTCATTTTCAAAATGTAATTGGATCCCGAAATGTAGGGTTTGGTGGCGAAGATCCCGCCATCGCTCATGAGCCCCATGCCGCACACATTCGGGCCCATGACCCACTCGTAAGAGTCCACATACATCTCCATGAACCAGCGGTAAGCTTCTTTGGGGTGGATTTCGGACAAGAGCATCAGGTTCGAGATCACCATCAGGCGTTCGATGTGGTGGTTGTATCCGAGGCGGAGCACTTTCTTGATGGCATCATCGAGTGGCGGAATCCCGGTATCGCCCGTGTACCAGGCGGCGCCCAGCTTTCGATGGTGATTCCAGAAGTTCGAGTTTTCCTGGATTTGGCCGAATTTCTGATCGACCCCATGGACGAATTCCCGCCAACCGATGATCTGTCGGAGAAATCCCTCCACCGAGGCGATGGGGGCACCGGTCTTTCGAGCGTGTTCCAGCGTTTGCGCGACAACGGTACGGGGGCTCAGTATCCCGAGGTTTAGCAGGGGAGATAGCAAAGAGTGATGGAGAATGTCGCGACTTCCATCGAGGGCGTCTTCATAGGGGCCGAAATCCTCGAGGCGCACCTTCAGGAAGTCATCCAGCCAAGAGCGGGCTCCCGCGTGATCGTAAGGAAGATAAAGGGATCCGATTTCTCCGGGATGGTCGGGAAAGTGCTTTTCGATCATGGCCCGGACCCGCGCCTCATGAGACGAGGGGGTCGCTTCGGGAAGTGGCGGCTCGCGGTAGTTTCTCGGAAGTTTCTTCCGGTTCTCGGTGTCGAAACTCCATTTGCCTCCGACCGGCTGCCCGTCACCATCCACCAAAACCTTGAGGCGTTTGCGCTCCTGCTCGTAGAAGCGCTTCATGAAGGGCTTCCCGTTTTTGTCGAGGTGGGACTCGAAATGTCGATCCTGAGACAGGAAGGAGGGGCAGGGCAAAACTTCGAGGGGGACGTTACGCGTCCGGCAAAAATCCTGAATGGCTTGCATGAAGCTGCGATCCGGATTCCGGGCGACACGAATTGCGGACTTCCCCGAAAGAGCCTCCGCAACCCGATCCCAAAAGGAGCACTGAACCGATTCCGGAAGCTCGAAATAGCGCACACTGTGGCCCTGGGCCAGCAGTTGATCCCGGAAGCTTCTCATCGAAACAAAGGTGTGGAGCAGGCGCTTCCGGTGGTAGCGGTACTGTTTTGCGATTCCCAGATCCTCGATCAGGAGCGCCTCGGTACCGGCAGAGAGCCTGAGGGGTCCATCGGCGAGCCATTCTGGAAACAGTTGATTGCCAAGAATCAGGGTCAGTGTGTTCACGCCCGCTTAAACTATCATGGGCCCTTGAGTTTTGAAACGGCGCAGGCTTAAACTTTCCGGAATCATGAAATGGTTCACCTTTCTGCCCCTTTTGGTACTTTGCTCGCCGGCATTTGCCGGAACCCGTTTGCTCATCAAGACCGCTAAGCCGGTTCCGGGAGCTCGGATGCTTTCCGGGGCGAATCCATGGCAGGCGCTGGAGTTGGAAACCGAGGCTGAGAAATTCGGCCTCATTGCAGAGTTGCTCCGCGATCCGGAGGTCGAGTGGGTGGAGGAAGACCGTCAGGTCCGGGTCGATCCGGTCCTGCCGAATGACGCACAAGTTTCAAAACAATGGGCACTCGCACGCCTGGGTGTGTTCGAGGCGTGGAAGTCGGTGCCAGCGAATGCGCCGGATATCCTCGTTGCGGTGATCGATACGGGAGTCGACTCGTCCCATCCGGATCTTCGAGAGGTGATGTTCACTCATCCCGGAGAGATTCCGGGCAATGGCCGGGACGATGACGGAAACGGATTTGTGGATGACGTGAGAGGTTGGAACTTTGAAGCCGACGATGCGGACTCGTCGGATGACTTCCATCACGGAACCCATGTGGCCGGCATCATCGGAGCTAAGAGCGACAACCGGATCGGCATCAGCGGGGTTGCACCGCGAGTCCGGATCCTTCCCGTGCGTTGGATGAAAAAAGGTCTGGGCTGGGGCGAAGATGCGATCGAATCGATTCATTACGCCGTAAAAATGGGCGCGCGCGTGATCAATGCGAGCTGGGGCGGAATCGGTTATTCGAAGGCACTCGAAGAGGCCATTCGCGAGGCCGAAAAAAAGGGAGTCCTGTTCGTCTCCTCTGCAGGAAACGGCAAATCCGATAACGATGTGAAGCCCCATCATCCCGCGAACCTCGTCCTCTCGAACACCCTTTCGGTGGCCTCCGTGGATGAGAACGATCAACTGGAGAAATACTCGAACTACGGAAAAACGAAAGTCGACTTCGGAGCTCCCGGAAAAGAAATCCTGAGCACCATGATGTCTGGCATCTATGGAAATCTATCAGGGACTTCGATGGCAGCGGCGATGGTGAGCGGAAGTGCCGCATTGATCCTCTCTGCGCGCCCCGAATTGAGCGCGCAAGACCTGAAGCGCATTTTCTCTGAGACCGTGACCCCGTCGGTGAGCTTGCAGGGAAAAACCCGGACCGGGGGGCGGATCGACACCCTTCGGGCCATGCGTGCGGCCTTTGGCCGTACACGGCTAGAGAAGCAGGTCGACGCGAATGACACCGATATTTCGGGTGAATCGCTCATTTCTGAAGCCTGGGTCTCCGGAGAAGTGATCCGGCCGGATCGGGTCGAAGAAGGAGCCGGTGTGAGTGGCCTTTCCTTGAAAATCGTCCGGAAGGTGAAGGGCCTCGATGTTCCAGTGGAAGGCGTGACCTTCCGGGCCCAGACGGTCTCGAGCGGGGCGTCGGTGGTGCTTCGGTCTGGGGTAGACGGAGCTATCCGGGCTCCCGGGTGTGATCGCGAATCCTTTACGGCGACCGCTTACTTGGAAAGCCCGCGGTTCAGAATTGTGGCAGGAGCCTCGCCCTACGAGCTCGTTCTCAAGATCCGATGTGGTGTTGAGCAAAAGCTGGTATTTGAAGAGGCCACTCCCGCCGGCCAGGCAATCGGGATCTGGCAAACCGCAGCGACGGGCGAGCGGAAACTGGCTGAATCGGTGGGGCTCCAGTTCTGGAAGCGAACCATCGATTTTGAGTGGCCTGCCAAAGGGGACTATTACAGCATGGACCGGGTCCGGATCACGCGTGGTGACCACTGGGACGTGGTGGGCCACGAGATGGGCCACGCCATCTACGATCAGGCCGGGATCGGTGTATTCGGTGGGGGCCAGCATTACATCGACCAGTGTTACACCGAAGCCATGGCGATCTCTGAGGGCTGGGCTTCCTTCTATTCCGCGTGGGTAGCACTTTCTCTTTCCGATCCCGATGCCCGATTCGAATTCATGGTTCCCCGTCGGGCGCCCATCCGGATCGAGAACATCCCGGCCGATGTTTGTAGCAAGCAAACCAACGAGTGGCGGGCGTCCGGGTTTTTTTGGGATCTGGTCGACCTGCATGAAGACGGAGAGGGGGAGGCGGCGCCATTTGCAAGACTCTGGGCAGACACCCTGGGTGCGCGCGCGTCAAGTGTTGGAAAAGTAAAGGCTCGGCTGCTGCAAAAGGGTTGGAGTCCGGAACGCCTCGAGACCATTTGGAAATTGAATTTCCCGGGTGAGTGAGCTAGCGTTCAAGGTTTGTGAGTTCTTATCTCGTCCTTGCGCGCAAGTACCGCCCCAAGCAGTTTTCCGACATTGTCGGTCAGCAGTCGGTCGTGCGCACCCTGGTCAATGCGATTCAGCTGAAACGAACCCACCAGGCCTATGTTTTTTCGGGCTCTAGGGGTATCGGCAAGACCTCCATCGCCCGGATTTTCTCGAAGGCGCTCCGTTGTCCGAACGTGATCGAGCGGGAAGGGTTATTGGTTTCGTGTGATTCCTGCTCGGATTGCCAGGAGATCGCTTCCGGCACGAGCGTGAATGTCCTCGAGATCGACGGTGCTTCGAATAACGGGGTAGAAAACGTTCGCGAAATCCGCGAGAGCGCGAAGTTCCTTCCTTCGAGCGGCCAATACAAGATTTATATCATCGATGAAGTTCACATGCTTTCGAACCAGGCCTTCAATGCGCTGCTGAAGACACTCGAAGAGCCGCCCGAACACGTGGTATTCATCTTCGCCACCACGGAGTCCCACAAGATTCCCGAGACCATCCTGGGGCGTTGCCAGCGATTTGATTTCAAGCGCGTGACGGTCGCTCAGATTGTCGAGCGGGTGACCCAAGTTTTGAATTCCGAAAAAATCGAATTCGATCCGGCGGCGCTCAATCTCATCGCACGCGCCGCAGAGGGGTCCATGCGGGACGCTCTTTCGATTCTCGATCAGGTGATTTCATTCTCCGGAATGCGAGTCAGCGCCACAGCGGTGAGGGACAGCATCGGCCTGATCGGAACCGAATTGGTTCTGTCTTTGTTGACTGCGGTGCTCGAACGGAATGCGGTGCCGGCTCTTTCTACGCTTCAGACGGCCTTCAATCAGGGGGTCGACTTGCGGGCGCTTTTGAAGGCTTTGATTGAAATGACTCACGCGTTGCTCTTGCTCAAAGCCGGAGTGACCGAGCCGGAAACACCTTTCAATTCGGACGAGATCGCCAGCCTGCGTCGCTTGCTCGACCGGCGTGAGCTGGAAGAGCTCGAACTCATTTTCCAAGTCTACCATCATGGTTTGGATCTGCTTTCGCGGGCGCCTCAGCCCAAGCTCGTCTTTGACATGCTGGTGATCAAAACCGCGCTGGCAGAGGCCCTGGTCCGGACCGGAGGGGGCGGAGAAGGAAAGTCCACCGAATCTCCGCGCCGGAATCCCGCGCCTGAATCCAAGCCTGTTCTGCAAACAGCGCCAGTGCCAACGCCCGTGGCAATCCCCTCAGCAGTTGCGGCACCCCCTCAGCCCGCGCCCCCCGCTGGACTCGGTTTTGACTTCCGGGCCCCCCTGAGCAGCCCTCCTGTAAAGACCGAACTTCCGACTCCGGGCCGCACTTCCGGGGTGGCCGCCGGAAAGAGCTGGGAGGGCATGATCCAGTTTGCCACCGCCGCACGTCCGGTACTCGGTATTCTGTTGGAGTCCGTCGTGGAGTGGGCCCTGCCCTCCGGTCCTGATGACAAGTTCCGACTCGGATTCCGGTCTAAAGACCGCACCAAGGCAGATCAACTCATGCAAAAGGCGATGAAAGACCAGTTCCTTTTGTTGACGGAGAACTACCTCGGATTCAAAGCCCAGCCGGAAGTCTTCTTCTCAGAGGTCCAGTCTGAAAGTCTTGCAGAAAGGGCGGAACGCGAGCACCGTGAACAACAAGAGAGCATCATGAAGCGCATCCTCTCCCATGAGGTGGTTCAAGAGGCGAGCTCCCTGTTCGGAGCCCGCCTGACCCAGGTGGAAGTGGTGAAGAGGAACTCATGAATCCGCTGTCCAGACTGGTCTTCGAACTATCCAAGTTGCCCGGAATCGGCGAGAAAAGCGCGACGAGGCTCGCTTATTACATTCTCAATCAGGACGGAGCTTATGCTTCCGGCCTGGCCCAAGCCCTCATCGATGCGAAGACCAAACTCAGGTATTGCGCCCAGTGCTTCAACTTTTCAGAAGAAGAGAGCTGTGAAATCTGCAACGACTCCAAGCGGGACCGTGGATTGATCTGTGTGGTGGAGCGGCCAAGTGATGTCACACCGCTCGAGAAGACCGGGAGCTATCGCGGTGTTTATCATGTGTTGCACGGATTGCTTTCTCCGATGGACGGAGTGGGCCCCGAAGATCTCCGCATGAGAGAATTGTTCACCCGGCTCAAACAGGCTGAGATTGCGGAGGTGATCTTCGCGCTCAATCCGTCGGTTGAGGGCGAGGCAACCACCCTGTATTTGTCGAGACTCCTGAAGCCGGTCGGAATCAAGGTGTCCCAGGTGGCCTATGGGATTCCTTTCGGGGGAACCATCGAATTCACCGATCGGCAGACTCTGGGCAAGGCGCTCGAGAATCGGACGGAGATGCAGAAGTGAGCTTCGTCAATCCGGTCTCGAAAGAAGTGAACTGCAAGATCGTTTATGTCGGGACGGGGCTTTCCGGAAAAACGACGAACCTGCAGTACATTTACGAGAACACCCAAACAGACCGGGCGGGAAAGCTCGTGAGCCTCAGCACCGAGAACGAGCGGACGCTCTTTTTTGATTTTCTTCCTCTCAGTGTCGGAGAAGTCCGGGGTTACAAGACCCGGTTCCATCTTTATACGATTCCAGGCCAGACTTTTTACGAGGTCTCGAGAGACTTTATTTTGAAAGGAGTCGATGGCGTGGTCTATGTGATCGACTCGGATCCCGGCCGATTGGACGCCAATCTTGAGGCCTGGGAGCAATTCCAGCAGGCGCTCGCGCGTCAGGGTTACGATCTTTCGCGCATTCCTTTGGTGTTCCAATACAACAAGCGCGACTTGCCCGACGCGTTAAGTCTTGAGGATCTGGAACTCACATTCAATCCGTCTCAAAAACCGCATTTTGAAGCCGTGGCCAATCGCGGCCAGGGCGTGATGGAGACATTAGAAAACATTAGCCAAATGGTCATGGATGCATTAAGAGGTTTGAGGGCAAATTCCTGAAACATCGATCCGCAACTTGAAACACCCGGGAATTTGAGAATGGGGAAAAAATGCGTAAGACCGAAGTGGCCAAGCGGCAGAAAATGTTCGAAGCCCAGCGGCTTCTGATTCTCGAAGATGCGACCAGAATCCGTGAAAACCTGGTTACGAGACCTGAAGATAAAGACGAAGTGGATCAGGCAAACGCCTACATCGAGCAATCCCGGATGATGCAATGGGGCGAGAAGGCCCGGAAGCAGCTCCGCAACATCGAGCGAGTCCTCGAAAAGATCCAGAAGAACGAGTACGAAATTTGCGACGGTGCTGAATGCGGTGAAGAAATCGAATCAAAGAGGCTTGCGGCCAACGGTCTCACTTTGTTCTGCATCCAATGTCAGGAAAAGTTGGATTACCAGGATCGCGTGATCCGTGGTGCGCGACACGTCGTGCACTGAAAAAACATGCACTGAAAACGCAGAACCCCGGCCTTCATCCATGAGGGCCAGGGTTCTTTTGCACAAGGTACAGCGCTCGAATCCGTTCGAGTGACTGAGGGCCTCCATCCTGAAGGCCGTTCGTCTCGACACTTCCCGTCCTGGAAAGCGGTTGTGTTCACGTGTCCCTCAAGCGGGACGGCTGGGTTTGGTTGGGGCAGATTGGCTTGGCTCATCATGAGCCTGTCTGGATCCATTTAGCGACTCGTCCTTAAGTCTGCCCTTGCCCGGAATCTCAAGCGATCCGAAGATGGTTCTTCAGGCCGCTGCTCTTGGATTTGCGTCCGTCCGCGGAGCGGGTTTCCCGCATCTCTTCTTCTTCCTTGCAGGTCAGGCAGAGAGAGGCGGTGGGTCGCACTTCCAGTCGGGAGAGTTCGATGTTCTGCTCACAGCATTCGCAGACACCGAAGGTTCCCGATTGAATCTTTTCCAGAGCCGAATCGATCTTTTTTAGTAGCAGGGCTTCGCGGTTCCGTAGGCGGAGCTTCATTCCTTGTTCGGCCTCGGCAGAGCAAAGATCCACTTCGTCGGACAGCTCCTCGGTCTTCAGGTTGAATTCTTCGTTCAGCAGTGTGTGGGAGTACAGTAGCGAGGCCTTCTGGTTTTCGAAGAGTTTTTTGAACTTCATGGCTTGCTCGATCTTCATCATAAGTCTGACTCCTTTACTGGTGATTCTTGCGCATCCCTGAGCGTCTTTTTTTCTTTTGGTGGGGCGCCCATCCTGGGTGCCGCACACCCAATAAGATTGCGAGAGGCGTGCCAGAATGTCCCGTGGGGAGACCAAGGGGCCCCTGTGGCGTAAGTGACTGAAACTAATGATAAAAATCAAAAGAGACCTGGATGCCCCCGGTGGGTCGCTTGCGTCGGTGTCGAATCGCACCGCCGAATATTTACACCGACGGGGAGGTGTCATCTCCGGGGCGTTCGGGTTCAAATGCTGGAAATTTGGCCTGTTTTAGGGTATTTTGGGGTGCTCTATGGCCAGAACGAACAAACCCCAGATCACCTTGGATTCCATTTACTTTGTGACGCCCGAGCAGAAGCTGCTCCGCTTTTTGATGACGGAACCGACCACGGCCTTCACACCCCGCGTTCTCTCTTCCAAGTTGAAGGGCGTACGAGGCTTGGGAGGGGTCGAGGGAATTACCAAGATCCTGAAATCACTCCAGGAGCTCGGCCTGGTGATCTTCTTGAATAACAACCGCGAGGTTTGTCTTCAGAATGACCATCCGGCGATTCAGCTCATGAAAACCTTTTGTGCCATCTCCGACCTCGAAGGGCTCAAGCAAATGATCGAGCCCATGTCCTCACGCGGTGTCCTTTTCGGAAGTCGTGCGAGCGGTAAGTCGAGAACCGACAGCAATTACAATCTGCTGGTGGTCTCCGAGACTCCGGACGAAATCAAAAAAATCACCTCCCGCCATCCGCTCGGCAAAAAGCTCGAGCCCATGGTGCTCACGCCCGATGAATTCGCCTCGGTCGAGTCCAAAAACAAGGAATTGTCGAAGAGCCTCGATACCGGAATCACACTTTGGGGCTCGTCTTGGTGAAGGCGGCGTTCTTTTTTGCGAGCATTGTCGTGGTGATCCTCGCGGACCAGTGGACGAAGAGCCTCGTTCTGGCCCGGTTCGCCTATGGTGAATCTCTGGCTTTGGTCCCGGATTGGTTCAGCCTGACCTATGTGAGGAATACCGGTGCCGCATTCGGTTTTTTGGCGGATGCCAATCCCAGCTTCCGGGTTCCGTTTTTTCTCGTGGTTCCTCTGATTGCCATGGTGGTTCTCGGTTTGCTTTATCGTGATCTGCCAAAGACTTCACGCTACCGTGCGATGTCACTCGGACTGGTTTCTGGTGGAGCGCTCGGCAACCTGATCGATCGTGTCCGTCTCGGATACGTGGTCGACTTTTTGGACTTCCATTGGAGGAGCTCCTGGTATTTCCCGGCCTTTAATGTGGCGGATTCGGCGATTTGCATCGGAGTCGGGATCCTGCTTCTTTCGACCTTCAAGCAGGAAGGGGGCCAGCGTGCATCCGACGCTTCTTGAGCTCCAGCTCGGGTCCTGGCGCTTGCCGCTCCACAGTTACGGACTGATGATCGCAATCGGCTTTCTGGTGGCGATATCCGTCGTGAAGAAGCTTTCCGTGCGCAACTCGATGGACCCCGAGCAGATTGCCGATTTGTCGTTTTGGCTGCTCATGACGGGATTCCTCGGGGCCAGAATCCTGTTCATCATCACCCGGATCGATTTTTTCCTCGCCAATCCGATGGAGATGTTCAAGGTGTGGGAGGGCGGATTGGTCTTCTTCGGCGGATTGATCACGGCTACCGCGTATGCGTTCTGGTATTTCAGAAAGCATCGGCTGAACGTCTGGAAGATGATCGACGTGCTGTCTCCCGGGGTGGTCGTGGCTCACGCATTCGGAAGGATCGGCTGTCTTGCGGCGGGATGTTGTTACGGGCGGCCCACGGGACAACCTTGGGGCATCCGTCTTGAGTCTGAACTGGTGGAGGCCTCGTTGCGTGGGATCCCTCTTCATCCGACCCAGTTATACGAATCATCTGCACTATTCATTCTTTTTGCAGGATTGATGTATGTTTCAAAGAAAAAGCGGTTTGATGGTCAGGTGGGTCTGACTTATTTCATGCTGTATCCGATCATCCGGAGCATCATCGAGATATTCCGTGGTGACACGGTCCGCGGTTTCGTCATCGACGGGATTCTCTCTACCAGCCAGTTCATCTCGATTCTCGTGTTTGGGGCGGCCTGGGTAATGCTCAGTTTGAGAATGAGACAGTCCGATGCGCGTCGTTCTTAGTCTGCTCGGGCTGATTTTGTTTCTTCTACCACAGCAAGCCCGGGCCATGCCTTCCCGGGTGGTGACGCTGTCTCCACTCCTTTCGGAATGGGTCGGAGAGCTGCTCGGGTGCGAGTCGGCTTTGAAAGTGATTGCGGGAGTCAGTGAGTATTCCGACTTCCCCGCTTGCCTCGCGGGGAAGCCGAGTGTCGGCCCGTATCACCGGGTGTCGATCGAGAAGATCGTCTCACTCCGGCCGGATCTGGTGCTGGCGTCGGATGAGTACAATCGCGATGCGATCGGACGATTGCGGGGGCTCGGTATTCGAGTCGAGGTCTTACCGAAAGAGCGATTCCACACCATGCCCACCTGGATTGAAAAATTGGGAGCTCTCCTCGGGGCGGATCAAGAGGCCAGACGTCAAAGTGCGATTTGGTCGGGCCAATTGAAGGAGTTTTCGGTCCGGCAGAAACGTCACCGGACGGTTTTCATCGAGGTCCAGCACGATCCGCTCATGACCGTGGGTGGAGGCAACTTTTTGGATGAGGCGTTCGGCGCGGTGGGACTTTTGAATGTTTTCCGCGATCATCAGGAAGGATACCCGAGAGTATCGCGTGAAGCGGTATTGAAGGCCGATCCCGAGGAGATCCATATTCTCGACCTAAGGGGGCGTGAGCGCGAGTTTGAGGACTCCCGTAAGTCTTGGGCGCGATTTCCGGAGCTGAAGGCGGTCCGGGCGGGTCGGATTCTCCGGTTGCGAGGAGAGGATTTTGCCAGATGCACCCCCAGGCTCTTGCGCGCACTGAAAGGGCTCGGTTGATCCATGTCCGGTCGGATGGTTCGGGTTTACGTTTGGGTGACGGTCGCTTGGATTTCAGGGATCCTGATTTCTTTGTTTTATGGTCTGGACCCGGATCAGGCCCGTTTGATTCTGACCGAGTTACGCTTTCCGCGGCTTATCCTCGCTCTTTCGGTTGGAGGAGCGCTTGCCATTTCGGGTTTGGTGCTCCAGACCGTGCTCGGAAATCCGCTCGCTGAGCCCTACACCCTGGGCGTGGCATCCGGTGCTGCCCTGGGCGCTGCTTTGGGCTCTTCTTGGGACAATGCGGGCGCGACACTCTCGCTCGAATCGGGGGCGACCCTGGGGGCGGGAGTTGTGATCGCTCTCCTGATCGGAGGGTTTCGCAATCGGGCCCGGAGCGGGGATGCGATGATTCTTGCCGGGGTGATGTTGAGCCTGTTGCTTGCAGGATTTCTGTCCCTTTGGATGGGGCTGGCCGATGCATCGGGTGTCAGGTCTTTGCAATTCTGGCTTTTGGGGGATCTCGGTCGGGCGACCTACAGGACTTCGATTCCTGTCTTAATGCTTGGCCTGGCGAGTGTCTTTTATTTCATGCATGCATCAAAAAAGCTCGATGCCTTTCTGTTCGGTGAGGGCGAGGTCGAGGGGTTTGGTGTGTCGCTCGAAAAATCCCGTCGAGTATTCATTCTCTGGATTTCCGTGCTGGTTGGATTTTGTGTCAGCTCCGCGGGCATGATCGGATTTGTCGGACTCGCGGTGCCACATGTCCTGAGGCGCTTTTCCGGAACCTCGCTCCACCGTCATCTGATTCCCCTGTGTTGGATCTGCGGGGGCGCTGTTTTGTCGGCTGGAGACTCGATCGCCCGCGGAGTGGTCAGGCCTAAAGAGCTTCCGGTGGGAGCGGTCATGGTCGTCATCGGAGTTCCTGCATTTTTTTGGATTCATTCCCGAATGCGGGGGCGGGTCGAGTCATGATTTTTCTGGATGATGTGACGGTCTCAACAGGAAAACGCACCTTGGTTTCGAATGTCGGGTTCCGGGTACAGGGGGGTGTGGTCCTCGGGGTTTATGGTCCGAACGGAGCCGGTAAGAGCACACTGCTCCGGGCGGTGGCCGGGGTCCTGCCGCATCCCCACTCCGGAATCATCGAGATCGATGGCGTGATGATTTCTCCGCGACTCGATCCGGCTGAGCGATGTCGGAAGGTCTTGCGACTCGGAAGCGATTTTCAATCGTCTTTTGGTGTGCGGGTAAGTGAATTGTTCGAGCTCGCCACCCGATCGGGCGGTCGAGGCGATCTCGTTCCGGAGGTCTTGAATCGCTTGGAGTTGAGGGGGTTTCTTGCAAGAGATTTCGGATCACTGAGCGACGGGCAGAAACAATGGGTGATGTTCGGTCGTGCCCTGATCCAGAATCCGCGTGTCTTGGTTCTGGATGAGACATTTTCGAAACTCGACCTCGACAGATTGGCGACGGCCAAAGATCTGATCCGCCAACGGGTCTCCGCAGGTGGCGTGGTGATCGTCGCATCACACGACTTGAACCGCCTGGCCCGTTGGAGCGACCGGCTTTTGTTCCTGGCGTCCGGAAGAAAGATCGCCGACGGACCGGTGGACGAGGTGTTCAACTCCGAGAATCTGAAGAAAATGTATCCCGACTCCAAGCTCGAGTTGGATCCGCAAGCGCCTCTTTCGGTTCGCTACTAATAGAATACGGTGAGGGCTCCCGAGTGGGCCACGTCCCCGCCGGCCGTGTGAGTGGTTTGTGCCCGGCTCATGGCATATTCGATATTGAGCTTGGGTGCGATCCAGCCGAGCCCGAACCCGTAACCGGACCCCCGGGTTCCCAGGTGGGCGATTTCGCCATCCTGGAATTTTCCAGCACGAAAATAGAAGTCATCTAGCATGCCGAGCTCCATACCGGCACTGTAGCCCGCCTTTTTGCCCAGATCATAAGAAGGAGAATAGAGAGGATCGACGAAGAACTCGATCTTCTTGGCCGGGATGAACTTGAAGGCCAAGTAGGCGGTGCGATAGAGACCTCTCGAAATCCGCGCGCGGTCCTCGATCAGGTTGTCTACAATCAAGGATGTGTACATCCAGGGGAGTGCAACGAATGAGGTCGAGAAGTTCAATTCGGAAAGCGGACGCTCCCCGTTCCTTCCCAACAGCATTTTCGAGCCGAGGCCCACCCCCAGGCGCTCGATCACCTGCTTGCTGGCCCCCACGTTCACAACCGCATCCCGCTCCCTGACCGTGTACCCCAGGCCGGCCTGAAAGAGCTCGGTGCGGGAGTCGAGAACAGACACGTTGTAATTTCTTCCGCCTTCGAACTTCACGTATCCGGCGTAGAGGCTGTAAATGGGTGTGAAGGAGGCGTGAGACGGGTTCAGGTAGATGGCGTCATTGAGCAGGGGGGCAGCCCGACCTGCGCCGCCGAGGCCGAGCGTTCTCGGACTCTGGTATTCGACCGCAGCGGCCATTTCAGGGGCGATCAGCGGCACCACACTTGCCAAGAGCGTCAAAAACAGGATTTTCATTCAATATTCGGGGTATCGCGGATAGAATGACAAGGCAATATGAAAGCCAAAGTCAGCAAAGCTGTCATTCCTGTCGCCGGTCTCGGAACCCGCTTTCTGCCCGTGACCAAGGCCGTCGCGAAGGAGATGATTCCGATCATCGACAAACCCATGATCCACTACATTGTCGAGGAAGCCGTAGCGAGCGGCATCGAGGACATCGTACTGGTGACTTCCCGCCATAAAAACGAGATCCAGCGCTACTTTGACTACAATGCGGAGCTCGAGGATCGCCTGGTGAAGTCTGGCAAGGCCGAACTCGCCTCGGAGCTGAAAACCATTGCCGAAAGCTGCAATATCATTTGCGTCTATCAAAAAGATCCCGCCGGTCTGGGACATGCAGTGGGTTGCGCGCGTCCCGTGATCGGTGACCAACCTTTCGCAGTTTTACTCGGTGACGATCTCATCGATGCCCCCGTTCCTTGCACCCGCCAGTTGATCAATGTCTTCGAGCACCGTGGAACGAGTGTGGTGGGCGTGATGGAGGTTCCGGCGACTGAAGTATCCAAGTACGGCATTGTCGGCGGGGTTCCCATCGATGATCGTACGCTTAAAATCGATCGCATGGTCGAGAAGCCGAAGCCCGAGGATGCCCCGTCCCGATTCGCCATTCCGGGGCGCTATGTGGTCGATCCGGCCATCTTCCGCCACATTTCAGAAACCCGCCCGGGCAAAGGCGGAGAAATCCAGTTCACTGACGCCTTAGCGGCTCTTGCCAGAAACGAGGGGCTCCTATCTTACCGGTTTGACGGAGATCGCTACGATACCGGAGATCGGCTGGGATACCTCGAGGCAACACTTGTTTTCGGACTCCGGAGGCCGGAACTCCGCGATGGACTCGTTCGCCTGATGAGAGCGCACCTTCCTTCATGAAAAAACTTCTCGGAATCCTGCTACTCGGCTTTTTTTCGGTATCGGATGCAAGCGCTTACACCCCCCCGCCTTCCTTTATTCTCGCCCGTTCGATCAAAGACCGTAAGGGCCTTCGCTCCATCGAGTGGACCGCGCGCATCACCGACACAAAAAGCCAGGTGACCTTCAAAGAACAGCTGAGGATTGAATACCCTTCCGGGCGCTTGTTTACTTCATATTCCGGGCCATCGGATGAGCCCTGGGGGTCTCACGAGGCAGACCCTTCTACGCTATCGCGTTTGGGCCGCTTTTGGATCACGGTGGGACTCGATCCAAATGGAGCGAGAGTCAAATCAGCGCTTTCTGAGCTCGGGGTTCTGCCCGAGGAGTCTTCGGAATCGAAATTGACCAAAGTCGGAAAATCCATCGCATGGACCTGGGGAGAGCAGGCGAGGATCCTTTTCGGCAAAGACAGTTTTTTACCGGTCGGGTATTCCAGCCGCCCCGATACGGGCTCGGAATCGATTCTGGTGGAAAGCTTCATGCTAGCCGGGAATCAACTCCAGGTTCCGAAAGGGGTTCAGGTCACTGCCGGATCGGCTTCCTACCGTTTCGAGGTCCGTTCGGTGAAGGTCGATGTCCCGAACAAGTCGGCTCCATTCAGTCAGGGAAAAACGGACAATGCTTGGGTAAAGGGATGGGTCACCCTTGTTCGTTAAGGTCGTTGTACCCCGTCCGCTCGATGCGACCTTCGACTATGCTTACGACGAGGAAGTTCTCGGTCCGGTCGAGCCCGGAGATTGGGTGCGAGTTCCATTCGGCAGGGGGCGCTTGAACGCCTGTGTGATTTCGGTTCAGCAGGAGGCTCCCGTGTTGCCCGAAGGGGTCAAGGTTCGTGGAGTGGAGTCCCGGCTCGATTCTACCTTCAGGGTTCTTCCTGAAATCCTGAAGCTTTGCAGTTTCGGTTCCGAATACTATCAATATCCACTGGGAGAGGCGCTCGCCTCTGCCATTCCTCCTAAAATTGAAAAACCCATCAAACCCCGCTCGAACAAGGAGTCCGGCGTCACACACGCCCCGAGAACACTCTCGGCGGGGCAACGGTCAGTATCGGATGCACTTAGCAGAATCAGCGACGAAACCCAGGGGAGTGTTTTTCTTCTCGAAGGTGTGACCGGAAGCGGTAAAACCGAAGTTTATATCGACCAAGTGAGAAGAGTTCTCGATGCGGGCGGTTCGGCGCTCGTATTGGTACCGGAAATCGCACTCACTGCGCAGTTGAGGGAGCGGTTCGAGAGCGGTCTCGGAGTGCACGCCGCACTCTGGCACTCGGCGCTTGCGGATGGTCAGCGACAGGATCTTTGGAGACGGGTCCGGCAGGGTGAGATCCGGGTCGTCATCGGTGCGCGGTCGGCTGTGTTCGCCCCCCTCCAGAATCTCGGGATCATCATTGTCGATGAGGAGCACGATCCCACCTACAAGCAGGAAGACCGATTTCGCTATCAAGGAAGAGACCTGGCTTTGTTTCGAGGACGGTTCTCGAAAGCCGTGGTCATTCTCGGAAGCGCCACTCCTTCCCTCGAAACTCTTCAGAGGGTGAAAGAGGGAAAGATCCACCACCTGAAGCTCGATCAAAGGTACTCGGAGCAGCAGCTTCCGGCGATTCATCTGGTTTCACTGGTCGAGGAGTCACCCGTCGGGGCAGGGACGGTAAAAACTCATTTGGCCGAGACGACGATCCGGGCGATCCAGGAGACGCTCGATCGGGGTGAGCAAGTGATCTTGTTCTTGAATCGACGCGGGTTCTCCCAGTTTTTGCTTTGCCAGGGTTGCGGGGAGGTCAAGAAGTGCGTCCAGTGTTCCATTTCCATGACGCATTATCAGAAGCGTCCGCATTTGAAATGCCATGTGTGTGGTGCCAAAGAGCCGGTGCCGAAGCTGTGTCACGTTTGCGGGACCGGAGAATGGGTCGGCATGGGATCTGGAACAGAGTCCCTCGAAGACGACCTTGGAATGGTGCTGACCGGTGCGCGGATTCTGCGCTTGGACCGGGATCTCATCACCTCACAGCAACGGCTCGAAGAGACTCTGGATGAGTTCCGGGCAAAGCGGGCTAATGTGTTGATCGGCACACAGATGCTCGTCAAGGGTCACGACTTCCCGGGTGTCACCTGTGTGGTGGTGATCAGTGCCGACATGTTGCTGAAGTGGCCCGACTTCCGGGCATCCGAGCGGGCGCTTCAGACCCTGATTCAGGTTTCCGGCCGTGCAGGACGGGGGGAATTACCCGGGAGGGTCTATATTCAAGGTTACGATCTCGAGCATCCGGTGATCCAAGTTCTGACCGGCGAATTGGACAGGCAAGACTTCCTGAGCGAGGAGTTGGCCATGCGCGAATTATTGGCCTATCCGCCGTTTTCGCGCCTGGTCCGATTCCGATTCGAGTCCAAAGAAGAGTCCGTCAGTCGTGAGGCGGCCAAGGGTGCGGCCGAGGAGCTCAGGCGCCTTTTGCCCGAGGAGTTTCGAGGGAGGCTGCTCGGTCCTTCCGAAGCACTGTTGCCCAGGGCGAATGGTCGATATCGCCACGATCTTTACTTCAAAAGTCCCGGGGTGGACCTCCTTTACCGGGCCGGACAAGCAGTCCGGGCCTGGATCGGAGAGCAAGAAGTCGATCTGATTGTGGACGTGGACCCTTATCACTCGTAGACTGGTTCTATGGCATCCGATGATCGTCCCTTATCCGTGCGGGCGAGAAAAAAAGTCAAAGAGCAGATGGAGAAAGCGGAACGCGAACGCCTGATGAAGCTCTTTCAGCGCAGGATGGAATTGGCCCGCGATGGCGCACTTGCCTACCGCGAGGGGAAGCTCAAGGAAGCCGTTCAAAACTATTACAGTTACATCGATATTCTGGAGCGGACCAAGGGAGTCGGTCGCGACAAGCTCGAACCGACGCATTTCGACTCCAAACAGGATGTGGCTGAATTGCTGCTCTTAAGCGGTGTGTTTTGGGATCTGGCCAAGATCCACGATCGTTCGGTCAAATCGGACATGACCCGGCTCCGGTTCTATCTCGATCGATTCGTCTTGTTCTCGAAGAACATGCCCTTTCATCATGTTTCAGCCGAGTTGGTTCGAAAGTATCTGGTGAACGGAACCCCGAGACACCGGAAGGAATTCAAGGATTCCCATATCCGTCTCGGTGGGGGGAAGTGTTTCATTGCAACGGCACTCGAGGACGAGTGCGATTCGGGCACCGTCGATCGCTTACGTGCATTCCGCGACCGAAGGTTGCAAACCACCCCCTGGGGCAGGGGAGTCGTCCGCATTTATTATGCGGTGTCCCCTCCGGTGGCTCGCGGTGTCCTCAGGCTTCCTGACGGAATCAGGAGATACCTGGGCACTTCGCTCTCCCGGCTGGCTCGGCTCCTTCAGTGAAGGATGGTGCCGATCCGGTCGAAATGCTGGGTCGAGCGTGACAGGTCGTCAAAATCGATCCAAAGAGAGAGCCAAACGATGAAGGCTTTGCCTTTGATGTTTTCGAAGGGCACAAAGCCCCAGAAACGGCTGTCTTTCGAGTTGTCGCGGTTGTCTCCCATGACGAAATAATTTCCATCCGGCACGGTCACTGCCTCGAAGTTCACCGACATCATGCTCTGCTTGTCGACCATGATGGTGGCAGTTTCGCGGTCGAACCGGTCCTCGTAAATGGTCATCCGGTCCTTCGGATATTCGCCTTCCGAATCATGGAGCCACTTGTCGTAAATGCGATTGACCTGTTCCTGGGCCATGGGTTTACGGTCGAAGGGTTTCCCGTTGATGAAGACCTCTTTGTTCTTCATTTCGATCCGGTCACCCGGAAGAGCGACCACCCGTTTGATGAAATACACATCCGGATCGACCGGGTATTTGAAGACGATGATGTCGCCCCGCTCGGGGCCGGTGTTCTTGTAAAAATACAGAGGTTTATCGCCAATCCAGTCGGTCAGGGGAACCCTGAGCCCATAGGCGAACTTATTGACGAAAATCTGATCTCCGACAAGGAGCGTAGGAATCATGGACCCGGATGGGATTTTGAAGGCTTCAATGACGCTGGATCGGATCACCAGGACCAGGAGCAGGGCCGACCCTAGGGACACCACATTGTCCCACACGACCTTTTTCCAAGAATTTCGGGGTAACGCAGGTTGTTCCGGTTTGAATTCTTCTGCCATAGTAGGGATAATTTAACCCTGATTTCATGCAAATACTAGCGCGATACCTCGCAGCAACGTTTTTTAAGAATCTGGTACTCGCCTTGATCGGCCTGACCGGTCTCTTTTATTTCCAGACGCTGATCACCCAGGTGAATGATTTCACCATGAGTCAAAGGATTCTTTATCAGTTGTACGACATTCCTGCGACCCTCGTCATGATCGCACCTCCGTCGGTGTTGCTGGCCACGGTCCTCACGCTTTCGGGATTCAGTAAAACGAACGAGTTAGTTGCTTGTTTTTCGATCGGAGTGAGCATTCGTCAGATCATGGGGATTCTCTTCCCCCTCGTTTTTGTCCTATGTTGTTTCTCTTTGGTGTTGCAGGACCGGATTCTCCCCGCATTCAGCGAAAAGAAAAATGTGTTCTATTGGAAAGAAATCAAGAAGCGTCAAGACTTCTTTCTCGACGTGAAGCAGGAGAAAATCTGGTACCGGTCGAATCGGATGATCTACCACCTCAGGAATTTCGATTCGCAAAATGAGCGGATTCTCGGAATCGGGGTTTACCTTTTCGATGAAGCCTTCGACCTCGTGGAGCAGATCCAAGCGGCTGAGGCGCGCTGGGTGGGGAACGGTTGGATGCTCCAGAATGGAAGATCGACGAGATTCGACAAAGAAACCGGTTACCCGGTCACCGAAGAATTCCGGCAACGCCCCTTGCTGATCAAGGAAGGTCCGGCTGATTTCAAAATGATCGAGAGAGAAGCCGAACGCCTAAGAATCAAGGACCTGATCCGCTACATCCGCTCCAATAAAGAGAGCGGCATCGACTCACGCGCATTCGAGGTCAAGCTCCACTCGAGATTCAGTCTGAGTATCATTCCGGTGATCATGTTTCTCCTGGCGGTTCCGTTCGCCATTTCTCGGGCCCGGGATGGTCGGGCAGGAAGGGACTTGATGATTGCCTTCGCCATCACCTTCTTTTACTGGCTGGGCTACTCGGTTTCGTTATCCATGGGTCAGAACGGGATGCTGCCCCCCGTCCTGGCGGCATGGCTCCCGACACTGGTTTTCGGAAGTCTTGCCATGGTGTTATTGAAAAGGATAGGAGTGTGAGGGATGGCGAGACTTAAGATTTACACCTTTCCTGACCCTGTCCTGGCACAAAGGGCCGCACCGGTGGACCGGGTGGAAGC
Source organism: Bdellovibrio sp. ZAP7 (assembly GCA_945874535.1). Lineage (GTDB taxonomy): Bacteria > Bdellovibrionota > UBA1018 > UBA1018 > CAIMNF01 > CAIMNF01. The sequence goes on from CAMCGZ010000001.1 coordinate 218,934, forward strand.
TCGTCACCGTAAGCTTGCAGAGGATCTGTTGGAGACCATGTATCATGCACCCGGAATCGGACTGGCCGCAAATCAGGTCGGAATTCTTGAACGAATCATCGTAGTCGACACAGAGTACGATTCCATCGATGCGGAAGATCTCGATCCCGGAGAAAAACCACCTGAGGGCGCGGAATGGATCAACGGATCCTATGTTTCCGGAAAAAAGCCGATGGTTCTGATCAATCCGGAAATCATCCTTCGCGAGGGAAGCTGTGAGATGAAAGAGGCTTGTCTCTCGGTTCCCGATTACAGTGCCGAAGTGAAGCGGTCGGAAAAAATCAAGGTGAGCTACCAGGACCTGGATGGACTCAGTCGTGAAATATCCGCCGAAGGTCTGTTGTCGGTCTGTCTTCAGCACGAAATGGATCACCTTGTGGGCACCCTTTTCATTGATCGACTGAGCCCGCTCAAGCAAGATTTTGCAAAAAAGAAGCTGATCAAAGCCAGAAAGAGGAGCTCCGGATGAGCCGTTTGCGTGTGGTGTTCATGGGAACCCCGGAATTCTCGGTACCGACTCTGGAAACACTCATTCGGGAGACGGATGTGGTTGCGGTTTACACCCAGCCCGACCGCCCGGTGGGGCGCGGACTCAAGCTCCAGCCCTCGCCCATCAAGGCGCTTGCCACGAGTCATGGAATCCCCGTCTTCACGCCTGAGCGGGTTTCGACCCCGGATGAAGTCGCACGCATTCGCGCTCTCGCGCCAGACTTTTCGGTCGTCGTCGCTTATGGCCAGATTCTGAAGTCCGAGGTGATCGGTATCCCGAAGTACGGCACCATCAATATCCACTCCTCATTGCTCCCGCGTTGGAGGGGGGCCGCACCGATTCAGTGGTCGATTCTTTCTGGCGACCGTGAAACCGGGATCACGACGATGATGATTGTGCCGAAGCTCGACGCAGGAGACATCCTTTTACAAGAGACCACCCCGATCTCGGATGAGGACACCGCCGAGTCGGTGCATGACCGCTTGAGCGCGATGGGAGCTCGCTTGATCCTGCCCACCCTCGAGGGGCTGAGGGCCGGCACGGTTTCCCCCCGGCCCCAGGACGAGTCCCGGGTCACTTATGCAAAAAAATTGGTCAAAGAAATGGAGCAGCTCGATTGGAAAGGAAGTGTCCGTCAGTTGGATCTCCAGGTGCGGGGCTTGTACCCTTGGCCCGGATCGCGGATTGAAACCACTGATGGAGTCCGGATCAAGATCAAAAAAGGGAAAATCGCGTCGGTTTCAGTCGGAGGGGAGGCGGGGACCTTGCAAGAACATTTCGGAAGGCTGGTCTTGAGGTGCGGTGAGGGTGCCTATGAAATCCTCGAGCTCCAGGAAGAAGGAAAAAAATCTATATCCGCCGGAGAGTACCTGAACGGCATGAAGGGGCGAGGTGTTTCCCTGCCGATGACTTTGAAAGGATCTTCGACATGAGGCTCGCTCCATCGATCCTCTCGGCTGATTTTTCAAAACTCGCAACCGAATTGGAAGAGGTCGAATCTTTCGGCGCCGATTGGTTCCATGTCGATGTGATGGACGGACATTTTGTTCCGAACATGACCATCGGTCCTGTCGTGGTGAATTCACTCCGCTCCCGGACACGGGCGGTTCTCGACTGTCACCTGATGGTGAAGGATCCGGTCAAGATGATCCCCTGGTTCGTAAATGCCGGTGCGGATGTCATCACGCTCCATCTGGAGGCCTTGGACAACCCGCAGGCTGCATTGGAGTCCATCCGTAAGTTTGGAAAAAAAGCAGGTCTTTCGATCAAACCCTCCACGCCGGTGGAAAACCTTGAGCCGTTCCTCGGATTCCTGGATCTGGTCCTGATCATGAGTGTCGAACCTGGATTCGGGGGTCAGGGATTCATGCCGGAGTCTCTTGCAAAAGTGAAATGGCTCGTCCAACAGAAACGTGCGACCGCCGCTTCCTGGATCATTCAGATCGATGGAGGGATCAATCCCACGACAGCCATGGCGGCCCGAGCAGCTGGAGTTGAAAACTTCGTAGCGGGTTCTGCCATTTTCTCGGCATCAGACCGTAAAAAAGCTTGGAAAGACCTTATGGAGGCCATTCGATGAAGACGCTTTTACTCGGGGCGAAGCCCCTCACCCTCGAGGATGTCGAGGCGGTTTCCGCCGGGCAGCTCAAGGTCAAGTTGTCGGCCGAGGCCACCAGAAAAATCAAACGCGCGCATCATTACCTGCTTGAAAAAGTCCGGTCCGGAGAAGTGATCTACGGGGTCAATACCGGCTTCGGACTCCTCTCCAATGTCCGGATCGAAGATCGGGAACTTCAGCAGCTCCAGATGAACCTGCTCCGGTCCCATGCGGTTGGAACGGGTGATCCCCTTCCGGCCAAGCGAGTGAGGTCCATGCTCCTGCTCCGGGCTGCGACGCTCATTCAGGGGCACTCCGGAGTGGCACTCGGGACCGTCCAGGCACTGCTCGATCTATTGAATCACGACATCATCCCGTGGATCCCGGAGCAGGGAAGCGTCGGGGCGAGTGGTGATCTGTCTCCTCTGGCCCATCTGGCCTTGGTTTTGATCGGTGAAGGGAAAGCGTTTCTCGGTGGTCGATTGGTCACCGGGTCGAAGGCGCTCAAAGAGAAGGGGCTGAAGGCGATCGTGCTCGGTCCCAAAGAGGGACTCGCACTGATCAACGGGACACAATTCATGGCGGCACTCGCAGCCCATGCGGTACTTGAAGCGGAGCAGCTGATCCGGGTGGCGAACCTTTCGGGTGCGATGACGCTCGAGGCACTGCGTGGAACCACCACCGCTTTCGATGCCAGGATTCATGAAGTCCGCCCGCATCCGGGACAAATCGAAACCGCCCGGATCATGCGCGACCTTCTCGGCAAGCCGCGCAGAAGTGAGATCGCACTCAGTCATGAGGGCTGCGGCAAGGTCCAGGATCCCTATTCCCTACGGTGCATTCCGCAAGTGCATGGCGCAAGTCTCGAGACACTGTGGTTCGTCCGTTCGGTGGTGGAGCGTGAGATCAATTCCGTGACGGACAATCCGCTCGTTTTTCCTGAAGACGGCGATGTCCTGAGTGGCGGGAATTTTCACGGCCAGATTCTTGCGCTGTCCATGGATTTTCTGGCGATAGCCCTTGCCGAAATCGCCTCCATTTCCGAGCAAAGGATCGAAAAACTCATCAATCCGGCCATCTCCGATCTCCCGGCGTTCTTGATGAAGAAGTCAGGTATCAACAGCGGATTCATGATTGTCCAGGTGGCTGCCGCATCCATCGTGAGTGAGAACAAAACACTTTGTCATCCGGCCTCAGTCGACACCATTCCCACCTCGGCCGACAAAGAGGATCATGTGTCCATGGGGGCCTGGGCGGCAAGGAAATGTCTGAAGGTGGTCGAGAACACCCGACGTGTTTTGTCGATGGAGCTTCTGGCCGCAACCCAGGGCTTGGATCTTTTGAGTCCGCTCAAGACGACAGAGAAGCTCGAAAAGTATAAAAGCGAGATCCGGAAGAAGGTTCCGTACTTCTCTGAGGACGCGCCCTTTTACGAAGCCATATCAGAGATCGAAGCCATCACTCATCGTTGGTGAGGTCGACTGAAAGCGGCACTTCGATGAAGCCGTCTTTGCAGTAAAACACCTGCTTAGAGACGCTTTCCGCACTTGCGGCAACCAAGTTCCCGATGGAGATGCATTCTTCCGGGTCGGCCTTGAGTCTCAGCAGGGCCGGACGCCGGAGGAAATCGGATGCGGGATCGGCGAGCACTACCTCGGAGATGCCAGCATTCGAGATCCCGGCGGGAATGTAGATTGCCGGAGTGCGCTTTCCATCGCCGAGCTTGGCCACTGCTCCGAATAGAGACCGGCTGAAAATCATCGACGGAATATAGCTGTAACGGTTGAGTGTGGTTCCGACCGGACGGGGGGAGGAGCCTCTGTACCAAAGCAGATCATGGTGGGACTCCACAAAGAACGAGTTTTCAGCGCCATCGGTGAATCCAGCCGGAACGTTCACCAATGAGTCGAGCAGAGATGTTCTCTGCAGAATCGTATCAAAAGCCCTTTTGCCCACGCCGGTGACCCTCAGGTCTCCGGGCCTCGACGGGCCTGAAACGACCAGGGTGTCCGGTGCGGATCCATCGAGCGAGATCATCCGAGTCCCGGTAGGGGCCCCAGAGAACATCCGGTAAGGTCCCGGTGGCAGAGCGGTTGCACGGCCGGGCTTCCCGTTCAGTATTTCGATTTGTTCGTAACGCTGAAAGTAATCATTACCTTGAGCAGTGAGGACTCGCCCGTCGGGGAGGAGTTGAAGAGGAATCCGAGCTGTGCCGATTGAGATCGTTCGCAGGCCTTCTGCCGACAAATAAAACACCCGTGGCATCTTCAGGTCTTTAGCATCGGAGTTCCACGGATCGTAGGCAGGTAAGTCGATTTTCGGAGTGAAGCCGATTCCGATCCAAATCGGCACCCACGCGCCCTGCACTCGGGCCCATTGGAATTGTTCCGGGAATACGGTGATCTCGGTTCCCAAAGTGGCCTGGCTGGAGAGGTTCCAGGCTGAATCCAGCCGATGGAAAGTGAAGGAGGGCCGGCTCGAGCCCTTCACCAGCTCGCTCGAGATCAGGCAATAGCTCCCGTCTGGCAGGCGGTGGATTCCGAGAAGGGTTCCGGAACGAACCCCATCCAGGGAGATGGACCCGGAAATGCGGGATCCCCTTACCAGGCTGAGTTGTGCACGATCTTCCCGGGAGTGGATCAAAACATGTTCAGGATCGGACGAGGGTGCGCCTTGCACGGTCCTCACCTCATCCGGAAGGGGCAGGTCCCGAGCACCCTCGACCTTGCGGACGATCGATCCGGCAGGCGGAGATGATGGACTCACCATTCTGTGGACCATGAACTCCAAAATCAGGCGCTTGGGAGCCATCCCATGGGTGGCGTATTCGATGGAAACGGGTAAGCGGCTTTCGCTCATCGCGGTCAGTTTCAGTTTGACCGGAACGGAGACAATCCGGTCCTCCTCCATGGAATCGAAAGCAATGGACTCATCACCTGCCTGGATTGAAGTTCCACTGGAGGCGGCACCGATGTTTCTCAAATCCACAGAGGTGATGATTTCGCGGTCGACGCCGTTCCACGTGAGTTCGACCGGTCCCTTCCTGACGGGAACCAAAAGCGGTTCAAGTTTCAGTTCGATCGATCGGGAGGTATCCAAATTACCGCCGTAAGCACCTTGGGGTTGTACCAGGTTGGGGGCGTCGGAGGGTGTAGCCAGACCCGATCTAAACAGAGACGCGGTCCGGGTGGGGCGGCTCCCCTGAATCAGTCGTGCCCGGATTTCACGTGCGGGAATCCCGCGGGAGAGCATCTCGGCAACTGCACCCGAAACAAAGGGTGCTGCCATCGAGGTGCCATTCCGGAACTCGTAACCTTGTGCTCCTGCGAAAGTCACCGGATTTTTCTTCATCGGCCAGGCGCTCAAGATCGCCGTGCCGGGCGCCAGTAAGTCGACCATGGGGCCGTGGTTACTGAAGTGTGAAAAAGCCCCGTCCGGCCCGTGAGCACCGACGCAGATCACCTCGGAATAGATGCAGGGATAAACGCGCGCCGAAGTCCGGTCATTGCCTGCCGATGCGACTATGATGACCTTCTTCTTCCTCGCCTCTTCGATGGCCGCGTCGACTCTGGCTGAGCGAATCGAATAGGGCCAAGCCAGTGACAAATGAATCACTTCCGCCCCGTTCCGGACTGCGAACTCGATTCCTTTGGCCACATTCTCGGTCAGGGCGGTTCCTGCACCGGGCTCCACACTCTGGGGTCGGATCGGTGCATTCGGGCCGGTTTGAACCACCTTCACCGGTAAAAGCAATGCATGAGAAGAAACGCCGCTGAATCCTCCGGGAGTAGATGATCGTGCGCCGATGATCCCGGCCACGTGGGTTCCGTGTCCATGGGTATCGATGGTGTCCGAGTTTCCGGTAATGGCATTGAAACCGGGTCCGGATAGGGCGGAACTCAAGTCGGGATGGTTGGGATCGATCCCGGTATCGAGGACCGCTACCTTCACTTGCCGGCCTGCCACTGGCGCGGGGAGATGGACATCCTCCCCCGCGACACCGGAAATGATTCCAGAAGTGAAGTGATCGATCAGAATTTGCTGTGCATCCCCCCGGTTCCGGATCCCCCAAGAGAGCGACTCCAAATGACCGGGGTCGGCAACTGAAGTCGAAATCAAGCAGGAGAGGGCCAAGAGTTTGAGCAAGTCAGTAACCATTCGACAGGTACCTCGCTTCGATCTCGTTGCTGCTGATTCCGCTCCCTCGAGCGATATCCGACATCGGTCCGGCATTCATATCGGGGTCGAGGCGTCCCACGGTATGAGAGAAATACTCGGAGTCCCCGTTTTCGTCACCGACCCGGAAGCCGCTGATCCGAACTTGGAAAAAGACCCGTTCCTTGCCGAACAAACGGATCAATTCTTCCAGGGTCATGTCACGATCGAGGCCTTCCATTGCGGTGTTCAGCAGACGGATCTTCTCGATGGCCTCATCCCGGTTGACCGGATCGCGTGTAAAAAGGGATTCTTTGCCGCGATACCGGGCCCTCAGGTCGAAGAGGGTTTCCATCAGTGGCGTCACACATCCGAGAACGCCAATCTTCCCCATCGATGACTCGGCGAGGATGCCGTTTCCTGTCTGATCCAATTCTTCCTGGGTCGGCATTCCGAATCGGATGGTCGGGTCGAGATCCCGGCTCTGGCACCATTCCCGATAACTTTTGCTCCCGATGGAAGCGATCATCATGTCGGCAGCCTCACGGGTGGATGTGCGTGCGATATCGAGTATTTTGAGAAGTCTTTCGATCGCGCCCGGGTGAGCGATTAGGTTCCAGGATATCTGGAAGGCTTCAATGCGCTTCGTTTGTGAAAACTCATCCGGGTCGATCGCCTCCGTCCCCGGATTGAACTCTCCCAGTTCATTCGAGAGTTTGCGAATCAGGCGGAGCAAACGTTTGGATCGCATCGACCAACCGGAATGGATCTGTTGAATCCGTAAAAACGGACGGTGATCCCGGCCCGGAGTGAGTTCAATCTGCGCACTCGATACGAAGGTTTTCGATCTGCCCAAAAAGTTCGATGCCGGATCATCCCCCCGGGACTGACCGCCAATGGAGAGCACCGGATGAATCAGGCGCATCAGTCCGCCGAAGAAGCCATAAAGATCGGTACCGAAAATCCGCGTGAGCTGACCCTCCACCACGGTCCGCTGGTGATCTTCGGCCCGATAGCGCCCCTCGCGGTCCTCGGGAGGGGTGATGATCAATTCATGAAAGTTCACCCGGCGCGTCCAGGAGAGCGGCCCCAGTCTGAAAAGGGAACGGTTCCCCTTTGCAGAGTGATCGAGTTCGTAAGGATTGAATTCCTCTTCCAGGACTTCCGGATTGTTCCGTTTGAGGAGTGCGCTCAAGGAGCGTGCGATTTTAGCGCTTTCCGCTCCATCTTTCCCTTTTGCGGGGAGTATGAAAGCACGGGTGTGGGCGGTGCCCTTCTGAAACCGAACCGATCCTTGAGCCAGATCGATAAAGAATCTTGCGGTCAGCTCGGCCTCGAAGGCACCGGACTTCATCCGGGTGAGCAGGATCTGCATTCCGTCTTCAGTCCGGAGCAAGGTGGTCCTCGAGAGCAATCCATAATTCCCACTGACCGCGGCTCCTAGGCTGAGTGAATTTCCGGGTGCTACCAGTCCGAGCAGGGCACCGACAGGAATCTGTGCCTGCACTCCGGCTCCTCCCGAGAAGCCATCCGTGATGATGAACAGTTCACCCGGAGTCATGCGGTCCATGAAGGTTTTGAGTGCGACCTCTTGATTTTCGGGATCTTGTCCTGAGAGGACCTTGGAAAGGTCTCGCATGAAAGCGGGAACCAAGAGGTTCGACCAGGAGTCCTTCCAGGCGGTTTTGATGTCGCTCAGAGGTCTGACGTGCACATAATTCCGCGTGATCTGGACAGACGGGGCAGCTGAAATGCCCACAGCAGGAATTCCCGATACACCGAAAAATCCCCCAGCGTTCACGCTTGCTCCAATGACATCCACCAGCTGAATCCGGCTGTCGGAACCATAGTAGGTTCCGGTCATGATACTGCGGCTCGCCTGTACCCGCGCACCGCCGACGGGCCCCCCCCAAACAGAAATGGGCTGAACGTAAGGCTCATTGGGATGGTTCTGATAATGGTCGGTCACCTTACGGATCGTGTCCTCGTTATGCCGGCTGATGACGGAAGCCGGATCCGAGAGTTGCAGCCAGTCGTTAGCTTTCTCAAGCAAGGCATTGAGAGCGGTATTGATCAGAGTGATTCCCCCGAAGCGGATCATCTCCGATGCGCGAAGAGGGCTTTCCGGATCACCGTAGGTGAATCGGAGCGCATAGCCCGGATAGGTCTCCTGGAGAGCCTTTCCCTTCAGAACGTTGCCGTAGGTCAGTTTTGCATCGAAGGGAATGGGTTTGAAGTCGCGAATGCCGGTCAGTGCCAGGATGCGATTGACCCGGGCGAGAGTTTTCTCGATCAGCAGGGCTTCGATGTCCGTCGGGTAGGCACCCGCTCGTAAAATGGCCGCCCAATCCGAACGAGTCAGTCTACCGATTCGGCGAGCGATCCATCGCGCATCTCCGATCGATGTCTCATCATTGAAGACCGAGGCATTGGGGCGGCTTAAGATCAGGGCTTCATTAAACACCTTTGCGGGCTCAAAAGAGTACAGATTCACGCTCTCTGGAATGTCCAAGAGGGTGAGGGGAATGGCCAGGGCGCGAAGTGAGCGCCGGGAGGCCAGAAACTCTGAGGTCAGGATTCCCCAGTGCAGTTGGGGGATCTCGATCCTCGCGGGTTCAAGCACCAGATCCTGAAGTTCGACCTCACTGGAGTCCGCGCGGAGTGCGCTCAATCCACCCCGAATCCACCTGCCACGGGCAGTGAGCGTTTCGCTGGCGAGCGTGTCGAGAAAACTATCGCGAGCCTTCACGGTTTCGAAGCGGACCTTGAGTGAAGGGTAGTGCTTCGGACTGGTGACCGCGTATCCGATCTTTCTGAGCAGGGCGTTTCGGGCGAGGGCGGCATGGGCATCGAGACTCAAATTCATCTGGAACTCACGGCCATCAGGGGTCTTCACTCGCGAACGCACGAGTCCGTCTGTTCCGGGAAGTGTCGAGATGAATTCTAGGGACTGATCCTTCGACGGGTATCCCTGGCGTTCGGCATCCGAAAGTGAAAGAGGAGAACCGGTGTAGATCCGGCTTGGCTGGGGTTCCAGGATGGATGAGTCGAATCCTTGGCGAATCTGATCCCAGAGCCGGTCCCGATCGATGGGTGCCCCGCCTTGCACCAAGTCCAGGGCGGGGGCGCTTTCGATCTCGCGCAAGGGAATGCGTGCAGACTCCTGGTTTGCGGCGGCAAATTCGCCCCAAATGAGGACCAGAAGCGAGGCTAAGATGCGTAAGGGAGTTGAGGCATTCAAGCTCGCGGATCTTACCGCGCCGCATTAAAAAGGTCAAGTTAACGAAATTACTAGAATGTTGTGAGCTTGATGCCGGCATTTACGACCAGGCCGGAGAGCTTGATTTCATAGGGTACCGAGCCACTCATGAGGGTCATGAAGTATCCAACTCGCAACATCAACAGGAGATTTGAGGTCACCGGCACCTCAACCAGCAGGCGAGGCGTCAAGTCGATCAGGGAGGAGGTGAACTGAAAGTTTGCGGAATCATTGATGGATAACTTGTTTACCCCCAGGGTCACTTCGAGGGCGGGTGAGACCCCCCAGATCTTGCTCTCGACATCAGTGTCCATGATCACGCGCTGTCCGTTCACCCTGAAGAAGTGGTAACTGGCACCCAGCGCCAAGCGAGAGAGTGGGGCGTTTCCTATGTTCGATGTTTGAAACTGTAGGAATGAGAGGGTGGCCACGGTCCGGTAATCAAACATCGCCACATTGTAGTCAATCTGGAACCCCGTGGATGAATTGAGCCCCCGTGATTCGGCTAAGTTGCCACTTGAGTCGTAGGCATCCACCGCCAGCTGCGCCATGCCGTAGCTCACATCGAAAGAAGAGGCGGTCTTGATCGCATGGGCCGGAATGGTTGCGAACAGGAAGCCCGACAGCAGCAGGAGTCTCAGTAGCGAGGTCACGCCCTCATTATGTCAGACCCGGACGCATTTACTAAGGATTTTTGCTGCCACCGGCTTTGGGCTTTTTCTTCTCGATATCCACGACCGAGGCCGGATAGCGAAGGGCTGCTGCGGGCTTGTCGAGCTTCGGCAGGCCGAGTTTCTCGTAAACCCTGCCCAGGTAGTTGTAGGCCACCTTGTCATACGGATCGATTTTCAGGCAGCGTTCCCAAGCGGCCTTTGCTCCATTGAAGTCGTTCTGAAGGTAGCGAAGCGAGCCTTTCAGCAGCCAGGCTTGGGCCAGGTACTCGTCTTGTTCGAGTGCGTCGTCGATCAACTTGTTGGCCCGAGCGAAGTCTTTGGAGGTGATGGCCTGCTGCGCATAGAACATGTTTTCGATGACTTTGTCGTTGCGATCGCGATCAAACTTGGCCTGTCCGTTGCCTGTGAAGCGAGCCGAGAACATCGCGTCCTTGTAGAAGCTGGTGGTGTTCTCAAGCAGTGCAATCCGGAGCTTCAAGTCCTCGATCAAGTCTTCGAGTTCCTTGTCCTTCTTCTTTTTTGGATCCTGGGGGGGCTGTTGAGGGTCTTTTTTCTCGTCCTCTTTTTTTGCTAATTTGTTCGCTGTATCGATTTCCTCGAGCGACATCGGATCAAGTTTGGCGCTGATGGAGAGGGTCTCTCCCTCCGAGGCCCGAACCAAAATCTCTTTAGGCTTGTAGTTCTGTTTCTCGACGACAAGGAAGAACACGTCTCCCAGTTTGGCCTCACCGGCGATTTCGACCGGGCTCACCCCCACGAGCTTTTTCTCGTTCGAGTTTAGATCGCGAGTGTAAACCTGAGCGCCAGCAGGGTAGGTCCTGACCGTGTACTTGGTTGCACAACCGGCCCCGCCAGCCCAAGTGACCAGTGCTGCAGCCATCAGCGTTGCAATCCGAGTTTTTGATTTCATCATGGAATCCAACCCTCCACGGACAAAGACCGCCCTTGTCCTATTGACTCTATCGACGGATTGTTCTTAGACTTTAATGAAAGTGAAGTCCTTAAGGCCTTGGATTTGCGTCATTTTTCTGGCTCTCTCGCTCTCGCAACCCGCGCAGGCGTTGATCGACGTTCCAACACTGAGGATGGGGCTGGGTTATAGCCCGCTCAACTTTACTGCCGGAAGCGTTTTTCCGGAAGACACACCACTTGGCAATTTCTTGACTCTGAACCCGATGTTTCTGTGGGACATGCCTTCAGTCCGGATGCGACTCGGGGTGAACTTTCTAACCGACCTCGGGAGTGAATACGGTTTTGTTTCGGTAGCCGGTGTCGGATTTACGGCCCTTCTTTATCCCTTGGGTCTTTCCTCGAGTAGGGAGATGCGCGACGACTTCTCCGAGGTCGTGAAGACCCGAATCAGTCCATATATCCAGTTCGGGATCACCCCAACCAAGCTCTCGATCACGGCGCGTCCACCCGAGTCAGATCCCACTTTCCCGTTCCCGGGGAAGTGGCCCTACTTTGCAGCTAACATCATCGAAACATCCTTCGGTGCCGGATTGGATTATCCGGTCGCTCGCGATTTGATTGCATTCTTGGGGTTTCACTACCGTTTCGCGGCTTGGAAAGAAAACGAGAGCTCCGACGGAGTGATTAGCTATAGCGGATTCTCCATCATGGGCGGAGTTTCCACCAATTTCTACTGAAGTCCTGAATCAGGGTTGGGTGGGCTTGGCGGCAGGAGCAGGCTTGACCTTAGCCTTGGCAGGCTTCGGGCGCGCAACTGAGGCTGGCATCCGTGCAGCCTTTGCAGCTTCCGCACTCAGGAGATAACGCTGCATCTCGGACTCCGAGACCTGGATGCGTCCCTCCATTTGCTTCAAGCGGCTCTGCATTTCTGCCAGACTCCGCGCGGCTCGGGAGCGCTCTTCAGTCTCCTTCAGGCGCTCTTCGGCGAGCTTGAGCTTGTCCTGGGTGACGGCCATGTCCCGGGCCACTTTCTCGTGCCAAGTCGGCTCACCCTCACCCTGATGAATGAGCGGGGTCCGGAACTTATCTTCTTCTTTTGCATCAGCAGAGACAAACTGCCCGGTCTTCAGAGCCCGGATGGCATCATCCATCTCGTGGGTGAAGGCGATGCTCACAATGACTCGACGGTTGGCCTCTTGGTTCTCAGGAAGGGCCATCCCCTTGCTGTCCCGATTGGGAGAAACCGGGCGCGAAGAACCGAAACCCTTGGCGGTCAACTTGGCCGAATCGAAGCCGAATTTCTCAAACTCGCGGACCACGGTCGAAGCCCGCGCGGTGGAAAGCTCCCAATTGGACGGGAATACCACCGTCCCGATCGGACTATCGTCAGTATGTCCCTCAACAGTGACCAGGTCGGCCTTGATGTTGCGTTTGATGCTGTCGATCAGTTTATTGAGAACGAACTCGGATTCATTGTTGAGTTTGGCCGTTCCGGGAATGAAGTGCAGGCTTCCATTGAATCGGAGTTCGATCTCGGAATCCCGAGCAATCACCTGAACCTTTTTGTCCAATCCGGCTGCAGAAATGATGTCCTGGATTTCTTCCTCGGTCTTTTTCACCGTCGGATTGATCTTCACCTGTCCGCCGAAGTAGCGGGCTACGTCCTTCCGGACGATCTCGAATTTTTTGTCGTCCACCCGGCTGAACGAGTACATGAGAACGAAGAACCCGAACAGGAGGGTCATCATGTCGGCGTAAGAGACAAGCCAGTTCGATTCGTCATGCGCCATGGCGGCTTCGCCGCCGGCGTGATCCGACTTTCTCCGCTTGTGCACTTTCTTTTGTGCAACCGATTCGGGGCTTTCACCCGCTTTTTGTACGTTCGGGGTTTTCATAATCAGGCCGCCTTAGCTCCGGATGCGCCGCCTTCAGTCGCGGCCGAAGAGCCGCGATCTTTGGCGTCCAGGAACGATTTCAAATATTCGGAAATCAGAAGTGGGTGACGCTTCTCCTGAATCATCAGAATGCCTTCCTTCACGAGGTTGCGCATGATGACATCTTCTTGCGCGACTTCATGGAATTTCTCGGCAATCGGAATGAAAACCAGGTTCGCGAAGACCAGTCCGTAGAACGTGGCAACGAGTGCGGTCGCCATGGCGGGCCCGATCCGATCCTGTGCCCCCGGTTCACCGAGAGTCTGAAGGAGTGAGATCATCCCGACGGTTGCACCCAAAAGACCGAATGCGGGTGGGAACCGGGAAATGGTGTGCCACACCTTCACTTCGTCATGATCGCGTTTCTTTTTGCCGTCGATGTTATTCTGAAGGATGCGGTCAAGATCCTCGGAGTTAAAACCGTACTCGACCAGCATTTGCATGCCTTCCTTGAAGAAGGGATGTGCATCCTCAGGAATCTGATCAAGAGACGCCTTGGGGTTGCTGCGGTAGACCTGAGAGGTCTGAACGATGGTATCGATCATTCCCGCATAGTCGGGGTCATGGTGGCCTAGCATCTTTCCGACCACGATCTTGAGTGCGGCAAACAATCGATTGAATGGGAAGCAGAGCAGGGCAACGGTCAGGGTGCCCCCGAGAACAATCACGGCGCCGTGCGCATCCAAGAAAACCTTGATGTTCTTAGTCGAGGTGGTGACGACGAAGGTGACCACGCTCAGTGCACTGATTACTCCGAATAAGCCTGCGATATTCATTGTTCTTCTCCTCTAAATTCCGGGTTCATGCTGCCTGGCCCTGGCCATCGTCATCCGACGAGCCGGACTCCGGACTCACGCCATCGTATTCCTGCGTCACTTCTTCATTGATCGAAGCCCCACTCTGGGTGGACTCCTGGGACTTCCAGAAATCGGCCAGGCTGAAGCGCTGATTCTCGAATTCTTCCTCAACCTTCAGGCAGATTTTCCTGCGAGCCTCGGCACACTGGGAGGCCGGAGGGAACTCGGTCATATGAAAGAGGTCGTTCTGAATCATCAGGGCCTTCTTGGTTGGCAAGAGGGACAAGAAGTTCTCCACAAACCCGGGATCATAGCCAGCCAGTGATTTCAGAATATCTTCCGCCTCGAAGGCTTCCACGATCTTACGGGTCATTTCCGCTGGATACAGTGGAATGTCTTGGAATAAGACCCGAACCTTGCGGAGCTTCTCACCCTCAGCCGGATGGTCCGACATCAGGTACTGGAGCAGCTCCTCTTCTCGACCCGCAGGCAAGCTTCTCAGGAAGTCTGCTGCCAGCATCGGACCATCCGCGTAGACGGAAGGTGCCTTCTTGATCTTTTCAAGGCGGTTCAAGAACGCGTCCACCCCGGAGCGGATCTCTGACTCAGGCAACTGCTTGATTCGGGTCAAATGGAAGAGGACATCGTTCTGCTTTTCGGGCTCGAGACCCTGAAGTAACTCGCTCAGCTGCGGACCCGAGCAGTACACCCCGATGAGAGCGATACTTTCAGCCTTCTCTTGCATCAAGAGGTCCATGCGTTCGTTGGTGTTCAGTTTGAACACGAACATGAACGGATTGCCATCTTCCTTGGCGGTACGCTCGAGCACGAAGGACAGGGCAAAGCGGTGGAAGAACGACACGGCCTTGTAGGTCTCGAGCAAGGTGGGCTCTGTGGTCCGCACACGGAGTGCCGCACCCAGCTTGGACCAGAATCGAGGATCCATTTCCCGGAACAGGGATTTGGACTCGTGCCATCCAAGCGCTTCCATGATGATCACGGCCTCGGTGACGTGCCCTTGGGTGATGAACTCCTCGAACGCTCGGGTGACGATTCCGGGGTAGTTCTTGCAAAGTGCCAGTACGGCATCCTTCTCTTTGCAGAGTTTCTCATAGACTTCGATCCGAACGTCGTCGGCCAGGGGCTCCTGGTATCGGTCTTTGAGCTCTTCTTTGGCTTCTTCCTTGGCTTTGTCTTCTTCATTAGCCGCCCTCTCTTCGTCGGCCAGACGTTTTTGCTCCACCAGCACGGCCTGCTCGGCGCGCTCAGCCTCTTTTTGCTTTTCTTTTCGGCGCTGGAGCCAGAGGATCACGCCGGTCAGAACCATCATGATCACAATGATCCAGAAGGCGATCATTTTTGCAGAGAGCTCAGGTAGTTTCGGGGAATCCTGGGTCTTCGGAACCGGCATGCTGCGGGCGGCCCGGACGACTGCGATAGAGTCACCGGTTTCTTCATTCAGCTTGAGCTTGTTCTTGATCACATCCCGAACAATCTGATCCCGATCGGCGGGAACATTGTCCGTGAGAATCACCTGAATCTCCACCTTTTGCTTGAGCTCGAGCAGGATATTGTTGGTTTCGGCATAGCCTGCGGGATCCTGCATCGGCAGGCCCGGGAGGAACTTCCTCTCGGCTGCGGCAGAGTACTCCTTCAGCTTGGTATCGTCGTTCCGAATGGTGGCACTGATCACCAGGGTGTAATCCTCAGGCGCCATCAAGTTGTTCAGAATGGACCGGACTTTTTCCTGATAGAGATTTTCGAGGGTGGTGGTCTCTTCCCTGACGCTGACGCCGGAATCCTGCGCGAAGCTCAAGACCAGAGTGGCCTGCGCCACACAAAGGCTCATAGCCAAAAACAATGCAATTCGGCCTGCAGTTTTCATGTTCATGCGGTCACCTCACGGTTAGGGGTCGGTAAATCTGATGGCTTTTTCGGAATTTGAAGCTCTTTTCGGAGAGAGCGCATCCGCGAAAATCCCTCGATCGATTTCATCAATGTCTGATTCTGGAGCTGCTGGATCCGGGCCGCCAGCATCAGTCGGGCATAGGAGGAATCGGCATTCGCGACCAATCCTTTGTTTCGTTCGATCCACTGGTTCACGAGATCGAACTTTTCCTGATCCATTTCGCCGAGGATCCGGTGTGAAAAGCGGCGGGTGGCGTTCATGCTGGCCTTGGCGATCACATCGACTCGCTCTTGTGCTAGAGCTTCCCGTAGAGTCGCCGCATTGGCGTTTGCGATCTGGTGAGTGGCGGGTAGGGTCGTGGCCGAAGCGGCACCGGTACTATCTGTGGCGAGGTTCGATCCCTGTTGCTTCGCCTTGCGGCCGAGGAGCCCGAATCCAAGCATGACAATGCCGGTAATCAGGCCGATTGTGGCAATCTTTCTGTTTGATGGGCGAGGCTCTGCAACACTGCTGGTGGGTCCACCGGTTGACTCGAAAACGAGGTGGTCTGAGGCGGTGAGTTTCAACTTGGCTTGGATCACTTCACGGATGACGCGGTCCTGATCCCGTGAAAGTGCGGAACGGAAAAAAATCTTGATGGTTTTCTTTTCGAGTAAAGGAAGTAACGGGCTCTCGAACGGATGAGTGTAGTTCGGATCGGTGACCTCTGGAAGTCCGGGAAGGTGGTGGGTGGCTCTGGTCTCTTCGTAGGCGGCCAGTTTTTCAGGGTGGGCGCTGAGTTCGACCCGGGCCAGAATGGTGAATTCTAGCTTTGGCTGTAGGCTCCGGATGACCTTTGCCGCCAGGTCTTCGTAGGTTTGTTCGAAGTGCTGGATTTCAGCCGCCGATATGACCTCGTTTGCCTGTGAAGCATCAGTGAGGAGGGGGCCGAAGACCGCCATCATCGCCAGAGAGATTCTTAAATTTCGATAGAGTGTTTCCATCCTAGACACTCTTCGGAAAAGACACACGCCAGCTTAAAAAAATTTAGCGTTGTAGCATCTCAATGATTTCATTGGATTTTTCTTGGATGAACGGACTGCGTCGTGGCGTGGGAATCGATGTCAAAATACTGACGACCCGTTCAACCTCAGCAGGGGGCAGTTTTTTAAACTGATGGAGGTAGACCAAGCTCCTGAGCCCATATTCGATGCTAAGTGAGTCTTTGGATTGTAAGGACTGGAGCGTGAGGGACCAACCTTTCGAGTAGAACTGGGGAATGCTCTGGATGTTGCGACAAAGAAGGTAGAGGGTGGTAGGAGCCCTCGAGCGATCGATTTTTGCCCAGCTGGCCGCTAGCTTTGAAAGAAGAGTCTTTTTGACCTGGTCATTCCTGGTCTCGTCTACGAGCAAAAACGGATTGATCCCACCTTTTGTTTTGGGCGCGGGTAGGAGGGCCCGGATTCCACGATCGATGTCGGATGCTTCGGGTTTGGACTCGTGAATGACCAGTTTCTTGAAGGCGAACACCCGCAGAACCTCGGGTTGTCCCGGGTCAAGAAACCTTCTGAGTCTCAATGCCGCGGGAGAGTCGCTGACTGGAGAGGGAAGGCGTTCAATCTGAGGAATGATGGACAATAGCTCTGGCTCTGAAGCTCCGGAAAGGCCGACAAGAAGCATTTCAGTGAGTTGGGCGTGGTCTTGCGGAGTCCATTCCTGGAATTTGAGTTCAACATGCATGGCTCGGACCACTTCGGCAAGAGACTGTCCGAATCCGGGCTCACCGCTCCGCGCCTTCAGTGCGGGCCAGTCCCGTGTCTGAACCAGGTTTGCAAGCGGGGTGAGGAGGATGGCCCTTGCTTGGGCTTGCCTGTCTTGAAAAATTTTCTGCACTGAGGGCGGGGGTGGGGTGTCAGGGCGCGTGCGGAGGCGGAAGAAAACCACGACCGACAGTGCGGTAAGCAAGGTGAGGACGAGAACTCGGATCATTCTTTTGCCCATGCCAAACAGTATCTGCCGAATCAGTAAAGTCTGTAAAGGGCCGGAGCATTCGATGAAGTGACGTACTGCCGACTCATGATGAGAGCTAGATTGTTATGGGTTTCGCCCTGACCGGTATCGTACAAAAGGAGGGTCAGGGGCGAAAAGCCAAGAGTTTGTCTCTCGGGCGGAAGGCCTGTGATCGTGTCGTATACGATCAGCTCTCCTGAGGAGTCCAGGGTGATCAATGCATAGACCAGTCCCCGGTTCGCATCCACGACCATTTTCGTGAGGTTGGTATTGTTCACCAATGGGTCCGTCGAAGGTTTTGCGACCTTCCCGACCGACGAACAAGAAGGTGAGCTCGTCGTAGCCCCTCGAATGATCATGAAATCACCTAGAGCTGATGAGCCGGTATCGGTTGTGATGACATACAGGGTGTCGCTTTGGCTGTGGTAGGTGGCATCCACCGGAAATGGCAGAACCGTATTCGGAATAACGCAGGTGGTGCCCCCCCCGGTCGATGGGCCGAATGTAAGGGTTCTGAGGTTCGACGAGACCGCAGTGTTCCCGCTCCAGGAAGCGCTCGCCGACAGGCTGTGGACCAAAATCTGGCCTTGGGATTGATCACCAATCCCTGGGCCGGGACCCATGAGTTGAAACAGCGTATTTCCTGAGGTGAACATTTTGTATACGCGATTTTTTGGAAATGCAGTGTACGGGTTCGGGTTGCAGCCGAAGAGGTTCGGCAAGAAGGATCCTGAGCCGTTGGGGCAAGCGGGATTGGATTGTAAAAGCGTAGTGGAGCTCCAGAATTCTCGGCTTGAAACGGTCCGTGAGGCATTCGTGTCCGAGGGCAGTTCGGAGTCAAAGAGATAACTTCCGCCCCAATTCGCGGTGACTCTTGAGGAGGCAGTGTACTTGGAAAGGGCTGCCGTCGAAGCCACCATGCTGGATCCGGCTGCCCCAGGCTGAACCACACCGCTGATTGCGCTGGAGGCAAAGGATCTGTAGCAACCAAACGAATTGGAACCGTATAAAGAGTCTGAACTCGGATACGCAGAGGCAAGGTCCAATCCTGGTGACCATCGGCTCGAGTTCCCTAGAAGGGCCACATTCAGGTTAGAGCCGACTGGATGCACTCCGAGCCATCGAGGCGTCTCTGAAACTGCGCAATTCACGGTCGCACTCGAAGTCAAAAGATCTCCTGTTGAGGTCAATTCACGGATCCGGATGAAGTTCGCCGTTTGTGAGGTCGTATCTTTTGCCACGAAGGCAATCAGGTTTCTGGAATATTCCTTGAATGGGATAGCAAGAGGAACGGTAGCCTGAGAAAGCGCCACTGAAACGGCACCTCTCCCGCTCGAGTTCGTCATCACCTCGGGGCGGGTATTCACGACCCGCACGCGGTAAAGGTAGGTTGCCGAGGTGCTGCTGGCCGGGTGGTCCAGTGAGGCATTCGATGTGTTGGTCCCCTCTCCGCCATTCACCAACACCAAGCGTACAAGGTAGAGGCCGAGATCACCTGCCAAGGGCTCGTTGGTCCTCTCGAACTTTCCGCTGCAGTCATTTTGCGGTCCCGCTCCCCGGTCGCTTGCTTTGATTTCAAATGGGGGAAGGGA
>CAMCGZ010000002.1 GCA_945874535.1 Bdellovibrio sp. ZAP7
GTCGTACTCGAAACCCCTGTACTGCTTGGGGTTCTCAGGATCCACAAACATGTAGGGGGCTCCGGCTTTGGCGTCAGCCGCCCAGCGCAGTTCTCCCGAAGAGGCTTGAGCAGTGGCCCCGGACAAACCCACCCAAATAGAGAAGAGAAAGAGTCGCACCATCATTGAGGAAAGCACTCCCACAGTGATAGCGCAAAGGGGGGCCAATGCAAAGATTACTTCACGGTCAGAGCCATTTTGAGAACGACGTAACCGGCTTCATTTTCTAGATAAAAACTGTAGTTTCCGTTCGAAATCTTTTCGGCTGGGGTTCCGATGAGAGCGATCTTGTCCATGGAGAACTGAAGACCCGATGGAAGGGGTGTCGGACCGAGGATCTGCACCGAGCGAGGAACCCCTTCGTCACAAGAAATCCGGTTGTCGGTGATCCTTTGCCCCTGGGAGTACACCGGATTGGAGGTCTGGAACCTGCAGTTCTTCATCTTCGAGGCTTCGATCGGGAAGCTCTGAACCGCAGGAAAAGGATTACCCCCAGCCAGTTTGTCTTGGGCGCGTGAACACGCATTGAGCGAAAGGAGGATCAAACCCGCACACAGTCCTCTTACAAGTTGGTTCAAAGTCTGATTCATGATCCCCTCCCGCACGACAGTGTGACACGGGTCATCTTGCCCGACAAGCCTGAAATCAGCTGGGTAAGTCAGCCATGGAAGTCAGCGGGTTTGAATCGATCCGGGTGGGATTCGCCCCAAGCCGCGAGCCCTTGGCAAGCCTGTTCGATTTCCACCAGGTTCCGGAGGTCGGACCAGTCCACCTGGTAGCGATCGGCATTGTAGAGTTGGGGAGAAAGACAAAGATCAGCTAGGGTGGGTTGGTCTCCGATCGAAAATTTTCCGCGGGTCGGAGTGCACAAGGTTTCGTACACCTCGAGACCCTTCCGGATGAAATGCCGTGCCCAGTTTTTCTGTTCCTCGGGGTCGCTGGAGTGGCGGTGCAGAACGGGGAGGTTCTGGATCGGCTGGATTCCAGCGTTGATCGTTTCAGCCAAAGCCCAACACCGGGCTTTCAGGTAAGGATCTTCCGGCAAGAACGGAGCGGTTCCCGGGTGTCGGTCCTCGAGATACATCAATATCGCCAGACTTTCAGTCAGACGTCGATGATCCTGATCGGGGATCTCCAGAACCGGAACGAACCCCGCAGGATTCCGTTCCAGGTATTCCGCTGATTCGGAGCTTCCGTCGAGGAGACTGATCGCGACCGGCTCGTAGGTAAGGCCTTTCAAAGAGAGTCCGAAACGCACCCTCCAAGAGGAGGACGATCTCCAGTAATGATACAGACGGTACAGCCCGGGAGCTCCGCTCATGCTTGTTCCCGGACAATCCGGTTTTCTAAGGTCCCGAGCTCCTGGACCTCGAGAGTGAAGTCATCACCGGGATGGATCCACACCGGGGCATCCTTCTGCGTGGTGAGATTCAACTCCATGTAACATCCGGTTCCAACGGTGCCGGATCCGATCACCTCGCCCGGACGCAAGGTCACCCCGTAGGATGCGCGTTCAATGATCTGGGCGAAGGTCCAGTTCATATCCTTCAAGTTCCCGAAGGAGACCTGCTTGCCGTTATGGAATGCTTTCATGAAGAGGTCGTGGCGGTCACCGTTCGGTCCGGGGATCCGGCGGGACTCGAGCTCATCACGGGTGACGAGATAAGGCCCGAGGCTGGTGGCAAAATCCTTTCCTTTTGCAGGTCCGAGGTTCAGCTTCATTTCCTGGGTTTGGAATTCGCGTGCTGACCAGTCGTTCATGATCATGTATCCGAAAATGTGTTCGTCCGCGCGGGAAGCCGGGATATTGCGCCCTTCTTTACCGATGACGATCGCCACTTCGAGTTCGAAGTCGAGGCGTTCGAGTGCGCGTTCCATCACGTAAACTTCCCCCGGACCCGTGATGGCCAGGTGGTTGGTGAAATAGAACACGGGGAATTCGTCAAACTCGGGAATCATGGGGAGGCCGCGCCCCTTGCGAGCGCTCTCCACGTGCTGACGGAATGCGTAGCCGTCGCGGCAGGAAACGGGAGTGTGTACCGGAGAGAGCAACCAGGCTTCGGACTCGGGCACGATGGCTGACGCGGGGACCAGTCCGGCTTTTGCTTTTTCGATCCATCCTCTGGCCCAAGGGAGGGATTCATCCGCATTCCGGATGAATTCGAGCATGTCCCGGGTCCAGGAACGGGAGTCGATAGCGTCAAAATCCAGGATGCGGCCCTTTCCCGGTGCGGTTCCCGGATCGAGCAGAGCTCCGACGTGATGGGTGCGATCGGCGGCTTTCAATGTCACGAGTTTCATAATGGACTCACTCCCTATGAAAAAGGGGACGGAAACTCCGTCCCCTTTTCCTGTTTCAAAGCTAAAATAGGATTACCAGTTTTTCTTGTCTGCGAAGGTGTCCTTCAGGGTCTTCGGGAAGGACCAGCGGGGCTTTTTGGAAGCCGGGCGTGCTTTCACGTCGATGATTTCACCGGTGAAAGGGTTGGTGCCTTTTCCGGCTTTGCGACCTTTCACTTCACGACGGACGAGTGCGCCGATCACTGGAAAGCGGATCCGCTCGCCACCGGCGGCCAACTTGGCACCTTTGGTGAAGGTGGTCTCGACCAGTTCCTTGAGTTCGGAGCGCTTGATCTTGATGGAGCCGTTCTTGGACACTTCTGTGATGCCCATCACGCCTTCGTAGAGCTCATTGATGAAAGAATATTTCTTCTTAGGTGCTTTTTTAGCCATATTGTCTCCTTAGTGGTTCATTTTTAGAAAAGGTTCCACACGGTGGCAAGAAAAAAAGTTCGAAAAAAAGCCGGTTTTTTGCGAAAATGTCTGAATGACATCCGTACCTAGGCTGGAAGTGGACCGGAGAATCCTGTTGTTCGACTTTGACGGAACCATCGTGGTGACGGAGGTTTTGGCGCGTCAGGCGATCCAATCGTACTTTTCCGAACGGAGGATCGAGGTCCCTGAAACCTTTCCTCAAATGATCGTGGGGAAGACCTGGAAGTTAGCTGTGAAGCAGATGGCGGACGAAGCTCGCCGGCTCGGGTTGGACTTGCCGGGGGAGGACCTGTTGCGGGAGGAGTTTCAGAGCCGGTATCGGGCGAAGTTCACGGAGGGCGTTCCCCTGGTCCCCGGTTTCTTGGAGCGGTTTCCCGAAATGAAATCCAGGGCGGAGTTCGTTGGAATCGTGACGGGCTCGGAGCGACACGAGGTGGAGTCCATTCTTTCTTCATGGGGTCTCGAGAATGCCTTCGAGCGGATCTGGGCGGCAGGTGAGTACCCTGGGAGTAAGCCGGATCCGGCGCCCTATCTTCAGGCCATGGGAGATCTCGGCGTGGAGCGGGATCGGGTGATCGTTTTTGAGGATTCTTCGGCAGGGATGGAGTCCGCATATCGAGCCGGGGTCGGGTTTGTGCAGATTTCCCACGAAAGCCACTCGCCACCTTCGGATCCGCGGGCTCTGTTGACCCTCCGCGACTGGTTCGAGCTCAGGCTTTAATCGAAGCGATAAGAGAATCCACCGAGCATGTGAATGGATCTCGCGAAGAGGGTCTTGGTGGTGACGGTCGAGAGATCCTGGAAGCCATGTTGATAGCGAGCGTCGAGAATGAGGCTGAAGGAATCGGATAGCCGGAATCTCGCCCGGAGATCGATCAGCAGACCGAGGTCGAGGGTTTGCATCTGGGCGGTATCGTAGGGCTGGTTCACGGTGTTCACCGCATCGATGTTGCTCACCATCCCTCGCGCGAAGCCGGCATAGCCGCCAGCCCCGAGGCTCATCGAGTTGTCGAAGTGATAATGAAGGAGGAGGGGAACCTGGATCCACTCGGTTTTACGGGTGTTGGAAATGCCCGAAACCGAGCGTTCGCTGGCTTCTCTCAGCCAAGAGACACCGCTCTCGAGGCTGAACGGGCTCTCCCAGAGTGGGAGCAGTGCGTTAACTCCAAAGCCATGCCCGGCACTTCCGGTCCATCCCTGATCCACCCCCTGAATCGACTCCGAAGGCGCCGCGTACAGGAGCCCCCCCCAGGCACTGACCTCGAGAGCATCGGACGGTTGGGCCCATCCGAGCAAGATGAGGCAAAAGAGGGGTTTCAGGGACTTCATGGCCATAGCTTATGACGTGCATCCCTGATAAGGTAAGTAAAAATTGCCTATTGGTTCTGGATGCGATCCGTCGCACACTGGAAACAGGAGTTGTTCAGTCATGCAAGATCCCAATACGAACATCAATACCGCGCGTTTGGATGACCTGGTTCATGCGATTGGCGAGGCGCGCCGTTCCTTGCAAAACTGGCAGGATAAGCGCACCGAGGCGCTCATCCGCTTGGATTCTTTCGCCTACGATGTCCAGAAGATCGAAGAAGATCGCGCGCGCATGGAGCAAAAGCTCCTGGATCTGAAGCACGAGGCCCAGTCTCAAGCCAAGATCTACCAGAGTCATGTCGGCGAATTGACCGATCAGATGCAGCTGCTGAAACTCGAGACTGAGAACCTTCGAAATGAGATTCTCGATAAAAACATGGTGGTGGAATCCCTGCACAAGGAGATCGAAGCCCAGAAGGTATTGCGCGGGCAATTGGTCCAGCAGCATTCCCAGAAGCAGAGCGAACTCCGTTCCGAACTCGAGGTCAAGTTTGCCAATCAGATTTGGGATCTGAAGATGAAGAACGAGAGCGTGGCTGCTCAATTGCTGGATTCTTCCGAGCGTTGCGCAGCAGCCGAAACCCAGGTGGAAAAACTCGAGCGTGAGCTTTCGCAGATCCGCAGCCACATGATGGGGATTCTCCAGGCCTCTCCCGATTCCGCTCCTCGCAAGCAAGCCCCTGCCGGAGCGAGTGCTTCCGCAGGTCCTGTGGAACCTTCCAAGAAAGCCGAACTTGAAACCCAGACCATCCAGTCTGTGGCGGGTGCCGTGGCGGATCCGGGCAACCTCGACGGATCACCCTCGGTAGAAGACTACCTGAAGCGGCTCGGTTACTGATCGAACCCGCTGATTTTACTCGCCGTCTTTACCGATGGCCTCGACCGGGCAAGCTTCCAAAGCCGCCTGAGCGCGTGCGATTTCGTCGGGCGTCGTGGGTTGCTTGAACACGAAGGAATACCCGTGTTCGTCATTGCGGGTGAAGTGATCGGGAGCTTCGGAGCGACAAGCATCACAGTCGATGCACTGGTCATCCACGTAAAACTTGCCTTTGGAGTTGTCGGGCCACTTCTTTCCTTTTTCTGCCATGGGCCGGATCTTACTCACTTCCCGGTCCGAAGTCAAACAAACGGGCAGAAGGATCAGGATTCCGCCTTGATGGCGGGGGATCGGGGGCTTAGAATCGGGCAGAGTGGGAGAACACTTCAAAATCATCATCAGCGATTGCCACCTGTCGGCAGGGCGCTATTTCGACGGAAAGTTCAATCCTCACGAGGACTTTTTCCATGATGGAGAGATGTGCGAATTCTTCGAGTTTTTCTCGACCGGGATGTACGGTGAGGGGCCTTCGGGGCCGGTCGAAGTCGAGTTGGTGATCAACGGGGATTTCTTCGATTTTTTGAATGTTCCCTACCTGGGGGAATTCGAGGAGGGGATCACCGAAGAGATCGCCCTGACCAAATGCGAGGCGATTCTGGCGGGCCATCCCCGGGTCATGGCGGGACTCCGGAAGTTTGCTTCCAAGCCCGGCAAGCGGATCACCTACTTGATCGGCAACCACGATGCGGAGCTGTTTTTCGAGAAGGTCCGGGAGCGGATCACCCGGGAGTGGGATCCGGAGGGATTCTATCCGAGTCAGAAAGTCCGGATCATCGCAGATACCGACCGGCTCCGCTACGAGCACGGACTTGAGATCCGTCACGGGAATCAGTTCGAGGCGAGCAATCAACTCGATTTTAAAAATCCCCTGATGGAGCTCAGTAACGGAACCCGGGTGCTCAATATTCCCTGGGGGAGTATTTACATTCTCAAAATCGTGAATCGTCTCAAGTGGGAACGGGGTAATCTCGATAAAATCAGGCCACTCAAGATCTTCGCTTTTTTCGGTGTGCTGTTTGACCCCGTCTTCACCTTGAAATTCATTCTGCTCTCGATGTTCTATTTCCTGAAGACGCGGATCATGAGTCGGTCTCCATCGCTCTTCGGTTTCAGGCGAACCATGCAGACGCTGTCTCAGGAGCGCTCTTTGTTTCTCGATCTCGAGGACCAGGCCCGGGACCTCCTCCGGGAGGATGCGGAGTTGCACACTGTGATCATGGGGCACACCCACTTGCCGATGCATCGCGTGTACGAGCAGGGGCGTCAATACCTCAACAGCGGAACCTGGACCAAGATGGTCTATCTCGATTGGCGGTACATCGGCGAGCCATTCCACCCCACATTCGTTCTGGTGCGCATTCACGACGGAAAAATCCAGGCCGAGCTCAATCAGTGGACCGGAATTCGCAATCCTTACCGGGCACACGCCTGATTCACAGTGGATTGACGGATGTCATTGATTTAATGGCTTTGGTCGTCACAGGCAAGCAGGGGTAGAATGGATTCAAGAGGGGAATCCGGTGAGCCGAAGAGTTGAGGTGCGGATCAGATCCATTCATGTGCTGTTGCTCCTTCTGGTTTTGATTCCAGTCGGGATGAGTTCCTGTTCGAAAAAGAGTGATCCGGTTGCTGTCGTCCCGGGAGCCAGTTTGCAAACCGGTCGCTACACGCCCGATTCCCTGGTGGTGGGAAATTCTTTGATCAAGGGCACGGTAGCCGTGACCCAATCGGAGCTTTACTACACCAACGTGGGCATGGTGCAGTTCGACCAAGCCTGGGGAAGCAAAGAGTTGCTCGTCAGTCTCGGCACTTATGGTGCGGGTGATTTCGGACCCCTTGGTTCGATGACTCTCGTGGCAGAAACCCAGGATTACCCGCTTTCACAAGGTGGGGCTTATCCGGTTCTGACCGAATTTTACGTGATTCCCACTTCGGGACCGACCGTCAACTATGTGAAGTTGAAGGGGGCTTGTGTCAGCGAGGGCATGTGGTCCTGCTCAAGTGGCTACTGTAATGTGAATCCGAATTGTACGATCGACACCGGAAGCTCATTCGGGGGGCGGAATGATTGGGACCAGCATCAGATTCCTCCTTACGGCTATGCGACCACCAACGCCTTCCCTCGTTGTGACTCGAGTGTGAACAGCTGGGATTGCCCGGTTTCAGGAACCCTCCCCGCAGGGCAGTATTTCGCCAAGTATGTCCTGATGTCGGACTCCGGCGGCTCGGTGGACAACCTACTCGCCGGGCTCAAAGTCACCGTGATCGTGAAGCGTGATACTGCCACACGTGATTCACTCTCCACGAACGGCGGGGTCAATCTCAATCTGATTCTGGTCGGGGATGAGAACATCAGTGACTCGCTCAACACCGCCGGGGCGCGCAACCTCGACCTTTTGCTCAAAGAGGTGAACCGCTTGCTAAAGGATGCGAGTGGAGCAAAAATCGGCATCAACGAGATCAATATTTTCGAATGGTCGAATGCCAACGGGGGTGCCCAGTATGCCCAGGTGGACTATCTCGATCTCGGAAACATGTTCGAAGTCGGATCGAAGGCGGATGCGCTCTTGGCCAGTTCCGGCAATGCCATCAACATCTTCTTAGTGAGTGACATCATGTACTCCAGCTCGAGCTTGCGGATTCTTGGGGTTTCGGGCGGGATTCTCGGGCCTCCCATTCATGGTACCCAGACCAGTGGTTTGGCGTTCTCCAGCGGTGGGGAGCTGGCCGCCTACAATCCGAAGTGCACCATCAGCAACTGCAATAAAAAGCACCAGGAGAACGATTTTTTGGAGATGGCAGCGACCATCGCCCACGAACTCGGGCATTACCTCGGCTTGAATCACCCTACTGAAAACTCTTCAGGGGCGACCCAAAGCCACGATTTTTTGAACGACACCCCCCGCTGCATCAAGAGTGCGGGCGGAAATATGAGTCAACGTGTGTGCTACATCACCGATACGACTTCCCAGTCTTCCCCGCTTGGTGGAAACACCTGCAAGGCCGCCTGCGATGCTGTCACGGTGCTCGATTACATGATTGCTTCTCCTGTTTCAGCCGCAATCGATCTGGCTCCTGCGTCCCAGACCGGTGCCTTTTTGGATGGCAATTCCGACATGCCCCGTGAATTCTGCCCCGCAGTGAAGGAATGCCAGTTCAATCATGTGATGTGGTACACGACCAAAAACCGCCAACTGAGTGCGAGCGGAGTCTGGTCGGAGGACGGGAATCTCTTTTCTGCCCAGTCGTCAGCGATGTTGCAGTGGAGCCCCTTGGTACGTTGATGATCAAGTCCGGATTCCTCTGTCTTGCGTTGTGGATGGGGTGGGCAGTCGGGATACCGGATGCGTGGGCGCTTACGCCTGATGAGATCCGGAGCGAGATCCGTGGCCAAATGTCACAGCGGCACCCCGGACCAACGGGTCCCTTCTGGGATCGATTGGGCGTCGAAGCATTACCCGTTGTCCGTCAGATGTATCAAGAGACGAAATCCTCCTACGAAAAAAGCTGGCTCATCGACGGCTTGTCTCACTTCAGCGATCCGTCTGTGGGTGAAATCCTCCGTAATGATGCCGAAAAAGAGCAGAACCCGGTGATGAAAAAAAAGCTGCTTTCGGCCTATGTGCAGTCGCAAGGCGATGCCGCGCTCGGATTCATCGAACCGCACCTTTCCTCATCCGATCCTCATATCCGGAAGGCTTTGGCCCGGGCGATCCGGGACCATGTGAGTCCGGATCAAGCCGCGCCGATTCTTGCACGATTCAAGGCGAATGAAAAAGAGGACTGGGTGCTGAGGACCCTGGAAGAAAAAAAAGATCCGGGTCTGAACAGGCGGAAGCGTCTTGAAGTCGCTGAGAACGCCGGGGGCGCACCGAAGAGACCGGGTCCGGTTCTTCTCAAACCCTTGACCGAGAAGGAGCTTGTCGGGGATTGGACGGGGATCGAGGTGAGTCCCAAGCGATCGGGAAGTGCCAAGGTGTCCTTCACGAAGTCGGAAGATCCGAAGCAACCCCAGTGGAAAGTGGAGTTAAAGTCACCTAAAGGTCCGAAACGCACCTACTTGCAGCCCGAGTTCGAATGGAGCACTTTTCAAACCGCACAAGAACACTGGCTGGAAATCCGCATTAAACAGGAAGACACTGTATTCCTGGCACGTAAACCTGCAAAAAAATGAGGGCAACATGAACGAATACGATGATGGACGCATCTGGTTCCGCAAAAAAGGCGGTGTGGTCACGGTCGGACTCACGGAAAAAGGACTCGAAGAGATCGGCGGCATCCAGTCGGTTTCGCTCCCGACCGAAGGGGAAGACCTCTACCAAGACGACGTGATCTGTGAAATCGAGGGAGAGAAACAGAACTTCGAACTCATTAGCCCGGTGGACGGCGGTGTTGCAGAGGTGAATGACGCCCTCATCGATGAACCTTCGCTCCTGAAGGAAGATCCACTCGATGAGGGATGGATGGTGAAGATCCGCGTGCAATCCCGCGGGGGCGATGATTCCGACTCCGAGGATTAAGGCCGGGGTTCGGGTTGGGTCACTGAAGCCGGGGCACGGTTCTCGGTCCAGATTTTCTGGATCAAGGCGCCGGTCAGGCTCGCATTCAGGATAAAGACCGTGATGGCCGCTGCCACCCAGGCGGGTTGCAACGGTGCACTCTTGATGACTCTCGTTCCGAAGAACAGGTCGTGGAGCGCGAGCTTGTCCTTGCGAAAAGCGCTCATGACAAACCCTCCGAAAAACAAAGCAACCGAGACGGTTTTTCCGACAGTCTCGCGGAGAATGCTCCGGAAGAAACCGGGATGATGCCCCAGGTGGCGGACTCGGATTCCGAAGGTCCATTTTCCCGGAGTGGCCCCTCTTCGTGAATAAAAGAACCCGAAGTAAAGCATGGTGAAGACCAGGTTCACGGCGGACCAGACCCAGGGAGGAGCCTGCAAGCTCCTGAAGGCGAGCTGCACCAGGTTGACCGCGACCATCACCGTGGCCAGGTCGACCAGAAAGGCCGCCAAGCGGATCCAGAAGCCTGCGGGCGTGGCCGGGTAATGTCGAAAAGGGGGTGGGTTGGGAATCATGATGAGGAAACTCCTTTCGGGTCTCTTCGGTAGTTTGGGTCAAAAACTTGACTCCCTGGAGCAAAAAAAGCGGGGACCCCGTGAGGCCCCCGCTTCTTGCGTCCCTTCGGACGTTTTACTTCAGCATCGATTTCAGAACATCACCCCAGCGGGTGGTCTGATCGAAGCTCAGTTGCGAATAGAGATCCGCATGCTGGGCATATTCATAGCGGGAGGTCGGGATCCAGATGGCCATTCCGTAGGCCTTCGGGAAACGATAAGTGTCATTGGCGATGATGAAGTCGCCGGTCGAAGTCGCAAGACGGCTCAGGATGCCGGTATCGAGCGAGGAGATTCCAGCGTTCTTCACATTATTCAGAAAGTCGATGAAGTCGACATAGTCCGAGTTGGTGAAGCTCTGGGCGTTTTCAGCGGCTTTCAGGACCTGCTTCACCGCGGTGGCATTCAGGTTCTTGAAAGAGTCCGCAAACTCACGGATATTGCGGGTCAGCGGGGCCAGGCGATCGAGATCGAATGCCGAGAAGGTCACGGCGCTCGAGGATCCCTGGTAGGACTTCACGTATTCCTTTGAGAGAGCCTTAGCCACTTCTTGAGGACTCGCAACTTGAAGTGCGTTCCAACGGGCCAGGAAGGTGTCGTAGGGCCAGCCTGCACCCGGCTCGACTTCTTCAGATCCTGCGAAGACGCTGACCGAGTCTTTCATCTCGTGAGCGACTTCCACCATGGCCATCAGGCACGCATCGGAGGCATAAAGGTCCACTTTATGTCCGAGGATTTTGGCGGATTCGGACATGGCCAGCGCCAGTTGCTTGGTGGTCATGCGATTTCCGGAAAGATCGTCGTAGCTGATGTCCATCGGCTGGATGATGCTGCCGTCACGCTTTCCGTGCCAGCCGCTTCCGTGGTTCCATACATCGACAAATACTTTCTGAGCCGGGTATTTTTGATTGGACCAGCGAACGAATTCGACCAGGGTCTTCCAGTCGCCCATGTCGACTCGACCGAGATTTTCGATCACGGGGGAGGTGACTTTGTTGAAGTCATTGTCCTTGCGGATCACGAGGCGCTTGACCGTTTTGGTCTGCAGGCTCGCCCACTGAACGATCACATTCACGCGGTCGGTGGATCCGATCTTCTCCATCTGGTTGATGTTGAGAGCGCCGAACTGGTCGAGGTTGTTGAAGCCGTTCAGATAGACCAGGAAGGTCCATTCTTTGGGCTGGCTGAAGCCCTGGGCGTGTGCCTGGCCGGTGAGGCCGATAAAGATCGCAAACAGGGCGATGAAAGATCGAAGCATGAGAATTCCTCCGTTGAATTCGTTTGGTTCGGGCATTTGAGGATTCATCCTGAATCCTGGGAACAATGCATTTCGATCAGTGTCCCATGAAGGGAAGGGTCGGAAAAGGAGAATCAGGAACGCTCAAGAGCGCTTCTGTCGAATCCATGGGGAAGTAACTCGTGATGAGTGTGGGTCTTGACGGTTCCGGTCTTGTTGACCAGGTGCACGTGACAGGATTTTGCCACAAACTCGTTGATCACCTGACGGCAGATTCCGCAAGGCGACCAGGGTGGATCCGCTTCTGTGGCAACCGCCACTTCGGTGATCTCGATACCGGGGCCTTCTTCGCTCACCGCTTTCCAGACCGCGACCCGTTCAGCACACACAGTTCCGCCGAATGAGGAGTTTTCGATATTGCAGCCGGTGTAGATTTTTCCATTTGAAAGGCGGATGGCCGCTCCCACCTGTTTCTTGCTGTATGGAGAGTAGGAGTGATCCATCGCACGGATGGCAAGACTCTTCAGGGTCTCATCGATCATTTGACGTTCGCCTCCAGGATCAGTTTCGGCGCAGGTTTTTTCGCGGCGCTGATTTTGATCATAGAGTGGATCTGGGACCTGATCAAATCGAAATCAGTATGCTTGTTTCCGAAGACCGTGACCAGGGTGTCATCCGGCTTCACCAGCGCTCCGAGTTTCTTGTGGAAGAAAAGTCCGACCGAGTGATCGATCGGTTCGCCCACACGGTTCCGGCCCGCACCCAGCTGGATCAGGAGCCTGCCGATTTCTTCGGACTGCATTTCGGTCACGTATCCTTTTTTGCCGCATCGGATGTCCACAACCTTGTCGGACTTCATGTAGCGCCAGGGTTCATCGAGCGTCGAAGCATCGCCACCTTGTGCTGCGACCATTTCCTTGAACTTCTTCCATGCGGATCCGTCTTCGAGTTTCTTCGAAGCCAGTTTCCTTCCTTCGGCGTGCGACTTCACTACTTTTCCGATCTCGAGCATGTGAGCACAAAGATGCAGGGTGAGTTCGCGGAGGTCGGATGAGCGGAGCTGATAAGGGTTCAGGTCCTCGTTCTTCATGACCTCGATGCATTCGTAAATCTCAAGAGCGTTCCCGGCGGCGTAGCCGAGGGGTTGGTCCATGTTGGTCAGGGTAGCCCGTAATTCCACCTTTGAGCGTTTGGCCACGGCCCGGAGGGTCCGGGCCAGGGTCATGGCTTCGGTCTTCTTTTTCATGAAGGCGCCATTTCCGACTTTGATGTCCATGACCAGACCGTTCGCACCTTCAGCGATTTTCTTCGAGAGGATGGACGAGGTGATGAGCGGAATGCATTCGATCGTGGCGGTCACATCCCTGAGAGCGTAAAAGATCCGGTCCGCAGGAGCGATTTTTTCGCTTTGAGAAATGATGGCGCATCCCACCTCACTCAGAACCCGGGAAAACTCCTCACGCGAGAGGACCGTCCGGTATCCGGGGATGGCTTCGAGCTTGTCGATCGTACCGCCAGTGTGACCGAGTCCCCGGCCGGCCATCATCGGGACCTTGAGGCCGCAGGCGGCGGCAAGGGGAGCCAGGATGATCGAGACTTTGTCGCCAATACCGCCAGTCGAGTGTTTGTCGACTTTGGCTCCCTTGATTTTTGAAAGGTCGACTGTTTCCCCGGAATCGACCATGGCTCGGGTGAGATTGGCGGTTTCGTCGAAGGTCATTCCTGTGAAATAGGTAGCCATCAGGAAGGCGCTCAGCTGGTAATCGGGAATCTCCTTCGATACCGCTCCGCGGATGATCCGCTCGATTTCTTGCGGGGTGAGGGGCGAGTTGTCGCGTTTTTTCTGGATGAGTTGTGGAATGGACAGGAGGGTCGGTGTCATGAGGACCTGCTTTCAAAAAAGAGTGTTGAGGAAAGATGCGTTCTCAGAGGGGCTCTTGCCGATCAAGGCCTCTTCGATGGTGGCGCCCATGTCTGCGAAGGATTCGCGGATGCCGAGATCGACCGGGCGATTCATATTCGGAGACCAGGCCAGCACCGGGACGAATTCGCGAGTGTGGTCGGTTCCACGGTAAGTGGGGTCATTGCCATGATCCGCGGTGAGGATGAAAAGATCCTCTGCCCGCGCCTTGGCCAT
This sequence comes from Bdellovibrio sp. ZAP7, assembly GCA_945874535.1. Classification (GTDB taxonomy): domain Bacteria; phylum Bdellovibrionota; class UBA1018; order UBA1018; family CAIMNF01; genus CAIMNF01. The sequence goes on from CAMCGZ010000002.1 coordinate 13,550, forward strand.
CATCGCACCGAGTGCGAGATCGAATTCCTCGAGTGCCGAGGCAAAGCCCGGAACATCCCGACGGTGTCCGTAAAGCATGTCGAAGTCGATCAAGTTGACATAGATGAGTCCGGCCGGTTCACGGTCCATGCATTCGAGCATGACCCGCAGTCCGTCGGTATTCCCTTTGGTGTCGATGTTGCGTGGAACTCCGACTCCGGCGAAAATGTTCGAAATCTTCCCGACGCCAAGGACGGGCACTCCCGCCTCCGTCAGTCGATCGAGCACGGTGGGACCGAAGGGGAGTTGGGCGTAATCCTTCCGGTTGTAGGTGCGCTTGAAGGGAACCCCCCGGGCGGGGTCTCCGATGAATGGGCGCGCAATCACCCTGCCGAGATTCAATTCGTCACAAATTTTCCGGGCGGATTTGCAGACCTCGTAGAGGCGGTCGAGACCGAAGGTTTCTTCGTGTGCGGCTACCTGCCAAACGCTGTCGGCCGAGGTGTAAAGAATCGGTTTACCCGTACGCATGTGTTCCGGACCGAGTTTCTCAATGATGTCTGTGCCGCTGGCCGCATGATTGCCGAGGATTCCCGGCAGGCCGTTTTCATGGATCCAGCGCTCGACCACGGCATCGGGGAAGCCCGTTTCATAAACCGGGAAGGCCTCTTTCACCACGAGTCCGGCCATTTCCCAGTGTCCCGAGGTGGTGTCTTTCCCGGCCGATTGCTCTCGGGCTTTTCCGTACCCGCCGAGGATCCGGTCCGGTCCTGATGTTCCTGCCACCGGGGTGATCCTGGACATTCCCATGCCGAGCAAATTCGGAATTTGAAGCGCACGGCCCCGGGTTTTCAGCACCGATTCGGCTAAATTCGTAAGAGTGTTCGATCCGGTATCCCCGAAGGCCGGGGCATCCGGGGCTTCGCCCACACCGAGTCCATCCATCACAATCCAGAATACCCGCTTGATCATCAATAAGCTCCCGAGGCGCTCAGGCCCTGCAAAATGCTCACTCCGCTTGATGTCCCCAGTCGGTCGGCTCCGGCCTCGATCAGGGTCATGGCCGAGGCAAGATCCCGGATCCCGCCAGATGCCTTGATCCGCGTGGTGGGGCGGAGGAGATTCCTGAGCATGCGGATGTCCTCCACTGTGGCGCCACTCACCGGAACTCCTGTGGCGAACCCGGTGGAGGTTTTTACAAAAGCGGCTCCTGCTCGCTCGGCCGCGAGAGCCGCGGCGGTCTTTTCTTCCTGGGTCAGGTAAGCGGTCTCGATGATGACTTTGACCGGGATGGCTCCGCAGGCCCGGACGGTTTCAGAAATATCAGACTCGACCTCGCTCCACATGCTGCTTTTGATCCGGCTCAGATTCACGACCAGATCGATCTCTGAGACTCCTTCGTCGATGGCGCGGCGCGCTTCGAAGGCTTTGGAGGAAGGGTGTGAGTAGCCCAACGGAAAGCCGACCACGGTGATGGTTCCAACATCCGTACCCTTCAGCATCCGGACCGCATCGCTCACCCAGCACGGAGGGATGCAGACGGTGGCAAAACGCCACTCTGCCGCCTCGCGACAGAGTGTTTCCAGCTCTGTCCGGTTCAGGGTTGGCTTGAGAAGCGTGTGGTCGATTTTGCGCGCGATTTCGGGATTCCAACTGACTGACTGAGTCATAAGTGATTTTTTTGAGATTGATGTTCTCCAGCCCATGCTATACTCTGTTTCCAGGCCTAAGTGAAGAATAGGCTAAAGATTTAGTGGTTTTAATGGTCCTTGTCCGGGTCCGGGAGAGCAAACACCTACGAACGAACACCAGCTCCCGTTCGGTTCAATGACCGCAACAACAGGCAAGAAAACAAGAGTCTTCGCAATATCTTAGTGCGAATGGATTCAGTAAAGCTTCAAGGCTCCCCAGTATGGAATGTCTCCGATTCAATCAGGCCGTATTTCAAAGAGGATGCAGAGTACTGCGTCCATGCGCCCTGCTTCGGGGGATGATCCCGGGGGAACCGCTCGGAAGTCTCTGAATCCGCTCTGAGTCCTTGCCACATTCGAGGTGGCTCATGGCTAAAGAACTGATTATCAATGCAACCCTTCCCGAAGTCCGGATCGCTCTTTTGGAAGAGGGCCGGATTCAGGAACTCCTGATTGAACGGCAAAGCGAAAAAGGAATCGTAGGAAACATTTACAAAGGACGGGTCACCCGGGTGCTCCCCGGCATGCAGGCCGCTTTTGTGGATGTGGGTCTGGAGAAGGCCGCATTTTTGTACGTGGATGATATTTATGTTCATCCGGCGGTGATGGGCGAGGAAACCGAGATCGAGAACGAGCCCGAAAGTGAAGACGAGTCCACCCAGGAGGGCGAGGGTGCCATCCGCGCTTTTGCGGCCCCCGAAGATGGGGATGATGTTGCAGCGATCACCACGGTCGAGCAAGACGAGTCTTACGGTGAGGGAGAGGGAGACAGTTCCACCCTGGAATCGCATGCTTCCGAGCATGCCGAACAGGAGCTCACCCGTGATGAATTCGCTGAAGTGGTCCAGGATGCGGTGATGGACCAGGATTCCGAGGACTTCGAAGAGTCGGAAGAGTCGGAAGAGTCGGAAGAGGGTGACGACACCGACGACCTGGAAGAAGGTGACGAAGGGGAAGAGGGTGCTGAGGAAGGTGCCGCTTCCGGTGAGGTGTCGGCTGAAGGGGAAGTCCAAGCGGGCGATAACCAGGCTGGATCACTTCAAGCACTGAATGGTGATACCCGCCGCCGTCGCGGTCGTCGTCGTCGTCGCGGTCGCGGACGGAACGGTGAGAATCGTGGACGTCAGCAGTTCGCCGGAGGCGAGTCCAATGAGGACCCGAACCTGATTCCGGATTCGGTCAATGAGAACCTGAACGACTCCGCGAGTCTTCAAAGCGATCGCGCTGCGATGTCAGGTGTCGAGGAGGGACCTCAGTCCCAGAATTCCAAATCCAAGAAGCCACGCCCGGAGTTCCGCGAACAACGCGGACGTGACCGTCGTATCAAGTCGAAGAACATGCGTCCCCGGACCCAAGCGAACATCGCTGATCTGCTCAAAGAAGGGCAGGAAGTGATTGTCCAGGTCGCGAAAGACCCGATTGCAACCAAGGGTGCGCGCCTGACCTGTCACGTGAGTCTTCCCGGACGTCACCTCGTTTGCATGCCTTCCATTGATCACGTCGGAGTGAGCCGCCGGATCGAACGCGACGACGAACGCCGTCGTCTTCGTGATTTCGTCGAAAAAAACCGTCCTCGCAAGATGGGCTTCATTGTCCGGACCGCGAGCGGAGGAAAAGACCCTGAATCGTGGATCAAGCAGGATATCGATTATCTCTCCAAGCTCTGGGGAGAGATCCGTACCCGGGCCGATGATGTCAGTGCGCCTTCACTGGTATACGAAGACCTGAACTCCACGCTTCGGGCGATTCGTGATTGGGTGAATGAGGATATCGACAGGATCATTGTCGACACCCGCTACCATTACAATGAATTACAGGCGTTCGCAGAGCGCTTCATGCCGTCTTTGATCGAGAAGATCGAGTTATATCAGGGCGATATTCCCGTGTTCGATGCTTACGGCTTGTCGAGCGAGCTCACACGCTCACTCGAACGTCGCGTTTGGTTGAAGAGCGGTGGCTACATCGTGATCGATCAGGCCGAAGCCTTGGTCGCAATCGATGTGAATACCGGGCGGTTTGTCGGGAAGAAGAATCTCGAAGATACGATTCTCAAGACCAACCTGGAAGCCGCTGAAGAAATCGCTTACCAGCTCCGTCTGCGGAACTGTGGCGGGATCATCATCGTCGATTTCATCGACATGGAACGCGAAGAGAACAAAATGCGTGTCTACCGCGCACTCGATGAGGCACTCAAGAAAGATCGCGCCCGACCTTCCATCCAGAAAATCTCGGAGCTCGGCCTGGTCGAGATGACCCGGAAACGTACCCGGGATACCTTGGTGCGCTCTTTGTGCGAACCTTGTTCGCACTGCGAAGGGCGCGGGTACATGAAGAGCAATTCCACCGTGGCTTACGAGATCCTCCGGGAGATCGAGAGACTGAGTGTGGATCGTGAGGCGAAGAAGATTCTGGTTTCGGCCCATGAGGCAGTGATCAATATCCTCGCCATCGAATTGAGGGATGCGCTCGATCAGCTCGAGCGTCGGTATAACAAGTCCGTTTATCTCCAAACCGTGATGGAATACCATGCCGAGCAGTTCGAGGTGGTGTCCGACCGTGCTCCCAACCGGAAGCAGACGGTGGACCTGGCCCGTCAACTCCGGATGGAGCGCGAGCGCAGTGATCGTCGCGAAAAGTCGAAGCGGGGTCGTGACGACAACCGTTCGGCCCGTGGTCCGGATCAAGAAAGAGGACGGGATCAAGAGAGAAATCAGGATCGGAACCAGGATAGGAATCAAGACCGGAATCGCGATCGGAATCGTGATCGGGATGGTTCCGGCCATCAGGGTAAGGTTGCTCCCCAGTTGCCGGCAACGAAACCGAGCGGAAGCTTCATCACCACCCGTGCCGCTGTTCCCGCTGGCGAGGCCGCTCCTGCCGTGACCGCTCAGGCGGTAATCACTCCTGCAGAAACTTCGGAATCGGAGTGGCGTGAACCGGTTGCTCCGGCCAATCCGGGCATTGAGCCCCGCAACTTCAATGAAATGGATGATGAAGATCAACTGGCATACCTCCGGGCCCAGGCGGCCCAGGATGCTGCGATCGCGGGTGCCGGTGGCAAGCCTCCGGTCAATGCGGAGCAAGGTGGAAACAGCTCCGGACAAAAATGGGGACGCCAGAGGAACAGGAACCGCAATCGCGGACGAGGAGGCAATTCCAACGGAGCGAATCCGAATGGCGGCCGATTCCGTCCCCAGGATGAGCGGAGCGGGAACGCCGAGCCTCCTGTGAGTGCCGGGACTTCCTTTGATCCTGCTGGAGGTCAAGGAGAGGGTTCGAGTTCATGATGTTCTCTGTCGCCTTCGAGCTCGGTGCCGAGGTCCGATTGGGCCGGGACCGGGGTGAAGGATCCCACACCCGTGAGGATGCGATCGCGCGATTCAATGATTTCTGCTCCGGGCTCGGAGTGGAGAATCCGGACAGCGAGAGTGCTTTTCTGGGGTTGACCGAAGGTGTCCTTCTGGCTGAAGAGGCCCACGAACGCGGATATGAAACCGAATCCTGGGTGCTCGACGAAGGGATGGCACCCCACGAACGCGATTGGCTGTCACAAGAGAAAGAACTGACTCTTTTGGCCTATTTCCGTGACGAAGCTTCTGCCCGTTCCGCCATGGACTGGTTGCTGAGTGAGTACCACCTTCGCTCGGTGCCGAGACTGAAGGCTGAGGAAGAGCAGGATTGGAACGCGACTTGGAAAGCGGCTTTCAGCGGAATCGAAGTGGATGAGTTTTTGAAGGTATTGCCTCCCTGGAGTGAAGAGTGGGCATCTGCGCAGGAGTCCGGTCGGACCGAGGGGATTCTTGTGATCAATCCCGGTGCCGGGTTCGGTACCGGAACCCATGAGACCACCCAATTGTGTTTGAAGGTTCTTCGCTCTCTCGGCAGTCTGGAAGGCAAGACAGTGCTGGATTTCGGCTCGGGCTCGGGGATCCTCGGGATCCAGGCGGCACGCCAAGGTGCTCGGGTTTACTGTGTCGAGATCGATCCCCTGGCGAATGAAAATGCTCGTGAGAACGCCGATCTGAACGGGGTTGCCGAGCGGATCCGTTTTCTCGATGAGATCCCTTCGGAGATCCATGGCGGGCGAGTCGATGTGTTGCTCGCGAATATCCTCCGCCCGATTCTGATCCGTTTCTCGCCTTTGATTCGCGATTGTTTGAAGCCGAAGTCGGAACTGGTGCTTTCGGGTTTGATCGAGTCCGATCTCGATGAGGTCATCCGGACCTACCAGGAGGGGGGAAGTCCTTTTGAACTGACCCGCCTCGAGAAAAACGAATGGAGAGCGCTCCGTCTGAGAAGGATTTGAAAATCATGCCGAATCAGTTCAAATTGCACGTTGTTCCTCCTCCTGCCCCTCTCGAATGGACCCATCCCCGTCAGCTCTTCAAGAAGACGCTCTGGCACCATTTGATCCAGGACTCCCACCCGATCGGGCATTTTTACATTGAAATGGAATCCGAGAAGTCCAATGCCTACGGAGTGAGCCGGGTGATTACGGGAATGAGCCGCCAGAACCGGAACCTCTCCACCTTGAAGGTGGCTTTGGAACAGATCGGTATGGGGACTTTTTTTTACGATTTTCCGGGCAAACTCGACTCCGGTGTCGATGCTCGTCGAGGCGTCGAATGGGCCCGTCAAAAGGGACGTCTGAAAACCGTGGTGGTCCCGCTGTCGTCAGAGCAGGCTGGCTTGCTCTTTGATGAATTGCACCAGTGGGTTCTGAACGGTTCTTTCCTTCATTACGGAGGCGGGCACCAGATCTTACTCGGGCAAGGTTCGGGTTGTGCTGAGATGGGGGCCCACTTTTTCAACCTCGCTCTTGGCAAGAAGGCGGTTCCAGAGAGCTGGATCCGAAAGGTTTACGCCCCGAATCGCCTCATCGGGGGTGGAAACACCGGGCGTAAAGTAGGGATGTTGAAGCTGTATCTCGAAGGTCTCGAGTGGGCAAAGGGTCCGGAAGATGGCCGCCTGATCGCCACCCCGGATATGGAACTCACCTGGGATTGGCTCGAGAAAAATCATCCTGGCAAGCAGGTGGTGACTCTGACTCCGGAGGATTTTCCGGGGACGCTGGAGCCGGTCGAACGGATCCGTTTCACAGCGGGTTACCCGGTCGCGTCCGAGGAGACTTTGCGCGAGCAGTGGGCGCGGCTCCGGCTGGACCCGGCCTGACCCGGTCCCACAGTTGCAGAAAGTGATCGATCACTCTCCGGTCTGTTCGGACCAGCGTGGAGAGGTGGGCGTATTCGAAATAGCCGGCAATCGATGGGTTTTCGCAAGGAGGCGACAGTCCCTGCAGAGGGGCGTTCGCATCCGACCCGAGTGCGACCCGATGGGCTCCGATTTCGAGCTTGAGACTCTCATGGGTTTTCCTGAAAGCAGTGAGTCCGCTCTGACAACCGTGCCGATCCGTTTCAGGCTGGAGCATTTCTTCGCTCGGAATGAGCCCCACGACTCCGTCCAATCCTGCCCGGATCTCGCGGACCAGAGTGGGGGAGAGGCCCCTCTCCGCACGGAACCCGCTCCGGACAGCGGTGTGCGTGACCAGGATCGGGAGGTTCCGTTCGCGCATCACCGGAATTAGACGTTCGATCGCGAGATCGTTCGCATGTGAAAGATCCACCCAAACTTGTTTCCGCATCAATGACTCGATCAGTTCCATGCCGAGATCCGAAACACCGACCGGACTCCGGCAGATCCCCTCGGGGCACGCACCTCCGCTCCGGATCCAAGAGGTGAGGAACGACCCTGGCGTATTCAGGATCGCGGCCCAGGGGCGCATGAGGGCGACTCCTCCGAATCGATCTTCGGTCAGATGAAACGGCGTCAGAATGGCCAGTCCCCGATCGATCCACCTGTCGAGGTCAGTTGGAGTACGGATCGCACCATAGGCACCTTCGATCGAGAGGATCAGAACTTTCTTACCCGACTTCAATGCGGTGCGAGCCTCTGACGGAGAGCGGGCCAGGACCCAGTGAGAGCCCGGAGTATCGACAAATTCGATGAGTTGCCGGTATTCCTCTTCGAGTGCCTCTGTGACATTCGATTCGCGCCCTGGGAGGTGAAGGTGGCTCAACCAGGGATGACCGTACAGGGCGACGACGATCAATTCAGGACTGTTTGATTGCGCCAAGGAGGTCTTGCTGGCCTTGGTCCGGATCCGGGAGGTCCAATCCAGGCTCCGGGGGGGTGTCTGAAAGTCACCGATCAATCCCGGGCCCATCCCCGGCTTCATCAGCAAGTGGGCGTGGAGATCGACCTGTGCCGAGGCAGCCGGAAACCAGCCCGAAAAGAGGGCGATGATGCAGAGCGGGAACATGCTCCCAGTCTAGCATGGGGTTTGACAAAGAGGGGGCCTTTCCGATTTAATTACCCCATGAAAATCAGCATCTTGATCCTCCTCACCCTTGGTCTGATCCCGCTTCATGCAGATGCGGCCACCTCTTATGAGAAGTTTCCAACCCAGAAAAAGGGCGGGACCTTCACTGATGTGGCGGGAATGACTCCTCGAACCATGGTTCCGATGCTTGCGACCGATGTCGAGTCGATGGAAATGGGGAGCTTGTTTTACCTGCCCTTGTTCAGCAAGGACGGGCAAACTTGGGAGGATTATCCTTCGTTGGCCGAGAAGCTCGAAATTTCAAAGGATCGTAAAGTTTATACCTACACCTTGAATGCCAAGGCACGCTGGTCCGACGGCACCCCGGTGAGCGCTGAAGATGTGGAGTTCACCTTTCAAAAGCTCATGGATCCGAAGACCGAGGCGGCCGCTTTACGGTCCTATTTCGACGGTGTGCAGTTCGAAAAAGTCGACGCGAGGACATTCCGGTTCAAAATCGAGAAACCCAAATTCAATACTCTGACTTCTTTCAATGAATTCCAGCCGCTGCAGAAGAAACAATTCCAGGGCGAGTCCGATTTCAACAAAACCAAAGAAGGCTTGAAACCGGTGGGTAACGGACCCTTCCGTTTCAAATCCCTGTCGCGCGATCAGCGGGTGGTGGTGGAGCGCGATCAGAGTTGGTGGGCCAAGGATCTTCCTGCCTTCAAATCCCGGTACAATTTCGATGTCCTCCAGTTCAAAATCATTCAAGACCCGACTCTCCGCTACGAGAAATTGCTGCAAGGAGAAATCGACCAGACCATCTTGACCTCCGACCAGTTCGTGACCCAGGTGAACGGAGTCGATCGCGAGCGTTTCGGTAAATCTCCTCAGGATGGAAAGAAAGTCTGGGCCGACAAGCTCAAGTCTTCGGGGCCGATGGGATGGCTCGGAATCGCCCTGAATCTCAAAAATCCGATGCTTTCGTCGCTCAAGACCCGCAAGGGGCTTGCCTACCTGGTCGATTATTCGGCCATCACCGAGAAGGCGTTTTACGGAACCATGGAACAGTCCGTGTCACCGTTCAATTCGGCCTCCGAAAACGTTCACCCGTCGCTCCGGGGTCAGGAGAATCGATACCGGTTCGATCCGAAAAAAGCCGCCGAGCTGTTTGAACAGGATGGTTGGAAGAAAGACCCGGCTTCTCCGGTGCTGGTCAAGGAGATCGCTGGCAAGAAGGTTCCTTTCAAACTTCAGCTCAAATTCCCTCTCGCGAGTCCGGCCCAGAGCAAGTCGGCCCAGATGCTGAAAGAAGTGTTCAAGAAGCAGGGCGTGGAGCTCGAGCTGCGTGCCATGGATTCCACCGCGATCTATAAGGATTTTGAAGATTCGAATTTCGAGGCCATGATGATGGGATGGTCAGGGACTATGGAGCCGGACCCGAAGCAAATCTGGTCGAGTGAATCGATGAAGGGTGGTTCGAACAAGGTCTATTACTCGAACCCGAAAGTGGATGCCTTGATCCTGAAGGCCAATTTCGAGTTCAACCGAAAAGCACGGACCAAGATGCTCCAAGAGATCGGAAAGATCCTTTACGAGGAGCTCCCTTATATTTTTGTGTGCGAACGTCACTTCGTGCTCCAGGGGATGAATTCCCGGATCAAATCCCCGATCTGGATCGAGAAATTCGGCTCTTCCTCAGCCAAGGAGATGTTTTATGAGTAATTCTGAAATGTTGAACGAGATCACAGAACCGACCGAACTGAACGAGCTTGAGACGGTTCGCCACTCTTGCGCCCACGTGATGGCCCACGCCATCCAGCGACTCTGGAAGGATGCCAAATTCGGTATCGGACCCACGGTTGAAGACGGTTTTTATTACGATGTGGAGTTGCCGGTCCAGCTCACCACCGATGATCTGAAAAAGATCGAAAAAGAAATGAACCGGATCATCGGAGACGGAAAGGAATTCGTCCGCTCTGAACTTCCGGTCAGTGAGGCGATCGAGAAGTTCAAGGTCCTGAACCAACCCTTCAAGATCGAGATCATCGAGACTCTCCGGGATCAGTTCGGTGCCTCTACGGTGAGCACCTACACGGAGGGCGATTTTGTCGACCTTTGCCGCGGACCTCACATCGAGCGCGCTTCCAAAATCAAGGCTTTCAAGCTCATGTCGCTCGCCGGAGCCTATTGGCGCGGTAGCGAGAAAAACCCCATGCTCCAGCGGATCTACGGTACCGCTTTTTTGAGCCGTGAAGCGCTCGATGAACATTTGCACCTTCTCGAAGAAGCCAAGCGCCGGGACCACCGGAAGCTCGGAAAAGAGCTCGATCTCTTTGCTTTCCATCCAGAAGCGCCTGCGAGCCCGTTTTTCCACCCGAAGGGGACGATTGTCTACAACCGCCTCGTACAGTACGTGCGGGACATGTATGCCTACTATGGCTACGACGAGGTGATCACGCCGCAGATTTTCGATACCGTTCTGTGGAAGACTTCCGGACATTACGACAACTACAAGGATGATATGTTCTTCGTCGCCAAGGGAGTAGAATCCGCGCAGGGTGGGAAGCCAGCCGAGGGCGAGCGGGAGTTCGCTGTCAAACCGATGAACTGCCCGGCCTCCACCTATATCTTCTCGGCCCACAAACGCTCCTACCGGGACCTGCCACTCCGACTGGCGGACTTCGGAAGACTCCACCGGAACGAACTTTCCGGTGTGACTGCAGGTCTCACCCGGGTCCGGACATTCTGTCAGGACGACGCCCACGTGTATTGCACACTGGACCAGGTGGAGGCCGAGATCGGGAAGATCCTCGATATGGTGGTGAAGACCTATACCATTTTCGATTTCAAGGTCGATGACCTCGAGATTTTCCTGTCGACCCGTCCCGAAAAACGGATCGGATCTGACGAGATTTGGGATCGTGCCGAGGGTGCCTTGCGAAAGATCCTGGATCAAACCGGGCGCAAGTACGGATTGGATGAGGGCGGAGGCGCGTTCTATGGCCCGAAAATCGATATCAAGGTGAAGGACGCGCTCAAAAGGAAGTGGCAGCTCGCAACTGTGCAGCTCGATTTCAATTTGCCCGAGCGCTTTGACTGCTCCTATGTGGGCTCAGACAATGCGGCACACCGTCCGGTGGTGATCCACAAGGCGGTACTCGGATCTCTCGAGAGATTTCTCGGGGTACTGATCGAGCATGTGGCGGGGGCATTCCCGTTCTGGCTCGCACCGGTGCAATGTCGTCTCATTCCGATCACTGATGCTCACATTCCTTACTGTGAGGAGATGGGTAAGCGACTGCGTGCACTCGGGGTCCGTTTCGAGATCGACTCGCGTAATGAGAAGATGGGGCTCAAGACCCGTGAGGCTCAGATGTCGAAAATCCCATTGATGCTCGTGGCCGGGGATGTGGAGATGCAAAGTTCCACATTCGCAGTCAGGAAGTACGGATCACGCGATTCGGAAACCCTCGGAGTCGATGCCATTCTCGCTCAGATGGAAGAGTGGAATTCGCTTCCGAAGAAGCCGTTTCAGCTCTGAGGCGGATGGACGTTCCCGGCAGCTGACGGTTCCGGAAAGAGCTGAAGCAATTGCTTCAAGAGTTCCGGATTGTACCGGATGTTGGAGGGGTCGCTCACTTGCAATGATCGCAGATGGGAGACCGCCTGGTGGGGGGTCATGAGCGGTTGCCCTTCCTTGAGACGCGTCAGGTAGTCGAATGCGTCAGCCAAAGCGAGCACCTGGGCTTCTTTACAAATCCGGTCTCCGAAAAACCCGTTCGGATATCCGGTGCCGTTGTAAAGTTCGTGATGCTGGAGGATGGCTTTGGTGACAATCTCGGGGACGACGATCTTGCGGGATTTGATCAGTTCCACCGAGATTTCAGGATGTTTTTTGTAGGTTTCGAGTTGTTCCTTGCTCATCTGCTCCGGATCGAGCACTTGGATTTCGGCAGGGAGCTCCGCGATCCCGATATCATGAAGAAGTCCCGCGAGAGCGAGTTCCTCGGGTTTTCCGATGCCGAGTCCCATCGAGAACAGGGCGGCCAGTGTCGAGACATTCGCCGAGTGTGAATAACCGTCCCCGCGTTCACCGAGCAGGGTCTGGATTCTCGAGTACCAGTCGTTCTCTGCGCCCTGGATGATGTAGGATTTCACAATCTCGCCGCAATCTTTCATGATCGAAGCACCGGTCTCGAAGGAGGCTGCCTGGTCTGAAAAAAGCCCCCCGATCAGATCTCGAACCGCTCCCGAGAGGCGCTCTTTTTTTTCAGTCGCACTCAGACTGTCGGAATTGCCCAAAGTATGCAAACGCTTCGCCGAGTAAGCGTAAAATTGTTTGATCTGGTCGGCTGGAACCTGGATGTTGCTGAACTTGCTCTGCTTGATTCTTTCAACACGGAATTCATCGAGGGCGTCACCCGGGTTGCTCAGTTTCACATATCGGTTATTGGCCGGCAGGAAGATGCTGGTTTCAAAGTCGAGTTCCTGCCCGGGCTCAAGATCGATGATTTTCACGGGCCGATAGGATCTGAGTTTGCCCTTGCTGGCCTGGGCCAGGGCGTCCGCTACCGAAGTCCGGAGATTGGTGATGTCCATCGGCATCAGAAATGCGTCTGAGAATCCGTTTTTGATGAAGGTCTTCCGTTCAAATCCCTCTCGTTTGTCCCAAACCAGGAAGATCGCGGTCTCTGGATATTGCATCCGGAGGGATTGAGCGAGCTCATTTGCCGGAAAAGAAGGTGTGGCGGGCCCCGAGATGACGAGGCAGGGGGCCTCAGACTGTTCTTTCAGAACCTCGTCCATGTCCATCGGGATTTCTTTCACTTGGACACGTGAAAGGGAGTCGGCGAGGAGTTTCTTGATCTCCTCTCCGAGTGCGACCGTCAGGACGATCAGCTGCTCATCCGACATCCGGGGATCAACCTCCGCGTTTCTTGTAGACCGCTTCGAGCTTTTCGATCAATTGATCTTTGCCGAAAGGTTTCACCACGTAGTTGTCCACGCCCGACTTGATCGCTTCGAGAACCTGGTGTTGTTCGGCCTCTGCGGTGACCATGATGAAGGGGGTGTTCTTGAAACGGCTGTCAGCACGGATCCTTTTGACCAGGTCCAGTCCCGAACAGTTGGGCATGTTCCAATCTGAAATCACGAGTCCGATGGGAGGCGAGGAGCTCTGAATGGCTTCCCAAGCCTGAATCCCGTCGGCGGCCTCAACGAGATTCTGGAAGCCGATATCTTTACAGGTCTTGCTGACCAGCTTCCGCATGGTCATCATGTCGTCGACAATGAGCACTTTGGTGGTGTTGCTGAACATAATCACAGTGTAGGGCAGGCGGAGACTTTATGGGATCTTTTCTTTTCTGATCAAGACTTTCCCCGTTGGCAGTCAAAAGTTTGCCATCGCGCAAGGGATCACAGTCGGGCACAATGGGGATATGGCCAAAACCACTGATAAAAGAAGCAAGACCCGGGTTCCCCTAAAAGGCAAAGTGAGGCACTCGGAATACCAAGTGCTCGGCACGCCGGTTTTTCATGAAAATGCCGCAATCGATCTTTCCGGCGGAGGCATTTCCTTTGAGACCTCCCGGGAGTACCGTGTGGGAAATCTGGTTCTGCTCGAAGTCGAGCTCGAAGGGGACCGCCTGCAACTTTTGGTGTGTGTGGCTTGGATCAAGAAAACAGGGCCCGGTGCCTACCAAGTGGGGGCAGAGCTCATGGCTCTGGATCCTGCGCACAAAGCCCGGCTGAAGGGGCATCTTGACCGAATGAGTCACGCACGCCCCGTCCGTAAGAAAAAAACAGCGCGGAAGAAGGCAGTAACTAAGAAAGCGGTCGCCAAGAAAAAACCAGCTAAACGCAAATCGCTGTAGTTCCGCGTGATCGGCGTTTTCATATAGAAAACAGCAAACCCGGCGAAGGTCATGAAGAGATTTGCGAATGCCAAGAGCAAGATCGGATTCCAGTGCTTGAAGGACCTGGCTCACGAGCTCCTGAGTTCGAGGGGCAAGGTGATCCTCGTTCGGCCCCGTGATCTGGGAAACTCTACCGGCGCTTCCAAAAGGATGGATCTCAGCAGTTTCCGATCGAAGCGATGACCGAGTCCATCGAGCAGGTGATCGCTCAATACATTGATCGACTCAGGTTTTCCGGACGCGTTGATTTCGAGTCTCAATGTCAACAAACCGGTATGGGAATACTCTGAGAGACGCTCGAGGACGCAGCCTGCAAACGCATCCATGGGTCGCAAGGCCTGTTTCATTCCCAGACTGCCCTCAATCATCGGTCTGGGCTCGGTGAACCAGCCATGGATCACCAATCGTGAATCCAGGATGGAGGGGACGCCATCCACACGTTCGACGCCGTGGGGGAAGCGAGGATCGAAAACCGTGAGCCGGTTGAACTCCGGAGCTATTTTCTCGAGGAGATCGGACTCCTCGTGGGAGGTGTCATCGTGAGTCTCTGCTAGACAACGGATGAGGGTGGGTCGCGCGAGCAGAGTTTCCCCTCCTCGAAAGACTCGGTTTTTCCAGCGAGTCAGTGAAAAGACAAAGCTGAACGGGCCGTGTGGCACATCAGTGTGAAGGCGTTGTTGGCAACCGTCCACATAGGCACTCAGCCAAGGGTGCGAAATCATCTGGCACCCGAGGTTCTCGCGACCCCATTCCGTCAGTTGTCGGAGGAATGGAAGGTAAGAGGCATTGCTAAAAAAACCCGCAGCGGGTGTCCGGAGCAGTCGGTATTGATCCCCTCGGTTCCAGAAGTCCCAGCAAAATCGTTTGGAGTCGGCACGGACTGAGTCCTCGAATCGGGAGTCAAACTCCTTTCGCAAGGTCTCCGCACCCGAATGGAACCGGGAATGGATTTCGAATGGCGAGTACTTGGATTGCCGGAAACGGACGGGTATGATCGGGTGCATGCCTGATGAAAAATTAACACAGCCGGTCCGGAATGCATCTTGGAAATGGCTGTTTGGGAGCGCTGTATTCGGAATGATGGTCTCAGGAGTCGGGGTGAGTCTCCTTCTTCCACGGTTTTTCTCCTGGTACTTCGAGCCACCCGCATCCATCGGAGTTTCGTGTTCCGGGGCGGTTCGGTGGGCGGTAGAACGGGTGCTTCAAATTCAGATTTTGGCGTTGATTTTAGGGGGATTCTTTGGATTTTCTTTAGCCCTACTGATTCGCTCGCGTCAAAAAAGGCACGGGTCATCCAAAGTCGCCTAGTCTTCAAGTCCGGAGAGACTCTTGCCGATAAGTTTTCGGAGAGAGGACCCTCATGGACGATTTCGAGAAGGAATTAAAACTCGGATTTCTGGAAGAAGCCAGCCAACTGCTTGCAGATGCGGAGCAGTGCTTCCTTGCGCTCGAGTCGAATCCGCAAGACGGTCCCATGCTCGACAAGATTTTCCGCCTGGCTCACAACCTGAAAGGGAGTTCGAAAGCGGTCGGTTTCGAGGACATCGGGGTGTTCACCCACCGCTTCGAGAGTTTTTTGCTGAAAGTGAAAAACGGCGAGATCGCGGTCAGCTCCTCGGTGATCAGTCTCTTGCTCGTCTGTAACGACCACATCCGGTCCATGGTCGATACCCTGAAGGGTGACTTGGACGCAAGAATCGACAGCTCGGCCTTGATGGAACGGATCGAGAGTGCGAGTCAAGGTGAAATCGCACACGAAACGGCTCCTGAAACAGTCCACGAGACCGTTGAGGAAGAGAATTTTGAAGCCCCCACCCCGGAAGAGGTGGAGTTACTCCGCCTGGTGAACCACTCTTTCGATCATGAAATTGCGCCGGTCATCGAATCGGCTCCGATCGTCAAGGCGGCTCCGGTCGCTACCGCTGCTTCGGCGCCCGAGGAGTTGATCCGTGTCTCGCTTGCCCGACTCGAGAAACTCATCAACTCGGTCGGTGAATTGGTGATTTTACAAACCGTTTTGCGGGAGCAATCCCTCAGTTCGAACGCCCACTTGCTACGGAAGACCATTCATCAGATGGGCAAAGTCACCAAAGAGGTTCAAGACATTTCGATGAGCCTTCGAATGGTTCCATTGCGGCAGACCTTCCAGAAAATGCAGCGGATCGTACGCGACACTTCCGGAATGCTCGGAAAAAAGGTGGGACTCTTGACCTCGGGAGACGACACCGAGCTCGATAAAACCGTCCTCGAGAATATCAGCGATCCCTTGGTCCACCTCATCCGTAACGCTTGTGATCATGGCGTCGAGTCCCCTGAAACCCGTCTTTCCAAAGGAAAACCGGAATCCGGGACAGTGAAATTAAACGCTTACCATCAAAGCGGCAAGCTCGTGATCGAGGTCAAAGACGATGGCGGTGGCATCGATGGTGCCAAACTGACTGCAAAAGCGATTGAAAAAGGCATTCTGAAGCCCGGTACGGTGTTGCCCGAGCAGGAGGCGATCCACCTGATCTTCCATCCGGGATTCTCGACCAAGGCCCAAGTGACCGAAGTATCGGGTCGTGGTGTGGGAATGGATGTCGTGAAAACCAATATCGAAGCCCTTCAAGGGGAGGTCCAGGTCGAAACCGTTCTGGGCGAAGGAACGACCTTCAAGGTCATTCTGCCTCTGACCTTGGCCATCATCGACGGCATGGTGGTTCAGAACGAGGGCTGCAGGTTCGTGGTTCCGCTCTCGCACGTTCATGAAACTCTCAAGCCCGGGATGGAGGATGTGAAGCACACCACCACCATGGGAGAAGTCCTGCTGCTGAGAGGGGAGAATCTCCCGCTTTACCGGCTGAACACTCTGCTTGGTCACAAACAGGCGGCGATGAAGGCTGCGAACCAGCAAATCGCCATGGTGATCCGGTATGCCGGAAACCCTTTCGCAGTGCTGGTCGACGATATTCTCGGCCAACAGCAGGTGGTGATCAAAGAAGTGGGCCAAGAAATCCAGAACCTGAAATGGATGAGCGGAAGCGCGATCCTCGGTGATGGAAAGCCTGCGATCATCATCGAGATGAACGAACTTGTCAAACCCGCAAAACGAGGAGCTGCTTGATATGAGTCATGCTAAAAACGCCAATTCCAACCGTGAACGTTTCCTTTCTTTTTCACTCGGCTGCGAAGAATACGCAGTCCCTCTGCTGGCGGTACGGGAAGTCATTGCTCTTCCGGAGTACACTCCGGTGCCTTATACCCCGTCCTATTTCTTGGGCATCATGAATCTTCGGGGTCAGGTGATCTCGATCATGGATTTGCGTCAGAAGCTCGGGATCAAGCCCGGCGCGAACACCGAAACCGCGGTCATCATCTGTGATCTGAACGGGGCTTCGATCGGGGTGGTGGTGGACTCGGTGAACACCGTGTTGAATCCGGATGCTGCTGACGTTTCGGACAAGCCCGAAATCCAATCCAATCGTCCGACCGATTACATCACCGGCGTTTACCGGAAAGATAAGAAACTGATTCTATTCCTCGACCTGTCCCGCTCTTTGAGCCTAGAAGATCACGCTGCAGTCCGGAAGTCCGCGGAAGTCCGCGCTCCTAAGGCGGCTTGATCAGATGGGACAGGCACTTCCGGCATTACGTTATCCCGATCTTTATTCGCACCTTTCTGAGCAGGTGATGAAACTGACGGGCGTCCAGCTCGGTGAGAAACAGCGATCTATGGTGGAGGCACGCCTTCACAAGCGGATTCATGAGCTCGGTTTCAAGAATGTCGGGGAGTACCAGTCTTACTACGAGTCTCATGAAAAAGAGGAGATCCAGTCGATCGTCGGCTTGCTGACGACCCACTATACCTATTTTTTCAGGGAGTTCGCTCACTTCGAATACATTGCCGAGAAGGTACTGCCTGAGTTGGTGCCGCTGGTCCGGCAGCGCCCGGACAAGACCCTGCAGGTCTGGTCCGCGGCTGTTTCGAGGGGGCAAGAGGCTTATTCTCTCGCAATGTTCCTGCATCACCATTTGAAGAGCTATGGCGGCGATATCCAGGTCAAGATCTTCGGAACCGACGTGGATGAGCAATCGGTCAAGATCGCAGCCAATGGTGTCTATCCACGCAAAGAGATCAGTGAGGCACCCTTGACCTATCTTGCGGATCATTGGGCCAGAGGGACAGGCGAGATCTCCGAGTTCGTCAAAGCCCGTGCTCCTCTCCGAAAGATGGTGGAATTCCAGACGGCAAACCTGCTCGACTTCCGTGACCGCCTTGGAGAACGGAAGTTCGACCTCATCTTCTGCCGGAATGTTTTCATTTACTTCAGTCCCGAACAAATCAGATCCTCCACAGAAAGGATGATCAAGCACCTTCATCCCCACGGGCATTTCTTCATCGGAATGTCGGAATCTTTGTCCGGCCTCGGCTTTGATTTGAAATGCAAGGGGCCATCGGTTTACCGGTTTCCCGAGAAGTCTCCGGCTCCGGTAGTGGAGCTGAAGAAGTCTCTGCCTCCGGTCACTGCCGTTCCGAATGTGATCAAAGTCCTTTGCGTGGACGACTCATCGAGTATCCATTCCTTGCTGAAGCAGATCTTGAAGCCGGATCAAGGATTCGAGATTGTCGGGCAAGCCATGAACGGGCTCGAGGCGGTCGACAAGCTCAAGAAGTTGAAGCATGTCGATGTGATC
Source organism: Bdellovibrio sp. ZAP7 (assembly GCA_945874535.1). Lineage (GTDB taxonomy): Bacteria > Bdellovibrionota > UBA1018 > UBA1018 > CAIMNF01 > CAIMNF01. Next base: position 32,134 of record CAMCGZ010000002.1, read on the forward strand.
ACGCTCGATATCCACATGCCTGAGATGACGGGTATCGAGTACCTCGAGAAGCACTTCGGGCCCGGGCACCCACCGGTGGTCATGGTCAGCTCGGTTTCCAGGGACCAGTCGGAACTCCCGCTCCGGACCCTCAAACTCGGCGCTTCGGACTATGTCGAGAAGCCCGCATTGAACGCACTTCAGGAGCGAGGCGAGGAATTGCGAGCCAAGCTGAAAACCGCGGTGCTCGGCCGGAATCAGTCGGAACGTTCCTTGCGTCTCGATGAGGAATTCAGAAAGAAAATTGTGATCACCGCTCCGGAGAGGAAAGTCCGGGTGCTCGCCTCTGGTCTCGCACATTTGAAAAAGACCGGTCAGTTCTTGAAAGATCTCGACGGTATTCAGCCTCCTGTTCACATTCTTTTCGAAGGTGTGGCAGGGAATTTGCCTGAAATCGCCCGTGAGCTCTCTTTTTTGAGCGGGAAGAAGGTTACCTTCACCGAGGATGTCAGCCTGAAGGCCAGGCCCGGAGAGATCCGGGTGCTGGATTTCAAAAAAGGGATCCAGTTCATCTCTAAAGTCCATGCAGGTGACCGGATTTCGCTGGCGGTGCTCGGGGAGTGGGGGAAAATCTCGGCGCTCGAGCTGAAAGGTCTCCGCCCTGCCCAGATTTTGCTCGAAGACCTCGGAAACGGCAAGGGTGCGGAACACCTTCAACACATAGCCAGTGATGTGTTTCCCAGCACGAGTTTCCCTTTCCTGGGCAGTGAGTTTTTTGCCAAGGGGGATGCTTGAAGCTCAAACACCTTGAGCTGATTTCAGTTAAGAGCGGACACCCCGGGGTGCTCTCGCTTTTTGACGGCGTGTTGTGGATCGCGCACGGACCGAAAGAGTCTGCTGCGGTCTGGGTGAATGCCCGTTCTGCAAACCATGCTGATTATGGCATGGCCTACCGCGCGCTCGAGGGGGCCCTCGGCGAAATCCTGTGCTGCAAGTTGGCTGGTGAGGAAGGGACCCTCCGGAAGATTGAGTCCTGGATGCGCGAGCAGGAGCGTCCGCTTGCCAACGTCGCCATTCGGAACGGATCCTTCGAGGTGGAATTCAGTCCGGCTGAAAACCGGGTCCGCATCTCAAGGAAGCTCCGCGTTTTGGTGGTGGACGACAGTAAAACCATTCGGAACCTCCTGACCAAGATTCTCAATTCGGATAGTTCGGTTGAGGTGATCGGAGCGGCCGATCGTCCGTCCGAGGCACTTCGGCTCATCGAGAGTTTGAAGCCCGATGTGGTGACCCTCGATTTGCACATGCCCGAGATGAACGGGCTCGAGTTTCTCCGGAAGTTCCTTCCCAGTCATCCGATTCCTACGGTGATGGTGTCAGCAGTGAGTCTGGAAGAAGGCTCGGAGGTTCTCCAGTGTCTGGAAGCCGGTGCTGTCGATTACATCCAGAAACCGAGCGCTACCGAGATTTCCGAAATTTCCCCGCTGTTGATCGAGAAAGTCAAAATGGCCGCCGGTGTGAAGGTGAAGATTTCGACTTTGCCCGGTCAAGCAGCCCGGCCCCATCGACGCAAGACCGGTACGGCCGGATCCATGGAACGCGATCAATTGCTGGTGATCGGTTCATCGACCGGAGGCACAGAAGCCCTTCGAAAGATCCTCATCGAGCTACCGGATCAGGTTCCTCCGACTTTGATTGTGCAGCACATTCCAGCCATTTTCTCCAAGGCCTTTGCCGAGAGGATGAACGACCTCTGTCCGTTCCGTGTGAAAGAGGCCGAAGACGGGGATGAAATTCGTCCGGATCATGTGTTCATCGCACCGGGTGGCAAGCAGATGAAGATCCGCAAGCGGGCCGATGGCAAGAAGTTCATTGTCATCAATGACGCCCCCCCGATGAATCGCCATAAACCTTCGGTTGATTACCTGTTCCATTCGGTTGCCGAGACCGTGGGCGGGGAGTGTGTCGGAGTGATTTTGACGGGCATGGGAAATGACGGGGCTGCCGGATTGAAGCGCCTGAGGGATGCCGGAGCACGGACCATCGCGCAAGATGAGAAAACCTGTGTGGTTTTCGGTATGCCGCGGGAGGCAATCCTCCTCGGCGCCGCGGAGGAGATCCTTCCACTTCAAGAAATCCCCGGTTGCTTGGTGCGCTGGTTCAGTCAGAAAAAAGCCGCCTGAGCGACCGTACTTCGAGGTTTCTCCAGGTTCCAATTCCTGCGTTTTCAGCTTATCCTCACGTCAGGGGGCCAGGATGCTGAAGCGGTTTTTGATGGAGACGGATTGGGAGCAGTTGAAGACGGTCATCCGTGCTCTCGACCGTGTTGAACTCCTGGAAGTTCCCGGACTCGAGGATCGGATCGACAATCTCCGGATTGAACTCAATTCGGCCGGGTTCGATCGTTGGGGATTGCATCCCGAAACTCTTCGCAAGTTCGCACCCTATCTTTACTTCCTCTACAAAAAGTACTTTCGCGTCGAGACAGCGGGACTCGATCAGATCCCGGAAGGTCGTGTTCTGTTCATCGGCAATCACGGAGGGCAAGTCCCGATTGATGCGATGATGGCCGGTCTGGCGTTGTTCATCGAAGGGCAGCCTCCCCGTGTCGCACGGGCGATGGTCGAACGTTGGGTGCCGACGGTTCCTTTTGTGAGTTCGCTCTTCACACGCATCGGAGCGATGGTCGGTGATCCGATGAATTGCAGGGAGTTGCTTCAGCACGATCAGTCCGTTCTGGTTTTCCCGGAAGGGGTGAGGGGATCCGGGAAACTTTTCAAGGACCGTTATCAGCTGCAGCGTTTCGGAACCGGATTCATGCGTCTGGCACTCGAGACCGGGACCCCGATTGTTCCGGTAGCCATCATCGGAACAGAAGAAACCTACCCGAGTGTGTTCAACTTCGAGTTACTGGCAAAGGCGGTAGGGGCTCCTTACTTCCCCGTGACGCCTTTTTTCCCGCTTCTTGGTCCACTCGGCTTGCTGCCACTGCCCTCGAAAATCACCGTCCGTTTCGGGAAGCCACTTCGATTCACCGGTGAATCGGATGAGTCCGAAGAGTCGATCCGGGCAAAAGTCCAGACCGTAAAGGAAGCCCTACAAGAGGAAATCGATACCGGTCTCAAACTCCGCGGTGAGAACATCTTCACGGGAGCGGCAAAATGAAGATTCTGATCACCGGCGCATCCGGGGCCATCGCACGTTTGGTAGCCGGCGCACTTTCTCCGAAATACGAACTCACCGGGGTCGATCCCCGTCCTGCTCCGAGTGAGACCCATTTTCCCGGGGAATTCATTGTCGCGGATTATCACAGTCGGAAGCTCGATGAGGTTTTCCGCCATCACCGTTTTGATGCTGTCATGCATCTCGGACGCATTCGTGAAAGCCAGAAGTATTCGCCCCAGTACCGGTTCCAGATGAATGTGGTCGGCACCCAGAAATTGCTCGATCTTTGCAAGATCGGCGGCGTGAAGAATCTGATCATCTTGAGCACCTACCACGTTTATGGGGCTCACAAGCTGAATCCGCTCTCCTTGACCGAGTCCGCTCCCTTGCGGGCTTCGCAAAGTTTTCCTGAATTGGCTGACGCCGTGGAACTCGATCACGCCGCTGTGAATTTCATGTGGCGGGAGCGTGAGATCCGGACCACCATCCTCCGTCCCACGAATGTCATCGGCAAACATGTCCGGAATACGATCTGCTCCTTGCTCCGTTCGGGTATTTGCCCGCGTGTTTTCGGATTCGATCCGCTCATGCAGTTCATCGACGAAAAAGACCTCGCCCGTGCGCTGATTCTCGCGCTTGAGAATCAAATCCCCGGTGTGTTCAATGTGGGCGGGGAGGGTGTGATTGCTCTCTCTCACGCCATTCGCCGTGCTGAAGCTGTTTCGGTTCCCATTCCCCCGCTGGTTTCTGCCTCATTCGTGAGATTGCTTTCGGAAGTGAGCGGTATTCCGTTCCCGCCCTACCTGGTGGAATACTTCAAATATCCGACCGTGGTGAATGACGACGCCTTCCGGAAGGCCTTCGGGTACGTTCCGAAAGTAAAGACCACCACCAGTCTTCGAAACCTCGGACCGATCAGTGAGCGACCCCGTTTGGCGCTGAGCTCGCAGGATGAGTCGGTTTGATTGTTTTAAAAGCCATTTATTTCAAAACCTTATGATGTATTGATCCATCTGTGAATGCAGGCAGGGCATTGAGTTTAGGGTTTCTTTACGCGGCCAGTCATGATAAAAGACTTCCGTGAAAGCTTTCGGTCCTGGTCTCATCCGACTCTGCCTCCTCCTGCCCTTGCTGGCGGGTCTTTCAGCTTGCGGGCAGAAGGGGATGTTTCCGAAAGGGGTCCAGCCGGTGCAAATCGACCGGATGCGGGGGCCGGATCGGGCGGCCCGCATCGCCGAGGCGAGGATGGCTGCTACGAAAGGTGAGCTTCGTTGTGATTTCGAGGGAGAATGCCATTCTTCAGTAGCTCTGATTTCGATTGTCACGGATCAGGGCCTGGCCCGTTGCAGTGGAGTCCTGATATCGGAAGATGAGGTCCTCACCAACGATCATTGTGTCGGTTTGAGTCTGAGCGCCGCTGCCCGTCCCGATCGTTTTGAGGAGATTCCCTGTGAGGGAGACATCTTTGCCAGTTTCGCCGCTCACGGGGAAGCGGGGGCGGTCAGAGCGGAATGCCAGTCGATCCGATTCCGTTCCGGAGAGCGTGGAATCCGGAGTGTGGATTACGCGGTGATCCGGTTGAAGCAAAAGGTTCCGGGCCGGCCACTTATCGGATTTTCGAAGAAAGGGCTCTCGAACGAAGATGAGGTGGGTATTTTTCGCGTCCAGATGGATGGCGATACCGGATTCGGTGGAACTCAAAGCCTGTTGCGCTGTCAGGCGAGTCACCGCACCTTCGTGTATCCTCAGCTCGATAGCGCCGATGCTCCCTTGATGACTCTCGGAGATTGTCCGATTGTTCTCGGGAACTCGGGGGCACCCGCTTTCAATTCAGCCGGTGAACTGTCTGGAATCATCCAAGGGTACCTGGCGGTCCGGCAAATCGAAACCCTGGAGAATGAGCTTCGGGAGCACCTCCTGGATGGGGCCTATGGCCTGACCGGAGTCGCCACCCAGATCCATTGTCTCGACCGGATTGGACCGGGTTCGCCGGCATCCTGCACAGAACTTCCCGCGCTCGAGGCGATGAGCGTGAAAGACTTCTTGTCCAAGTATCGAACCGATAGCCCCGGGGATCTCCCTGCAGTGGAAGACGGCTCGAAGTGGTACGGAGTCTCGACCGTGGATGAGAATTCCCGGAGTTACCGTTCCGGACCGGTTTGCGTATCGCGCAACCACACAGTTGAGTCTTTCTTGTCCGCCGAAGTGACTTACCATTCCGGAATCGACTCCCGCTTGCAGGTGAAGTGGAGACTCAGCGATGATGAAGCCCGTTCCATTTTGCTGAACAGAACGCGAGAGGACTCGGGTCTCGTTTTATTCGGTTCGGGAAGTGTCAGTCTCGGGATACCGGCTTGCCAGGCGATTTGAGATTCAACTCGCGACAAAGGGGGCAGGTCTTTCCGTCGCAGGTGCGGGCTCCGCAGTACTCCCGTCCGTAAAAGATGATCTGGAGCGAGACGGTGTTCCAGGCGCCCTCAGAGAATACTTTTTTCAGATCGGCTTCGGTTTCCTCCACATTCTTACCCGATGAGAGCTTCCATCGCTTGGCGAGCCGGTGAACATGGGTGTCTACAGGGAAAGCCGGAATGTGAAACATCTGGCTCATGACCACCGATGCGGTCTTGTGTCCGACTCCCGGTAGAGCCTCCAGCTCCTCGAAGGTCCGGGGCACTTCGCCCCCATGCAGGTCGAGCAGCATTTGAGAGAGTTTCTTCAGGTTCTTGGCCTTGGTCGGAGCGAGGCCGCAGGTTTTGATAAAAGAGAGGATCTGTTGTGCGCTCAGCGCCGCCATCGATTTCGGGTCCGGTGCCCGGGCGAATAAAGCCGGGGTGACCAGATTCACCCGCGCGTCCGTGGTTTGCGCCGACAAGGCCACGGCCACCAGTAAGGTGAAAGCATCCCGATGATCCAGAGGAGGCTTTGGGTTCGGGTACAGTCGTACCAGCTCAGCACCGATGATGGCTGCCCTTCGCTTCCGTTCTTTCAGGGATAGGCTCATTTTCCGAGTCCCGGCTTCAATCCTTCCCAGCATTTCCGGTAATCCCGGTCCAGGAGGTCCGTACGCTTCATGGCCTGTTCAGACGGCCAGAAGGGGTACTGGCTTTCCCACATGAAGGCGAGGGTGTTCTCATAGCGAATCGGATCGAGCTTGGCTTCCGAGGCTTTCCGGAAGGCGTCGGCGTCGGGTCCGTGCCCGGTGAAGGCATTGTGCAGGCTCGCTCCCCCCGGCAGGAATCCTTCTTCCTTAGCGTCGTATTTGCCTTCGATCAGGCCCATGAATTCATTCATGACATTCCGATGGTAGTAGGGGGGGCGGAAGGTGTGTTCGGCCACCATCCAGCGGGGAGGGAAGATCACGAAGTCCACGTTTGCCGTGCCCGGAACGGCGCTCGGCGAAGTCATCACAGTGAAGATCGAAGGATCCGGATGATCGAAGGAGACCGTATTGATGGTATTGAATCGGTCGAGATTGTAGCGGTAAGGGACGTAGTTCCCGCGCCAGGCCACCGTATCGAGCGGAGAAGCTTCGAGAACGGTTCTCCAGAGTGAACCCTGGTAGCGTGCGAACAACTCGTGCTCGCCTGTCACTTCCTCGAAAGTGGCCGTCGGAATCTCGAAATCCGAGGGATTCGCCAAACCGTTCGCTCCGATAGGACCGAGTTCCGGCAACTGGAAGGGGGCACCGAAATTCTCACAGACATATCCGCGTGCCGACGGGGATCCATCCGCCAGGTCGACTCTGAATTTCATGCCGCGTGGGATGACGGCAATCCACCTGGGAGCCACTTCGAGCACACCGAGCTCGGTCCGCACCACGAGGGTTCCGCTCTCAGGAACGATCATCATCTCCGCATCAGCATTGTAAAGGTGCTTCCGATCCATGCTCCGGTTCAATGCGTAGAGGTGGAGTGCGCAGCCCGTATTGGCGAACGGGCTCCCGTTCATGGCATATGTGAATAACGATTCGAGAAAATCCTTGGATTGCGAGGCATGCGGGAACGGCTGGAAGCGAAGGGCCTCCGGTGTCCGAATGAAGTTCCCCTGACCCGGATCGCTGATCCAGGTGGCGTGTCCGGTCTCTGCAAACGCTCCTTGAGCCACCGAGGGCCGGATCTTGTAGAGCCAAGTCTTCAGATTCCGGTGACGGGGGGCGGTGAAGGCGGTTCCACTCAGCTGTTCGGCATAGAGCCCCCGAGCGACCTGTTGGGGTGAGTTCTGACCGACAGGAAGCACGCCGGGAAGGGCTTCCGATTCCAGGTGATTACCGAGTCCGGATAGGAGTTTCATGGGAAAAACTCTAGCGGAGTCAAAGGGTTGTCGCAATCATTTTTGCGTCATTCCGGACGGGTTTCGGCTATTCTAAGAAGGTGGGTCTGTGGAGTGTCATCGGAATCATTCTAGGGTTCGGGCAAGTGTCCTCGGCCGGGGTCCATCCGTCCGGGCTCAAGTACCTGGCTTCGGGGAGCCCCGGTTGTTTTGAGTGGATCCGGAGTCGGGCTTCCGCTCCTGCGGATACTGCCCGTCTTCCTGAATCCTGTCGCCAGCTGCGTACCGATTACCATCGGGTTTTGGAATCCATCCACGGAGAAAGAAAGTCCCTTCTGGGACAAGTCGGCAAGGTGCTGCAATCGGCTCGCTCGGATCAAAGCCCCTACGAAGCGATTCTTTTTTCAGTTCTCTTGAATGAGCGGAGTTTGCTTCCTGCACTCAAGAATCGTGAAAAGTTCGAAAAAAAGAAGAATCTCCGTTTCCAGTACGCATCAGCTGCGATCGGGCGCCTGGAGCGAGGTCAATGTCCAATCGGGCTTCAGTCGGTCAGTGAGTTACGAGAGCTCTGTCAGGCCAGAGATTCGGTTCTTTCCAGGGCGGGAGTGACTCCATGAAACTCACCGGTTGGGTCCTGATCGGAATCGGTTTCATGCTGCAGAATGCGAGGGCGGATCTCTGTTCGGAGAAAACCGTCGAACTCGAAAAGTCCGGAGTCCGGGTGATTTCCTGCTCGAAAGTGGATTTCGGCGTGAAGGCGATCTCCGGAGATTATCAGAAGCTTCAAACTCAGCCCGTGGGTGTCAAGCCCGTGAAGATCCGTGAATCGAATCCGGATGGCAGCCCGGGAGTCTTCGTCCACGTGAACGAAGCCCCCGGTATCAAAAACTCCGTCTATTTCAATCCGGTGGTGTCTCGGGAATCCGCGCCCGTCGGGGAAGGGTTCAGTCTTATTCAGAAGTACACCACCGCCCTGCAGTACCGGTATCCCGAAGATCCCGAGCTCGTGGCATGGATGGCCGATCCCAACGGCATGTTGAAGGACTTGGTTCCTCAACCGGATGCGAGTGCAATGTCGGGGCGGTGTCGCGTTTGGTCTGCATGGAGTCTCGATCCCGAAATCCAAGCATCCTTGAACCGGATGTCAAAAGGGATCCTTTGCAATGAGATGATCCCTTTCACCCGGGGAGAGTTAAAAGAGCTTCTGACCGTGCTCTATCCCTCGCCCCCTTTCAGTCAGAGAAAATTCCTGGGACAACTCTATTTCCATCCGGTCCAGTATCCAGCTGATGTCGAGGACGCCAATTTGACGCTGGCCAAACTGGGAGAACTGGGTGGGGGCACGGACTTCACTCCGGATCTGGTGCTCAAGATGGCTGCCGAGGCGAGAGCCCGCGGTGAAAACATGATCATCGATATCGATCCCGGCCGCGAAATCTGGAACCAACCTGTCGAGTGGGTGATCGATATCGCGTTCCAGGATCCGTCTTCAGAGCCGACTGCCGGGCGGACCTCGGCCGAGCTCATGAGTTCCGTTCCGGATGGTGTGGCACTCTTGAAAAATCTCCGGAAATTGGAAACGGAATTGACGGCTCTCGCATTGCGGGGAGGTCGGGAAACCTTGCAGGGGATCTGCCCGCTTCGAGTCTCGGTGGGGCTCACTTGTGCCCAAGGAAGCCAAAGATTGAGTGAACAGGCCGATGCCTTGAGCGAGGTCAGAAACGCTGCTCTGACGCGCGGATGGATTCAAGTCGGGAGAGACTTACAGGTCCGCCACAAAATACTGATCTCATACGGAGTCGAGGGACCCTTTGGTAAATCAGATGATCTGCCCGGGGCGGTTCGCGAGCTCGATTATGCCGAGATCGGGGACCGCAAGGTTTGGTCGCCTGCCTCGGTGCCGCTCAGCCAGATTTGTGATCAGGGGTTTTCGCGTGAGGAGCGGAACAGTATTCTCTCGAGATTCGATGTGGATGCCGAGTGTGCCCGGTTCAAGAAGGGCGAGATCCGCGACCGAAAAATCATTTCAGGTGCCCTCCCGCCCAAAAAATTCGAAACCTATGTGGCAAAAGCCGGATTCGGGCATGACGCTGAATCGGCGCTCAAAAAACGGGCCTATGAGCGCCTGCTCGACATGATGAACCGGTGTGAGGTGTTTGATGATGCGGCGGCTTTCCTCGATCAAATGAATCAGGCTCTCGCCGACAATGCGCTCGACGAGTCCGAGATCGGTTCGCTGAGTTCAAAATACCGGGAGATATCACGGTTTCTCGATCCGGGCTTTTTAAGATCGGAACTGGATGGCTCCGATAATGGAAAGAGAATTCGAAAAGTACTGCTCGGAGACTGAGAGTCTCAGAGCGACTCGATGACTTTGTAAACCTGCGATGCCCATTCTTTTGCAATGGGGATCATGCTCGAGGTGCTGTAATGGACACCGTCTCCGCCGGTATCCGGGTAGCGGGTGAATTGCAGGCTGTCGAACCACTGGCAACGTGCGCTGACGAGTTTCTCCAAGCGTGCGACCAGGAGCTTCCGCTCTTCACGGTATTTTCTAGAATCGGGCGGACTCACCCAGAGACACTTGGCTCCCGTCGAATCGATGTCTTGCAGGAGTTGCTCGGTATCCCTGACGAGGGTGGCATCCGGATATCCCACCATGTAATTGGCCCCGAGTTCGACGATGATCAGATCCGGCTTCTTCTCGCTGAGCAGTCCGGAGAGCAGGGGAGTGGGGGCCTTCAGGGTCTCGGTCATCTTTCCGGATGCATCGATTTTGAGGAATCCACAGGGGGTCGACGTCCCCGTGTAGAACCACCGGATGATCGAACCGCAACTGGCCACGGTCCGGACTTCGCGACTCGGATCCGAGCGGAGTAGGGAATCGAGAGTTTTACCGAAAGCCCCGACCGAATGGGAATCCCCGATCAACAAAACAGTGGGATTCGATTCAGCAGAACAAAATCCTCCGGTGAATGTCGAAGTGGTCAAAATCAACAGAGCGAAAGCGGTACGGGGTTTCATCAGGGTCTCCTCTGGCGCGTGTCCCATCGTGCTGGGACGATTGAATAATGGTCGAAGCTCTGGTCGTTCCGGATTTCCCTGATCAAGGTCGCGGCGGAAGTCCTCACAGTCCGCGTGAAGCCGTCGACTTCGGCCGGACCCGGGATTGAAATGGATCGGGAGTGCTTTGCGGTCGGCGAGGTGACCGAAACCACTTCAAGTGTTCTCGGATTCAGCGGGTCGTTGATGCGAGTGACCCAGGTCTTGAAAAAAGCCGCAGTACCCGGGTCATAAGTCGCATCGAGTAGAATCACCCGGTCGAGCAAGGTGTCGTCCGGATCGATCGCTTGTGCCGCGATGGCCCCCCCGCCACTGTGGGCGCTCAGGGTCCAGGGCAGATCTTGAGTGCGAATCATTCCTGTCACCGCATTTTTCCATTTGGTGAAATCAGCCGAATTTTTGAACAGCGCCTTGTAGTCGTCGACGTGCCCGCGACTCAGAGGCATGATCACGGTATCGGCTGAGGGTTCACAGACATCACGATGCAGACCGTAGGCCAGCACCATTTTGAGCGCATCGCGAGCAGCGGGTGTTTTCCCGGAGGGCCATGCAAAATCATACGAAGGATTCAGAGCCTCTCCCGAGGGTTTATGACTCCACCCGTGAAGGTGGATCCGGAACCGTTGAACGGGTGCCTCAGGAACTGAAATCCAGGCTGTCGGTCGCGAATACCCGCCGGTCGGCTCGAGCAAACAGAGTTCGGCCGAACAAGGAGAGCCCGGAACGGGGGTGCAACTCACATCCGTGACGGCCTCGGCCCGGACGATCCAGGGTAAGAGTATCAGTAATGCCAACATGCGCCCCGCACGATACCAAGACCGTAGTCAGAAGAAAACCCGGTAATTATTCAATTATTACAATTATTTGAATCTACTGTTCGATGAAAGCTCTCACCCCTGTCAAGTTTTTGCGTTCGAGGACCGATACTAGGAAGAGGAGAAACTATGGTAATCGTCGGCGGGATCATCGTGATCGGATGCGTGCTCGGGGGCTATGTGCTCCACCATGGGAATATCATGGTGTTGAACCAACCCACCGAATTCCTCATCATTTTCGGTGCGGCAGCAGGAGCTCTGGTGATCGGCAACTCGCCGGCCCAGATCAAGGCGATCATTCATTCGATTCTAAATGCCTTGAAGTCCAAGCCGAATACCAAGGAACAATACCTGGAATTGCTCATGTGTCTTTATGAGCTTTGCAAAGTGGTGAAAACCAACCCGCTTTCTCTAGAACCCCATGTCGAAAACCCCGGCTCTTCAGAAATCTTCAAACGCTATCCCGGTGTGCTTGCGAATCACCATGCGCTCCATTTCCTGTGCGATACCTTGAAAGTCCAGGTGTCCTCACCGATGAGTCCTTACGATCTCGAAGATCTGATGGATAAGGATATCAAATCTGCGCACGAGGAAGAACTTCACGCACCGACCATCATCTCCAAGCTTGGGGACGCGATGCCGGGTCTCGGGATCGTCGCTGCGGTTCTCGGGGTCGTGATCACCATGGGCGCTCTCTCCGAAGGTAAGGAAGCGATCGGTAAGAACGTCGCGGCCGCTCTCGTCGGAACCTTCATCGGGATCTTGATTTCTTACGGATTCATGCAGCCTCTGGCCACCAAAATTGAAGCGGACATCCATGATGCCGGCAAGTACATCGATGTGATCAAATCGGCAGTCCTGGCGTTGGCCAAGGAGTGCGCTCCGAAGGTGTGTGTGGAGTTCGCTCGTCGTACGGTTCCTCCGGGAGTCCGTCCGAGCTTCGATGAAGTCGATAAAGCCACCTCCGGCCAAAAGGCCGCAGCGTGATCGGAGACTGAATCGTGGCAAAGGACAAAGAAAAAGGCGTCACCATTGTCATCAAGAAAGTCCAGGGCGGGCATGGCGGTGGCCATGGTGGAGCCTGGAAGGTGGCCTACGCCGATTTCGTGACCGCCATGATGGCCTTCTTTCTGGTGCTCTGGCTCACCAGCGCTGACGAAGAGACCAAGTCGATTGTTTCACACTACTTCAATCATCCGAACACCCCTTACAACAAGGGAAGAGATGAGAAAACCACTGAGGCCATCCCGCTCGGGGAACGTTACGGCCAAGGGGATTCGATGAACAAAGGGGCCGAAGGTGCGGTGCCCGATGATCTGGTTCAGCAGCCTCTGAAAGATCTGAAAGACGAAGTCGAATCCAAACTGGGCGACGTCACCTTCGGACTCGAGCTCGATTCGGATGTCGAGGTCCTGAAGTTCTCCATTCCGGGCGATGACTTGTTCGTACCGGGCGGCACGGAACTGAAGAAAGAAGCCCATAAACGGCTTGAGCAACTCTCCATAATTTTCCAGAAGGTCCAAGGAAATGTGCTGATTGAAGGACACCTAGACAAAAAACCACCGGTTTCGGGTGAAGACCCCTATCTGTTTTCGACCGAGCGTGCGATTTCGGTCATGAATTATTTTGTGAAGAATCAACGGATGGACGAGGCTCGCTTCTGCCCCCGCGGTATCGCCTCACGGCGTGCATGGAGCATGAACAGCCGTGGGATCGCTTCGGATGATTCCCGGAATCGCAGGGTGGAGTTCACCGTTTCGCTCCGGAATATCTGTCAGGAGTAGGATTCTCCGAGTTTCAAGAGCTCATGAATGAACTTCTTGTGCGGGTGACTCCTGCGCCAGGCGAGGTAGAGCGTCCGGTTCGATCCTTTGCCGAGGGGTGTGAAGCGTAGGGCTCCGGCTTCCACTGCTTTTTTACAAGTGTGAAGGGGGAGTACGGTCGCGGTCTTCGGATTGGCCGCGACAAATCCGGCGAGAGCTGCCAGATCATTCCAATAGAGTCGATAAACCGGTGGAGCCATTTTCTGGCGCCGGACCAACCACTCGTCGACTGGATTCGTCTGACTCGAAAGGGTGCACCAAGCCCAGGCTGCCAGGGTGGACCTGCGCTCGGGATCCAATGTGGACCCCGGGTGTGAGACGATTCCCCACTGCTCCGTGAATACGGGTTTACAAATGAAGTCACTCAGATCTTCCTGGTGTTCCAGGATCCCCGCATCGAGTCCCGCCTGAACCAACTCGAATGATACCCGAGACAGCGCCGAGACGTGAACATCGAGGCACAAACCGGGATGAGCCTGGTTCCGTCCGGTCCACCAGGGGAGCAGCACCTCCCGCATGAAGATCTGGGGTCCCACAATGCCGAAGTGTTCGGGTTCATCCTGGTGTTGGTGCAGTTTTCTGATACCGGAGCCCCAGGATAACAGCAGTTGTTCGGCCATGCGGGCCAGTTCGCGGGCCGCCGGGGTGGGCTCGAGTCCGCGAGGTCCTCTGCGATCGAAGAGTCTCACTCCGAGCTCGGCTTCCAGGTTCTGCAGTCGCTTGGAAAGCGCCGATTGTGTCATCCGGAATCGGTCGGAGGTCCGACTCATGTGAGGGTCCTCCACGAGGCTTTTCAGAATCTCCAGATTCTTTAATTCCATATAGGAATAATAATATCACATAAAATGACTTTTACTCATATCCAATCAGGGGTAAAAGGGGGCCATGAAAGTTCAAGTTCTGATCCTCCTCGGTCTCCTCACTCTTCTTCAGTCTCCGGCTCGCGCGGACGAATCCGGCATTTCTCCCAGAATCCTAAGCTATCTGATCGACCGGGTCCGGAACTGCGTGGTTCTGCCTTACACCCTGAACGATCGGAATCAAAAAGTTTATCATGCCCTCCAGAGTCATTGTCCTGAGGTGAAGGTGACTGCTCCCGGAGTGGCCCGTGCCCGTGTTGCGGCCCATCCCTTCGAGATCCGGATCGCGGAGTCGTCCTACTCGGATGGGGATTTTTTCGATGTCGAGTTTGCTGATCTTCGCACCGGTGAGAAGTCGCGTTTTGAAGGCATCCTCGCTTTCGGAGACGTGCTTCTGGCAGTGCTGGGTGGCCGGACCGAAGGTTTGAACGAGAAACTCGTCCAGCCCGGGCCCGCTCTTGAAGCCGGGAATCGCAATCTTCTCAGAAGCCGCTTTTGAATCTCGCGAGCTGCTCTTCACTCAAGATGTGAAAAATCCCCTGACCGGAAACGAAGGGAACCCCTTCGGTATTGAAGACGGTGGAATGGATCTCGAGTGTTCGTGATTCGACGCTCACCAAGCGGGTGAGCACTCTCGCATCGAGCGAGATCGGAATCGCTCTGGCATAATGAATCTGCAGAGATCGGGTCACGCAGGTGTGGTCGCGGTCCCACGCAAGAACCCCCATGACTTCATCGATCAAACCCGCTGATGCGCCTCCATGCACATGGCCCGGAGGACCTTCAGCCCGGGGCTTGAAAGTCACCCGGGTCAGAAGCCAATCCGGGCTTGTTGGAGATTTCCAATGGGAAACCTCGTAGAGCGGGCTATCGGGACCTGAGACAAAGCTTCTTTCCCAATTTAGAAATCTCGGTCGGGTGGGAAAGTCGAACTCCGACAACGGCCTGAACTCGACCTGCCAGGGCAGGCTCACGGCTCGTCCCGTTCGAAGAGACTCGGACGATAGAACTCGCGGTATTCGTGGTAGAGCGTGACCTCACAGCCTTTTTCCATTTCAAATCCCTGACCGGAGTCGAGGATCGTCATCTCCACCCGGGCCTCGGCCATTTCTGAGGTGCAGGGATAATGGCGCAGTCTCAAGACCTGGACCTTGATGGACGGGAGCGGTTCAGAATGATTGACCGCGAATTTAGCGCCTTTTTCAAACCGAAGAGCAGGGGTGACGGTCACAGGTGCGGCCAGGTGTACCAGGATTCCGGGCTCGAGATCGACCCAATTCAGGAGTGGAGTCGAAGCAAGCGCTTGGCTGGTGAAGAATCCTTGGGCGATGAAGGTCAGTAAGAGACTCATGTGAGCATCATAGGAGAAGGAAGCCCGGGATAAAAGCCCAGGCGCGTCATGAGATTTGTCCCGGGTGGAGGGGATTTCGTCCCATGGTCTGGGCTCTCTTCGGTTAAAAACTCAGTGATTCGAGCCCTGCTCCGGTGGCATCGCTCTTGCTTTTGATTCAGGCGGCACGAGCGGCTGGAAGGCAGGTGGTGTGCTTATGGAGAAATCCAAAGATGACTGAGTGTCTTGTTCGTGATCGCCGGGCCTTGAGCCCGGAATGGCGGTTGAACCAGTGATTCGATCGCTGCCCGGCCCGGAGCCATGAGGTTCCGGGCCGGGCTCATCATCATTTTTGAGCCAATGGGAGTGAATTGTGATTCTTGAGAAAATTGCCAATCGGAAAGTGGTCACCGTTTCGGGATCTGAGAATTTGAAGGAAGCTTCAAAACTGATGCGTGACCGGCACGTGGGAAGTCTGGTCGTGGTCAAAAAAGAAGGACTCCGGGAGATCCCGGTAGGAGTGCTCACCGATCGTGACATTGTCGTGTCCACGTGTGCATTCGGCATCCCTCCGGATGGAGTCCTGGTCCGTGATGTCATGTCCTCCGAGTTTGTTTCGGCGAAGATCAGCGACAGTTTTTATCATGTACTGAACCTGATGAAGGAGCACGGGATCCACCGGATTCCCCTGGTGGACGGGACGGGCAGCATTTCGGGAATCGTGACCAGTCATGAGTTACTGGCTGTTCTGGCTGATGAGCTCGAATTGGTGGTCAAAGTTTCTGACCGCCAGCACGAGGTGGAATCCGAACGACGTCCACACTTGCTGTGAGGATTCCATGAGAACAGGTGCGGGGAACTATTTCAGAGATCATACAGTGAAAGAGCGGAAGTCCCGGTGGTTCGTCTTTGCCAACCAGACCGGCGCGGTTTTTTACCGGGATCTCCCGGACCAGCACTTCCAGTTTGTGGACCGATTGGAGAATCCAGCCGGAAGCCGGATGGAAAGCGATTTCGATTCCGATCGTCCGGGGTCGGGCATGTCGAGTGCGGGTGGCGGGACCATCCGGCATTCCCTCGACCGGACCTTCCACCATGCCGAATGGAATGTGGAGCATTTCGCAGGTGCGGTGGCGCGAAGGCTCGAGGAAGCCCTCGGGCACCGCGAGTTCACCGAATTGGTCATGGTGGCGGAACCCCGATTCCTAGGGGTGCTCCGTTCGAAGTTGAGCCCGGGCGTGAAGGAACGGGTCCGACACGAAGTCCATCGCGAGCTGATTCAGGGGTCCGACGAGGAACTCAGGACGGCGGCAATCCGGGCCATCCGGAACTCGAGAAAGCAATAACGCACCCCACTGAAGGGCATGCAGAAAGCGGTTGAAACTCCGCATCCCTTCAGAGACACTCTCGCCACTGGGGGAATTCAAAATGAAATCATTCACCGTTCTATTGCTCGCCTTCGCTCTTCTTTCGGGCCGTCCTGTAGAGGCACACACTGCTGGAAACCGTCTGGTTCGGGTTCAACTTTCCGACTACCGCGAGGGGATGAAGCGCATCCAGGGCCAGTCGATCGATGTGGCCGGTGTGAATCTCGATACCCGCGAGGCCGACTTGCTGGTGAACTCCGCCCAGTCTGAGTGGCTGTCCCGGAACGGCTACCTCTTCCGCGAAGTCCTGGAAAAGGTCGATTTATCCGCTCCCGATTCCCGTTATCAGAACCCGACCAAGATTGAGTCGGCGATGAAGCAGTATGCGGCCGCCTATCCTTCGATCACCAAACTGGTTTCGATCGGGAAGTCGTTACAGGGGCGCGATATCTGGGCGATCCAGATCACCGAGAATGCTTCGAAGGCTTCGGCCTCCAAGCCACATGTGTTTTTCAACTCCATGCACCACGCCCGTGAGGTGATGACCTCCGAAGTGGGTCTCGATATCATCGATCAGCTCCTTCAGGGGTACGGGAAGGATCCCCAGATCACCCAATGGCTCCGGAACTATGTGATCGATGTGGTTCCCATGTTCAACGTGGATGGTAACAATCTGGTCTGGACCAGTGATTCCATGTGGCGCAAGAATGCCCGTGGCGGGTACGGCGTCGATATCAATCGGAACTACCCTTACGCTTGGAACAGCTGCCGCGGTTCGAGCGGTTCGCGCTGGGCCCAGGACTTTCGGGGAGACAGTGCCGGATCCGAGCCCGAAACCCAGGTCATGATGAATTTTGTTTCGAGCATCCGTCCTGTGTTTTCGATCTCCTACCATTCTTACAGCGAAATCGTGATCTATCCCTACGGGTGTGACGGTCAAAAGACCGAGACCCATGAGGTCGTCGAAAAAATCGGAAAAGAACTGGCCACCAAACTCGTGAAGGATGACGGTCGTGGGACTTACCGCGCCGGTACCGCACCTGAGCTTCTCTACTCGGTGGATGGCGGGGACATCGACTGGCACTATGCTGTGGCCGGTGTGATTCCTTACGTGATCGAGGTCAATTCGACTTCCCAGGGTTTCCAGCCTTCTTATGCCCAGTGGCGGGATAAGACGGTGGCGGGTCAGCGTGCCGGTTGGAAGTACCTCCTTTCTCGAATGGACGGCGCGTCTGTTTACGGGCAGGTCCGTGGACCGAGTGGGATGGGCGTGCAAAATGCCATTCTCGAAGTGCGTTCCGTAGGGGGTACCTTCAAACAAAAGGTCCGCCCTGCAGCAGAGGGTTTCTTCACGGTCATTCTGAACCCGGGTCAATACGAGATCAGTGTAGAAGCTTCGGGCTTGAAGCGCTCGAGCAAGGTCGTGACTGTGGGAGAATCGCGTCTCCGTACCGACCTGTCTCTCTCGAACCTTTAATTTCCGAACTTTTGTATCAGGACAAAGGGATGGACTACCACGCACAGGAATGTGCGCTCGGGGGTCTTCTCCCAGTCTGAAAGCATCGCTAGATCGGGCTTGGTGACCTCACCGGACTCGATCCATGCTTTTACCCGGCCTTCTTCGTTCCTTGCCACGGCTAGAGCGACCTCAATCAGCTCGAGTGTCGTAGCCACCACGATGACCGAATCTTTGGTCATCTGCTTGCGGATGAGGGACCACTCGGCCGGGCCGAGGGACTTCTCGAGTTCAGCCAGAAGGGAATCGGATTCAGGTTCTTTGGTGGCCATGGCGTTTTGGCAAGGTCACCACGAAGGTGGTGTTGGGCTGGGTCCGGTCGAGCTGGAAATCCCCTTGATGGGACTTCACGATCCCGAGTGAAATGCTGAGCCCGAGCCCGGTGCCCTTGCCGACCTCCTTGGTGGTGAAGAAGGGCTCGAGAATTTTTTTCGCAACATCAGCCGGAATTCCTTTTCCGGAATCGGAGACCCGGATCTCCACGCGTTCCCCGATGTCCTGAACCGACACCCGGACCCACTTCTCTTCGAGTTCTTGAACGGCATCAAAAGCATTGTTCAGAAGGTTCAGGATGACTTGGGAAATCTGAGTGGACTGGCACTCGATCATCAGTCCGGCCGGTGCCGGATCAATCCTGAGCTCGGTTCCGTAACTGCGAAAGCGGGAATGGCAAAAGCTCACCGTATCTTCGAGGATGTCCTGAATGCCTTTCCTCTCGTAGGAGTCCCGATTTCCGTCTCTGGAGAAAATCTGGAGACCCTTCACAATCCGGGCAATCCGGTTCGAGGTCTGCTCGATCACCTCGACACCTTTCAGTACGGCATCCAAAGCTGGTCGGTCCTTCGCAAGCATGAGTTTCAGGTGCTGGGCTTTTCCAAGGATGATCGTCAGAGGATTATTGATCTCATGGGCGATTCCCGCGGACATCTCCCCCAGGCTCGACATTTTTGAAATGTGAAGCATCTGGATCTCTTTTTCACGGACCTCGGTCACATCCCAATTCGCACCGACCAGGCGTTCGACCGATCCATCCGGAGCAAAAGTGCAACGTGCACTCGCTGCGATCCGTTTCACTATTCCCCCGGGGGTCACTACTCTGAATTCGGCTTTGAAGTCCTTGCGGAGACGGATGGCTTCGGAAAGCTCATTTTGAACCCTGCCCACATCGTCAGGGTAGAGGGTTTTTTCGAACGCCTCATAGGCTCCGCTGAATTCGCCTTTCGGGATTTCGTAAAGGTCGTACATGTACTCATCCCAGATCAGGACGTTTTTCTTCAGGTCCCAGTCCCAGATCCCGAATTTGAGCGAGCGGATGGCCTGATCCAGACGCTCCCGGTTCTTATCCAGCGCCTTCATGTGCACGATATTCTCGTAGGTGATGGAAACGATCCTGCAGACGAACTCGAGGTAGGCACGGTGATCGGTATTGAAAGCGTTTTCTTTGTCCGACACGACCCCGATCGTGCCCACGCACTCTCCTTGAAACAGGATCGGACAATAAAGTCGGGAGGAGAGATGGAGCCGTTTCTGGTACTCCATTTGTGGCTCCGGATCATTGCCGCTCATCCAGGTGGTCTTGTTCCGGATCACCCAGCCCGGATGCCGGTCCATGGCAGTGGCTTCGGCCGCCGCACGCTCTTGAGGAGAAAGCCCCTCGGCATGAATCAAATCGAGAGCGCCTGTCTCCTGATTGATAAAGTAGAATCCATTTGACCTGAATTCGAGGTTTTTACGCAGAACATCCAAAATCGCACGCCCGAGATCATCCAGACTGGTCGTCTCGATGATCTGACTCAGCAAGGGAGAGAGCTGCTCGAGGGTCTGGGCCAGGGCCCCTGCGGGCAGGTGTGGATTGGAGAATGAGCTCATGCGCCGAATTCGTGATCCAACTTTTGAAGGGCTTCCAGGGCCGCTTTCACGCACTTTTCATCCTGGGCATAATGTCCACCACTCACTCCGATGGCACCGATCAGGGTACCCTTGGCCTTGAGGGGCGAGCCTCCGCCAAGGAGGATGAAGTCCGGTAGGTGTTGTGCACCTTGGAGAAGGATCGGATCGTCTTTGATGAACTGGTACCAGGTGTCGCCCGTAGGAAGCCCGAAGCCCATTGCAGTCTTGGCCTTCTTGATCGAGCCCTCGAGGCTCACATGGGCTGCATCATCCATCGAGGCGAAGGCCCGGAGACGGCCAGCATGGTCCAGAACAGCAACCGAGATCCTCATGCCGGTTTCTGCCGCATGGGCTATCGCTTGATCCACCAGAAACCGGGCAGCATCGAGTGTCAGGACAGGACGGGAGGTGTTCGATTTCATCGGGGTCTCCATGGAACAGGGGTTTAGAGCAGGGATTGAAGCATCTCTGGATGCAGTTTTTGATGAATCTCGTGCGAATCCCTGACAGGGAGAGTGCTTTCGAAATTCCGTGTGCCGTAAGTGTAGCGTTTGAAGTCTTCTACGAAGGAGGACTGATAGTACTCGCCCATCCACCCGATGAATTCCTCGATGTGGAAGGGACGGAAAACCCGTGTCGCAATCAAATGGCGCATGAATGGCTTCAGGCCGCCTTTGGAGCGAGTCTTGCCGTCGAGGTAGCTCATGAAGCGTTCACCGAAGGAATAGGCGGCACGGTCGGTGGAGCGGGTGTAGTAAGGGTGGGAGGACATTCCGGTGCTGCCGGAAAGGCTACCGATGGCCTGGTAGCCGTCATCGCGCCAGGAGGCAAGGGCCTCATCGACCCAACCGGCATTTCCGTTTGCAGGCATCATTCCCCGAGCAAAGTAAGAATGAAACAATTCGTGTCCCACGGCCGAAAAGTCAGTCATGGTCGCTCCACAGTATTCCATTCCGCCTGCACCGGCCAAATACACGGTGATGGAGGGATGAGGGAAGGGACCGTAATCGCGCTCGAGCTCGGCAATCACCGAGGTGACCCGGTCTTTCAGACGATCGAGCGATGACGAGAAGACGCCACCGTTCGTATACAGCACCACCGGCAATTCGCGGCCGTCAATCGAACGGAGGCCGAAACGGAGCTCCGGATACAGCCCTTTCGGAGCCGTGTGGAAAAAGATGCTCGAAGAGGTGAAGTGCGAAGGGTAACGGATTTCGTAGGTGGTGGAGTCGTAGCGGTGGACGGTTCCGTTGGTGTAGATCGCTTGTTCCGCCTGGAGGCCTTTGAATCGGAGGATCAGGGTCATTTTCACCTGGTCGAATTCAAGGTTGGCAGGGAGGTAGCGTTCGAGAAAGCGACGGTCTTCCAGGTCGGAGGTCCAGAAGGCGCTCTTCACTCCGTCCTGGCGGAACTCAACCAGATCCGTCAGAGGAAGAGTCACATCCAGCTGGTGGACTCCCGGTTGGGTGGGGCGGTCGATGACTCTGATGGAGCTTTCCTGGTTCGGGGTACGGGTCAGTGTCGCGCTGACTGCTTGTCCGTCCAATGAAAGGGTGGTGGGGTCTTTCACCGAATCGAATACCGGATACCCGGATTCAATGGTCAGGAACCGGATCTGGGCCTTGACCAGCGCTTGTTTGGCGCCGAAATCATAGGTGACCTCGTAAAGGGCTTCTTCAAAATCCGCAAAAACCGCTTTCGAATCGCGGTAGGGAAAGGGTTTGGGAAGGTGCTTCAAGTCCTGATCGGAAGCATGGGCACCGGCAGCAAGGCTGGACAGGGTCAGCAACGCAAGAATGATGAAACGCATGGATCCCCCTTTAGGTCGGTTCAATCCTGCTCATCAGACCAAAGGAAGACCTGACTGTCTAGCTGTTTTGAGGGGGGGAATCGTCGTCAGACTTCTTTTTTTCAGCGATTCGATCCTGGGACTCGATCCCATTGAAGGAGTCTTTGAAGTTTTTGATCGACTGACCGAGAGAGCGCCCCAGATCGGGTAGCCGCTTTGGTCCGAAAATCAACAATACGACCCCGATGATCAGCAGGTGCTCGAATGATATTCCAAACATGGGTCTCTCCCTCTTAGATTCAGTTTATCACGGAATTCACTGACCGGCCACTTGGAGTCCGGTGAACCGGATTTCGGGAGCGAAGAACCCTCTTCCCGTGGTCGGTAGCAGGGTCTGACCCACTCCCGATACATTCCGGATCAGATCGAAAAAGTTTCCGGAGAGGGTGATGCCCTTCACTCCCTGGATGACTTTGCCGTCACGCAGAAGCTCGCCGCTCGCTGCAAGGGAGAAGGCGCCCGATGAGGCATTGACCCCGGCGTGCAAGCCGTCCAGAGCGAAAATTCTGAGAACGGTTCCGGCAGTCAAACGATCCGAAGGGGTGGTTCCGGGATCGATCACCAATTGGGTCAGGCCTGTACCGAGTTGCCCTTTGGGACTCCGGCTGGCGTGGCCTGTGGACTTGACCCCGAAATGGCGGGCTGTTGCCGAATTGTGATAAAGAGAAACGAGTCGACCGTGCTCGATCAGAGTGAGGTCGGTTTTGGGCGCACCTTCCGCATCGGTCAGAATGTGATAAAAACCGTCTGAGTATCGGGGAAGATCCCGAAGCGTCAGTTCCGGGTGGGCGATGATCTCGCCCAGTGAATTCCCGAAACGGCTGTAGCCGTCCTTGACTGCTTTACCAGAGAACAAGCCGGTGAAGCAGCTGAAGAGCCCTTGGAAGCAATCCGGTTCGAAGATCACATCGTACTTGCCGGTCGGAACCGGTCGGGCCTCGAGCAATGTTCCCGTAAACTGCAGGGTCTCTTGGATGGCGGTCTCCGGAGAAAGCTCCCCGAAGGTTCTCGCGCTGTTGCTCCGGTAGAACAAGGCTTGTTTGTCGCCGTCTTTCAGAAGCGCCGAGGTGTAGCAATTGAAAGATTTTTCCCGTTCATAAACCCGGAGCCCCAGGTGGTTTCCATAAAAAGAGTGTGACTCTCCTTCAGAGTAGCCATTGTACGGCACAGCCTGGGTACGGAGATCCCTCCGTTTGATTTCATCTTCAAGACGGAGGGTGAGTTTGATTTTCTCATCCAGCGGAGTCGAATCTTCACGGTAGGTCTTGGTGTTGTTGTCGATCACCGCCGCTCCGCCCAGGGTGATGCTTTGGTTTTCGTCAGGTTCGACCGCATCGGTGAGCCGGATGGCGCTCTCCACCATGGAGCGGAGTGAATCTGTCGAAAGATCTTCCGAAAAACTGATGCCCACCCGGTGGTCCCGGATCACCCGAACGCCAATCAAACGGGATGAGGTGACCTTGTAAGTCTCGATCCGTCCTTGTTGTGCCGAGAGCGAAAGGGCGTTTCCTTCATTGAGAATCACGTCAGATTCATCGGCCCCGAGTTTTTTGGCCCAATCGAGAGTGGTTTCAATTTCAGGCCTCATTTCGCACCTCCCACCAGAATCTCGTCCACCTTGAGCGCGGGCTGTCCGACACTCGCAGGGATACTTCCACTCACAGAACCGCACATGCCAGCCATGATCTCGAAGTTATCCGCCACCATCGAGATTTGCTTCAAAGTCTCGGGACCGGTGCCGATCAGGGTCGCGCCTTTCACGGGGCGCGAGATCTTTCCGTTTTCGATCAGGTAGCCCTCTTGAACCGAGAAGTTGAATTCACCGGTTCCGGTCTTGACCGACCCGCCCCCCATCGAACGCGCATAAAGCCCGCGATCGATGCTCGCAATCAATTCTTCAAAGCGATGAGGACCGGGTTCAATAAAGGTGTTTCGCATCCTCGAAGCTGGAGCGTAGCGGTAACTTTGCCTCCGGGCGGATCCGGTGCGGGGATGCCCGGTTTTGAGGTTTCCTACGTAGTCGGCCATGAAGTTTTCGAGACGGCCGTTTTTGATCAACTGGGTCCGCTGGGTGGGCATTCCCTCGTCGTCGATCGAGAGGGTTCCCCAGGCGCCCGGGATGGTTCCGTCATCGACGGCATTCACAGCCGGGTGAGCGATCAATTCGCCTTTTTTATCCCAGAAAACCGAGGCTTTTTTCTCGACCGAGGTCGTCTCCAGTAAGTGGCCGCAGGCCTCATGGAAAATGACTCCTCCGAACGCGTGATCGATCACCACGGGCATGGTTCCGGCGGGACAGGGTTCGGCGTGGAGGGAGGTCACAGATCGACGGGCGATTTCATTTGCGATGAAGGCCGGGTCGAGGCTTTCGGCATATTCCCAACCCATGGCCGCACCGGGCCCGTAAAAAGCCGAATCCTTCTGGTCTCCGTCCGTGGCAACAGCCTCCGATCCGATCCGGGTGTAGAGCCTGAGATCGGTGGCATGGAGGCCGTGTGAATTGAACAGTTCGATTTCCTGATGCCGCTCAAGAGAATGGGCCGATACCTGGGAGATTTCGCGGCTCTGTTTCCGGGTCAGCTCGTCGATCTTCCGGAGCAGGCGGATTCTCGCTTCGAGATCGGATCCGATCGCAGAGGGAGTGAGTGAACGACGGGAGGCTGCTTCCGATCGAAAGGCGATCGGAGCGGCGTGGGCGGGAGCCCGCTGGTCCGGTGCGCAGAGTAAGCGGATGACCCGGATCAGTTCGTCTTCATCCGGCGAATTGGTATACCCGTAAAGGACTTTGGTCCCGAAGAGGACCCGGAGGCCAATTCCGAAATCGATTCCGTCAGTAATTTGATCCACCTTGCTCGATTTCAGGTTCACCGAGAGGGTTCGATTCCGCTCGACGAACAGATCCGCGAAGTCGGCACCGAGGGAAAGGGCGCAATCGATCACTTTTTTTGCAGTCACTTCATTCAGCATGGAGAAAGTATAGCGAGGGTGCGATGCGACAGAAAAGAACAATAGAGAGGATTGTACAAAAGCATGGGCTTTCGTTAGACTTTTCCCAATGGAGAGCCGTCTATGAGAATCGCGATGTTCAAAGAAACGCGCACCGGCGAACACCGGGTCGCACTCACACCCCAGGTGTGTGCCCAATTGAAAAAGATGGGGCATGAGGTCTCGATCGAGAAAGGTGCGGGTGCCACCGCCCATTTTTCTGATGCGAGCTACGAACAGGTCGGAGTCCGTGTGGTGGATGGCGGAGCCGCATTGCTGAAAGAAGCGACGGTATTTGTCCAGATCAACATTCCCGAGGCCAACCGCGTGATCGAATTGCCGGAAGGATCGGTCTGGGTTTCCATCCTTCAGCACCGCACTTCCAACGAAGTGGTTCAAGCTTTGAATTCCAGAAAAGTCTCGGCGTTTTCGCTCGATGCGATTCCGAGAATCTCGCGTGCGCAGAGCATGGACGTGCTGAGCTCCCAAGCCAACTTGGCCGGTTACCGGGCGGTGATCGAAGGGGCCTCCGTAATGGATAAGATTTTTCCAATGCTGATGACTGCGGCTGGAACCGTGACCCCGTCTAAAGTGCTCGTATTCGGAGCCGGTGTCGCAGGACTTCAGGCGATTGCCACCGCCAAGCGCCTGGGTGCGGTGGTGGAAGCCACGGATGTGCGTCCTGAAACCAAAGAACAAGTGCAGAGTCTGGGCGGAAAGTTCATCGAGGTCCAAGGGGCTTCGGTGGGAAGCGAGGGCGGATACGCCAAAGAGGCTTCCGAGGAATACCGGAAAGCCCAGCGTGCGGCCGTGAACAAATCTCTGGCTCAAGCGGATCTGGTGATCACCACCGCGCTGGTTCCCGGGCGTAAAGCTCCGATCCTGGTCGACGACGAGCAGTTGTCCCTGATGAAATCAGGGTCGGTGCTGGTCGATATGGCAGCGGAGCAGGGCGGGAATTGTAGCAAGACCCGTCCCGGCGAGGTTTTCGAAGTGAACGGAGTCCGGATCGTGGGAGCGCTCAATCTGCCTTCCCGCCTGGCAAGCAATGCGAGCGAGCTCTTCGCCAGGAACCTACTCGAATTGTTCAAATTGATCGCCCCGAAAGGCGAAATGATTTTTGACCTGAAGGACGAGATCGTCCAGGGGTGTCTGATCTGCCATCAGGGCGAGATCCGGCATTCTGCGAACTGAGGTGGATATGGAACTGTTGAATTGGATCGGTGAGAATATCACCTTCGTTTACCTGATTGTTTTGATGATTTTCGTCGGGATCGAGCTGATCTCCCACGTGCCGAGCGTGCTCCACACTCCGCTCATGAGCGGTGCGAACGCCATTCACGGGGTGGTTCTCATCGGAGCCATCATCGTCCTCGGTAAGGCGGGCGAAGAAGACTGGATCAGTAAGACCGTCGGGTTCCTGGGCGTGATTGTCGGGACTCTGAACGTGATCGGCGGGTTCGTGGTCACCGACCGCATGCTCGAGATGTTCAAAAAGAAGCCGGGTAAAGGAGGGGCGAAGTCATGAGTCATTTGCTTGAGTTGGCGTACCTCTTCGGTTCGATTGCTTTTGTGGTCGGTCTCAAAATGATGGGACAGCCCGATTCCGCGCGGAAGGGCAACTGGGTCGCAGCTGCCGGCATGGCTGTTGCTGTTTTTGGAACCTGCTTTCTGGGTGAAGAAGGATTCCGGGTGATCGGGAATCTGAGTTGGATCGCTCTGGCCATCGTGATCGGGACCATTGTCGGCACCATCATGGCCAAGCGGGTCCAGATGACCGCCATGCCCGAGATGGTCTCTCTCTTCAACGGGATGGGGGGCCTGTGTGCGGCATTGATCTCGGTCATCGAGTGGCGGGCTATTCAGGCCAGTGGTGAGCTCCTCACCGTGGGGCACTATCTCCCGATCATCGCCGGTCTGATCATCGGTACCGTATCCTTCACTGGCAGTATGGTCGCCTGGGGCAAGTTGAACGGGTCTGTCGGAGACTTCCGTTTCCAAGGTCAGCAGTTCATCAATGCCATCCTCCTGGTCGGAGTAATTGGCGCATCCGTAATGACTTTCCGCGGAGGAGACCTGGGCACGCTCTGGTTCCTGATCACCATTGCCATTTCAATTGTGTACGGTCTCTTTTTCGTGTTTCCGATCGGGGGGGCGGATATGCCGGTTGTGATTTCACTCCTGAACTCTTTCACCGGTGTCGCGGCGGCATGTGGCGGGTTTTTGTATCACAATAACGTCATGCTCATGGGCGGGGTGTTAGTCGGTTCCGCCGGAACCATCCTCACCGTGGTGATGTGCAAGGCCATGAACCGTTCCCTCACGAATGTGCTGATCGGTCTCGCGGGCTCGAGCTCCTCCGGCGGGGGCAAGTCGGTGACCGGTTCTGTGCGTGAAGTTCAGGCGACGGATGTGGCGGTCATGATGAAGTACGCCCAAAAGGTGATCATCGTACCGGGCTACGGACTTGCTGTGGCCCAGGCCCAGCACGTCTGTCACGAGCTCGAAAGCATGCTCGAGGCCGAGGGGGTCGATGTGAAATATGCGATTCACCCTGTTGCCGGTCGGATGCCCGGACACATGAACGTCCTGCTTGCAGAGAGCAATGTCAGTTACGACAAGCTGGTCGAGATGGAACACATCAACTCGGAGTTTTCGACGACGGATGCTGTTTTGATCGTGGGTGCCAACGACGTGGTGAATCCTGCTGCCAAAACCGATCCGAGCAGTCCCATATTCGGGATGCCGATCCTCGATGTGGACCAATCCAAACAGATCATCGTGCTCAAGCGCTCCATGAAGTCGGGTTATGCCGGAATCGAGAACGAGCTCTTCTTCAACTCCAAGTGCGGAATGCTGTTCGGAGACGCCAAAGAGAGTTTGCAAAAACTGGTCAATGAGCTGAAGACCGTTTGATCCGGGCCCTGTTCGATCGTTCCATTTTCGCACTTTGGTTCGGGCAGGTCCTGTCCGGAGTAGGGGACGAGATTTACCGGGTGGCGTTCACCTGGATTTGCGTGCAGGAAGTCGGTAAAGATGCCGGCGGGCTTTCTTCCCTGTTGGTATTATCCGGGCTCGTCGGTGCCACCTTTGTGCCACGGTGGTTCGGTGCACTTCCGAGTGGCCGGGTCCTGGTCCGGCTCGATCTGTATCGCGCCGGGATTTGCCTCGTACCCGTGATTTTCTACCCGTTTCCCGAGTACCGGTTTCCGGCACTGCTGATCGCGACGATTCTTCTTTTCGGACTCAGTTCGGCTTTTGAACCCGTTCTGATGGAGTATGTTCCGAGGGTGGCTCGGACTCCGGAATTGCTCCGGGGTGCCAATGGTCTCATGGCCACCACCTATCGGCTGGCCAGGGTGCTCGGTCCGTCTATGGTGGGGATGCTCACTGCTTGGATTCCTCTCGTTCACTTTTTCACAGTGAATGCTTTGAGCTTTGTCGGATCGGCTGTGAGCATTCGCTCGATCCGTTTCAGTGGCGAGAGCATCGATTCGGGTCTGCGCTCGACTCCGGGGCTTCTCGGAACGTGGCGCTTGGTTCGGAACGTTCCGGCCATTCATCGGAGTCTGTGGGCCAAGTGTGTGAGTGGAGGCGCGTGGAGTCTCTCCTACGGTGTGGGGCTGGCTTTGTTGGTTGAAGAAATGAGGCCGGGGCAGGTGGCGACCTTCGGGACCCTGATCGCAGCTTACGGGGTCGGAAATCTTGCTGGAGCGATTGGAATCGGAAGCCTTCGAAGAAAACATCCCGAGCTCTGGATCTATGCCGGCTTGGTTTGGCTCGGGGTTGGATTCCTGTTTCTCAGTGGGACTCGGGACCTGATTTTGCTTCACTGGGTGATCGGATTCACTGCCATGGGTGGACCGGTGAATGATCTTCCGTTTGTGGATCTGGCTCAACAGCACTTTCGCCCGGTGGAACTGGCAGGAGTCTTCCGGATCAAAGTGATTCTCGATTCACTGATCACCTTGTTATTCTTTGCGGTCTCTCCTTGGGCGTTTCAGGTTCTGGGAGTCCGGAGGGTCATCGCCATCTGCGGTGCGGTCATGCTGCTGAGCGGAATACTGTCGGTTTTTGCCCGCAATTCAGTCAAAATCGGGCAGGGTGCCGAGGACACAGTCTGATTTTTCAGGTGTTTTTTTTGAAGGGATGCTCCACATTTTTCGCAAAAATTAGTTGACCGTTTCAATCAACAATGAGATTCTGATTTCACGGAGGACGGTATGAGAAAAACCGCAGCACAACAGCTGTCTCATGACGCACGAGACGATAAGCATCAGTTCCACGACGCGGGGCCCCCACGGTAAGCCCAGCGTGAGATGACCACCAGACGTCGGTGGGTCTCATGGACCGCAGATTCGAGCCCGGCCAGGTTCGAAGAGATGCGGCGAGTGTACACACAATTGAATAATGTTTGAGAGGGGAATAGTTGGAGTCGGGAGCCGGAAGAAAACTCGTAAGGCGATGATCCACCCCACACCCCCCTGAATAGTAGTCGTGATGACTCTAAGGGCCCGAGCGCAAGCTTCGGGCCCTTTTTTTATTTTAAACTGATGCGGGCCCACTCGATCGGATCGTGGCCCAAATCCCTGAGTGCTTCGTTGGTTTTGGAGTAAATCCGGCTTCCGAAGAATCCCCGATACGCAGAGAGAGGAGAGGGGTGAGGGGCTTCGATGATCCGGTGTCGGGTGGGATCGATTCGAGTGCGGAGCTTGGCAGCATGGCCTCCGAGTAAAAGAAACACCATTCCTGTCTCGCGGCGATTCAAGGCTTCTACTACACCATGAGTGAATTCAGTCCAGCCGGATTCGGCGTGAGAAAGGGGTTCGCCCCTGCGAACGGTCAATAAGGTGTTCAAAAGCAACACGCCCTGTTCCGCCCAGCCGGTCAGGTCCGATTCGTCTCGGGAGAGGGTACATTGAAGGTCCGTTTGAAGTTCTTTGAGAAGATTTTTCAGACTCGGGGGTTTTTTTGAGAGGGAATTCGGAACCGCAAAGCTGAGACCCATGGCCTGGGATTCACCATGATAGGGGTCCTGGCCGATCAACACGACTTTGACCCGATGGAAATCAGTCAGCCTGAAGGTGTGGAACAGATGATCCGGATCCGGATGAATGAGATATCCGGATTCGGTCTCGATTGCGAGAAAGCGCCTCAGTCGATTAAAATCCGGGTCGTTTAACGGACCACTCAAAGCTTTCTTCCAATTCTCGGACATTTGGTTCTCGACCAATGTATCCAGATTCACGGTTGGTCTCCGAGTGGAATCTTGAAGCGACTCACCGGGCCTGATGAAGTGATGCCCGGGGCAAAGATGCAGGTGATTCTCCATTTCCAGATTCCAGGACCAGGTGGTGGCATGGCTACAAAGTTTTCGTTGGTTTCGAAGGTCTGCCCAGAGCTTTGAAAACTGAGTTCATTTCTAGTGACTTCGATCCGGAATCGTGGACAAGCGGGCATCTCTTTCCATCCGAGCAAAAACCGTCTCGAGAAGAACCGGAGTTGATCCGGGGTGAATTCAGCCTGATCGGACGGGGTGACTGCTTGGGGAGGCGGTAGGCTCCAGCTGAATCGAACAGGTTTTGAGCGTACCGTTTCTCCGTTTTTCATGTCCGCCTCAATTTGAACCTCCCAATCACTGGCAGTCCGCAATGGAATCGGGAGTTCCACATTCTCGCGCTCAGTTTCGATGATGTTTTCAGAGCCTGAATCACGGACTCGAACCCGGTAAGGAGAGAGACGTCCATATCCGAGTGACTTCCATTTGAAGCTGAAATTCTGCTCAGAGATCGGCAAACCGGAACTCAGTGGCCCGGAAGCCGGAGCATTGAGAATTCGGATCTCTTCGACGGGAGGGCGGAGTGCCAGAGTGAGCCGGGAAAGCAAAGGGCGTTCTTGAACCACCGGAATTGATTTTTCGGCTTCAGGGGATTCGCTCCTGTCGACTCGGGGTAGGGTGACCAATGTACTCTTCGCCTCCTCGGTTTTTTCAGGTTCCGGGAGTTCAGCTGAAATGAATTGAGGAGGGGGTTCTGGAGCGGAGAGTGGGATTGGGAGCGGAGGTGGAGGAGGAGGCAGTGCCTCGAAGATGACTTCGCCCCGGGTATTTTCCACCATCACGGGAGCTCCGTCCGGGCGGACAGCGGCTTTGACAGTCCCACTCTCGAGTGTGATCTTGATCTTGCGTTTGACTCCACCGAAACCGAGTGTTCTCACGGGTTCGATACGGATCAAGGATTCCGGTCCGAGTTCCAGGAGGTTTCCATCAGTCAAATGGACTCTGGCCGAGGCGCCCTTGCCCGTCAGGATCCGGTCTCCGACGAAAAGCGCATCCCCCGGATTGACTGAAGAGAATGAGATGGAAGCCTCTCCCCGTTTCCGGACCGCCCTCTTCTGCCGAATGACCTCGCCGATCGGGCTCTGACTCATCAGGTCTTTCCCCGACCCCATCCGTGAGGTGAGCCGAAATCCGCTCACTTCAATCAGGATCGGGAGGATGATGAGTGCGAGACCGAGAATCAGGATGGATCGCTCGTCGAATGAAAATCTCAAACGATCAAGCACGAACGGAACCCCCGCCAGTCACTTTGCCACGGAACAAAACGTAGGTCAGATCGTCAGCGGGGATCAAATCCCCGTAGAATCCGCCCAGATCGCCAACCAGGTTCCGGTGCAAAACGGACCAATCCGATGTTTGATCAGAGAGTAAATCCATCACCCGACGTTTACCGAAAGGGAGATCGTCTTTGCCGGTGTTTTCGAGCAAACCATCCGTATAAAGAAACAGGGCATCATCATTACCCCAGGACAGGGTGGCGTCTTCTGAGGGCTCGAACTGGGTCGCCTCGCCGAGTCTGGATCCCATCCCCCGAAGGGTCTCAAAACGGACTTTCTCGCGGTCGCCCGCCCTCCGGATGATCCAAGGGGAATGGTGTCCGGCGTTCGAATAGGTGAGAGTCTGTTTCTCAAGATCGATGAGTGCGATGAACATGGTCATGTTGATCTCGCCTTTGCCGGACTCGAGGATCACTTGATTGGCCATCTTGAGCATGAGCGCCGGGGTGAGTAGATCTGACTGTTCTTCTATGCACATTTGTCTGATTGCCGAAAAGCAGCCGTGAGTGACCGCAGTCAGCATGGCGGGAGGGAGTCCGTGCCCGGTGGCGTCCGAGATCATGATCATCAAGTGCCGGTCGGTTTCGATGAATCCCCACCAGTCCCCCCCGCACTCGGCGGCCGACTGGTAATGGCTGAGAAGAGTGTATCGACTCTGGTCGAGCTCGGAGGGCGGAATCAAGCGGTGCTGCAAGTTCGAGGCGATGGCGAGCTCCTGCTCGATCCGGACCTTGTCGATACTTTCCTGAAGCAGGACTTTGATTTTTTCAGACATGCGATTCATCGACCGCGACAAATGCCCGATTTCGTCGGTTGCAGTCTCGTTGAGGGTCAAGTTGAAATCACCCTGCGAGATCACCTGGGTGGCGCGGGTCAACTCTTTCAGGGGCTGGGTGATCTTGAGTGAGAACAGGACCACGACGACGAGTGCGATCCCGAGCAGAACCAACCCGACCAGGAGCATGCGTTCGAGCAGCATGTAAGTGCCCCGCATCGCATCGCGGAACTTGATCGAATTCAAGATCATGACATTGAAGCCGGGCAGGACATAGGTCCCGAGCCGTGCCTCGCCGTCGGTTGGACGGTACTCGAGAGTTCCGATCGAGACCGGCGATTGCCGTGCTGCCTGGAAGAGCGGATCATTCAAGTCGATTTCACGTCCGGTTGCCGAAGCATCACGCGTGTCGAAGAGGACCTTTCCTTCACGGTTGACGATGCGAGCATCGGTGCCGCCGGATTTTTTGAGGATCGTCTCCGGATTGAGTCGGCTTCTGGCAAAGGTGATCCGATTTTGACTCGAATCTGGATCCAGAAGGGTGTAGAGGTAAACCTCGCTGCGATTTTTTTCGGATTGATGGGTTTCGTACGCCACCCCTGAGTCGAGCAATTCCTTCAGTAATCCGTCCGTTGGAACGGAATGCGATTTGTCACCCTTCCAGTCGTAAAGTTCGCGGGGTTTGGTGGCGCCTTTACGGTAAGTTTCGAAGACTTCGAGACTGAGCAAAGCGTCCTGGTTCTCAAGAACCCGCAAGGTCTGTGCATCCAGCGAGGGTAGCACCTTCAGCGTATGGGCCACCGTCTCGACGAGTCCGGCGAATCTCTGGCCCAGCAGTTGGGACTGGTTGGCTTGGACTTCGAAGGTGAAGGATTCCGTTTCGTCCCGCAGAAAATTGTAGGCGAGCCAGAAAGTGGAACTCATCAGGATGAGAACCAGCAAGGCGACACCTGATACGAGTTTCAATCCTAGGGATCCTGAGCGGGCAGAAGTGTTCGGCACGCTTTTGATTTTCCCCTTAAAGTCTTGTGAAGGCAAAAAAAAGCGGATAAATCTCATGAAAGGACTTCTTCATGCGTCGTGACTCCATCACTGCTCTTGCGATTCATTTGCTTCTTTTTTTTGGCGCACCGCAATTCATCCGGGCTGAAGAAATCGTCGTGGCTGAAAATCCGGGCAATAGTTTCGAGGCTGACCGGGAACTCGAGCTCGAGCAGATCGAGGTTCCTGAAGGACAAATGGATCCGTCAATCGCCTGGCGCTTTGGCTCGCTAAAGGTGGTGATCCGGAGCTTCGGGACGAGCAAATCCTCTGTACTGAGGGTGAGTGGAAGTGTGAATGCCCGGGGTAAAGCAAAGGTCTTCTGCGAGGAGCGGAGTTTCACACTGAGTGAACGGGGTGAGTTCGAGATCGAAGTCCCATACGACGGGCGCTCGACGCGTCTGGATCTGGCCCGGATCGCATCGAGTGGTGAGATCGCTTATCAGACCTTGAATTTCCGCTTTAGGCCCGAGCCGGCAGAAGATCAACGCGAGGTTCCCGAAGCGATTCCGGTGGTCGAATTCAACCGTGAATTGGACCGTAAGGCTTATTTCGCTCTCGGGGCCGGGATCACCTCCATTCGATACAGCCAGTCGGATTCTCTCTACACCGATTACCGTTCCACGGTTTGGTCGGTGAAGGGGGCTTTCAATTATTTTGTGGCGCCTCCGGTGTGGGATCTGGGGTTATCCGGGTTTGTGAACCTGAGCACCTTGTCGAGCAATAGCACCGCCGATGTCCGGTTCATCGGAGCCAATGCGCGCTTGGGCTATGTTTTTCCGGGTATTGAGAAACCCTGGCGGTTGGCTCTTTACGGAGGTTGGTATTATTCGACCATGATGGCCGACGACATGAGCTTCGGATTCCGGCACATTTCCGGACCCCAGCTTTATCCGACCCTGAGGCGTGCCTTTGCGAATGGAACCGCACTTTCGGGGTATTTTAAATTTTCCACGATTGCGGACCGGCTCGGACTCCTCAATTTCGGCAATAACGAGCTTGCAGCAGGTCTCAGCTATTTGATTCCGATTTCAGGGAATCCGTATCAGATCGGTGTGGATTACGCCCGACTCAAGTTCGCGATTCAGGGGCGCGAAATCGATACGAGCAGTTGGAGTCTCGGGGTCAGTCGTGCGTTCTGACCAAACTAAAATTCGTAAGAATTGTGTAAAAGCTCGTTGATGAAGGGGTGGTTTTTTTGCACCCGTATGGCCGTGTCGACTGTCAGACGTTCCGTGTGAGGTTCTCGGAAGTCTCCGCCGGCAACGGTAAAGCCTATAAAATGATTGAGGTCCCCGGCAATGACCGCATACTGGCCGGTCGTGATGAGCCTGTTGGCAGTAGAACGCCCGCCTGACCCAAGGGTCAAAAAGTCCATACTGAAGGTCGCGGATCCGTTTGTGATGCCACTTTGAGTGAAGACACTCTGAGGCATCAACTCTTCATTGGCCAGCAAAAAACTCGAGGCTTCGGTCGAGGGACTGGGTGTGTATGGAAAGTAGTTTCGGCTCTTGTGCCAGGAGTAGGTAGCAAGCTGCATTCCCGCGATGGGTCCTTCTTCAATATCGACACGTTTGACAAATGGATTTCCTGTCAGCGGAGATTTCAGGTGGATGACCGCCAGATCACTCACCGGATTCAGGGAATCGTAAGAAGGATCGATCTCGATGTTCCCGACCTCACGGGTCTGGCGGTAGAGGGTTGAAACACTCGAATCCCAGTAGGAACCGGCCTGGATCTTGAGTTCTCCGGTGATTCCACTAGCCCGCTCGATCAGACAAGATGCCGGGGTCAATACATGGTACCTGGTCAAAATCACCCCCGGGCAGATGATCGAAGAAGAATGGTCCGGGTTGGTCAAGGTCACTGCAACCATCCAAGCCGGATGGTTGGCGGGAGGGCTCGGAGTGTCGATCGGCTGCACGAGCGGGGTGGGGTCGTCCCCACTCGTCACCAATCCTCCTTTTTGCAAGTTTCCGGCGTTCCAA
Organism: Bdellovibrio sp. ZAP7; assembly: GCA_945874535.1. GTDB lineage: Bacteria > Bdellovibrionota > UBA1018 > UBA1018 > CAIMNF01 > CAIMNF01. The sequence continues at coordinate 67,464 of CAMCGZ010000002.1, forward strand.
TTTTCGGCTTCATAGTTAAACCGAATGGTTCCTGGATTGAATCCATTCTCGATGTCGACCGAAGCACTCAAGACCACCACATCCTGAATCTCGCCCGACCCGACCTGGAACCGGCTGATCCCGTCTTGATCCGTCGTCAAAGTGATTTCGTTAATCTCAGGACCTAAGCTACTCCAGGTTCCGTCTTTAGGGTCCAAGGTGGCAAAAAAACTCCTATTAAAATCCCTGGATTGAGTCACTTGTACCTGAGTGTCGGGGATCGGGTTCCGAAATGAGTCCAATACGACCACCCGCATCGGTGCCGGCTTCGAGACAGGATAGGGATGGTTTCTGAATTCAGTATTTCCCAGAAAAGGAAAATGGTCGAAGGTGATGTAGGAGTTGGCGGCAGAAACGTGGCCCGGAGTGACTTCGATCGCCTCTGAACAGAAGGGAACCATGGCATCAATGCGTAGGTAGCGGGTCTTAGTATTGTAGATTTCGAGCGCATCGAAGGTGGCACTCTGTGTGTCGGAGTCGTAAACCAGTTCCGGACGATTGGTGTTGCTCGCCGCACTTCTGGGTGTGGGCACCAGGCAATTCGAGTCGATGTAAGTCGAAATGTACCGACCCGCTGGGTTGGTGCGATTATCGGCCACGTCAAAGGCGGTCACGCTTAAATGGGTGATCGGCTCTCCTGCCGAAATGCTTGGAGGTAAATTTTCAAGACTGAGGTGGTGCACTGGGCCTCGATTCACAGTGAGGGTCCTTGCAGGACCTTCCGTCCCTTGAATAGAAATGGCGACATCGAGTCGTCCTGCAGTCCATCCTTTGACCATGCTCGAGAAACGCTGATTCGCCTCAGACCAGGTCAATGGGCCTGTTTGGATCGACCCAATTGAGGATTCCTCAATCACCCATGAAAGATCCGATGCTACGGGAGGCAGAGAGGGTTTGCCGTTACCGTAGGCATCTCGGGGTTCGATCTCGAAGGAGTAGTCTTGCCCTGCAGTCAGCGTCGTGGTTGCTGAGATGATCTCCGTTTTTGAGGGATCAAGTGGCCCCGGTGAAACCTGTACACTGAGGACTCCGGTTGAGAGTGCGGGCCCGCTTGCGGGGAGATGCTGAGAAGTGATGGCGGTTTCCTGGGCATGGGTGAGCTTGATGACATAGTCGGCTTTCCCGTTGACGAGATTGAGGGTCAGGGGCCCCGCACCTACCGATTGTGTCCATGAATCATTGTGAGAGACCCGGACTACGCCGTTGAATCCGGTGTCCCGGTTTCCATAAGTGTCCACCGCTTGAATTTCGGCAGCGAGATCCAAACCCGCGACCATCGTGCTCGGAATTCCGATAGCTGCTACCCGGACGGCGGCACCGGGGGTGAAATCCATTTGTCCGATCGTGCTGAGGGTTTCAAGGTCGGTGACATCCACAGCGGTCAAGGTGGCGGTTCCCGAAAGTGTGGAGTGGAGGGTGAAGGTTGCCACTCCGTTTGCATCGGTGACGGATCCGCCAGTGGCAGTGATCACATCCTGAGCGCGATTACTGGTCAAAGCCACTTGGTTTCCCACCACCGGCTGGCCATTCGAGTCGAGCAGAGTGAGAGTCACGGTCGTATCGGGTGAAGTCCCGACCGGGGTTTGGGTTCGATTCACACCCAGGTTGGAGCGGATCGGGTCGGTTCCGGTAATCCGGAGTCTCAGGATTTGGGTGACCGAACACTGACTCGGGGAAGTGGCACGTACGGTGTAGATCTGACTTGCTGATACAGAAGTGGCGACTCCCGAAATGATGCCGGTGTCGGGGTCAAAAGAGATCCCGGTGGGCAGGGCAGGAGAAATCTCAAATCCGAGAGGAACTCCTTCTGAAAAGCTCGGGATGGAACTCACTGTCTCGCGAATCTTGACGGCAGTGATGACGGATTGAGAGTAAGTGAAGCCCTTCAGGTCGCACTGCTCACTCAGTTTCTCGCCAAGGATCTGGGGTGAACAGGCGCTCAGTCCCGCCACCAGACCGAGCATTCCCCATCGAGCGAAGAGAGACCTGAAACCCATACCTTTCCCTTTCGGAGCCTAGCCACAAAAACTGAGTAATTTTATCGGGTTTAATCACATTTTACTCCTTCTGCGGAGTCGGGGCGAGAGGTGTACACTCCGGAGCATGGGGTCAATGAAAACCATGCTCTGGGTAGCTGCGATCGCCGCCATTTGGGGGGCTTCTCACGTTTGGGTGAGGCTCTCGGCCCCGGTTTTCGGGGCGGGCCCAGTGGCCTGGGCCCGATTGGCCATCGGATCCGGGGTGATGCTGCTCTGGGTGCGTTTTTTTGGACACAGCCGCCGGTCTTCACTGCCACTCCGGACCCGGCTCGTTCACTGGGGAGTGGTGGGAGCTTTGAATGGGGCCTTGCCCTTCCTCCTTTTTGCGCACGCCTCTTTGTATTTGCCCGCCTCTTACCTTTCGATCCTGAATTCCCTCACTCCTGCTTTCAGTGCGCTGTTTTCCTGGCTGATATTGTCCGAACCCCTGAGCTTCCGAGCCGGTTTCGGGTTATTGACGGGATTTCTCGGGGTCGGTCTCATCGAAGAGTTCGGGCCGGTCCGGTTCGACGATTCACGGGTGCGGGTCGCACTGATGGAAGGGGTCGGGGCAGCACTCTGTTATGGATTGGTCGGCAACTACATCAAAAAGCGCGTTCCCCCGACCGATCCGAGGATCCTCGTTGCGGGCAGTTTTGGAACGGCTGCGATCCTGATGCTTCCGGTTCTGGCAACGGGGACGGCGCCGGATCCTTCCGTGTGGTCGAGCGATGCGGGTAGGGTGGCGCTCCTGAGTGTGATCCTGCTCGGGGTTCTGAGCAGTTCCCTCGCTTTTGTGATGTACTACGGACTTTTGGCCCGGGTGGGGCCTTTTCGCTCCAGCCTCGTCACACAAATGATTCCAGTATTCGGGGTGCTCTGGGGAGCCCTTTGGCTCGAAGAACGCATCACCGGTGTGATGCTCCTCGGTGCCGGCATGGTGCTTTTTTCGACCGTGATGATCTTGCGTCCGGCCAGCCCTTCTGAGAGACTCGCGACTCAAGGAGACCCTTCACCATGAGAAGCACTTTTTTTGCCCTGACTTGTTTTTTGCTCGCCGGATCTGCTCAAGCCCATCTCGAAAAAGGCGTGTACTCGGGTCTCGGCCTGAATGGCAATCCTTGCTCCTTTGAAGTGATCGACATCCGTTTCGAGAACGGCGTGAAGAACCCGCTCAATGAGCGCGTGCTGATCAAGCTCGGGTCGAAGGAGCTGACTCTCCAGCACCTTCCTGTGCTGAATGTGCAAGACGGAACCGTCCAGTTCACCCACGAACAACTGGCCGCGGTGGAAGGAACCCCGACCGGCGGCTCTGCGTTTGTGCTGAAGATGAACTCCACCACCCACAAGCCCGATTCATTCGTGGTGCTGGTCGACGAGTGGAAGGACGACACGAAGACCGTCGGGACCTGCTCGAGCTTGCAACACCTCTGATTTCTTGGTCTTTTTCGGACCAAACCCCACAGCGGCAGAATGACTTTGGAGTTATCTTAAAGTTATTTAAATGAAAGCTGGCTATTTCACGGTTTCTGACCTACTCTCCGCGTCAAAATCATGAAATCACTTAAAAATAGTACTGTCCGTTTTGAAGACTTCGAACTGAGCAACGAGCTCACCCGCGCGATTACCGAACTGGGATTTGAAACCCCATCGCCTGTTCAAGAACAAACCATCCCCCTGTTGCTCGAAGGCTCAACCGACTTTTTGGGTCTGGCCGGTACCGGCACCGGGAAAACAGCTGCTTTTGCGATTCCGATCCTTGAGAACATGGATCCGAATGCCCGCGGGGTACAGGCCCTGATCCTTTGCCCGACCCGGGAGCTCGCGAAGCAAGTCTCTGAACAGATCAATCTTTTGGCCCGATATAAAAAATCGAAGGCACTCGCCATCTATGGAGGCTCGAACTACAGTGGCCAGATCCGGGCGCTGAAAGACGGCGTCAGCATCGTGGTCGGAACTCCGGGCCGCATCATCGACCACCTCGATCGTGGCACTCTGAACCTCGACTCGCTCCAAACCGTGGTGCTCGACGAGGCCGACGAAATGATTTCGATGGGATTCAAGGACGAGATCGAGACCATCCTGAAGCGCGTGAACCAGAAGGTGAAGCACCAGACCTGGTTGTTCTCGGCGACCATGAGTGACGAGATCCGCCGGATTGCGGACCAGTTTTTGACCAAGCCGAAGCAGGTGAAGGTGAACAAAACCACCGAAACCGCCGGTTCGGTGTCGCAGTTTTATTTCAAGGTTTTTGAAGAGCAGAAGAACCAGATGATCGAGAACCTGATCGACACGGTGGATGGCTTTTACGGCCTCATTTTCTGCCAGACCAAGGTCAATGTGACCGAGCTCACCCAATCGCTGAAGAATAAGGGCTATCCGGTCGATTGCTTGCACGGGGACATGGAACAGAACGCACGCGAGAAGACTCTGAAGTCCTTCAAGGCCAAGGAGTGCACGATTCTCGTTTGCACCGATGTCGCCTCCCGCGGAATCGATGTGAAGGACCTCACTCATGTGATCAATTTCTCGCTCCCGCGTGAGATGGATCTTTATATTCATAGAATCGGCCGCACCGGCCGGGGCGGAAAAGACGGGATTGCCTGGAGCTTAGTGACCCCGAGCCACAATTGGCTGTTGGGCCGCATCGAGCAAGAAACCGGAACCAAGCTCATGCCCGGAAAGCTGCCGACTCCGGCCGAAGTGATCCGGCTCAAGGTGGGGCGGAAGCTCGTGGGCTTCATTCCTGCCGATGCGAGCAAATCGAAAACAGTAGTCGCGATCGAAGAGTCCCTGACCGAAACCGGCTGGACCGAAGTCATTGCCAACATGACCAAAGAAGAGATTGTGGCGCGGTTCCTTTCGCGCGAGATCAAGCTCATCGATGCCACCCCGAGACCCGAGCCGAAGTTCGAAGTCGGGAAGGGCGGATTCGCCGGGAAGAAATTTGGGAAGCCTGGATTCGGTAAGCCCGGATTCAAAAAGGGCGGGTTTGCGAAGTCCTTCAAGACCGGTGGATTCAAGAAAGACGGATTCAAAAAGCCTGCCGGGAAGCCCGGCGAGAAGATGAAGCCGATTACTCCGAGGGCGTGAGGTATGGTGCGGAGGATTTGGGTACTCTGCTGTGCATACTGGGTGTTCTTCGTCATGGAAGACCTTTCAGACTATCCATCTTTCAATGCGATTCAATTGCCGCGTGATCTCAAGATTCTGATCGCTATGGTGTTGCCTATTTTTGTTTTGAATCGATTGATCCAATATTTTGGTTCAAAAAAAACGGGTGAAACTTTAAACCTTCGAAGTGAGATTTTCACCCGAGGCAATCCCCAGTTGCACAAGGCCATCGCCTTTTTTGTCACGCTTTTGGTGATCTATCTCCTTTGGTTGCGTTGAGGTTGGGGAAGACGAGTGGGGAAGACGAGTGGGGTGGGGGTTGTTAAAATTCCCTTAACCATACTTAATAAATGCACGACAATTATTAAGTATGATTAAGTGGACACTAAGGGTCAGTAAAGAAGGAAGTTTCTTTATATTCGGGGCTCGAGGTACGGGCAAATCCACCTATCTCCGGACCTTATTTGATCCGGAGGAAGTGCTGTGGCTGGATTTGCTGGACGCGGATCTGGAAGCCCGTCTATCGCGTCAACCCTCGCTTCTCCGAGACCTGACCGCACACCTCCGAGCGGGCCAGTGGGTCGTGATCGATGAAGTGCAAAAGGTCCCGAAGTTACTCTCCGTGGTTCACCTGCTTATTCGGGAGGCCAAACTCAAGTTTGCGCTGACAGGCTCGAGTGCCCGGAAGTTAAAGCGGGAGGGCGCAGATCTTCTTGCAGGACGGGCGAATTGGTATTCCTTTTTTCCCCTGACCCATCTCGAGCTAGGAGAGGGCTTTTCGCTCGATCAGGTGCTGCACTTTGGGAGTCTTCCGGAAACCCTAGCACTTACTGAGACCGAGAAGGTCAGGTACCTCAGGTCCTACCGCCAGACCTATCTTAAAGAAGAGGTGCTTCAAGAACAGTTGGTCCGGCGAGTTCAGCCTTTTCGCGAGTTCCTCACTTTGGCAGCCGTTCAGAATGGCCAGATCCTCAATTATGCGAAGTTCGCACGAGAGGTTGGAGCCAGTATTGTAACGGTGCAAAGCTACTTTAAGATTCTCGAGGATACCTTGGTCGGATTCTTGTTGAATCCGTTTCATGAGTCGGTTCGGAAACGTCAGCGGAATGCTCCAAAGTTCTATTTTTTTGATCTCGGGGTGACCCGGGCACTCTCGCAGTCCCAGGAGTCACGGCTCATGCCGGGTACGGGGGCTTACGGAAAAGCCTTCGAGCATTTTGTCATTTTGGAAATCCATCGCTGGATCCATCTGCATGAAAAGGATTGGTCCCTGAGCTATTTGATGACTCAAGCCGAGGTGGAGATCGACCTCATTATCGAGAAGTCGAAGCGGGACCGCTGGGTGGTGGAAATCAAATCGACCGATCGGGTGGATGAGGTGGAAGTCCGAAAGCTCGAGCGCATCGGGAGTGATGTGCTTCACTCCAAGATCTTTTATGTGTCGAAAGATCCGATCGAGCGCCGAATGGGTTCCGTGCATTGCCTGCCTTGGGAGAGGTTTTTGAGGGTGCTGGGGGAGTAGGCATTCTCCCCCGCTCACCTCCATTCCAATCACGACTCCGAGGATGCGAGCTCCAGAGCAGTGCAGAGGGGGTTTTTGAGCGAGCCAGGATGGCGATAGCGAAAAGTCCCGGATGGACGGCCCCCCCGGCACTGCTCTGAAGCTCGCATGTTCTAGCTGATGATTTTGAATGGAGGTGACGGTCGGAATCGGCCAAGCGCTCGGGCTCACTTCACGTTCGCCCTCCGCCTGGCCACCGCGCAGGCCTTTCGCTCGCATCACGCTCGCTCAGCACCCATTCAGGGTGCCGGCCTGCTTGCTTCGATTCCTCCCTTTCACCCTGAAGTTCTTTCCCGTGACTTTCCCTTTTGAGAAAGTCGAAGTGAGACGAACTCAAAAGGGAAAGGCACGAGGAAAGATGGAGGTGACGGTCGGAATCGAACCGACAAACAACGGTTTTGCAAACCGTGCCATTAGCCATTCTGGTACGTCACCCCTAAATTGGCCGGTTTCCTAGTCTTATCAACAAGCTTCGGGGCTTGTCAAACCGGCGTCCATGACAAGGTGCGCGTCAAAATCATGTCTTCTATCCGGACCTGTTTTTTCAGGTCAGAATAGTGTCTGGAGAGTACTTCACGGATGAAGCGCCTGACCCTCATGCAAGGATTGCAGATCGGACTCGGTCTCGGACTGAGCTCGCTTGCTTACGCCCTACCGGCGGATCCGCACAAGATCGCAAGCGAGCTCAGAATGACCCCTCAAACGGTCCGGGTTCGTCTCTCGAATCTGGGTCGAGTCATGACCGTGCGGGGCACGGATTTGGCCCTGTCGCTCGCTAAAAAGCCCGGTCTCGGCAATGTTCGCGCCGACGAGTGGGTGATCGATTGCAAACGCAGTCTCATTTACCAGCCCGAAACCAACAAAAGTCGCCAGATTCCACGTTCCGGCATTTTGATCGAGAGCCTCTCCGGCGTGCTCTCCATCAATGAGAAGCGCTTCCGTGAGCAAGTCGTGGTGTACCCGAAAGAGCTTCAATCTCCCTACGATTCTTCGATGCGCGGCAATTCGGAGTGCCTCGTAGTGAATCACATCCAGATCGAAAAATACCTCGAATCGGTGGTGAACGGGGAATTCAACTCGCAGTGGGCGGAGCCCGCGGTCGAGGCACAGATCATCGCCGCACGCACCTACGCACTCTTTCAGATGAAAGAAATGCGAAAGGACAAGGGGCGGGTGTACGATGTCGAGTCGACCCAAAAAGACCAGGTTTACCTCGGGATGGACCGCGCCGATTCGAAGGCGACCCAGTTGGTTGCGAAAACCCGCGGGATGATCATGATCCCGAAAGGGAATCGCAACCTCGAGCCCATTAAGGCCTTTTATCATGCGAGCTGTGGTGGAAGGACCGTGGTCCCCGAGCAGGTGTGGGGCGCTCGCTTTGCAGGCTTCAAAAAGGGCGTTCCGTGCCAGTACTGCAATCCGTCTCCATCCTTCAATTGGGATTACCGGCTCAGCTTCAATGATATTGAAAAGCGCATCTGGAACGGCATTCAAAAAGACTCAAACGGCCGGAAGGTCTGGCCCGAGCAGTACACGAGCGATCCGAATCGTTGGTATTTGATGGATGTGAAACCCAAATACGGCGATCGCGCTCCGAAACAGAAGAGCTCCAGCTTGGCACTGGTTCGTGACGCCGAAGCGGACGCAGAACCGGCTCGCATCACCGATTTTGTGTTCGAATTTGTGAACCGAGACAATTTTGACCAGCGCCTGAAAGTCACCATGGACGCCTACGTGGCGCGCAACTGGTTCGATCCCGCCAAGATGAAGAGCACCTGGTTCAGTATGACGAGCCTAGGTCGCTCCATCCTGTTCCGGGGCAAGGGATCCGGTCACGGAGTCGGAATGTGCCAGTGGGGCGCTAAAAAAATGGGTGAGATCGGCTTCACCCGGGATCAGATCCTCGCTCACTACTATCCGGACACGAAAATCTCTCGAATTTGGAAGTGAAGGGGATTAAGCTCCCGCCTCATGGGCTTCCTGCTTTCTCTTTTATTTTGCGCTGCGCAAGCTGCCACTCCAGTGGTACCGGACTATGAGTTCCGCGTGAGCCTCGATCCCGCTTCGAAGGTGCCCCGTTGGATCCTCGAGTTCACCCCTCCGGCGGGGAATCACTTCAACTTAGGTGCCCCGATGAAGGCCACGGCCCATTCTGGATCCCCAGAGGGGACGATTTCCTTTATCCGGACCGAATCGAAAAAGCAGCGGGTTCGCTTTGCGAGCTCGGATCTGAAACTGAAAGAGGGCGAAGAGATCGACTCTTCTTTGTTTTTGTGTGACGAGGCCAAAACTTACTGCATCAAAAAGGTGCGGAAGTTTCCCCTTCGGGTGACGGTTTCCCGTGTCGAAAAACAGAAGGCGGCTATCTCGAAGTCGGCAAAAGATCGGGACGGGTTTTTTGTGAATGCGCCCGAAGCGGCAATCGAGACTGCGGTGAAGACCAAGAAGCCGCTCCTGATCGATTTTTACGGGATCTGGTGCCCGCCCTGCAACCTGTACAACGAGAATGTGTTTCCTTCGCTTGAATTCCGGAGGGCTTCGAAGGACTTCGTTCTTTTGAAATTGGACGCAGACGATGAACGCTTCTTCAAGTGGAAGGCTCACTTCCGTGTCGGGGGGTATCCGACCCTGATCGTGACCCAGACCCCCGCATCGACCTCTTTGGCCTCAGTGTCGGAAGTGGACCGCATCGTGGGCTACTTCGGCCCGAAGGCTTTTGTGAAGAAATTGAATGAGGCTCAATCGAGGGGGGGACGAAGCCCCGAGGAACGCCTGAAACAAAACGAGCAAGACCTGATCGCCGAGTACCGGCGCTTGATTCCGGTCCGGCTCGAGCAAAAAGACGAGGCGGGGGCTCTAGGCCTGATCCGGAAGGGACTTGCGCTGGAACCCTCCGATCCCGAGCTCCGGCTTCGGGGGCTTGCGCTTCAGAAACCCCCCGCCGAGAGCCCTGTTCGTGAGGCGCTGCTGAACGAGGTCTTTTCGAAATCAGCTTCGATACCGGACTCGACCTTGATGGTGGCACTGGATCAGGCGCTCGATCTGCCGGAAGGAAAATCGTCAGAGACCCGGAAAGCAGCTTTGTTCGCGGTTCAAGTCCTCGAGAAACGCCTCGATCTGGCAACCCTCATGCTCCCTGAGCTCGAGCTGTCTCTTGCCGACCTCATGGATTTCAAGAAGAGCCTGCTCGAAGGAGCCGGGGATTCCGAAGGCGTAAAAGCAGCACGGGTCGAAGCCATTCAGGCTTACCGGAAACTGCTCCGCCTCGGTCGGGACCCGGACTCGCGGGGGATCCATCTCGAACTCGCCGCATTGCTCTGGAAGAACGGCGAGATTGCGGAAGCGAAAGCGATTTATGCCAAGTTCATTAAAAAGTTTCCGGAAGAATTCACCTTTCACCATGCCGCGGCCGGGATGCACTTCGAACTCAAAGAGTTGAAAGAGGCGCGGGGACAGGCCGAGCTTGCGGTTCGCTTCGCATATGGCGATAACCTCATCCGTTCGATGGAGCGTCTGACCAAGATCATGGCAGCCGAGGGTGAGCGCGATTTTGCCATCAGTCGGGCGCGTTTATTTTTAGAGAAGTTGAAAGTGGAGGAGGCTCCCGGAGTCCGTACCGGCCGTTATGTGGCCTCCTTCAAGAAAACCCTCGATGCGATCGAGAAAGGACCGATCAAATGATCCATGAACTTCTGACCTGGGTGAAGTCCCTCCACGATCCGGCCACATTCCAGCTCTGGCTTTCGACCGGAGGAATTGTTCTGGTGACCGCGATCGTATTTGCAGAGACCGGGCTTCTTGCCGGGTTTTTCTTGCCCGGGGATTCACTCCTGATCACGGTCGGGGTGCTCAACAACCCTGCTAACCCGAACCACATCCCCGGCTCTTCCATTTTCAATTATGCGATCGCACTCACTCTGGCCGCCATCGTCGGTGACCAGCTCGGCTACTGGCTCGGCCGTAAAACTGGTGAGATCGTATTCTCGCGCCCGGACTCCTTCTTTTTCAAAAAGAAACACCTGAACCGGGCCAAGGGTTTCTATGATCGCTACGGCATTGCCGCGGTCATCGCATGCCGCTTCATCCCGATTTTCAGGACCTTTGTGCCCTTCGTTGCGGGAGTCGCGAAAATGGATTACCCTCGGTTTTTACGTTGGGACATCCTCGGCGGATTTGTGTGGATCAACTCCCTGCTGACGGTAGGTTACTTTCTCGGTCAGACCGAGCTCGCCAACCGTCTCGATAAAGTGATTGTGATTGTGATTTTCGTATCCGTGCTCCCGATCATCATCGGAGCCGCCAAACGTGCCATTCAAGGAGGCCAGCATGAGCATTCATGAGTTCAAGGTGAAGAAAGCCGACGGTTCGGAGATTTCCCTGTCCGACTTCAAGGGTAAGGTTCTGTTAGTGGTGAATACCGCGAGTGCGTGTGGGTTCACTCCCCAGTACGAGGGGCTTCAAAAGCTGAAGTCGACTTTCGGTGACCGGGGTTTCGAGGTGCTCGGGTTTCCGTGCAATCAGTTCGGAGCCCAGGAGCCCGGTTCGGATTCCGAGATCCAGGGGTTTTGTTCGCGGAGTTTCGGGGTGACTTTTCCGGTGTTCTCCAAAATCGAAGTGAACGGAGAAGGGGCTCACCCGCTTTATCAGTGGCTTAAAAAAGAGGCTCCCGGCATTCTCGGTACGGAAGCGATCAAGTGGAACTTCACGAAGTTCCTGATCTCGAAGGACGGCCTCGTGCTGAAACGCTATGCCCCCCAGGACAAACCCGAGTCGATTGCATCCGAGATCGAAAAACTGATCTCCCAGTAATGCGGCTTAGAAAGCCCCCTCAGACTTGAACTCCTTCTCCGACAGGCGCTTCAGCTCAGGGAGGAGGGTTTTGCACAGGTCGGCCCGCTTTTTCAAGCAGGCCAGCCGGTCGGCGGGTGTAGAATCCTTTTGCTGTTTCCGGATCCGGTCGATTTCGTCTTTTTTGATTCCCGGTTGCTGATCGAAGACCACGAGCCAGAGTCCACAGGTGCAAGTGGACTGGCAGGACAGCGCTTGTTTTTTTTGCGACGCAAGCGTTGATCGCTTCACCAGGTCCTTCAGGCTGTTCTCCCAGGCTGGGCGAAGAGGAAGCATGAGCTGACGCGCTTCTTCTGGTTTTAAATCGCACCAGGATCCGCCTTCGATTACGTGGTTCAAGCCCTGAATTGCGACTTCCAGGTCAGGTGCAGTCCATTTTTTCCCCTCGGCAAAAACTGCCGGGGTGGAGATCACGAGAGAAATCAAAATAGCGATCTGTTGCATGGATTCAGTTTAAGAGAGAACATCAAAGACAGGAAAGGAATTCCTCCCATGTCTTTTCAAGGAAGATACTTCGCTCCCTGGTTTCTACTCGTTCTGATCCTTTCTTCATCTTGCAGTACTGTGGAGCATGGGCCCGGCCGCAAACCAGCGAGTGCTTTGCATTTGCAAAAATTCAGAGTGAGCGAACACCTGGTCCGGACGCAGTGGCAACAATTCCGGAACTGGTCTGGAATCGCCACGAATTCGGGGGATGCGGAGTTGCAGGCCACACTGTTGAAAACACTGGTTCAGACCTATGCCAAGGCCGATGAGTTGGTGGTGGAGCTCGATCGGCTGTTCAACTCTGGTGTGACGGTGGAGCAGTTGGTCCGGACACGCCCCGGCGAGCGGAACCTCTATGCCGAGTTCCTGTCTTTGCGCGCACTGAAAGAAAGCATCGAAGAAGGGATCAAGAAAAGAGCGGAGATCCAGTTCAATGAAGCCCTCGATGCCGACACTCCTAGGATCCCGGCGCTCGATCAGTTGGAGTCACAAGCCAGGAAATTGAGAGATGAGCACCCGGGACAAGAAGGTCTGGTTGACCTCGCACTTCAGGAGGTCCGTGAGCATGCCGGGGTACTCAATGCCGGATACAGCGAAGGTCGGATGGCGGTCCCAGCCCATTCCGCGGTTGATCTGAGTCTGGTCCGCAAGGTCCGGAAACAGATTCAGGAGCGCCCGGGTGAATCGCTTCGCGTCTTCGCACCTCAGGATGGTGAGGCCGGCATTCATGTCGATCGGTTCATTAAAAAAATCCATTCCAGGACTGCAGAGGAGCTCTCGGCTGTTTTCAATCAGGGTGGCCGTCTTCCTGCCACTGATGGGATCAAGATCGAACCTTCCACCACCACTGCCGGGAACATCACCGGTGCCGGTTTCCCGAAGGGGGTTTGGGCCCTGACTTACGATGATGGCCCGGCCCGGACTACGGGAGCGGTTCTCGAGAATCTGAAGAAGCACGACATCAAGGCGACTTTCTTCATGCTTTCCGGGCAAATCGACACCCCTAAAGAGTACCCCGAATTCGCGGTCAGGGAAGCCAAAGAGGGGCACGACGTCGCCTCGCACTCCTATTCTCATCCCCAGGTTCCGAAGCTCGCAGCTTCTCAGCGGGAGCGTGAAATCGGGGGCGCGGTGAAGGTGTTCGAGCAGGTGCTCGGAAAAAGGCCAGACTTTTACCGTCTTCCTTACGGCGCTGGGGTCTCGGTTCCTTCCATCCGGGCGGATATCGCCCATGCCTGCATGGTGCATGCTTTCTGGAACGTGGACACCCTCGATTGGCACGACAAGGATCCGGAGTTGATTTACCAGCGTAGCGTGAAGCAGGTCGAATCTCTCGGGCGCGGGATCATCCTCTTTCATGATATCCATTCGCAGTCGGTCACAGCCTCAGAAATGCTGATGCGGTATATGAAAGAAAAGGGAGTCCGGATGGTCACCCTTTCCGAGATCGTGAAAGAGATCAACGGGGGTCAATCCTGGAGCTGCACTCCGGTCAAATGATCGTGTCGCGTGCTTCGGCGGTCGAAGGTTCGGGGTAGTCCACATTCACATGGAGCCCGCGGCTTTCTTTTCTCCGGAGAGCGGACTCGACAATGAGTTCTGAAACCGTGAGCAGATTCCTGAGTTCGATCAGGTCCCGGCTCACATTGAATTTCCAGTAATCCTCGTTCACCTCGTGGCGGATCAGCGCCAGCCGCTCCCGCGCCCGGAGAAGTCTCCGGTCCGAACGGACAATCCCCACGTAATTCCACATGAGAGTCCTGATTTCGCGCCAGGTGGCGGCGATATCGATCTGCTCCTCCATGTCGACCGCCCGGCCGGATTCCCACGCGGGGAGGGGGCGGAGTGAGCGAGGAGGGCGATGCGAGACCAGCGTGTCGCGTGCGAGGTCGGCCGCACGTTTTGAAAACACAATGCCTTCCAGGAGCGAGTTCGAAGCGAGACGGTTCGCTCCGTGCAAGCCGGTACAAGCGCTTTCACCGAGGGCAAGCAGTCCCTCTACCGAAGTCCGTGCGTATTCGTCGACCCAGATTCCCCCACACATGTAATGGGCGGCGGGAACCACGGGGATCATCTCTTCTGGAGCGCGGATGCCGAATTTTTCGCACATGGAATGGATCTGGGGGAAGTGTTCGACGAAGTACTCGCGTTTCATGTGGCGGACATCGAGCCAGACATGAGGATCGCCGGATCTCTTCAATTCCTTGTCGATGGCCTGGGACACGACGTAGCGAGGAGCGAGCGATCCCATCTCGTGGGTTTCGCGCATGAAGTCCCGACCCTCGAGGTTACGGAGGATCGCTCCTTCGCCCCGGAGCGCTTCGGTGATCAGGAAATTCTTCGCACTCGGGTGGTAGAGGCAGGTGGGATGGAACTGCATGAATTCCATGTTGGCGATCCGGGCCCCTGCCCGATAGGCCATGGCAATTCCGTCTCCAGTCGCCACGTCCGGATTCGAGGTGTAGAGGTAAACCTTCCCCGAACCGCCACTGGCCAGAACGGTCAGGTCTGCCGCGATCGGAGAGATGGCCTGAGTCTCGGTATCGAGGGCGTAAGCTCCGAGGCAGCGGCCGAGTCCTTTTCCGGTGGCGGAAGAGGTGAGCTTTCCTTCCATGATCAGATCGATGGCCATCCGATTAGGCAGGAGGGTGATTCCAGGCAGGCTTTTGACCTTGCGGACCAGGGCCTCCTCGATGGCCAAGCCGGTGAAGTCGTGTGCATGGAGGATACGGCGCTGGTGATGCCCGCCTTCGATGTGGAGATCGTATTCGGCCGGATGGTCGGCGTTCCGGGTGAACTCGACTCCCCATTCGATCAGCTCCCGGACTCGTGCAGGACCCTCTTCGACGCAGACATCCACCGCTGACTCGCGACAGAGGCCGGCTCCTGCTTCAAGAGTGTCCTCTTTATGCTTTGCGAAAGAGTCTTCTTTGGCCCAAACGGCAGCGATCCCGCCTTGGGCGTAACGCGTATTGCCTTCGTCGAGGGAGGTTTTCGTCAATAAAATGACATCACTGAAAGAGGAGAAATGAATGGCCGCAGAAAGGCCGGCAATGCCGCTTCCGATGATCAGAACTTTGGGTCGATCAGTTGCCATATTGGTCCTCTGTGTTAAGCTCTTAAGCGGGGAGAGTTTATCATGAAATTTGTTCGCGTTGCGATCTTTTTGGCCGGAATGACGGGGCTGGTGATCGGTGGCTTGACCGGTGTGTCGAGCTTGAAAAACGATCAGGAGCAAGCCGAGATCCGGGGGCATGAGAATTTGAAGTCCCAAGCGGCACTCCTCGTGGATCAGTTTTTCGGAGTGATCGAGCACGGAAAGCTGGTCTCCCAGTCTTCGAACTCGAATGCTGGACCGACAGCTCTGCCCTATGTGACCCATCGGGCGGTCTTGAAGTTGAAGCAGGGTTCGCCCGAGGAGTTCGAATCTTTCGCTCCGCTCGCTTCGACCGATGCGGGAGCCCCTGCACAAACTCCCGATTTGGCTCTCGAACAGCGGGTGCTTCAAGCCCTCAAAAATCAGATGTCGATGGGGGACTTGAGCTTGACCCGTCAAGCGCTCGGAACCTATGAGATTTCGGAAGGCGGCTCCAAGGAGGGGATTTTTCTCGCAACCCCTGAGATCACGATTCAAACCAACGGAATGGAGGCTCCGATCGAGAAAGTGAATCTGGTCCTGATCGATCCGGTCCGGGCATTCACCGGGATCCAGAAGTTCGCACAGGGCGAGCAGACCGCTTATGTGGTTCATAAGAACGGTCGGGTGTTGAATCACACGGTGTCGAATTTTGTCGGAGCCGATCTCCGGAAAACCGACGCCTTGAAAGAGATTGTCGAGAATCTGTTCTTGGGCGCACAGACCGGGGCAGTGGAATCCTACACCCATCCCGAGGGCAACCGGAACCGGGTGGCCTTCGTTCGGGCCGGTGTCCTGCCTTTCGCCTTTGCAGTCGAAGAAAAGACTCCGGCCGCTGTTTTCACAGCGCCTTGGATCGAAGAACAGGCCGGTTCAGGTGCTGCCCGCAAGTCTCTCGGATTCGCACTCGTCCTGATCGCGATCGCACTGATCAGTTTCAGTGTGGTGAGCGCTTGGGCTTCCCGTGAAGTCGAGAAGCAGATCTCTCATGCACGCGAGACCCGTCGCGAGAGTCGGCCCTTGCCGGTCGTGGCTCCTAGCCTCAATGCGAACAAGATCGCTCCGAGCGTGATGAGTCAGAAAGCCCGCGCTGAACAGGCGACAGAGACCTTTGTGGAGAACCGCAAGAATCTCGAAAATGAAAAAGCATTGGCCGTCGAGGGCGCACTGAACATCCTGCCCGAGCGCGACTCGGTCAGTGAATTCATCTCGCGGATCCCGTCTTTTCCGACCCTCGAAGGAATCGAGAAGGAGTTGGTCACCCTGTGCGGTGAGCTCACCGAAAGCCCTGTGCTCTACTTCCGGTATCAGCGTCGCAATCAGAATTTGAGCCTGGCCGCAGTCGCGGGTGAGGTCCGGATTCCGAATCATTCCCAGATGCAGGCTTATGTCCGGAAAGACATCGAACTCCAGGTGGAGCAGCTCTCCGAGAGTGGAAGAATCGCGTCCTTGAACAACTACGGACCGATGAGCAAGCTCATGCTCGGACAGTTGAATGTCGCTCACTTCGAGGCTTGGGGAGTCACCTCCAGTCCGGATGTGAGTGGCCAGTCGAAAATGACCGGGGTGCTGGTGGTGCTTCAGGCCGGGATGAAGAGCGCGCAAGTCCGTCCTTCTTTGGCCCGGGTTTTGGCAGAGGCAGGGAATGTCCTGTATGCCCGGTCGAACAAGCTTGAATCCCGTGCGACCCGCAACACCCGGTCTGTGATCGGGATGGACCTCGAATCCGGCCTCTCATGATCGCTCGTGCCGAGGTGACCGTATCCGGCAGTGCTCTTCGGAACAACTTCAGGATCCTGAAAAAAAAGGTCCCGGCACTCCGCCTGATCCCTATGGTGAAGGCGGATGCTTATGGTCATGGCGCTGCCTTTGCCGCCCGCACTCTGTTGCGGGAAAAGGGGCTGCACGCGTTCGGTGTGGCGAGTTTCCGTGAAGCGGTAGAATTACGCCTGTCTCTCGGTGACTCCCGTGTGCCGGTGATCGTGTTTTCAGACTCCGCACCCTGGACACCCGAACATTCGTCTCTTTGCATCCGCTACCATCTCGAACCCGTCTTGAGCGAGATCGAAAGCCTGCTTCATTTTCAGAGCCTGAAAGAGTCCCGGAAGGTGCCCTATCATGTAGAGCTGAACACCGGGATGAATCGCCTCGGAATACCGGTCGATTCTCTGGGCTGTGTCCAGTTGCCTCCCGAGTCGGTGTTCACTCATCTGGCCGATGCCGACAGTCCCCGTTCTGCTTTGACCCGAACACAGATCAAGCGTTTCGAGTCCGCTTTGCCCGGGATCCGTGCCCGGTTTCCAAGGGCCCTACTTCATTTTGCCAATAGTGCCACGATCTGGAATCATCGCGAGTTTCCCTTGCTCCGGGAGATGGATCTGGCGCGGCCGGGATTGTCACTTTACGGGATCCGTCCTTTTCAGAAAGCCCGTGAAGACGGTCTCAAACGGGTGATGCGTTTTTCATCGAGGGTATTGAACCGGATTCACCTGGAGCCCGGTGATCGGGTCGGTTACGGGGGCACCTATGTGTGCAAGTCCAAGACCGGGGAGTGGGTCGGTGTGATCGGGGCGGGCTATGCAGACGGGGTTTTCCGCTCTTTATCGAACTCCGGATTCGCCGTACAGGGGCGTAAAAAGCTTCCTTTCATCGGACGAGTGAGTATGGATCTTTCGGCGATACGGATTCCTTCGAGCGTCCGGGTCGGAGATGAGTTGGTGCTGTGGGGCGACGAGGTGGATCCCTACGAACAGGCCGGGGCTGCCGGTACGATTCCGTATGAGATCACCACCCGGATCGGTTCACGTGTGGAGAGGTCGGATGGCTGAAGAAATTGCAATCGAATTGACGGGTGTTCACAAGGCTTTTCGCGACGGTCGGGATCAAATCCTCCGCGGAATCGATATTCAGTTCCCAAAAGGGAAACTCACTTACATTTTGGGTCCCTCGGGGACCGGAAAGTCGGTGACGCTGAAACACATTCTCGGTCTTCTCGATCCGGATCAAGGGGAAGTCCGGGTACTCGGGAAGAATCTGGCCGGGCTTTCACCAGTCGAGAAGATCCGCTTCCGGGAGAAGTTCGGGATGGTGTTCCAGAACTCCGCACTCTTTGATGACATGACTGTATTCGAGAATGTGGCGTTCCCGCTTAGGGAACACACCGATTTCGATGAAGTCCGGATCGAACAGGAAGTGATTTCGGTGCTCCGCTCACTCGGAATGAACGGACCCTACGATAAGTATCCGAATGAGATCTCGGGTGGAATGCGGAAACGGGTCGGGATCGCCAGAGCGATCATCCGAAAGCCCGAGATTCTGCTCTACGATGAGCCCACGACAGGACTCGATCCCTATACGCGGATTACCGTCGATGAACTCATCGAGAAGATCAAAAGTGAATTCCGGCTGACATCCGTGGTGATTTCTCACGACATACCGTCCGCTCTCAGACTCGCCGATCAGATCATTTTTCTCGATCAGGGGAAGGTGGCCTTCCGTGGACTGCCCCATGAGTTCGTGAAGTCGGAGCATTCCGCCATCCGGAAGTTTCTGGACGCCGATCTCCTGTCGTTTCAATCCCTCAGCATCGCGCAAAAAGGAGCGTCCTCGTGAAGAACTGGTTGATCCGTCATCCTGATCTGAGTTTCGAGCGTCCGGTTTCAGAGCCAGATTTGATCCGTCTGATAGAAACCGGGAAGCTCGGACCCAGGGACGAGATTTGCAAATCCGGGTCTTATTGGTTCCACCTTCAGGATGCCCAGGAGGTCCGTAAGTTCCTGCAGAATGTGAAGCTCGAAGCCATTCTTCCCAAGATGGCCGACCGCACTTCGACGAGTCTGGTGACGGATACCCGGGCCAAAGGGGTCGAACTCAGAGGCGAGGGCCAGCAGCGGAAGGAATCGAATCCTCCGGTTCATGCCCAACTCGAGTGGCCGGAGGCTGATCCGGACACTCATTTGGATGAGGAACCCCTTGAGGAGTCCTCACTTCAATCGAGGATCCTGTTTGTCGGGGTGATCTTGGTCATTTTTTTCGGAACGCTTTACCTGCTTTGGTCGGGTTCGCGCTAGGGGCGGAACCCACAAAGAAGATGTCGGAGATCCAGACCCCGCCGGAGGCCGGATCTCCGAGTTCCTGCTTCAGCCTCTGATTGAATTTTTCGAGTACGAGCTGCTTGTTTCCGAGGAGTTCCTGTCGCCAGACAGACTGGGTCACAGCCACCGTCAGGATGGTCCCCCGGATTTGGACAGCGCGCGCATGGCGTGCGATCGGCATGCCGATGGCGGGTTCCCAGAGCTCCAGGATGCGGGCCTCATGCATGCCGCTTTTGAGCCCGTTGTTGGACTCGAGAATGCGTTTCAGGATGCGGCTCAACAAATCCATGGGTGCTTCATTCTTGGCAAAAGGCGCGGATTTTGTCAAAATCTCACTCATGCGGATGGCGTTTCGGTTCTCCCTGTTTCTGGGTCTGGCAGGCCTCCTCGGGTCTTGCGGGTACACCCTGCGTGGGAACACCCGGGAGTTCTTCAATCAACAAGGGATCCGGAGCTTGTATGTAGCCCCTGTGAAGAATCTTTCTTACAAGCCCGGCGTCGAGATTGTGATCTACAATGCGCTCCGGAAGCGGATCGCCCAAGGCGGTTATGTGAGGATTGTCGATCAGCCCGGACAGGCTGATGCCGAAATCGAGGCGAAGGTGCTCGATGCGAGTTACGCACCGTCCGGGATCACCACAGCAGATCAGATCGCTCCCGTCCAGACGGGGCCATCCAATGTGCAGATCGCTTCTGCTTATGCGGTGAATTTGAAGGTAGCGTTCGAACTGTTCCAATCGGGCAGTCGGAAGCGGCTTTGGGGCGATACGGTGGCCAGGCAGAAAACCTTCACCGCTTCTACCTACTTGGGATCTCTCGGGTCGACTTCCGCCCTGATCAACGAGGGAGATTTTGAGCGATCGGTCGGAGAACTCGCGGTGAGTCTCGTCACCGATGCCGAAGAATCGATGAACTCGGTGTTCTGAGCGGCCTCTCGCTCAGTTGGACATCAGTTCGTCTGCGACTTCGCCCAGCATCTGGCGGGCGATGATCACGCGGAGGATTTCATTGGTGCCCGCTCCGATTTCAATGAGCTTTGCATCACGCATCTGACGTTCCACCGGGAACTCACGGGTGTAGCCGTAGCCCCCGAGGATCTGGATCGCATCCAGGCCCACTTGTGTGGCCATTTGTGCGGACTGGAGCTTGGCCTTGGCGGCCATCATGGATGCCTCTTTTCCGGTCATGAGCCCCATATCCCAGGTCTTTGCCGCCTGATAAGTCAAAGCCCGACAGGCTTCGTACCATGCTGATGCTTCTGTGAGCCGTTCTTGAACCTGCTGGAAAGCACCGATGTGCTTGTTGAATTGTTTTCGCTCCTTGGCGTACTGGGTGGCGACTTCGATGCAGTTCCGCGCGATCCCGAGCGAGATGCCCGCGATGGTGATTCGCTCGATGTCGAGGTTACGCATCATCGCTTTCACGCTCGATCCTTCGGTACCGACACGGTTTCCCTCGGGAACCTTCACATCGGTGAACCAGAGTTCACCGGTCGGAGAAGCGCGCATTCCCATTTTTTTGAATTTTTTCCCGGTCGAGAAGCCGGGCATGTTTTTGTCGACGATGAAGGTCGACACATCTTTTTTGCCCGGACCGGTCTTGGCATAGATGTAGAAAATGTCGCCGTTCGGACCATTGGTGATCCAGGTCTTGGAGCCGTTGATTTTATAGGTACCGTCCGACTGCTTTTCG
This sequence comes from Bdellovibrio sp. ZAP7, assembly GCA_945874535.1. Lineage (GTDB taxonomy): Bacteria > Bdellovibrionota > UBA1018 > UBA1018 > CAIMNF01 > CAIMNF01. The sequence continues at coordinate 88,452 of CAMCGZ010000002.1, forward strand.
GCTTTGGTGAGCATGCCGAGCGCGTCGGATCCTGACCCCGGCTCGCTCATGCCCATACCGCCGATGTGTTCACCCGAGATGAGCTTCGGAAGGTACTTGAGCTTTTGTTCTTTGGAAGCGTTGGTGCCGATCTGGTTCACGCACAAGATGGAATGAGCGAGGTAAGAGAGGGTGGTCGAGGCGTCGACTGCGGCCATTTCTTCCATGGCAACAGTTGCGGCAACAGCACCCATTCCGGCCCCGCCGTCTTCTTCAGCGACCGTGATGCCGAGCAGGCCCATTTCACCGAGTTTTTTGAACCCATCGAGATTGAAACTCTCGATCTCGTCGAGGTGCTCGATTTTGGGAGCGAGTTGCTCGCGCGCAAACGCACGGACGGATTCGGCCAACATTTTCTCTTCTTCAGTGAAAAACCAGATGGACATAGTGGTCCGAGTATAGGGATTTTCGTGTTCAGGTTCAATCCCGATCTGAGGACAAGGCGCCTTCCCGGATCAGAAGCCTGCGCTTTTCGAGATTCTCCTGAGAGTCGGGGTCGAGGGATCCGAAGTAGCCTTCGATCCGACCGTCCGACCGGATCACCCGGTGACACGGAACTTGATCCGCGGGAAACGGGTTCTGTTTCAGGGCTTGCCCGACCGCGCGGGAGGCACCGGGTTTGCCGAGTTTGCGCGCGACTTCTCCGTAGGTCAGGGTCTGCCCCGGGGGAATTCCGGCCACAATGGAATAAACCGCCATCCGGAAGGAACTGATCTGGCGCGTGCTAGACGAATCATCCATGGAAAGAGTTTACACCAGATCGGCCGGGACTTAAAGATTGACTTATTTGATCAGGCACGTTAGGATCCCGCCCACTTATGCTGATTTTCCAGTCCCTCACCAAATCCGAACTGGCCGAAGCCCTCCTGCCGCTGAGCACCGCCAAAGAGGAACGTGACCTCCGGAGCCTCACCGACGAGGGTGAGCGCGAGGCTCTGTTGCAAAAGATCGGGAAGAAAAAGCGCAAGCAGGCTGAAATGCGGGCGAAGCAGTTGTTCCACTGGGTGTATCAGCGCTATGTGACCGATTACGACCAGATGACCGACATCGCGAAAGACATCCGCGTCTGGTTGAAAGAAAACGTGAAGGTATTCCGCCTCGACGAGAGCTATTCGAAGCAATCCGAGGATGGCACCTACAAGTTCCTCTGGAAGCTGAATGACACCAAGACCATCGAATCGGTGATCATCCCGGCCGCACTCAAGGAAAAAGTGGGCGACGAGGTGATGGCCACCCTCGAGGATGGCAAGCGCTACTCCGGGATCGAAGTGGAGCGAGCCGGCCTCGACCGTGAGCTCGATACCGATTCCTGGGCGCGTCTCACCGCCTGCATTTCTTCACAAGTGGGTTGTGCCATGGCCTGCAAGTTCTGCCTGACCGGAGTGCAGGGGTTGGACCGTTCGCTCGAAGTCCATGAGGTCGTGACCCAGGTGCATGAGCTCCGGATGCGTGCTCCCATTACCAACATTGTTTTCATGGGCATGGGCGAGCCCTTGCACAATGTGAAGAACATCGCCAAGGCCTGCCAGATCCTGCTCGACGAGGACGGGATGAACTTTTCCAAACGGAAAGTCACCGTTTCGACCTCTGGGCTGGTTCCCGCCATTGCGGAGTTGTACCAGCAGACCGATGTCTCGCTCGCTATTTCACTCAATGCCTCCACTGACGAGCAGCGTTCGCAGATCATGCCCGTGAACAAGCGCTGGCCGATCGCCGAGCTTCTGGCCGCATGCCGGAAGGTCCCCCTCGGGGGGCACCGGAGGATCACTTTCGAGTACGTCATGCTCCGTGATTTCAATGATACGCTCGAGGACGCGAAGCGAGTGGCCCAGATGCTCCGTGGGATCCCGGCCAAGGTGAATCTCATTCCCTTCAATGAGCATTCCGGCGCGGATTTCAAACGCCCGAATGACGATACGGTTCTGAAGTTCCAGCGTTACCTGCTGTCGCAGGGCTATACGACCACGGTCCGGATCTCGCGCGGGCGCGATATTCTCGCAGCCTGCGGCCAGCTCCGCTCGCTTTTCGGAACCGCCCGTGGCACCGAAAAGCACCGGGACTCGCCGGTCGTCAGCAACTGAAGGCGAGCTGAATCAGCGGTAGACTGCTGAACAGGACTGGTAACAGGAGCTGCGCGAAAAGTCGGCTCGCGACAGCTGCTTCAGTCCGATTTTGACTCCGGTCTGATCGGCTTCGATGTCTTTCCAGTCCGGCTGGTGGGGGTCGACTTCGACTTCACTTTTGAAGGCTTTTCCCACCAGAAGTCCGCAAACGGGAAATGCCGCCCCGGACTCCACTTCAAAATTTTCTGTAGAATTTCGTGCGGACATCCCGGCCCAGGCCATGGACGGGGCTGAAAGGGTGATGGAAAACAGCAACAGGAGAGTCACAACCGGTTTCATCCGGACGGATCCTGTCTGTTTTTTACACCGAGTCAAGATAAAAACCCACCAAGCTCACACAGGGGCGAATTTGGCCGTGAAATGTCTGAGAAACGGGGGCGCTTCGGTGATGCGGAATCCTTTGAGAGATGCGGATCTCGCCTTCAGTTCCTCAAAGCCCTCGAGAATGTAATCGAAGTGGCTTTGAGTATAGACCCGTCTCGGAAAGGCAAGGCGGACCAGTTCCATCGGGGCGGCCTCCTTGAACATGACGGATCCGATCTCGCAGCTTCGGATCCCGTCTTGCAAGTAAAGTTCGACCGCGAGCGCCTGGCCTGGGAACTCCGACTTGGGAATCTGCGGGAGAAACTTGGCCGCATCGATGTAAATGGCATGTCCCCCGACAGGCCGAACGATCGGAATCCCGAGCTCGGTGAGTCGACGGCCCATGTAGTGGGAGGTGGCGATCCGGTAGCGGAGGTAGTCTTCCTCAAGCACCTCATCGAGTCCGACCGTCAGAGCCTCGAGATCGCGGGCGGCGAGTCCGCCGTAGGTCGGGAAGCCTTCGGTCAAAATGAGTTGATTCCGGAGGTCCTGGACCCAGTTTTCGTGCTTGAGCGCGATGAAGCCTCCGATGTTCACGAGACCGTCTTTTTTGGCGCTCATCATGCAACCGTCTGCAAGGTCGAAGATCTCGCGGACGATCTTCCGGATGGAGTCCTGTTCGCGCCCGGGTTCGCGGGTCTTGATGAACCAGGCGTTCTCGGCGAAGCGGCAGGCATCGAGAATGAAGGGAATGCCGTACTTGTGATAGATCCGGGCCGCATCGCGGATGTTCTCGAGACTGACCGGCTGACCGCCTCCGGTGTTGTTCGTGATCGTGAGCATTCCGAGCGGGATCTTGTCTTTGAATTCTTTACAAAACGAATCGAGGCGCTCGATGTCGATATTCCCCTTGAAGGGGTGCTCGAGCTCCGGAATTTTGCCCTCCGGAATGACCAGATCGACCGCTTGGGCTCCCATGTACTCGATATTGGCCCGGGTGGTGTCGAAATGGTTGTTTGACGGCACCTTCATGCCGGGTTTCAGGAGGATGCCGAACATGAGTTTTTCGGCGGCCCGGCCCTGGTGGGTGGGGATCACATGAGGGTAGCCCGTGATCCCGGTGACCTTCTCGCGGAATCGATGGAAGCTCCTCGACCCGGCGTAGCTTTCATCGGAGACCATCATCGCTGCCCATTGGGCCGCACTCATGGCGGTGGTGCCTGAGTCGGTCAGAAAATCGAAGGTCACATGTTCCGAGCGGACCAGGAAGAGATTGTAGTGGGCCTCTCTCAGAACGGACTCGCGCTTCGCTCGGTCGAGCTGTACGAGGGGTTCGGTGACCCGGATCTTGAACGGTTCGATGATGGTTTTTCTCATTTTCAAACTCCCGGAATCAGAACATGTACTTCTTGTTCGCTATGTTGACGAGGATGGCCACTCCGCTCATGGCGGTGAGCAAGGCCGAGCCTCCGTAACTCATGAAGGGAAGCGGAACCCCTACGATCGGAAGCATGCCCATGACCATTCCCATGTTCACAAACACGTGCCAGAAGAAAATCGAGACGATTCCGAAGGCGAGTAATGAGGCGAATTTATCGTTCGATTGATAGGCGACCGAAAGCCCGCTCATGATGAACAGGCCGTACAGGAGCAGGAGCACGGAACAGCCGATGAACCCCCATTCCTCACTGAAGACCGAGAAGATGAAGTCGGTGTGGTGCTCGGGCAGGAAGTTCAGGTGGGCCTGGGTTCCTTTTTTGAAACCCTTGCCCCAAAGCTGGCCCGAGCCTACGGCGATCATCGACTGGATGGAGTTGTACCCCGCACCTTTCGGATCGCTCATCGGATCGATGAAGGTGACGATCCGCTGGCGCTGGTAGGGCTTGAGGCCGTAATTGTAAACGACTGGAAGCGAGATCGCAGCCACCACAGAGAGCAAAAGCAAGATCTTGGGTTGGATCCTGAGGAAAAGCAGCATCGATCCGTAGACGAGAAGGATGATCATGGCGGTTCCAAGATCCGGCTGGACGATGATGAACGACACCGGAATGACCACGAACAGACTCGGGACAATCAAATCGGTCAGCTTCAGTCCCTGGGTGGTGTTCTTGTTCTCGAAATACTTGGCGAGGAAGATCACCATCGAGAGTTTCATGAGCTCGGACGGCTGGAGGCTGAATCCTCCGAGGTTGATCCAGCGTTTGGCACCGAGGGAGGATTTACCGAACGCGAGCACCGCGATGAGGAGTCCCATGTTGCCGATGTAAATCAGGTAGGCAAGGCGGGAAAGGAAGCTGTAGTGGGGGAATTGGAGAATCAGGGTCACCACCGTGCCGAGGCCGATCGATACGGCCTGGTTCTTCCAGAGGCCCAGTGACTTGTCTTCCACCCCGGTGGCGCTCAGAAGGTTCATCATCCCGACCGAGAGAATGACGATCTCGAGAATCAGAGGGATCCACTTCAGCCACTTGAACTCTTCTTCATAAGATGAAGTCCGGTTCGGGTCGAAGGTCTGGTCGAGATTGGTCTCCATCGAGGTATAGGTCATCGCTCATTCCCCTTGATTCATCTTGGCCCGTTTGGCTTTTTCGCGTTCCAGTTGCTTACGATCCTGGATGGCCCGGTCGCTGTACAGGTCGGGATAGTATTTCTGGAGATAAGTCTTGACCACTTCTCGTGCGATCGGTGCCGCGCCGTGCGAACCGGAGCAGGCGTGTTCCGCCACCACCGCTACGACAATGGATGGATTCTGAATTGGAGCATAACCGACAAACACGCCGTGATGCCGTTGGGCGTACCGGAGGTTCTCGCACTTCTGGTAGATCTTGTCGGCCTTCTGGGTGACTACCTGGACGGTTCCGGTTTTTCCGGCGAACTCCATTCCCGGAATGTGTTGGGAATAGGCCGTACCCCCGGGCATGTTCACCACTCCCCAGAGTCCGTCTGTGACCAGTTTCAGAGTCTCCGGCTTCAGCTTGGTTTTATCCAGCACCTGGGTGGTGAACTCTTTCAGGGTTTTGCCTTCCTCGCTCTGGATGCTCCGGACCACATGGGGCTTAAAGAGTGTGCCTCCGTTCACCAGCGCGGCGTAGGCGTTGGCCAGCTGGATGGTTGTGGTGAGCACGAAGCTCTGGCCGATGGCGACGTAGAGAGTCTCACCCGGAGACCAGGGAACATTGAAACGCTTCTGCTTCCATGCCTCTGTCGGAATCAGGCCCGGGACTTCGCGTCCGAGTTCGATCCCGGTCTTTCTTCCGAGACCGAGGTGCATGGCGTACTTGGCGATGTCGTCAACGGACTTCAGTTTCTGCGCGACACGGTAGAAAAATACGTCGCAAGAGTGGGTGAGCGCAGAGACGACGTTCACGCTACCGTGCCCCTCTTTTTTCCAGCAGTGAACCTTGCGGCTCCCGAGACTGATGGATCCGCCGCAATTGAATGTCGTGTCTTGGTCGATCACGCCTTCTTCGAGGGCTGCGATTGCTGTAATGGTCTTGAAAGTTGACCCCGGTGAATAGTGGTCCTGGATGGTTTTGTCACGAAGAGGATGATTGTCATCCGCGATGAGCTTCGCCCAGAGGTCTTGCTCGATTCCGCGTGAAAAATCAGCAGGGTCGAAAGATGGACGCGATACCATTGCCAGCACTTCGCCGTTCCGGGGATCGAGAGCGATCAAGCCTCCGTTTTTCTCTCCGAAGCCTCGAACTGCAGCCATTTGAAGGTCCTGATCGACGGAAAGCACTAGGTTCTTCCCTGGAACGAAAGGCTCTTCACGGGCCTGGGCCAGGACGCGATCCTTGCGTTTCGAGGGTTCGATACTCCTCCCGAGAGCGTCCACCTCGACCAATTCGGAACCGTCGACTCCGCGGAGTTGATCCTCGAATTCTTTTTCGAGACCGCTCTTTCCGACATAATCGTCGAGTTGATACTTGCGGTTGGCGACTTTGTTCAGAACCGGGAGTTCGGGTTGGCTGACCTTGCCGATGTAACCGTAAAGATTCGAGCCGACATCCTGTGCCAGGTTCGAGCGTGAAATCGCCATCTCGACTTCCACGCCAGGCATGTCGATTTTCCAGGTCTCGAGTTCGGCCACCTCGTCACGGGTGAGGTTGTCCTTGATCACCACAGGCATGAAGGTCGCCTGGGACTTGGCCTTCTGTAGACGTTTTTCGATCTCGAACACGGGGAGGTGGATCAGGGATGACAGTTTCGAGAGGACCTCTTTCTGCCTTCCGGATTCGTTCAGGTATTGCGGAGTGATCAACACGTTGAATGCAGGCCGGTTGTCGACCAGAAGTTTTCCGTGCCGGTCGAAGACCATGCCGCGCGGTGCGGGGATCTTCACACGTTTGATCCGGTTTTCTTCCGCGTACTGGCGCATTTGTTCGCCGTTGAACACCTGGAGATAGACCATCCGGGAGAGGAGGACGCCGAGGCCGATGAAAAGGATGCCGTAAACAAAACGGAACCTTTCCTGGAGATACCGGATCTGTTCTTCGTTTCCGATGAATGCCATGTCAGATCGGCTCCTCGTCGAGGTGGAAGTCGCGTTCGTAGCGGTATTCGGCGTCCGGACTCTTCAGGGTGCGGTAATCGAAATAGTGCAGGAACCGGAACACGAAGGGAATGAGCAGGCCGTGAGCGATCGAGGTGGGTGCCAGCAGCTGAAGGGTGTGGAACCACTGATTGTCGGCCTTATCGAGCAGGAACAGCACCAGCAGGATCATGAGCTGGGTCATCAAGGCGGCGCCGATGCCCACCACGACCAGGGACCTTTTATTGAGGACTTGGAAGTTCCGGTAAAGGAAACGCGCGGTGAGAAACAAGGACATGTAGGTGCAGAGGAAGAGGCCGGCAGGTGCCGCCGATTTGATTTCGACCAGGTGACCGAAGGCCAGAGTGAGGAGGCCGCCCTCGAGGAATTCCCGTTTCATCGCCGCCCAAAGCACCAGGAATAAAATGACATCGGGCTGGAAAAATGCGAGCGAAGGGTTGTTGAACAGGGTTCCTTGAAGCGCGAGGGCGACCAGTGCGAACAGGATCATTCCCGGCAGGTTCAGGAGCTTCAGCATCCTGGACTTCATGGACGGGGCTTCCCTTTGGGTGCAGGAGTGGCCTTCGGAGCTGTTTCGATCTTGGAGCCGTCGATCAATTCGACATGGGCGGGTGCCGCATCGGTCTTCGTGACCACGAGGACTTCTTCGAGTTTCGAAAAGTCCACTGAGGGTTTCACTTCGACCTTTTGGGTGATCCCGAAGGATTTCCGCGTCACCTTGATGATGGTTCCGACCGGTACGCCTTTCGGGAAGTTTCCGCCGAGACCGCTCGAAAGGAGCAGATCCCCGGGTTGGATGTCATCCACTCGGAGTGCGAACTTGAGCTGACAGAGTGAATCGGTGAGTCCTTCCACGATGCCTCTGGCTCTCGAGCGCATGATGTAAGCATCGATCGCAGAGAGAGGGTCGAGCAGGGTCACCACATCCGAGGTGTTCTCGTCCACCCGCAGGATGCGACCGACCACACCTTCGGCGTTCATCACCGCCATGTTCGGCTGAATGCCGCTGTCTTTACCACGGTTGATGCGGATGGCGCGAAACTCGGTTGAAACGTCTTTGGCGATCATGCGAGCCATCACGGTTTCGATTTTAAAGCTTTCTTTGAATTGGAAGAGCGAACGCAAACGGATGTTTTCCTGCTCGAGCTCCCTCAGGTTCAGGATGGTGTTGACGAGTTTGCGGTTTTCTTGGATCAGGGAATCGTTCTCGTTACGCGTTTTCCAGAGGGCGATGTAATTTTCGTAGAAGGTGACCATCGAGTCGAGAGTCCAGTGGATCGCAATCTCGAACGGTGTGGTGATCGCAAGAGCGATCCGGTCGTAGGGACGGTACTCACGCGGCGTCCGGTTGGTGCTGTCGATCGAGAGGACCGGAATCAGCAAAAACAGGAGTAATATCAAGTAAAATCGATATTGCTTAATGAGCTTTAGCATTGCAAATATCCTATCTTGTGTTTCAATGGGGTGCAAAAGGATAAATTCATGATCAGTGCGATGCGAAGCAAGTTCGGACCTGCCATCATTTTCGGTGTGATGGGCGTGATTGTGGTGGTTTTTGTGTTCTCCGGGATTTTCACCCGGAGCTCACTTTCAGGCGGACCGGGTGTGGCAGGTGAAGTGAACGGCGAGACCATTCCTTATTCCGAGTTTTCGCGAGCCTTGAATCAGCGGGTGGAGATGTTGAAGGGCATGCTCGGGGGAAAGATCACCGAGGAGCAAATCGCCCAGTTCCGGATCGCTGAAGCGGTGTTTCAGGACTTGGCCCAGCGCAAGGTCATGATCCAGATGGCTAAAAAAGAGGGGTTCATGCCCTCTCCGGAGCAGATCCGTGAACAGATCGTCAAGATGGACTCCTTCAAGAAAGACGGTCGTTTTGACAAAATGCAATACAAAGCGGTGTTGGCTGCGAACCAGTACACCGATGTCCGCTTCGAAGAACTTGTGGCCCAGGACATCATGGAGCAGAACTTCCGTGAGTTTCTCGGACAGCTCGCCCATGTTTCGGATCGTGAAGTGGAGAGCGAGCTCGCTCGGATGAAGACTCGGGCCAAGTTGAAGTACGTTTACCTCGACAACGAGTCGGTCAGAAAGCTGCTTCCCAAAGAGCTGAAGTCCGAGGAGCAGGGGAAAGCCTTGAATGCGAAGGTGGCCGAGCTCACCAAAGAGATCGTTCCTGCACTGGGTAAGGGAGCTGATGCCCGGATCAAAGATCTTCTGAAGGAAGTGAAGATCCAGGCCAAGACCTCCGAATGGCTGAGCCGTGAAACCAATATTATTCCGGGCGTGGGTTCGGTGCGTTCCATCGAAGACCAGCTTCTGACTTTGAAGAAAGAGGACGGAGTCCGTGAGTTCTCACTCCCTGCCGGGACTTTCATCGCCCAGGCTGTTGCCTCGGAATCGTTCGATCGTTCTAAATTGACCGAGAAAGATCGCACTGAGACTTTGAAGAAGCTCCAGGGTCAGCGCCAGCAGGCGGTGATGAGCGAGTTTCTCCGCTCTTTCATGAAGAACGCCAAGGTGAGCCGGAATGATTCCGTGGTCGTCGAAGGCAAGGGTTCTTCTGTTCCGCTCACAGCCGATCTCGGTCAGTGATTTCTTTTAGGGTTCCGGTGAACCTGAGCCTTTGCTCGAAGGGGATTCCGTGCCCGCAATCCTCCCATTCCTCGAATCGGAGGAGGGGGTGGGCGTATTGTGATTTTTGGGTCTCGTAGTCCGGCTTGAGCCAGACTTTCGAGCGCTCTCCCCTTAAAAACAGGCAGGGGATTCCATTCTGGAGGGTGCTGCGCAGCCATTCACCGATCGGTGCTTCGTGAGCCTGATGGATCGTTTGGATCAGGGCTTCATGGTCGAAGGGGAATTCCCACTGTTCGGGTGGCCCGGCCTTCAGTTGAGCCACGGCGGAGAGGTACTGGGCGATGGCCGGGTCCGGACACTGGCTGAACAGATGCTCCTTCAGGGAGGCTCGGTCCGGGAAACCTCGGGGAAGGCGGGAGATGAATGAGGCCAAGGGTTCTCCGATGCCTCCACCCCAGGCTGAGCTGATTCCGATGTCGACCGCGAGGAGGCTTTTGATCCGAGAGGGGGCCAGAGAACAAAGCGCGAGGGCCGAGCGGACCCCCATCGAGTGGCCGACCAGATGGACCCGGGGCAGGGATTCACGATCGAGGAACTCTAGCAAATCCCGAGCATAATCGAGAGCATGGAAGTGTTTCTGCTGGTCCTCCGGTACCGGTCGGCTCTGCCCGTGGCCCCGCTGATCGGGGGCGTAGCAGGGGACCCCATCTTCAAGGGAGGCAGCAATGGGTCTCCAGATGCGTCCGGTGCCCCCGAGTCCGTGAAGGAACAGGAAAGGAGTCCTCGGAGTGGGGCTTGGACCCCGGTACCACTTAAAAAAGTTCAGGAGCATATTGACCCATGGTTCTATTCCGTCTAGTGTCGCCCTGCAACTTAAACTGGGGATGCCGGAGCGCGACTTGGACAATCTGTTTCAAAATCTCAACCCTGAAACGCAGCCTAAGGCGGAGTCATTATTCTCCACAGCCGGGCTCGAAGGGCTTTCCACCAAGGAACTCATCCGTCGTGGGAATCTCCGTGTCGAGAAATGTGAACTGCGGGATGCAGGATCTTATTTTGCGCTGGCTCTCGAGCGCGCCAAGGCCGACCGCGACTACCGGGGCATCAGCGATTCGCTCGCCCAGTTGCTCCGTCATTCCAGTGAGATCGGAGACGAGGCCGGCATCCAGAAGTGGGTGAGCGAGCTTGAGACCTTCGTGGCCCAGCATTCCGGCAATCTGAGTCCTCAGGCTTGGTACTGCAAGGGAATCGTCGCCTTCCGGAACGCCCGCTACAAAAAAGCCCAGATCCTGTTTCACCGGTTCTGGAGAGAAGTGGAAGCCGAGGAAAATTCCGTGAAGAACATGACCCCCGACCTCTATCGGGAGTTCATGCGTTCGAAAGCCCAGGCACTCCTTTCTTTGTCCGTGGTGGCGCAGGCCCAGGGCAAGCTCGGGCGCGCCCGCTATCTCGGTGAGGTCATCCTCGCTTATGCGGAGAGGGAGCGGCCCCGTGGAATTCTCGCTTCCACCTATCTGATGCTTTGCCGATTGGCCGAACGCAGTGGAGATCTGGCGCTCGCCAAGAAGTGGCTCCAGCGGGCGTTTGCCGAATCGGTTTCGGATCACAATTGGTACCATTACCTTTATGTCCTGTACGGGTTCGCAGTCATCGCCCGTCAGGAGCAGGATTTCGTTCAGGCCCGGTTCTACCTCGATTTGCTCGAGAAGGCTGTGGTCCAGGAGGAATTGAAGAACTTGAGGCTCGGGATCGCGGAAGAGCGGATGAAGCTCAACCTGAACCGGGTGGATCTCGAGATCGATCTGAACCGGATTCTGGTGAGGACCCGGGAAGGAGAGATCAATTTACGACGCCAGCACGTGCTGGTGGAGATCCTCCGTCAGCTGGCATTGGCGCACGGGCGCGACCAGGGTGACGGAAGGCAAGGTTTGTCGAAGGAGGAGATCGTCGAAAAGGTCTGGAAAGTGAAATACAATCCGGACGCGGACGATGGTCGTTTGTATTACAACATCAACAGGATCAGGAAACTTCTCGAGCCGGATCCAAGGAAGCCCCAGTATCTCCTCAATTGGAGACAAGGCTACCGTCTGGCACCGGAACTCAAGATCCGTATGATCGAAGGGGAAAACACATGAAACACATCATCATGAGCGTCATCGGGCTGATGCTGCTGGCCGGGATTCCGGGAGCAGAGGCACTGGCGAACAATCCGGGCAACGGATGCGTCATTCCTAAAGTGGATGGAGAACGGATTCCGTTTCCGCTCCGCAAGGCCAACACCAAGTTTGAACTCGCTGAGAACGAGACTTACCTCCTGAACGGGACCATCGTTTCGCGTGGCGGACGGAGTTTCTTCAAGGTGGATTTCAACAGCCAGCCTTGGCTGGCCACCGAGCGCATGCTCCAGAATCCGTACTTCCCGGTCGACGATTCGACGATCTCGGTAGGGCAGCACAACGGTCGCCTGGTCCAATTGGCGGTCGTGGCTCACATGAACGATCAGAGCAATCAGATCGAGGGAAGCACGCCGCTCAAGCTCGTGCCGATCCTCCCTGCGACTCCGATCCGGTATTGATTCGGGGGACGATCCGTCCCGCATGATTTCAGAATGGCCCTGCCGGCGATGCCGGCGGGGCTTTTTATTTGTGAGGAATCCGGCACGGACCTTGTACAGATCTGCTGTGCCATGATTGAACACCATCACAGTCTCTCGAACCAGGAAGTCATTCTGATCACAGGTGCCGGATCCGGCATCGGAAGGGCCACGGCCCTGTTATTTGCGCGGGAGGGGTATCGGGTGGTCGTCGCTGATCGTTCCGAGGCCAGCGGAGTCGCCACCGCACGCGAGGTCGAGGCCTCTGGGGGCACAGCCCTTTTCATCCGGTGTGATGTGACCCGTGAGACCGATGTCCAGCTTCTGGTCGGGAGGACTCTCGAGTCCTTCGGTCGGATCGATTGCGCATTCAATAATGCGGGAGTCGAAGGGCGGAGCACCGGCCTGCCCCACACGACTGACTCGGACTGGGATGATGTGATCGGGACCAATTTGAAGGGAGTCTGGCTCTGCATGAAGTACCAGATTCCGGCCATGCAAAAACAGGGGAAGGGGGCCATCGTCAACTGCTCCTCCGTTGCGGGGTTGGTGGGTGTGAGCGAGAGCGCTCTTTATTCGGCAAGTAAACACGGGGTCATCGGTCTTACCGAAAGTGCCGCCCTGGAGTTCGCGCGGGCCGGAATCCGGATCAATGCGGTTTGTCCCGGCCCAGTCCAGACACCGATGATCGACCGTTACACCCGTGGAGATGAGGGCAAGAGGCAGAGTCTGGTCACCGCCGAGCCGATGGGCCGGATCGCCGTAGCGGGTGAGGTGGCCGATGCGGTTTTCTGGCTGTGTTCTGACCGATCGAGCTTCATCACCGGTGTTTCATTGCCGGTGGATGGGGGCTGGCTGATCGGATGAGGCTGTGGAAAGCCCCGCCTCGCGGAGCGCCAATCCCGTCTTCGATTGCAGATGGCGGGAGAGAAGTTCAGGCGGCCCCTCACCGATGAGCAGGCCTCCGGCCTCGCCTCCCTCGGGACCGAGATCGATCACATGGTCCGAATTGGCGATCACATCGAGATGATGCTCGATCAGGATCACGCTCTTTCCACGCTCGACCAGATGGTGGAGTACTTCGAGCAAGTGTTGAACGTCATCTTGATGGAGCCCGGTGGTGGGTTCGTCGAGGATGAAAAGATCCCGAGACGGGCGTCCCCCTTCTTCACACAAGGTCAGAGCGATCTTGAGCCGTTGGGCTTCGCCCCCTGATAGGGTCGGTCCCGGCTGACCGAGTTCGAGGTAGCCGAGCCCCACATCCTTGAGTGCTTGAAGCTTTTTACGGAGGTCGGGGTATTCGAAGAAGAGTTCATGGGCCTCTTCGATGGTCGTCGCCAGCAGATCGGCGACCGAACGCCCTTTGAACTTCACGTCCATCAGGGGCTTGATGAAGCGTTTTCCTCCGCAGTCTTCACAGGGCAGCTTCACTTCGGCCATGAAGTGCATGTCGATCGCTATCTCGCCTTCACCCTTGCAGGTGGGGCAACGACCTCCGTCGACGTTGAACGAAAAGTGTCCCGGAGTGTAGCCGCGACTGAGCGCGATCGATTGGGAAGCGAGGATCTTCCGGATCTCATCCCAGGCCTTCAGGTAGGTGGCCGGATTCGAACGGGAGTTCTTACCGATGGGTTTCTGATCGAGCAAGATCACATGATCGAGATGCTCCACACCGGTGAGCTGATCGAAGGCTCCGGATCCGGAGAGTGCGGCGTCTTCAGAATCGTCTCCTGCCTCGGAGTCGGCTCCGGATTCCAGACGTTGGACCAAAGCCGGTGCGAGGGTCTGGTGGATCAGGGTGGTCTTACCGGAACCACTCACGCCAGTGACAACCACGAGTCGCTGAAGCGGAATGGTCACATCGAGATTTTTAAGATTGTGCTCACGGCAACCGGTGATCCGGAGCTCGGGAACCGGACCGGTACGAAGGGGGTGGCGGCGTACCGGGCGGGTGCCGCCGGGAGCGAGAAAACGGGCGGTGCGTGCCCGATTCGAGCGTACCACTGTGTCCGGGGTCCCCATGGCCACCAGCTCGCCGCCCTTCCGCCCGGCTTCTGGGCCGAGTTCGATGATCCAATCCGCATCTTCGAGGATGCGCGTTTCGTGCTCGACCACGACCAGGGTGTTTCCCTGATCCCGGAGCTCACGCAAAATTTCGAGGAGTTTCTCGGTATCGACAGGATGGAGCCCGATAGTCGGCTCGTCGAGAACGTACAGAGTTCCGCAAAGTCCGTTTCCAAGGTGGGTGGCCAGATTGATCCTCTGGAACTCACCTCCGGACAAGGTCCGCGTCAGCCGGTTCAGAGTGAGGTAGGGGACACCGATCCTGCAAAGGAAGCCGAGACGGCGGATGATCTGCGGGTGCAAATCCTTCATGAGCTCCCGCTCCGCCGGGGAGTATTCGAGGCTCTCGAACCAAACGAGCAGGTCCTTCAAAGAAAGTTTCAACAAATCGGCCAGGTTTTTTCCACGCACCCGGATATCGAGGGCCTCGGGCTTGAGTCTCGAGCCATGACAGGTGGTGCACTCCACGGGCGTCTGGTACCTCCTGATGAAAATCCTCACATGGAACTTGTAGCGGTAGTTTTCGAGGTCTTTGAAGAATTCGAGGACGCGTGCCCACACCCATTTCTTTTGATTGGCGGTCAGTCCCGACCAATTTTGACCGGTCCGGATGCCTTCTTTCTGGCAACGCCTGAGAAACGTTTTGAATTCCGATTCCGAAGAGGGCTTGGCCAGCGGGTCGATCGCGCCCTCGTCGAGCGGGAGTCTGGTGTCGGGAACGACTTTTTTCTCGTCGACTTCGAGTGTGAACCCGAAACCGTTGCAATTCTGGCAAGCTCCGAGCGGGCTATTGAAAGAAAAGAGATTGGGTGAAGGGCGGGTGTACCGGGTGCCGCATTCAAAACACGCGAAACCGGTCTGGTGGACCCGGGCCTCCAGGGTCTCGAGGTCGATGACGCTCAGTCTTTGAGACCCGAATTTGAGAGCTTGTTCGAAAGAATCCTCGAAGCGGGTTTGAATGTCGGGATCGATCTGGGTTCCGCTCAGATCGAAGCGGTCCATGAGCAGGTGGATCTCGCCCGCGATCAGAGAATCACGGGAGAGTCCTTCGGGAATCGGATCCTCAAGCAGGTGCCACCTCCGGGTCCGGGTCCAGAAGACGCGCCTGAATCCCTGTTCGGCCAGAATGGCAAAATAGTTCTCGACGAAACTGCGGGCTTTGTCCTTGCCGTCGGATGAAAGCTCCAAAGGAGAACAGAGGGCGAATTTTTTGCCCTGGCCCCGCTGCCAAAGAGCCTGGGACAACTGGGTGGGCGTGATGTCGATCACCTTGGCCTGACAGACCTTGCAGATCAAAGAACCGGCTTTGGTGAAGAACAGTCTGAGAAAGTCGAGCATCTCGGTCTGAGTGCCCACGGTGCTTCTCGAGTTGAGAACCGTGTTCCGCTGCTCGAGTGCGATGGCCGGGGGGATGTTCTCGATCGAATCGAGTTCGGGCTTCGGCATCTTCTCGAGGAATTGACGGGTATAGGTCGAGAGACTCTCGACATACCGTCGCTGGCCTTCGGCATAGAGGGTTTCGAAGGCGAGGGTGGATTTTCCGCTACCGGAGAGTCCCGTGATGACCGTCAGGCGACGTCTCGGGATTTCGAGGTCGAGGTTCCTTAAATTGTTTTGCTTGACCCCACGCAGGCGGATCGGTGAATCGGATTTCATAGGTTTTGGCCAACTGTCTGGAATTTATACACCCCCGCGGGGGAAGGGGCCAAGGAATAGAGTTCGGGAACGGTTGATTTGGATTTGGCGCAATGCGGGAGTTGGTACGGACATTGCTTCATGCGTGCACGGAAGGAAGGGTCACTATGGACTCCTCAAAGAAGAATTGGACTCACTATGCCTGGTTTTTGGGAGGCTTTATTATCGGGCTGACCTTGATCAGTCTCGGCCATGCCGCCAAGACCAACGGGAAACGCCCCCTTCCGACCGGTCCGTTGAATGAGATCCGGAGCAAAAAGCTCTCGGTGCCGGAGATGGATGCCGAGTTCGGCCGGTTGAAGGCCCTCGAGTCCCGCTATGCGGAGAGTCCGGCTCAACAGAAGCGGCTCCAAGCTTCGACGGTGCGGACCGCCCGTGGATCGGCCTTGCCGCTCCGTCGCAGGAATTGATCAGACCGAGTCGCCGTTTTTGAAGAGTTCGGGGTGTTCTGTGAAGCGGCGCATGTCCCGGGCGATCCTTGAGGCGTGCATGCCGTCGATGTAGCGATGGTCGAAAGCTCCGCACAGGCGCACGAATCGTTCGAGACGGGTCCGGGTCACGGTTCCGGCATCATCGGTCTCATACACCGGAGCGCGGTAGATGGCGCCGACTGCGATAATCGATGGAACCCCCGAGGGCGGAAACAAGGCCGGGAGGGCGAAGTCGAGCCCGAGTGATCCTACATTGGTGATCAGCAAGGACCCGAAGGCGTTTTTTGGAATGCCGAGAAGCGGACTCCAGAGGTTGAGAGTCCGGATGATCCATTGCAGAATGCCCACTGCGGTGGTTTGGAGCATGCCCGGCACGATCCCGCTCAGTTTTTTGATCCCGGAGAAGGCGGGATCACTCTGTCCCCGGATCTGGCGCGCGGAGGCGTTCAGTTCCCGTGCGATCTGGATCACCGATTTCAAATGCGCATCCCGCACAATTCCTGAAGACAGGTCATGCCGGTGCTTCAGACCGAAGTCGGCTTCCTCGTCCTCAATCGCAACCTGGAAAGAAAGGTCCACGGACTTGCGCGGATAGAATTTTCCGAATCGCAATTCGCAGTTCAACTCGGGATGGAGTGCCATGACTTCAGCGAGCATTTTCCCGATGAAATGGGTGATGGTGAGTTTCTCTTCTGTCTTGCTCCGGAGCTGATCGAGGTAGGAGAGGGCTTTCTCGACATTGAGTTCCAAAACCCCGTAAATGGTAGGATTGTCCGGGGTGCTCCAGCTACCGACCGCCAGACGACGGAATTTGGTCGGTTTTTGAGGTGGACCGAAGGGCTTGTTCGTCTGGATGAGGGCCATATGGCAAGATTCTGCACGAAAGCGGACTCTCCGGCGAGGGGTTTTTGTGTTAGGGTCGGCCCATGGCTCTTGAATATTCGACTGCTTCGGTACCGGGTTCGGAGGCGCCTCCCTTTTCCTTGCGGGGTGTCGACGGTAAGACTTACAGTACGGATTCCTTTCTCGGACAGAAGGGTCTCCTGGTGGTGTTCATGTGCAATCACTGTCCGTATGTGATTGCGATTCACGAAAGACTCTCGATACTGGCGCGGGATTATGCCGCCCGTGGAATCGCCGTGATCGGGATCAATTCGAACGATCCGCTCTACAAAGACGCCGACAGTTTCGAAAACATGGTGGTCACGGCAAAAGAGTGGAATCTCCCGTTTCCCTATGTTTTTGACGAGACTCAGGCGGTTGCCAAAGCTTACGATGCGGTTTGCACTCCGGATCCATACCTTTACGAAAACGTGAACGGGAAGTTCCTGCTCCGCTACCGCGGAAGGATCGACGATTCCTGGCAGGACGAATCGAAGGTGAAGCGCCAGGAGTTGCGTGAAGCGATGGAGACCCTGGCTTCGGGCCGGAGCGACTTCGATGAGAAGGCGATTCCGTCCATGGGCTGCAGTATCAAATGGAAAGAACTCACGGCTGCCGCGCTCGAGAGGAAAAAGAAATGACCGGAGCCGCGGTCTCGAGGAAAGCGTTCTTCCGGTTCCAGATCTTCAGTCTGGTGTATTGCCTGGCGGTGATTGTTTGGGGCGCGTATGTCCGGGCGACCGGGTCCGGCGCAGGGTGCGGCGATCATTGGCCGCTTTGCAACGGGCAGGTGATTCCGACCGCTCCGAGGATCCAGACCGTGATCGAATTCGCCCATCGGCTTTCGAGCGGACTCTCGCTCGTCTGGGTGGTGATTTCATTTTTCTGGGCGAGAAAGATTGCCGACCGGCACTCGCTGGTCAGAACGGCTGCGAGGTGGTCTTTGATCGCCATCATCCTCGAGGCCTTGCTGGGTGCGGGTCTGGTACTGTTGAAGCTGGTTGAGTTCGATCAATCGGTGGCGCGTGCGGTTTCCATCTCCCTCCATCTGGTAAACACGATGTTTCTTCTGGCCTGTCTCACTTCGACCCTCTGGCTCGCGCGGGACGAGGGTGATTTTGAATCACCCCCCCGACGTTTTTTGCCTCGGGATCCGTCGTTTTGGTTCAGTGCCGGGTTGTTTCTTTTACTCGGGATGAGCGGAGCTGTGACCGCTCTCGGCGATACCTTGTTCCCGTCGAAGAGCCTTGCTGACGGTCTAGCGGCGGATTTCGACCGGAGTTCGCATTTCACCGTGCGACTGCGATTCCTTCATCCCATTCTGGCGACTCTGTGGATCGGTTCGGTATTTTACTGGAGCCGTAAGCTCGAGGCCCTGGAGTTCAGCCGGGTCAGGAATTTCCTCCTGGGCGGTGTGGTCCTCCAGTTTTTGCTCGGAATTTTGAATTGGATCCTGATGGCACCGAACTGGATGCAGCTCGTGCATCTGCTCTGCGCCGACTTGGTCTTCATCGCGCTTTGGACTTCCGGGGTGACCCATGAAACTCGAAAAAGTCGTTTCTAGACCCAGGGTCGGTCTTTGGGTCTTCATTCTGGTTCTCGGGCTGATTTTCGCCGGATACATGGCGACCATTTATAACGTGGAGTTGGTCCAGAACATCTCGTGGGAAGAGACGCCCTGGGGAAAGATCATCGTCGGTGCCATCGGGTTCATCGGGATCATCGGATCGCTGATCCTGTTTTTCGCCCGCTTGCTCCGGGAGATGAGAGTCAGCCAGGTCCAGGCCGATTTCTTGGACCGGATCTCGCATGAGCTCAGGACTCCGCTCGCCTCGCTGACGCTGGTCTCTGATTTGCTGAAGCATCCGGACCATCCTCTCAGTGAAGACGAACGTTCCCGGCTCTGGTCATCGCACGGTGCGGAGCTTGAACGCCTCCGGTCCGATGTCGAATTGTTGCTTCAGGCGGCCCGTCTCCGGGAGTCGCGCCTGAAGGTGAATCTCGTGCGGGTCGATTTGAATGACTGGATGAAGGGGCGCTGGAAGAGTTTCGAAGAGCTGCTCGGCCCGGAGGCCGAGATCCGTCTCACGGGAGATGCCTTTCCCCGATCTGTTCTGATCGATCCGGTGTTGTTCGAACTCATTTTCCGCAATTTACTCGACAATGCCCGGAAGTTCGCACTCGGCAAGCCCCGGGTCGAGGTCCGGTGCAGGACCGTGCATTCGCAATTTTTTTTCTGGAAAACCCGCTGGCAGATCTCCGTCGAGGATCAGGGGCTCGGCTTTGCACCCGGTCGTGAAAAAGCTCTTTTCAGAAGGTTTTCCAGGCTCGAAGGAGATTCAGGAGGACAGAAGACCCACTCCATTCCGGGCACCGGGCTTGGTCTTTATCTTTCTGCGAGCGCATCGAAAGCGATGGGGATCGCTTTGAGCGGTCGGAGCCTCGGTGAGGGCCGTGGCGCGCAGTTTGTGATCGAAGGGTATTTCGCATGATGCGGGTCCTGCTGGTTGAGGATGAGCTGGTTCTCGGGGACACCATCGTTCTTTCGCTCAAAAAAATGGGCCTCGAATGCGATTGGGCCAAAACCTTGAGAGAGGCGGGGCGCTTCCTAGCCTCGGGGACTTACGGGATCTGGATTCTGGATCGGAATCTTCCGGACGGTGAAGGGACGGTGTTGCTCTCGCATCCCCGGCGTTCGAATTCTCTGGTGCTGATTCTGAGTTCCAAGTCCGGAGTGGACGAGCGGATCCAGGGGCTCCGCCTCGGGGCGGACGATTACCTCCCGAAACCGTTTTCTTTCCGGGAACTCGAGGCCCGGGTTGAGGCGCTCGGGAGAAGGGTCCCGGCACCCGGGAATGAAGAGAAACGGAGCGGTTGGTGGCTCGATCCCGGAACTCTGACCTTGCATACCGACCGGAATCCGGTGCAATTGACCCCTCTGGAGTTCAAATTTGTCTCGTACCTCCTGGAACGCGAGGGTGACATTGTCAGCAAGGACCGTTTGCTGAAGGATGTCTGGGGTTTCACCTTTCTTCCGAAGACCCGTACGGTCGATTATCTGATGACCCAGCTCAGAAAAAGGATCGAGCCCGATCCCGAGCATCCGAAACACTTGCTCACCGTGCGGGGGGCAGGGGTGAAGCTCCTCACCTGAAGGCTTTACTTTTGCCTGTTTCCGGAGTAAAATCCGCTCCGCATGGGGGGCGGGCATGATGCGTCATAAATGTTCATGGGTTTTTCTCCTGCTCGGTTTGGGAGCGTGTGGTCCCCAGAGGGCTCCGACACGGTTACTCCAGGCCAACGGGTACGCCGCCTCTTCTCTCAATCAATTGAAGCCTCCGGTTCCTCATGGAGTGCCGGTAGATGCGACCACGACCTTTGCCATGCAGGAGTGGGAGGGCGGGGCGCTTCGGCTGGAATTGCAGGGTGCCGATGCCGATCTGGTTTACCGCAGTCTCGGACTCGCCGAAGAGCAGGCTCAAGGCCGGACTGGAATGGCCTCAAAAACCGGAGTCCACCTGCAGTGTCTCAAGCGGACACGGGGCACACGCTGCATTTTGGCATTGAACCTTCCTGAGGGGGCTCCGGTACCGATCCGGGCTCCGGGAGATTTGATTCCGGCGAATCCCGATCCACGAAAGCCCGACGAAAATGGCGAACTGATCGAGGTGCATCCCGAGGCCGCGGGGGGGCATCTGACCCTGAGAATCCCGCTGCTCTATTCGGCCGTTCTTTATACGAAGCTGCCCGAAAGTGGAGTGAGCACGCGGATGGGGAGCCACCTGACCTGCACCCGGGATCAAACCCGGGATGAGCAGTTTTCCTGTTGGTTGGATATCGATCCGAATCGGGCCGCCTTGTTCCCCATGAAGGGCAGGAACTGAGTGCCTTCCCCTTCCAACACGATTTATCCCTCACCCGGTCGGGTAGGGGGTGCCCTGATCCGTCAGGTGATCCGGACTTTCAAAGAGGAGCAAGTGAGCCTGCCTCTCGAGGGTCGCGTTCTGATCGCGGTTTCGGGAGGAGTGGATTCGATGGTCCTGGCGCACCTGTTGGGGCGATACGGCCGGAAGGTCGTCGCATCCGGGCAGATCACCCTACTGCATCTCGATCACGGCTGGAGACCGGAGTCGGCCCGAGAAGAGCCTGATTCGGTGCGGCATCTGGCGGAGGCGCTGGGCCTTCAGTTTATGAGCCAGCGATTGCCGGCACCTCGGGGGCGGCAACTCGAGAGCCGGAACCTCGAGGAGGATGCCCGGTTGAAGCGCCAGAAGATTTTCCGGACCCTGACCGGCAGTGGCAAGGCCTATTCAACGGTTTTGACCGCACACCATCTGGATGATCAGGCCGAGACGGTGCTCTTCCGTTTTTTGCGCGGAGAGTTGCTCGAGCTCGGGGGCGGAATTTTGTTCCGTGATGACCAAACCTTGAGACCCTTCCTTCAAGTGAGCAAAGCGCAGATCCGCGCTTACGCCGCAGAGGAAGGTCTTGAGTTCCACGAAGATCCGACCAACTCCGACCCCAAACGTTTCCGGGCCTGGGCCAGAGGACGGGTCTTTCCGCTGTTGGAAGAGCACTTCCCGGCAGTGCGGGATGTGCTGGCGGCTTACCCCGGGCGCCTGAACCAGCCTTCTTCAGGCAAGCTGCTGCATGGCGTGAAGGCGGCAATCGAGTTGGCGATCGGTCGGCCGCTCGGAAGAGCCCAAGTGGAAGAGCTTCGAAACCAACTGTCTGCAGGCGGACGACGCCGTGCGCTCAGTCTACCCGGAGGGGTCCGTCTCCGACCCGTGAAACAGGGCTTCCTCATCGAGAATCTCGATCTGCCTGATCAAGGCTAAAGATTTGTTTTTTCAAGGGCTCTGTGGTGAAATCTCCATTGGACTCGGTTCAATGAGAAAGGACCCCTTATGAAAGGTTTCGGACGCGCAGCCGCGCTCTGGTTGTCGGTATTCCTGATCTTCGCGATTCTGTTCAAGGCGGTGGATTCCAACCAACGCCCCAACAAGGCGTTGAAGTTCTCCCAGTTCATCGAGCTGGTCCAACAGGGTAAAGTGGCCGAGGTGACTTTCAAAAATGAAGACGTCATCACCGGCAAGCTGAAGGAGCCGGTGGACGGACGGACCACGTTCGAGACGGTGGGGGATACCAAGAACCCGGTGTTCACCGAGATTCTGAAATCGAACAAACTCATCCCGGACTACGAACAAGCCGAGAAGACACCGTTCTGGCAACAGATGCTGGTGTCGTGGTTCCCGATGTTGCTCCTGTTTTTCGTCTTCTTCATTTTCATGAGGCAGATCCAGTCGGGCGGCGGGAAAGCAATGAGCTTCGGCAAGTCCAAGGCCCGCATGCTGAATGAGGCCAGCCGGAAATTCACCTTCAAGGATGTGGCCGGGGCCGAAGAAGCCAAGCAAGATCTCGAGGAGATCGTTCACTTCTTGAAAGATCCGAAAAAGTTCACCCGTCTCGGCGGACGGATTCCGAAAGGCGTCCTTCTGATGGGGCCTCCGGGCACCGGAAAGACCTTGCTTGCCAAAGCGGTTGCCGGTGAAGCCGGTGTGCCGTTCTTCTCGATTTCGGGATCCGACTTCGTGGAAATGTTCGTCGGTGTGGGCGCTTCGCGAGTGCGGGACCTGTTCGAACAGGGTAAGAAGCACGCACCGTGTATCATTTTCATCGACGAGATCGATGCTGTCGGACGTCATCGGGGCGCCGGCCTCGGTGGTGGCCATGACGAGCGTGAGCAGACCTTGAACCAATTGCTGGTCGAAATGGACGGGTTCGAAGGGAATGAAGGTGTGATCCTCGTAGCTGCTACGAACCGTCCGGATGTCCTCGATCCGGCTCTTTTGCGTCCGGGACGATTCGATCGCCGGGTCGTGGTTTCGAATCCGGATCTGAAAGGCCGTGAGGAGATCCTGAAGGTGCACACCCGCAAGGTTCCCCTCGATACGAAGGTGGATCTGAGCATCATCGCGCGCGGGACCCCCGGGTTTTCAGGGGCCGACCTCGAGAACCTCGTGAATGAAGCGGCTCTGATCGCCGCTCGCAAGGATAAGAAATTCGTCGAGCTGCATGACCTCGAAGATGCCAAGGACAAAGTTCTCATGGGCTCCGAGCGGAGGAGCCTCGTGCTTTCGGAGCAAGAGCGCAAGACCACCGCATTCCACGAGGCGGGGCACACTCTGGTGGGTCGCTCCCTGCCCGGAACGGATCCAATCCACAAGGTGACCATCATCCCGCGCGGTATGGCCCTCGGTGTGACACAGACCCTGCCCCGTGAAGACCGGGTGAGCATGGACAAGGTCAAGGCCGAGAACATGATCGCGTTCTTGATGGGCGGTCGTGTGGCCGAAGAGGCCGTCTTCAATCAGAAGACCACCGGAGCCGGGAACGATATCGAGCGCGCCACGGAAGTCGCCCGCCGGATGGTGTGCGAGTGGGGCATGAGTGACATTCTCGGGCCACTCACTTTCGGCAAGAAAGAAGAGGCGATTTTCCTGGGCCGGGAAATCTCCCAGCACCGGGATTACAGCGAACAGACCGCCCAGACCATCGACCGTGAGGTGCGGGATATTGTGGAGAGGAATTACCAGAGGGCACGCCAACTCGTGGCCGAGAACATTGCCGCTCTCCATCGGATCGCCGAAGCCTTGCTCGAGTACGAGACGATCGATGGCGAGGAAGTGGATCGCCTGATCCGTGGGGAGAAAATCGAACGGGCGCCGAAGATTGCCGGTACCGACCCCAAGCCTGAAGGGGGAGGCGCCGCGCCCGCGCCCGTGATGGCCTGATGCGGGAATTGCTCGCGAACCTGCATTCGAGTTTCAGACAGGAGGACTTGCTCGATATCGCCATTGTGGCGTTTATCGTGTACCGGCTGCTGAACTTGATCCGGGGAACGCGGGCGGTCCAGATGCTGATCGGTCTCGGGGTCCTGACTGCGGGCTTTGTCCTTTCGAGTCAGTTCGAGTTCTACGCGACCCATTGGTTGCTCAGCAATTTCTTCGACTATTTCGTCTTCATCATCATCGTCCTGTTTCAAGATGATTTGCGGCGCGCGCTCACCCGGATGGGCAGGAATCCCTTCCTGTATTCGGCCGAGAGCGAGAGTCAGCTCGAGATGGTGGATGAGATCGCACGTTCGGCCACCCAATTGGCCCGCGATCATATCGGAGCTCTGATTGTGATAGAGCGCGAAAACGGCCTCAAGAACTTCATGGATACCGGTTCCAAGGTCGATGCCAGAGTCCGTGCCGAATTGTTGTATTCGGTTTTCCTACCGGAGTCTCCGATTCATGACGGTGCCGTGATCATCACCGGAGACCGGCTTGCAGCCGCCGGATGTTTCCTTCCGCTCTCCAAAAACACCGAGATCGACCGCGGTCTCGGGACCCGCCACCGTGCGGCCTTCGGTCTGACGGAAGAAACCGACGCCATCGTGGTGTTGGTGAGCGAGGAAGCCGGTCAAGCCCATCTGGTCCAGAGCGGTGAAATGATCCGTAACCTGACCGAGGGTCAGATTCGCGACACTCTCGCCCAGTTGTTGAATTTGAATTCTCCCGAACAGCCGCTTCCGAACCGGATCCGGAGCTTTATCCAGACGGTACGAGGGAAAGGGGATGGAGAGCGATGAAACGTTGGGTGCTCGGTCCTTTCCACTTAATTTGGAGCATGATCCGCTACCAGTGGCTCATGAAACTCGCGTCCATCATGATCGCACTCACCGTGTGGGTCTTGGTGTTCGGATCCCAGACCATCGAAATCACCAAAGAGATTCCCTTCGAGGCCATCATGCCGGAAGACCAGATTCTCGTCGATCCGGTTCCCGAAAAGATCACTTTCAAACTCTCCGGACCGAAAGCTTTTTTGCGATCCATCCAGAACCGGATGGAAGAACCGATCCGGGCGGTGGTCAAAGGCGCCAAGGCAGGGGTGCAGACTCATCGGATATTCAGTGATGCGATCAAGCTCCCGCTCGGTGTGAAGGTGTTGACCATCACCCCCAACGCAGTCCAGTTGCGTTATGAGGAGCTGAGGCGGAAGCAAATCCCCGTGCGTGTGACATTCACAGGTGAGTTGCCCGAGGGTTTGAAATCGAGCCGCACCGAAGTCAGTCCTTCTGTGGTCAAAGTGAAGGGACCGAAGAGTCGCATGGGCGATCTGGAAGAGGTTTTGACTGTCCCGGTGGATCTCTCCGCGCTTCATGAGACTTCCGTGATTCCGCTCGCCTTCGACTTCAAGTCCCTCGGCGTGGATGTGGACGGGATCCTGCCGGAGTTGTACGTGGAAGTTCAAGGACGGGGACAGGCCTTCCGAGTGAGGCATGTTCCGGTCAAAGTAAAGCCTTCCGGAAAAGCGAAGGTCACGGATGAGGAAGTCACGGTGATCATCCGCACCGAGCCGGGTGACAACATCAAGATCGAGGGAGATCAGATTTCAGCCCTGGTGGATGTGCGGGATGTGCCCGAGGGGGATTATCTGAAATGGATCCGTGTTCAACTTCCTGAAAAAGTGCATCTGGTCCGGGTGATCCCACCCCTGACTCGTGTGGTGGTGAAGAAGCCATGATGAAACGAAAATTGTTCGGTACTGATGGAATCCGGGCGGAAGCCAATGTTTATCCGATGACCGGCGAAGTCGCCATGCGTGTGGGGCGGGCTCTGGTTTACTCCCTGCTCCGCGAACGAGACGCTTGGAAGTCGGGGTTCGGCGACCCTTTCCGGAAAAAGAGTGACTCCTCGAAGATCCGTATTGTGATCGGCAAAGACACCCGTCGCTCGGGTTACATGATCGAGCAGGCGCTCGCCTCGGGTGTTTGCGCCATGGGAGGCGAGGCGATTCTTCTGGGGCCGCTTCCCACCCCCGGTGTCGCTTTCGTAGCCCAGAGCATGCGGGCCGATGCGGGAGTGATGATTTCAGCCTCCCACAACCCGTTTCATGACAACGGGATCAAGATTTTCGGTCCGGATGGGTTCAAGGCACCGGATGCTGTCGAGTCGGTGATTGAGGATTGGGTGGCTGACCCGACCCGAATGGATGCCGAGCTGCCTCGCGGGGCCGATATTGGTCGGGCCTACCGGATCGAGGAAGCTCACGGCCGTTACATCGTTTTTTTGAAGTCGAAATTCCCTGACCATGCCGACCTTTCTGGAATCCGGATCGCGCTCGATTGTGCGAACGGGGCTGCTTATAAGGCCGCACCGATGGCATTCGAGGAACTCGGCGCCGTTTTGACAACGATCGGGGTCGCACCGAACGGCACCAACATCAATCATGAGATCGGTGCCTTGCATCCCGAAAAAATGGCTGAGCTGACCCGGAGATCCAGATCGCAGATCGGGATCGCACTCGACGGTGATGCGGATCGGGTCATTCTTTCTGACGAGAACGGTGAGATCCTCGATGGTGACGTCGTGATCGGTCTCTGTGCCCTTGCTATGAAGGAGCGGGGAGAACTGAAACAGGATGCGATCGTGACCACCCCCATGTCCAATATCGGACTGGAACTCGCACTCCGGGAAAAAGGGATCACCATGCACCGGGCGAATGTTGGAGACCGGTTCGTGGTCGAAAAAATGCGATCTGAAGGCCTCAGCCTCGGGGGCGAGCAGTCCGGTCACATCATTTTTTTGGACTCATCGACCACGGGTGACGGCGCGTTAGCCGCATTGAAGGTGCTCGAGATCATGCAAAAGACCGGGAAGCCCCTCTCCGAGCTCAAGCAGGCGATCCGCCTGTTTCCCCAAACGCTCCTGAACCTCAAGGTCCGAGAGCGGAAAGACCTTGAAGAATTGGACTCCTATCAGAAGACGCTCAAGAGGTGCCGAGATGGTCTCAAAAAAGGCCGGATCTTTGTTCGTTACTCTGGCACCGAGCCCAAACTCCGGATTCTGGTGGAGAGCGAAAGTGCCGCAACCAATGAACGAATTGCCAATCAACTGAAAGATTCACTCATCGAGGACCTCGGACAATGAATACCACCCCCTGGCTCATCCCAAGACTGGGAGTCAATATCGATCACATCGCCACACTCAGACAACTCCGCGGAACTCCGTATCCGGACTTGCTCGAGGCGGCGGCACTGGTGAAGAAAGCCGGTGCCCACCAGCTCACCATTCATTTGCGAGAGGATCGCCGCCACATTCAGGATGCAGACGTCTTCGCCCTCCGGAAGAAGGGTGGGCTGCCACTCAACCTCGAGTGTGCCTTGGCCCCTTCGATGCTGAAGATCGCTTTGAAAGTGAAGCCCGACTGGGTTTGTCTCGTTCCCGAGCGTCGGCAAGAGGTGACTACCGAGGGCGGACTCGATGTGAAGAAGTACCGTTCGCGGATCAGGAAGGCGATTGCCGATTTCAAAAAGAAAGGCATCCGGGTTTCCTTGTTCATCGAGCCGGATGCTTCAGTCGTTAAACTATCGAAAGAGCTTGGTGCCGATGCCGTCGAGATCCATACGGGGAAGTACTGCAATGCGACCCAGAAGTTCTACGGTAAGAACAGTTCGAAAATCGAGAAGGTCGAGTTCCGGAGGCTTCAAGACGCGATCCGTGCCGGTCGTGAGGTGGGAATCCATCTCCATGCCGGGCACGGGTTTGATTTCAAGAATGTCCGGAAGATCGCCGCACTGGACGTGATCGAAGAATTCAATATCGGGCATGCGATTGTTTGCAGGGCCGCACTGGTCGGTCTCGAGCAGGCAGTCCGCGAGATGCTTTCCGCCATTCACGCTCCGTAAGAGAGGGAGTCCATGTATCAACTGAGAATCTGCACCAATGAGGAAATGAGGACACTCGATCGCACCGCCGAGACCGAAATGGGAATCGGTCCGGTTTTGCTCATGGAGAATGCCGGGCGCGCGGCGAGCGAGATCATCGTTCGTGAGTATCCGCGGGCAGGGTTGGATCAGGAGATTCTCGTGTTCGCCGGCAAGGGGAATAACGCGGGTGATGCTTTTGTGGTGGCCCGCCAGTTGCTCGGTCTCGGCCGTAAGGTCAGGATTTTCCACCTTGTGAAGGGTTCCGAGTACAAGGGCGCCACTTCCGAGAATTTCAAGATCCTGCAACGGATGAAGGCCAAGCTCACCCACATTGTGGAGGCCCAGGAAATCGAGGCGTTCCTGGCGCAGACGGCGGGCTTCGATCTTGCCATCGACGGGATCATCGGTACCGGCCTCAAGGGCGATCTTGAGGGCCATTTTTACGATGTGGTCGAAATCATGAACCGGCATTTCAGAGAAATCGTCAGTCTCGACATTCCCACAGGAGTCAGCGGCGATTCCGGGCAGGTGAAGGGGATCGCCATCGAGGCCTCTCTCACGATTTCTTTCGGCTTCCCCCGGCTCGGGCATTTTCTCCCTCCCGGGGCCAACACCCGGGGCAAGCTGGTGAATGTGGATATCTCGCTCCCGCACCGCTTTTCGGTCGAGGGTGACAAGTTTTTACTCCAGGCCAAGACCGTCGCGAGAAAGATCCTGCGCAGGGATCGTTACGCACATAAGAACACCTTCGGTCACGTGCTGCTGATCGGCGGGTCTCCCGGAAGAACCGGAGCGATCGCCATGGCAACGCACGCGGCCCTCCGGACCGGAGCAGGTCTCGCCACAGCCGCAACCTGGGGGGATTCCATGCGCGATCTGGTTTCCCAGGTCCCAGCAGAGTCCATGACCTGGTCGATTCCCGAGAGTGAGCGCGGATATGAGAAATATTCCGAACAGCTTTCCCAGTTTTCGGCCTTGGTGATGGGCCCCGGAATGGGGAATCGCCCGGAGGCACGTCGCCTGTTGGAGAATGTGCTCGGTTATTTTCCGGGACCGGTGGTTCTCGATGCCGACGCTTTGAACCTGATTTCCGAACATGGGATGCATTCGCTTTGCCAGCGTCGTAAGGCACCCACGGTTCTGACCCCCCATCCCGGTGAAATGGCCCGTTTGGTCGGTTGGAAGAAAGACCAGGTGGTGAATGATCCGATCGGGGCGCTGAAGCGTGCGGTGGATCTCACTCACTCTGTGGTCCTACTGAAGGGGGCAGCGACCTTGATGCTCTCTCCTGATGAGACCATGTATTTGAATCATTTTCCGAATTCCGGCATGGCGACGGCCGGATCCGGAGACGTTTTGGCCGGCATGATCGGTGGCTTGCTTGCACAGGGAATTCCCGGATTCGATGCGACCCAAGTGGGAGTGTACCTTCATTCTCTTGCAGGTGCCCGGGCCGCACGTAAGGTGAGTCCGAGGGGCATGATGGCGGGTGACATCATCCGTTCGATTCCCGGCGCTTACCTGGAGCTCCAGAAAAGATATGGCGAAGAAGAAGAACCTCGAATGGCCCGATTGCTCTGAGGAGGGGCTCCGGGATCGACTGCAGGAGATCCTCGGGGATAGCTTCGGTCCCGACACTTTGGTGTTTCTCGAAGGAGAAATGGGTGCCGGTAAATCGACCCTTGCACGGATCGTGATCGAGGCGCTTTGTCCGGGTGCGATGTCGCACGGAAGCCCCACTTTTCCTTTGGTTCAAACTTACAGGACCCCGGCCGGCATGCCGGTTTATCACATCGATTTGTATCGGCTCCGGAATCCTTCTGAGTTAGAGGATTCTGGCATTCTCGAGCAATTCGAGGAGAAGGGTTGTCTGGTGTTGGTCGAATGGGGTTCCCTTTTCCGGGATGACCTGCAAGTTTATCGTGAGACCCCTGAAAGAATCGGAAAACGGACCGTGCAGATCCGGATCGATTCGGAGGGTGGAGACCTCAGGACCTACCGGATCAGCGTTTAAGAGGCGAAGTCGATCTCGATTCCACCGCCGTCATCGCTGTCATCACCCGATTCTTTCTCTCCTGTGCCCTCCAGCAGAGAGTAGACCTTTTCTTTTTCGAGAAGCAGGGAACGCTGGGTGATCAACACGTACATCCGGCTGGTGTGATCTCTCGACCGAACCGTCTGGATCCAGGAATCGTCCGGAGCGCAAAATGCATCGGCTTCGAAGAAGTCTTTTTTTGCCGAGAACTCCTGGAATGAAATGGCGATCCCCAACGCTTCGAGTTCGAGTTTCATTCCGCGGTAAGCTTCTTCGCGCCACTCTTCGATTTTTCCGATGGAGTGGGGGACCGCCTTCATGAATCTGAAACCCGATCCATCGTCCTCAAAATGCAATTCGACGATCACTCCGAGATGGGCCAAGGGGGTGTCTGCCGCAGGCGAAGCTTCCTCAGTCAGAGAAATGCCCTCACGGTCCGGGCTGAAAGTTTCTGCGAGGGGAGCTTCCGGGGTGATGGATCCTGACTGTTCCAGTTTGAGTCGGGAGGCCTCACGCTCCAGGATCACCTGCGGATTCAACAGCATGGTGACTCCGGGCACGGCCGAATTGAATTCATCCACTACGATCGAGCTGGTGGTTTCCTGCTTCTTTTTCGGATCGCCCATGTCAAAAATCCCTCGAGATCTGATCGGATGAATCAGGAATTTCTGAAGAACAAAGCGACACGAAGTTGACGAATGCGGTTTTATTAGTTTTAAGTAGCTGAAATAACGAACTATTTTTTATTAATTCAATAGAGACAATATAGTTGACTTGAGTGAGCAAATAATGGTAAAACCCCTTTGCGCTCGGGTGTGTCATTCGAGCGGAAGTATCATGCCCTAAAACGCGCAGGAGGTAGTCAGATGCGTTTAACATCCAAAGGCCGTTATGCAGTCCGTGCCATTCTCGATCTTTCGTTCCATTCGAACGGAAAGCCCGTCCGCTTGCAGGAGATCTCCGAGCGGCAAAACATTTCGCTCCATTATTTGGAACAATTGTTCCGCAGACTCCGTAAGGGCTCCGTCGTGAAGTCGGTGCGTGGACCGGGGGGCGGCTACGTGCTGGCCCGGACCATGGACGAAATTTCAGTTCGTGAGGTCCTGACGTCTGTCGGCGAAAACATCAATCCTGCCAAAGATTTGATCGGAAGCGGTGATCTGAAGAGCGATACGGTGGAGTTCGTTCTCACCAAATCCTACTTCGAGAACCTGGGAACCATCATGCAGGATTATCTGACCACCACCAGCGTGGGAGATTTGATCCGTAAGGCTCGCGGGCAACAGGAACTTCCCAAGTCGGGGACCCAGTTGCTGAACCGGAACAGCTCTTCCGGAGCGGGAAGCGTGACGCCGGATGTGGCAAAAGAACGTCCACTATCTTGATTACAACGCTTCTGCGGGCGTCAGCCATTCGGTCAGGGATCGTCTGATCTCGTTCCTCGAGAACGGGGAGTTGTTCCTGGCGAATCCATCCAGCCGGCATCGGCCGGGTCAGAAAATGCAACACCTCATGTACGAGGCCTCCCTGGTGGTGGCCCGTACGCTCGGGGGTGCGGTTTCACCCGACGAATTGGTCTGGGTTTCCTCCGGAACGGAGGCGAGTCAGACCGTGATCCGGAGCTTGGAGCGGAGCGTGGAGGGTGTGATCATCGGTGCCGGTGAGCATTCTGCCAGCCACGATCTGCTCGAGGACCTGGGTGTTCCGTTCAAGGCGGAGCTGCCCCTCCTTCCGGAGGGCTCTTACGATCTGGTTCGACTCGCAGAATTGTTGAAGGACGCCCGTGACCGGGGACTCCGGTCGATCGGACTCAGTTTGTTCTGGGCGAACAATGAAACCGGCGTACTGACTCCGCTGGCGGAATTGTCCCGGATCATCCGAGATGCCGGTGTGGAGGTGCGTCTGCACCTCGATGGAGCCCAAGTCTGGGGAAAAATCCCGCTCGATGTCCACGCCACTCCGGCGGATTACATTTCATTTTCAGCTCACAAGATCGGTGCTCCGGCAGGAACCGGAATCATCTGGAAACGACCGGGATCCAAACTCCTTCCTCTGCTGCCCGGGACACAGAGCTCCGGACTTCGTGGCGGAACTGAGAATTTGCTGGGTATGATGGCAACTCGCTTTGCCTGTGAAGGTCTCGATCCTTTCGGGTTTCATCAAAAAACCATGGTGCTGCAGCGTCGACTCGAGGAGGGGCTCGTTCGGATCGATCCTTCCATCCAGATCTGGGGTTGGCAGGAGCGCAGGATATCGAATACGACCCGTTTCAGCTTCAAACAGTTCCAGTCTTACGAGAATTGGATCGAGTTACTCGACCTGAGGGGATTCGCTGTGAGTCACGGCAGTGCCTGCAAGGCGAGAGTGATCGAACCCTCGAGAGTGCTCATCGCCATGGGGGCGAGTCGTGAATCGGCACTGAACTCGATTCGCGTCTCTTTCGGCCCGGAAAACACCCCCGATGAGGTCGATGGTTTCTTGCGTGCCCTGGCGGAGATTCTCGACCAGAAGGGGCGTGCCTCATGAAGATCCTCGTGGCGATCAGTGGCGGGCCCAAAAGCATCGTGACTGCCTGGCTCCTGAAGAAACAGGGGTTCCAGGTACGCGGCATTCATTTCGATTTGAGTGGTTCTGAAAAACAGGCCGACAAACTCCAGGAACTCGAGCGCAAGCTGGGACTCCAGATTCAGCGCGTCCCCGCCAGGGCGGAGTGGCTCAGGGTCGTCAAGCTCGAGCTCGAATCTGCAGATTCCAATGGAGCCCGCTTCAATCCCAAGCATGTGTTTCACACCCGCGTGTTGTTTCCCCATCTCCTCGAGGCCGCTCGCCAGTTCAAGAGCGACCGCATCGCGGGAGGCTATGCGGTGACTTTGCAGGAGGATCCTTCCGCGGGATTGACCCGTGTGGTTCAGGGTGCCGGGTCCGAGTTGGATGCGATTCTGCTTCTGGCCGGATGCGGACAGAACGAGCTCTCCAAGATGATGTTGCCGGTCGGATCGATTCCGGGAAGCATGCTCGAAAAGCTCACCGAGGAAGTCGCGCCCGAGGAGATCATCCGCGATTTCGAAGTCGACTGGAACCAACTGTCCAACGATCCTGAATTGGCTTCCGCCAACCGCAGTCGTGGAACTTATAAAGTGATGACCGATACCCGTGAGCTGCTCGGAGAATCTCCCGTTCACCTGTTGGAGACTGGCAGTGTTTGGAAGCATCCTGCCCATTCAGAGAGGACTTACCGGGTGAAGGCGCTGTTTCGTGCCGAGTCGGTGGTCGAGGTGGTGGAGGATTTCGATGCAGTCTATCAGGAACTGCACCTGGATGAGGCCTATTGGTTTGTGAGACCGGACCCGGGCATGCGGGAGATCCGGACCGGGCTCCTTTTTCAGGGGGCGGAGCGTCCACTGACGGTGAGATTGGTTCAATTTGAAGGCAACCGCCAGAAGGTCGTGTTCGAAGAACCGGTAAAAGTATCAGCCATTTCTCTCGAAAAGGGCCAAGGGGTGCTCTGGATGGAGAATCAGGAAATCCTCGGCGGGGCAAGGATTCTGGTGATGAAATGAAGCAGAGATTCCTGGTCAAGACACTCGGATGCAAGGCCAACTCGTCGGATGGCCAGCAAATTGAAGCGGGCTTACTCAAGCACGGTTGGAGTCCTGCGACCGGCGATACCGATGCCGATGTCATCGTGGTCAACTCTTGCACGGTGACCGATGAGGCCGATCGTCAGTCCAGAAAACTCGTCCGGGATCTGGCCCGTAAGAATCCCTCAGTCCGCGTGATCTACACCGGATGTGGTGCGGAGGTCGACCCCGAGGCGGCATTGAAAATTCCGGGTGTCAGCGCAGTAATCGGAAATCAGGATAAGGATCGTGCCGCCGACCGGATCGTGGAACATCTGGAGGCGGCCCCCTCAGAACCGGAAATTCTTGGGACCGTTCGGGGCTATCAGGAGTTCCGTTCCCGTCATCCCATGGATCGTGAATGGGCCATGCCATCGACCGGGGCCGAAGAGCTCTTGAGTCTTGATCCATCCGCTTCCACCTTCAGGACTCGTGCGTTCATCAAGGTTCAAGAAGGGTGCGATGCATTCTGCACGTATTGTGTGATTCCCTACGGAAGGGGGCCGGCACGGAGTCTCAGAATCGAAGAGATCGTCGATCAGGTGAAACGCCTGAGAGACGAGGGGATCCGTGAAGTGATCCTGACCGGAACGAACATCGGTGATTACGGAATCGATTGGTCCGGTCAGCCCCGGGTCGACGATCTGATCGAGTCCATCCTGCTCCATTCCGGAATCGAACGTCTGAGAGTGGGGTCTCTCGATCCGACAGAAATTTCAGAACGGATGATTTCCATGATGGAGGACATCGAGTCTTTTTGCCCTCACTTTCACGTATCCCTCCAGCATACCGAGTCACGGATTCTGAAGCTCATGAAGCGGAAGTACACAGGCGTTGATGTGGAGGCTAGTCTGGATCGTCTCGGTTCGATGAAAAGGCGTCCTTTCATCGGAATGGATCTCATCACCGGATTTCCGGGTGAATCTGAAGAAGAGTTTCAAGCCATGGAAGAGCGCCTGAGCCGATGGCATTGGTCGCGGCTTCATGTGTTCCCATACAGTGAACGTTCCGGTACTCCCGCCACCCGTCTTCCGGATTCGGTGGAGTTCTCCGCCAGGAAGGAGCGGGCCCGTCGCCTGCTTGCGATCAGTCTGGAGCGAATGACCCGCCGTTTTTCGGATATCCGTGCCGGGGGCCTGGATCGAATCGATGGCGTACTGGTGGAAGGGCGTGTGAAGGGGCCGGATGGAACGAGGGCCTGGCTCTCGGGCTATTCCCCGGACTATCAAAGGGTGCTGTTCCCGGAGGTTGCCGCATCTCCGGGCCTCACGCGGAACCGGATCGTACCCGTTAAGATCGGTCGTTGGTTTGTCGATCGGGCATCGGGAGAGGTTTCTTGGATCGGAGAGTGTCATGCCTGATCAGAAGCCACAGACCCTGCATGGGCTCCAGGACCAGATCCGTTATCCGTTCGGAGATCCGAGGCTATTGATTCTCGCATTGACCCACGTCTCATACGGGCAGGAGAATCACCAGGAGCGTCTTCCGGTTCAGCGGAACAACGAACGTCTCGAGTTTCTGGGTGACTCAGTTCTGGGCTTGGTGATTTCGGATCTGTTGTTGGAAGCCTTTCCTGAAGCGAGTGAAGGGCAGTTGTCCAAGATGCGGGCGGCGGTGGTGAATGAGAAGACTCTGAGTGAGATCTCGAAAAGCCTGAGGCTGAGTGGTTTGATGCTTCTCGGGAAGGGGGAGATGCGCACCGGCGGAAACGAGAAGGCATCGATCCTTTCGAGTGCCTTCGAGGCATTGATTGCCGCCATCTACATCGATGGGGGATTCAATGCGGTTTACCCTGTGGTCCGGTATCTCTTCGCACCACTTTTCAGGTCGGAAAACTGCTCGATTTCCTTTCAAGATCACAAAACCAGACTTCAAGAGTTGATCCAGAGCCGGTACCGGCTCACTCCGACTTACCACCTGATCGCTTCGAGCGGTCCGGACCATGCCAAGGTCTTCACGGTGGAGGTCCGGGTCAAGGACCGGGTGCTCGCATCGAGCGAAGGTTCTTCAAAAAAGAATGCCGAGCAAAACGCGGCCTGTGAGGCCCTCCGGATTCTTCCGGAAATGGACGGAGGATTCGAGAAATGAAATCGGGTGTGATCGCTTTGGTCGGAAGACCCAATACAGGGAAGAGCACATTTTTGAATGCCGTTCTGGGAGAGTCGATCTCGATTGTCACCCCCAAGGCGCAAACCACACGGGATCAGATCCGCGGCATCCTCTCGGATGAGCGGGGTCAGATCGTATTCGTGGACACGCCCGGAATCCACCGGGCCCGTGAGGGCGGTATCAACGCATTCATGATGCAGGAGGTTCGACGGGCGCTCGAGGGGCCGGATCTGGTGCTGTATCTGGTTGATCCTTGGAGTAAACCGGAAGCGGAAAGGCTGGTACTGGAGGTTTTGCGCCTGTCTGAGGCTCCAGTGCTCCCGATTCTGAATAAGTGTGATTTGAAGAAAAGAGAGCCTGAGAAGTTCGAATGGGTCGCTGCCTATTTTGAAGAGTGTCGGACAGTCCTGACCGGTGCGGGGGTGGAGGTCCTTCCTCCGATCGAGATTTCGGCCGAGAAGAAGACCGGTGTCCCCGAACTCGTGAAGGATTTGTTCGATCGTCTTCCGGACGGTCCTCCGCTCTATGAGGACCCGGAGGCCTTGACCGACCGGAGTTCGAGATTTGTCGTCGCCGAGATGATCCGGAAACAACTCTTCATGAAGCTCGGCGACGAATTGCCCTACAGTTGTGCCGTCGAGATCGAGAGTTATCGCGAGGATTTCAAGCCCGTTGCCATTTCGGCCCTGATTTATGTGGAGCGTGAAAGCCAGAAGGGCATGGTCATCGGTGCGGGGGGTAAAAAGATCAAAGAGATCGGTACTGCCTCACGTAAAGAGATCGAAGAACTCATCGGCGAGCGCGTGTTTCTCGAGTTGAGGGTGAAGGTTCTTGAAGGATGGACTTCAGAGTCCAGGAAGATGAAACAGTTGGGCTACGTGTTTGACGCCAAGGGCGCCCGGGCCGGTAAGGAAAAAAGATGAAGTCCATGAACTTGGTGATCGCAGGGCGCCCCAATGTCGGAAAAAGCAGTCTATTCAACAGGCTACTCGGCAGGAAGCGGGCTTTGGTGCTCGACACTCCGGGTGTGACCCGTGACCGGATCGTGGAGTCGGCCAGTTTCTGGGTGCGAGCCAAGGAATATTCAGTGAATTTGATCGACACCGGAGGGCTGGGGGAGGGGCAGTTCAAGGAGGAAATCCGTCGTCAGGTCGACACCGCCCTCAAGGAGGCTTCGGTCGTATTATTCGTGGTCGACATCAAAGCAGGTCTCACCCATGCGGACGAGGAGGTTTTCTCGGAACTCCGGCGTTCGGGTGTCAGCGAAAAAATTCCCGTGATTCTGGTTCTGAATAAGGCCGATTCGGATCTGGCCGAAGAGCGCTTCGCCGAATTCTACGCTCTCGGTGTCGAGAATTTGATCCCGGTTTCTGCAGAGCATGCCCTTCAGATCGATGAGTTGAAAGAGATGGTGGTCGATCTTTTGAATCCGGAGCCGCTTCCCGTCATTTCTGATGAAATACCCGACCCAGAGAAGGAGGAGGTTTATGTCCCCCGGACCCCACGAATCGCCATCGTCGGCCAGCCCAATGTTGGGAAAAGCACCTTATTGAACGCAATTTGCGGCGAAAAGCGGACCATCGTGAGTCCCATCGCCGGTACCACGGTCGATGCGATCGACCTCGACATCAATTGGAACGGTAAGGACTTTACCGTCATCGATACCGCCGGCATCCGTCGGAAGAATAAAACGGAGCAAGGAATCGAAGTGCTTTCCGTGGTTCAAACCCGCAAAACTCTGGAGCGCGCCGATCTTGCTTTCCTGGTGATGGACGGAGAGCAAGGAGTTTACGAGCAGGACGAGAAGATTGCAGGCCTGATCGAGGAGATGGGTTGCAGTGTGATTCTGGTTCTCAATAAGTGGGATACCCAGGTCGGTAACAAAGAATTTTCCCAGAAGCTCGCCGAAGAAGAGATCCGAAAGAAAATCAGGTTTCTAGGATATGCACCGCTGGTTTTCACCACGGCCAAGGATTCGATCGGTCTGGACCGCCTGTTTCGGGTCGCCCAAGCCGTGATCGAGCAGCGATCCCTCAAAATTCAGACCAAGGAACTGACGGAGTTCCTCCGGAATGCGGCCGAGGTTCACAACCCCAACAATGCCAAGTTTTATTTTGTGCACCAATCGGGACGGAATCCACCGACCTTCGTGGCCCATGTGAGTGATCCGAAGAAGATCCACTTCAGCCTGAGCCGGCATCTGGTCAAGGCGATCCGCGGACACTACGGTTATCTCGGAACTCCGGTTCGGCTGCACTTTTTGAAGACTAAGGGATAAGGGGTCTTGCAAACGCTCCGGGGCATGGGCAGACTGGGGTTAATCGTTCCTCAGTTTCTCAGTGCCGGGGTGGCGAAATTGGTAGACGCACAGGACTTAAAACTTTTGGCGAGTTTTGGCTAAGTAATTGATATTTTTAAGGATAAATCTCTAATGGTAGAGCAGAAAACCCTCAAAAAGGTAGAGCAATCTACCGATAAGATCGTAGATATGGCGAGCTTCCGCGAAGCAAAGATGCTTTACGAAATCTCCCAGCGTATAAACCCTCAACACACACGAGAGGAAATCTACGAAGCGGTAGAGTTTTTTAAAGCAAATGAAAAGAGAACGAAAGATTCCAGAAAATGCGGAGGTGTTCTTCACACTCATTAAGCCGACTCCAAACAAGGAGGGGCCGAATGCTCGTCGCTCATTTGCTTTCATCATGGACATTCAATACGCTGATGGCCGCCGCGATCAACCTCGCTACCAGTTTCCCGAAGGCGACGACCGACTAAAGGTCATCAATAAATCCTACAAGATCGCCGACGATAAAAACGAAGCCTTCGAGAAGTGCCTCAAGCTCGCTTTAGACCTTCAAAAGAAACTTTACGTTGAGCACGGTCTTGAGAAAAAGACGGTCTTCAATCAGGAAAACTACGGAGTGCTGGATCAGTTTTTCGACTGGAAATACAGCGCGAAGAAAACGAAAGATAAAACTGCCGCGTACAACGATTTCCGCCGCGCAGTCGATGCCGTTGGTTCAATTCCGCTGCAAACTGCAACTAAGGCGGAAATCCAGAAAGCGATCTCCGCCGCCGAAAATAAACAGCAACGGAGAATTGCGAGCCGCTTGAACATGATTTTTAAGTATCTCAAGCGAGATATTGTTTTGGATAAGGACAAGAAAAAAAGAGTTTCTGTCCGCTACCTGAACGAAAAAGAATTCGCCTCGGTGATGAAGCTCATTAAGGACGAAAATCTGCGCTTAGTTTTCGAGATGGCCTTTCATTCCGGCTGTCGCATGGGCGAACTTTTCGCTTTAAATGAAGCTGATTTGCGTGCAGGGTTGCTGACCGTCGATAAGCAAATGCTCCGAACCGAAGAGGCTGTCCGTCGTCGGAAGCAAGAATACAAAGCCAAGGGCAAAACTTGGACGAATTGGATTCCGAAACCTACTGACCTGACCACCCCGACAAAAAACGAACAAAGTCGGCGGGTCGTCGTTTTCGAAGAGTTCGCTCCCGCCTTTAGAAAATGGTGCGAGCTGGATTACGAAACAAAATTTAAGCTGCGGCATTCGCGGTTAGCGGAGATTTTAAAGACCGCTTGCGAGCAGAAGTTTCCGCAAAATGCTCAGAAACAATGCGTAGCTCATTGGACCGCGCCCCTCAACTTGGAAACCGCATCGAGGTTTGCCAGGAATTTTACACAGGCTACGAACTCCACAACGAGAACATCACCGTCCTCAAGTCGCTTATGCTGGCAAAAAAATAATCGTTACGGGCGCCCGTAACGCAACCTTAATTCTTGAATTGTCAAGACTCTTCAGGTAAGGTTTTTTCAAGTTTGAAAAAATGAGTGTATGCCCCCATGGTGAAATCGGTAGACACAAAGGACTTCAATTGGAGCCTCGTCTGGGAAACCTTATGAGTGGACACAGGGATAACGGTGAACGCTTACTGCTTCGCAGTAGTTGCCAACACCGTGGGAACATCGAGCAAGAAATTGGGAGATGAGCGCCGTAGAGACTAGATACCTGTGCACCTAAAATTCGCAAGAATCACGGTGAAGATATAGTCCAGACCACAAACAAGACCGATTTATTTCGGAGTTGGCGGCGAAAGTCGAAGTGGTAAGAAAATCCTTGCCCGTAAGGGAGTGCCAGTTCGATTCTGGCTGGGGGCACCAACTATTTTTTCTGAATCTTTTTTTGATTCTTACTCGATTTTTTTGAGATCGAGTTTGGATATCGATCAAGTGAACAAGCTTTCCGCACCTCAGATAAAAGACTGTACTGCTTAACATCAGTGTACGGATTGAGAAACGTCTCCACATTTTTTAGCTCAGCTTCCCCGTACAGCGAAAAAGTCTCGGCGGGAATGTCGATGGTTGCTTCAACGTACTGACCTTTTTCATTAATCGTATTCGCTGGCACAAAAGACCGAAGCTTGAATCGGGTTTCGGAATTAGTTTTTGGATTAACGATAAAATACCAGCTCGGTTCATTCATCGCTTTAACAAGAAGTCCCTCAAGAGTGCAGGTGCCTTTTGGAAATCTCGTAAGGGCAAAGCTGGCCGAAGGAAATGCCAAGACCAAAATTAAAGATAAAAGAATTTTATTTTTAGTAAGCATATTCCAAGCATCTCCTAATCGACGAATACTCCTTGATCATATTGTCGTCGCCATATTTCAATAAATCCAATTCAAGATTCAAAATTTCGTATTTACGACGGTCTTTTTCAACTTCAGCTAACTTAATTTTTATTTGCTGTGCATCCAACTGGCCTTGCTGGCGTTTCGCGGCTTGCTCTTGGGGGGACAGGCGATCCCAGTTCTTTGCGGACTCAGCAATACTCGCCTTGAGGTCCTGAATCCTCAAATCAAGGTCATCAAGAATAGCAGCGGAATCTTTGCCTTTAAGATTTTGGATAGTCTTTTCCAAACTCCCTTTAAGATATTGATGGCGACTTCCTGGAATACCATCAGTTGAAATTCCCATCTTCCCTTTCATTCGCTCAAAATCTTCGAGCAAACTTGCGATCTGTTTGAAAGCATCGTCGGGATGCGTGGAGCAACCGCTGACAGATTGAATGGGACTGATTTTTTTAGATCTTCCTTCGAGGATTTTGTTTTTATTCTTCGTAAGAAACCACTCAAGACTTGTCGTCGGAATATTCTGCGGATTATCTAAGTTCGTCGCATACAAGTGGGCATCCCAGTAGGTCGCTTTGCTGTCTTTGTCGGTATCCAATTTCTTTTTCAAAGCATAAGGAAAGTTCTGTCCATATAGGTCCAGATCAATGGATTCAGATAAACTCGTTTTGTTTCCTTGTTGATTGGCGAACACACAAACATTCGAGGAGGTCAGCTCGGTTAAACCACCGCCATAGCAAATATTCGTCACAACTCGAATCTGATTCGTTAACGGGAACTCACGAAGTAAATCACCCAATTGATTTACTGTCATGCTTTCGCCCCAAAGTGTCACAGTAGAACCACCTTCGGGATCTTGTTCACCGTGATCGGTTATGTAGAGGGTT
This sequence comes from Bdellovibrio sp. ZAP7, assembly GCA_945874535.1. Lineage (GTDB taxonomy): Bacteria > Bdellovibrionota > UBA1018 > UBA1018 > CAIMNF01 > CAIMNF01. Next base: position 129,752 of record CAMCGZ010000002.1, read on the forward strand.
AAATTGTCGCCCGGTTTTAATTTTCCGCGAAGCTCTCGGAACTTGTCTTTTATATTTTGCGAAGTCGCCCCGCCGTCGAGTTCGCGTTTTTCGCCGCTAAAAAGATAATCGAGGGTAATTGTGCTCGGAGCTGCAGGTTTGTCTGACTTATCCGATTTAACACCCGTTCCATCCCCTGATGGGATTGTTCCCATTCGAGTGGGTTCCATTTTGGTCTCACTCGGCATCACTTGGGCCGAGGGAGGAGAACCATATGAACCGCCGCCGCCATACCGGCCCGGCTGTCCCATCTCTGGAAATATCGGCTGAGTACTTGGCGAGTTAGTGTCTTCGACCTTGCCGCTACCGTAAAGCACCATGATGTGATCCGATGCAATTCTGTTGCTACGAAAAGCATCATACATCGTGCGAACATTTTCGAAGTACCGTTGATGATTGCTGGCTCGGTTTGCCCCACCGTTGATAATGACCGCATAATTTTTGCCGTCTCCGTCGCCTGCATTTGCGACCGAGATTGCGAGAATTAAAATTAAAGAAAAATAAAGTTTAACCATTCCAGTTATCTTATCGACACAGATTAAGTTCAATTTAAAGAAATCGTTAAAGATTTCGACTTTTTGATCGCTCTAAATCGATTTCTTCCATTCTGGTTGATCTTCGTCCCGACTTTCGTCAGCACTTTGACGCCCAGGCCTTTAATCCAATACCGTTCAGACGATCCAAAGCACCTATTTTATCCATCCCATAAGCTTCGAGCACCTTTATAAAATCAAGCGGATGAATTTTTCCGGCGGACTCGTATTCTCGTAAAAGTTCGGTATCAATTCCTATTTTTTCTGCGGCTTCGTCGATTGTAACGGGATTACCCCGAATCCAATCCGCATTCATTTCGTAGTGTTCAGCTAATTCCTTCGCCCAGGCGCGAAGCACAACCTCTTCCGCATCCGTGGGCTTACGGTCGCCGTAAAGCCATCTCTTTTTTCCCATTCAATTTAAGTCTAACGGACTTTTCTAAATCGGGCAAAGACCTCTAACCACTAAGGTTTTTCGTCCAGTTCCTTGCAGCATCGGTGCAGCACGAGCCGCACCTTCAAGCTTCATATTCTAACCCCATAACAGCCGCCGGACTCCGGCGGTCCCGCCAAAACCGTGAACCCAAAACCAAGCCTCCGCGACCGGCGTTTTTCGCCGCAGCGCCCCCTTTTTGCCCAAATCAAAATTGGTAGACGCACAGGACTTAAAATCCTGGGTTTGGCAACAGACGTACCGGTTCGATTCCGGTCCTCGGCACCACTTTTTCGAACTACCGCAAAGGGTACTGTGGAGGTAGATTCGGGGCATGCTGAAGCATGTTTTTTCTGTAGTGGGTTTCTTGATCCTCTTGGCGGCTTGTTCCTCACCGCCACCTCCGCCTCCAGCCCTTCCCGACGGGGCGTTTTTGCGGATCCGCTCATTCATGAAGCAGGAGGAGTCCAAGTCTTTCCTCGAAGATGGATCGGGTTCCCGTGAGGTCGAAGTCTGGTACGCGACCAATCGTGAGCAAGAGGGGGTTTTTCCGGCAGCATCGGTCAGTTTCGGTAAAGCCCTGGTCGAGGTTTCGGATGAGCGGAGTGTGGGGATACTGCCGTCCCGTATCGGAGTGAGAGTCCCGACTCCACTCGAGGAATGGAAGAAGCAATTGGGAGGTTCGATCGAGTGGGGTGTTCTGGTCTTCACTCACGGTTTCAATGTGCGCTTCGAGGAGGCGATTCAACGAGCGGCTCAGTTGGCCGTTGACCTGAAGTTCCAGGGTCGCGTCGTCCTGCTATCGTGGCCCGCCGGTGGTAATGGCGGCTTGCTGGCGCAAACTCTGATCAACCGGACCTATGATCTGAATCGCAGACATGCGCTTTCCAGTGTCGAGCCTGCCACGCAGGTGCTTCGTGAATTATCGTCGCTTTGGATTCCGATGCAGGTGGTGGTGCATTCGATGGGACACGAGGTGATTTTACCTGCACTTTCCAGGCTTCCGACCGAGGCGGGGCGGGTCGTGGTTCAAGAACTCCTTCTGAACGCTCCGGATTTCGATCCCGACGAGTTCCGAAAAATCCTCCCGGCCCTGAAGGCCGTCACCGGACGTATCACGCTCTATTGCTCGGACAAGGATCATGCGATGACGGCTTCAAAAAAAGTGAATCACCAGGAACGTTTGGGCTCTTGCATCCGGCAGGAGGGCGTCGATGTGGTGAACGTCTCGGAGGTCGATGATCCCGGTCTCACCGGTCTGGGGCACGGTTATTATGCATCGCGTCCTGTGTTGACTGATGTCCGCCAAGTATTGTTTGGAGTCGGTGCGAAACAGCGCCTGTTCATCCGTAGAGCACCCGACGGGGCTCGCTCGGATTATATTTTGCGCAAGTAGGCGTTTGGATTAAGCTCTCGCCAAGACATTTATGGAAATTTTGATGGAGAATCCGACCATGTTGATTTTGGGTATCGTTCTTTTCGTAATCCTCGCGACGGGCATCACCACTGTGCAGCAGGGCACCGTGACGGTGCTCACCTTGTTCGGCAAGTATTCGCGTACCCTCCGTGCCGGTTTGAATATCAAGATCCCTTTATTCGAACAGGTTTTCAGCAGAATTTCGCTGCAGAACCAGTCGATTGAACTTCAATTCCAGGCGGTGACCCAGGATCAGGCCAATGTGAACTTCAAGGCGATGCTCTTGTATTCAGTCAAGGACTCGGAAGAGCAGACGATCAAGAACGTTGCGTTCAAGTTCATGGACTACCGCAGCTTCATGCAAACCCTCTCCCGTTCGGTAGAGGGAAGCATTCGCTCTTTCGTGGCCACCAAGCGCCAATCCGAGATCCTTTCACTCCGGACCGAAATCACCCATGCGGTGAAAGAAAACATGGATCAGCACCTCGAGGAGTGGGGTTACCACCTGATCGACCTCCAGGTGAACGACGTCACCTTCGACGAAGAAGTCATGCGTTCGATGAGCAAGGTCGTTGCAGCGAACAACATGAAGGCCGCGGCAGAGAACGAAGGTCAGGCGCTTTTGATCACCAAGACCAAGGCCGCCGAGGCTGAAGGTAACGCCATCCGTATTCAGGCCGAGGCCGAGATGAATGCTGCCATGCTTCGTGGTCAGGCTGTGGCCCGTTTCCGTGAGGAAGTGGCCCGCGGGATGAGTGCGGCCGCTGGCGAGATGCAAAAGAGCAATCTCGATGCGTCCTTCATTCTTTTCTCCATGTGGACAGAAGCGCTGAAAAACATCAGCGAGAACTCCACAGGAAACATACTGTTTTTCGACGGTTCAGTAGACGGGATGAGTAAGAACCTCAGGGACTTGATGGCTCTCAATGCCAAGTCGCTCTTCGATGCACCGAAGAATTCATGAGTCAGCAAAAGCAGACATCTCCCTTTGATCCGAATGAGTTCGCGGAGTGGATGCTCGAAGGACTGAGAGAGACCCTGAAATACCGGGTCAGGCAGACCTTGAGTCGCGACCGCTGGGTCGAGGCAGTGAAAGCCAGGATTCCGAATCAGAACCAGGTTCTGCATTTCGCTCTCCGGCAGGCTTTTGAGCGGGCCGGGACCAGGTTCGAGGAGCTCAAGCAAGGCGATGCGGTATTTTATGTGATTCGAAAGGCCCTCAGGGAGGTTCCCCCGGGCGAGAAAATCAGGCGATTGGTTTTCGTTCCTGGGCTCGGGGATTCCCCCGGATCCTGGCTTCCGTTTTTCACCCTCAGTAAGGGTGAATTGACCCGGAAGTTTGACGAAGTCCTGGTGATCGACTTTCCGGGATACATGGGGTTCCTGTCTCATCACGAGATGGTGTCGTCGATGGAAATCCTCCTCGGAGTCGTCAGGATGGTTTGCCAACTTTATCCACCGTCGGTGTTGATGGGGCATTCACTCGGGGCTTGGTTGGCTGGAAAGACCGCTCAGCAATTCCCGCAGGTGATTGACCAATTCATTGCCATCGCACCTTCCGGTTTGATCACCCCGGAGGAACGCAAAATTTTCGGGGATTTCATCGTCAGGAATCAGGGCCTCACTCTGGAAGAGCTCCTCGAGTTGATTGTTTACGATCCCAAGAAGTTCGGGCCTCTTTTGAATCGTGATTTCAAGGATTTTTACGAAAGACCCTCGATTAAAAATTTTGTGGATTCGGTTCGGGACGAACACTTTATCGACGGCAGTCAGCCGTTCATGGCCCGCAAGATCACCGTGATCTGGGGGGATGCTGACCGGTTCGTGCCCACACACTGGGTGAGGAACTGGATCGAATCCTACGGGGAGTACCTCGATGCTTATTTGCTCAAAAAGACCGGGCACATTCCCCAGATGGAACGGCCGATGGTGACCTCGAAAGTTCTGGCCCACGCCTTGAACGGAGATCGATCCAATGAGGGATTCGGTTGGACGCGGATCCAGACGAGACGGAATGAGTTCGATGGTGCCCGTCAGCCTGAATCTTCTGGCAGTCCGCGTTTGCTTAAATGAATTTGACGAGGTGGTAGTTCTTTTTTCCCTTGCGGAGGACCAGAGCCGATCCGCCGATGAGGTGTGTGGTTTGAACGCTCAGGCTCGCATCCGTGATCCTCTCGTTGTTCAGGTAGACGCCCCCTGCGGGGATCTCCTTCCGGGCCGCTCCTTTGGATTGAAACAGGCCCGACTCAGCGAGCAAATCGACCAGGGGAAGGCCTGAGCCGAGACGGTCCCGTGGAAGCTCGGTGGACGGAGCATCGGCGAAGAGCTCACCCAGTGTGACGAGATCGAGATCCTTCAGTTCGGCACCGAAAAGGGCCCGTGTAGCGGCTTCCGCCCTTTGCAGGGCTTCTTCGCCATGCACCAAACGGGTCAATTCGCGTGCCAATGCGGTTTGGGCGGCTTTTTTCTCGGGCTCCCGTTCCAACTCGATCTTCAAGTCCTCTATCAGGTCCGCAGGCAGAAAGGTGAGGTAATTGAGCCAGGTGATCACCACACTGTCGGGAGATTGGATGAAGAACTGGTAGAACTGGTACGGAGACGTTTTTTCAGGCGACAGCCAGACAGCGCCCTTCTCGGTCTTTCCGAATTTCACACCGTCGGGGCGGGTGATGAGGGGATGGGTGAGACCGAAGGCCGGGAGAGGGGCATCCGCTGACGAGCCGTCGCCATGAGCCAGTTTCTTTCGGATGAGTTCGGTACCGGCTGTGATGTTGCCCCACTGGTCCGAAGCCCCGATTTGAAGGCTGCAGCCCGTTTGCTCGTGCAAGCAGTAAAAATCGTAGGCCTGAAGCAGCATGTACGAGAACTCAGTGTAAGAGATTCCATGGTCACGGTCTTCCATCCTCGAGCGAACCGAATCCTTCTGGGTCATGTGGTTCACCGTGAAGTATTTACCGACCTCACGGAGGAAGGTGAGCACATTCATGTGCCGGTAAAAGTCGCTATTGTCGACGATGAGTGCCGCGTTCGGTGCATCCTTGGAAAAGTCGAGAAACTTTTCAGCCACCGTGCGGATACCGGCGAGATTCCTGGCGACTTGCTCGGGGGTCTGGAGATTCCGCTCCTGGGACTTTCCGCTCGGATCGCCCACCATGCCGGTCGCTCCGCCGAGCACAATGATGGGGCGGTGGCCCGCCATTTGGAAGCGGCGGAGAGTCAGAAGGGGGAACAGGCTGCCGACATGGAGGGAGTCACTGGTCGGATCGAAGCCGCAATACAGGGTCACTGGACCTTTTTCGAGGTGGTCTTTCAGGGACTCATCGGTGACCTGGTACAGGATTCCACGGGACTCAAGCTCGGAATAGATCGGGGTGCGCATGGCCTGATCTTAATCCAAGTTCCGCGCTTCTGCATTGACAAAAAGCCCTCTGAAATCGCAAGCTCAGGCCATGCCATTGCGTGGAATCCTTCTGGGGTTTTTGCTGTTCCAGAGCTTGCTCGGAGCCGGTGAAGTCCGGGCTGGTTGGCTCGAACGGAAGCTCATGGTGAACGGGGCCGGTGCGACCTTCCCGTACCCGCTTTATTCCCGTTGGTTTGCCGCTTATGAGAAAGTACACCCCGGGCTGGCCTTCAATTACCAGTCCATCGGGAGCGGGGGCGGAATCCGGCAACTTCTGGATCAAACAGTCGACTTCGGCGCCTCGGATGCCCCGATGTCGGATGAACAATTAAAAAAAGCAAAGTCACCGATTTTACATGTTCCAGCCACGATGGGTGCCGTTGTGCTGAGCTATCAGAAACCGGGTTTACAGAGTCCCCTCAAGCTTTCTGGCGATGTGATTGCGGATATTTTTCTAGGAAAGATCAATCGCTGGGCGGATCCTCGAATCGTCGATTTGAATCCGGCAGAAAAAGCGGTTCTCGAATCACCGGATCATCCGGATATTCTTGTGGTTCATCGGGCGGATGGAAGCGGAACCACCTCCATTTTTTCGGAGTATCTGTCGAAGTCGTCAGAAGAGTGGAAGAAGAGGGTCGGAAAAGGCTCGGCACTCCGTTGGCCGGTGGGCATCGGTGGCAAGGGGAATGAGGGAGTTACGAGTTTCATCAAGCAGATTCCCGGATCCATCGGTTATGTGGAATTGGTCTTTGCAAAAACTTTGAAACTGTCCGTTGCGTCTGTCAAAAATGCCAAGGGCGAATTCATCGAGCCTTCTCCGGCAAGTGTGACCCTTGCAGCGGAGGGGGCCCTTTCCGTCATTCCGGAGGATTTCCGTGCCTCCATCACCCTGGTAGCGGCCAAAGGTGCTTATCCGATCAGTTCTTTCACTTACATCCTGGTTTATGACCGAACGCCGAAGGGGCCGGGAAGGGCCGCCCTGTTCGGCTTTCTCGATTGGGCATTGAGGCAGGGGCAAGAAATGAGTCCGGCCTTGAACTACGCGCCGTTGCCGGCGCCATTGGTCAAACGGGTGCTCGATCGTCTTGCCCGGAGTGAGCAGGAGATTTTGCGGCCATGAAAGACATCCCGGTCGAAAAGAATCTGGTCGACTTGTACTTCAGGCGGACTCTTTATGGATTCGCCGTTCTGGCTTTCCTGCTCCTCGGCGGGATGTTCGCGTTTCTCATCGACCTCGGGCTTCCCGCGTTCCGTGAAGTCGGTCCCGCCAATCTTCTTTCTTTGGAGTGGAATCCTCCGTTGAAGTCTTTTGGGATTCTCCCTTTTATTTATGGAACCCTGGTGAGCTCCCTGCTGGCGCTGTTGTTCTCTACGCCGGTGAGTATTGCGGCCGCGCTGTTTTTGACTGAAATCGCACCCCGTCGGATCGGGGCGTTGTTCGGTTTTCTGGTCGAGATGCTCGCGGCGATTCCCAGCGTCGTTTACGGTCTGTGGGGTTTGTTTGTCGTGATTCCCTGGCTCCGAACCTCCGTCGAACCCTTTCTCCGGGACAGGTTCGGATTCATTCCTCTTTTTTCAGGTCCGATTTACGGTGTTGGAATGCTGGCCGCGGGGTTGATTCTGGCGATCATGATCACGCCCACCATGACGGCGATTTGCAAAGAAGTGTTCCATGCCGTGCCCAGATCTTTGAAAGAGGGCGTCCTCGCCCTCGGTTCGACCCGGGCCGAGATGCTCTGGATCGGAGTCGTGTCGAGCTCCCGTTCGGGGATTCTGGGTGGGATGATTCTCGGATTGTCCCGGGCGCTCGGTGAGACCATGGCGGTGACCATGGTGATCGGGAACACCGCTGAGATTTCGATGTCCCTCTTCGCACCCCATCAGACCATGGCGAGTGCGGTCGCCTCGGAAGTGGCCGAAGCGACGGGAGTTCACCTTTCGGCACTCGGAGTGGTCGGTCTGGTCCTGCTGCTGATTTCCGGATTTTTGTTCTTGTTTCTGCGGCTTGCTTTGAAGAACGGAGGACACTCCAAATGAACTGGCGCCATTGGCTGAACCGTTTGTTCATTTTTGGAGTTTGCTCGTTGGCACTGATCGCTTTGGTGCCCTTGTTCAGTGTGCTATTTTACGTGATCTCCCACGGCGCTTCATCACTCACTCCCGGTTTTTTTACGAGCCTGCCGGCTCCGGTCGGTGAGATCGGAGGAGGCATCGGTCATGCCATCCTCGGTTCCGTGGTGTTGATCTCCATGTGTTCTCTCATCTCCATTCCGCTCGGATTAGGGATGGGAATTCTTCTCTCCGAGTATTCGCAAAAGCCTGTGTCCCGGGTGCTCGGAGTGGTGGTCGAATTGCTTTCGAGTATCCCGTCCATCGTGGTGGGTCTGTTCGCCTATGCGCTGGTGGTCCGACCGTTCAGAGGGTTTTCCGCCCATGCTGGTGCGATCGCGCTTTCCATGATCATGATTCCTCTGGTTGCCCGGACCACCGAGGAGATGTTGAAGCTCGTTCCCCGGTCGGTCCGCGAGGCAGGGCTCGCACTCGGGCTGCCGAAAGCACGTGTGATCTTGAATATCGTATTCATGGGCAGTATGCGGTCCCTCACCGTGGGGGTGATTCTGGCGGTGGCCAGGATTGCAGGCGAGACAGCTCCCCTGCTCTTCACCGCATTTGCGTCACAGCATTGGTTTCAGGGGCTTTCCGAGCCACTGGCCTCGATCCCGGTCCAGATCTACACCTATGCCGTGAGCCCCTATGAGGATTGGCACGCCAAGGCCTGGGGCGGAGCCCTGATTCTGATCCTCATGGTGCTCGGTTTGAATTTGCTGATCAGGGTCTTTTTACCCAGGAGAAAGGACGGATGATGACTCCCTCCCCAGCTTTACTCGAAGTTAAAGGTCTCAAGGCATTCGTGGAATCGACAGAGATCCTTCATGGAATCGATCTTGGAGTGTCACCGCACGAGGTGGTCGCGTTTATCGGACCGTCTGGTTGCGGGAAGTCGACGTTTCTCAGGTGTTTGAATCGCTTGCACGAGGAAACCCCCGGGGGCCGTGCCGAAGGGCGGGTCAGTCTCGAGGGGCAGGATATTTACGCTGTCGGAACGGATCCCGTGCGGATCCGTCGACGGATCGGGATGGTGTTTCAAAAGCCGAATCCCTTTCCTTCGATGAGTATTTTCGAGAACGTGGCCTCCGGTTTGAGATTGAACCGTATTGCCAAGGGCATCGAGCTGGAGGCCCGGGTTGAGGCAGCTCTTCGCGAAGCCGCTCTCTGGAACGAGGTCAAAGACAAGCTCGATGCTTCGGGGATGTCGTTATCCGGCGGGCAGCAGCAGCGTTTGTGCATTGCCCGTGCATTGGCCGTGAAACCACCCGTTCTTCTGATGGATGAGCCGACCAGTGCGCTCGATCCTGTTTCCACAGCGAAAATCGAGGAATTGGTGATTCAGCTCAAAAAAGAAACGACCATTTTGATGGTCACACACAACATGCAGCAGGCTGCGAGGATTTCGGACCGGACCGCGTTTTTCTTGTATGGCGATCTGGTCGAATACGGCCCGACCACGAAGGTGTTCACCACGCCATCGGACCGTCGGACAGAAGAGTACATCACAGGGAGGTTCGGCTGAGCCGGATCAAGGGGGGAAAAATGCAAAGACAGATAGACCACGAATTGAACAAGTTGAGATCGGTGATCCTTTCCATGGGTCAGGACGTCGAAGCCGCAGTCGAAGAGGCCACCGAAGGTCTGATCGAGCGGGATCCCGAAAGACTGAAGAAGGTCCGCGAATACGAGGATCGGATCAATGCTTACCACCTTGAGGTGGACGAACTCTGCCTGAAGTTGATCGCCCAGCAGTCTCCGCTTGCCGCCGATTTACGCATGATCTTGGCGATCATCAAGATCAACGCAGATCTGGAGCGGATGGGGGATCAGGCGATGAATATCTCCTTGAATGTCCGGGATTACCTGGTCAAGGACCCTTTGCCCGAGGCAGCCACCATTGCCAGCATGGCCCATACGGTGAGAAAGATGGTGCGTGATTCAATGGAGGCCTTCGTCAAGGGGGATCTCACACTCTCGGAACAAGTTCTCCTTCAGGATGATGTGGTCGATGAGGCGAAACGGACGACTTTCCGCCGATTGATTGAAGTCATGAAAAAGGACGGGGCACAGGTCGAGGGTGCGGTCGATTTGATGCTGGTTTCCCGCAATCTCGAGCGACTCGGGGACCATGCGACCAACATTGCAGAAGATGTGATTTTTGCTTCCACCGGTAAGGACATCCGCCACGGGGGTTTTCACTCCGGTCAGAAGTCATGATTTCCAAGAGAGCCCTGATCCTCGAGGAGGATGAGGAGTTCCGGCTGCTCCTGTCCGAAGAGGTCCGACAGGCGGGCCTGGAGGTCCGGGCTTTCGGAAGTGTGTCGGAGCTGTTGCGAGAGGTGTCCGTTTTTGCTGTGGATCTGGTCGTCACCGACGCCAAGGTCCCCGAGCTTCCTCTCGAGGAGTTTCTCACGCGTTTGCGAGCCACCGCGCAGTCTGAGTACCGGGTGCTGGTGATCTCGGGTCCGGGTGGATTGGCCCGGGATGTGCCAGGGGTGAGGCCCGAATGGGACGAGATCATTCAAAAACCGATCGAACGGATGCAATTCCGGGAAAAGATCCGGACTCTTACAGGAAATCACCCGATGGGTACCGGAAGGCTCGGAGTTGGGGGCTTGTTGATCGATCCGAGATCGTATGATGTTTTTTTGCTGGGTGAGCGGATCCACCTGACTCCGAATGAGTTCAAGTTGCTCGAGGCGCTTCTGCGTGCAGGGGGAGGGGTTCTTTCACGGGACGAGCTCATCCGCCGGGTTCAGGGGCCGGGTATCGCGGTCATCGATCGGGCCATTGATACGCACATTTTCTCACTCAGGAAGAAACTCGGACCCGAGGGGAATCGAATCGAGACCATCCGGGGTGAGGGTTACCGGATTCGAATCTGAAGCGCGGCTTCGATCAAAAACCAAGCGCCCATCAATCCGAAGAGCGTGGCCGAGCCGGCTAAGAGCCTCTTCGGTGAGATCCACTGACCGAGCCTTTGTCCGAGGACCACGGCAATCGCTGTTACACTCCAGAGAGCCATCAAAGACGCCGAGAAAACGATCATCAGCTCGTCCGGATACCGGGCCGCAAGAGATGCGGTCGACAGTTGGGTCAGGTCTCCCCATTCCGCCAAGAAAACCACCACGAACGCCTTTGTAGCCTGGGCCATAAAACCGGTTTCGGCTCCACTGGCAGAGGTGGAATCCTCGGAATCCGCCTCAGAGATCTTTCTGAAAGACAGGAATGCGAATGCGAGGAAGAGGATGCCGGTCGCTGCCTTCACCCACATCGGAGAAAGCTTTCCGATCCAGCTTCCCACTCCTACCGCAATCACACACTGGATCAGGAATGCAACAGCCACTCCCGAGAACACCGATAGCTTTTCGCCCTTGCTTGCGAGCAAGAGGGTGGCCAGGGCGGTCTTGTCCGGCAGTTCAGCCAGAAAAATGAGCGAAAACGTCGAGAAAAAGAGACTCAAATCTTCTTTCCGCCGTTCAATTCCCGGACCGCGGATTCGAAGAACTTGCGATTGCAGGATTTGATTCCGATGAAATTCGTGAATGCCTTCCGGGCTGGCCACAGGGCGCGCGCCAGTGTCGAGTAGGCTTCACGGGCCACCGGGTTGTTGTTTTTAGCCCGGTAAGCGTTCACCGCTTGCTGAAGGTAGGTGGCGTCACCCTGGCGATCGTAGCCTTGGCGCTCCATGTTTTCCGTTTCTCCGGTGATGCGTTCGATGAGCTCTGCTTGAAGGGCGCGGACCAGTTCCGCGCGAGCGGGATCCTGGCTCTGTTCAGCAAAGGCACGGGCCAGATCGGCTACAGGATTTTGCGATAGCACGGTGGCACCGAGCTCTCCGATAACGAGATCACCGAGGAACATCTGACCCCGGACCGTGACTCCCGGTCCACGGATGAGATCGAGAGGCGAGTAACCGTCGAGCTGGAACTGAGCCGTGGCGGTCTGGTTGCCGGCGACAATTCCGAGGTTCTCCTCGAGCACTCGCCCGGTCGAATCACGAAGGACGACCCGGACGCTTGCGGAGGAGTTGAGGCGTGAGTGGTTCTTCACACTGTAACTGACGATTACCTGACCGGTGGGTGCGAGGGTTTTCACATCGATTCCCATGGGGGTGACCTGTCGCATCACCCGGGCACTCTGCAGCACCGTGAAGGCTCCGAAGCCGTTTCCGGATACGGTCAGTCCGATGTTCAGGATCGCCGAATTTTGAACCGAGGTAGAGATCGAACCGATGAAGTCGGTGCGGACCTGAGTGGAACGGAGTGCAGGCAGGGAGATTTCCTTGCTGTACAATGCGTTCTGGACGCCTTCCAGATAAGCTTTTCCTTCTGTGGAGACTTTTCCGTAGTTCTTGACCCGGAATGAAACCGCAATGCGCTCTCCGGGCTGCAGGATGCCGTCATCGAGCTCCCCGATGATGTCGAAGCTGTCTACTTCGGGTTTGGAGTGGGTGGCGTAATCACGGAAGGTGGTCGCAAAACTGCTCCGGTATGCACCTTCGAACACGGCCTCGTAGGCGGCACGCTCGTCACGTTGGAATTTTTCGTTGAATCCCTTCACTTGTCCCGATTCCCGGGCGTAACGGTAGCCGACTTGTTTCCCGATCGACTCTCCTACGCGTTGGCCGAGTTCGAGCTGGGTGTAGAAGTTCTGGGAGAAGTAATAGTTCACGTACCATCCGTAGGCATTGACGAAGGACTTGCGGAAAATCTCCTTCAACTGGATGGTCTCCGGACGTGAGGCGGGCTCGCCTGGCTTGGGGTCCTGTACAGGGACTTGAACGGTATCGCTTCCGAGCGCCTCGTATTGGGGCTTGGTGTCGATCGGACGGTTCAACCACTGCTGGATGGCGGCCTGGGGATCCACCCAACGGGCCATCTCAAAGCGGTAGGTACCATCGCCGAAGTAGTAGTCAAACAGGTTGAATCGTGGAGCGTCACCCAGAAAAACGCTGTCATAGCTGTCGTAAATGCGGATCTGGCTCAGGTCTTCCACCGGCTGTTTCAGCATGTCTTCGAGGGTTTGTGGCCGGCCGATCAGGCTGGTGTACGCATCCTGATAGCGTGGAGAAAATGCAGACGGAGGAATCGAGCCGATTTCCTCATTAGGGTTCAGGCCGCTATCGAGAGCCAAGGTGAATCGTTTTCTCGCTTCGGAAGATCCGCGCGACTCACCGGCCGATTTTCCGCGTGAGGCACCCTCGAGGCTTGCCCGCTCGATCCTGCCCAGAAGATCCGCATTGAGAGCCGCTCCCAGCGCCATCGCTTCAGGATTTGACCGATTTGACTGTACCGAGGAGTGGAGGCCCCAGGAGAAACCCCTCAGGTAGCCTTCGATGCGACCCTTACCACCCCCGAAACGTTCGGCCATCCGGCGGGCTTCATCCACGCCAAAGCTGCAGGCACTGTAGATGCGTGCGGTGGAGTTGATGTATTTCTCGCGGCACTCCTGGTACTGCGCGGGCGGGTTTTGAACAAAGTTCACATCTACTCGCGGGCCGTTGTAATAGCCGGAGTAGGTCACACTCTGGGCGAAGGTAGCGGGCGAGAGGAGGAGCAACAAGGCGGGGAGGGAGTGGAAGAGGGCGATATTCATGCGCCGCATCATACATTCCAAGACATGAATTGTAAAGGGATCCTTCCCGATGCTATGAAATCAGGATGCTCTTCGCCCTGTTTCTCCTTTTCGTTCATCCGGTTCCGGCTTACGAGGTGGATAACTTCACCGGGAGGGCGGGTCTGGTCCGCGATTCGCTGCCGGTTCTCGACCACGAGATCGGGCGGATCCTCGAGCGTGCGGCTCGCGAAGCCAACCTCGAAAGTCCGGGACATTGCAGTGTCGCCGTTCTTCGTCAAGAGATCCTCCGATGGATCCGGCCCGATCCCACCGGGATCCTGGAGCTCTGGTTGGAGTTCACGGATTCGATTGAGAGGACGCCGGTCGGGGTCCGAACCAGTGTTTACCGGAATATTTCTTTTTTTGATTCGCCCATCATGAAGGTGTTCGGAATCGGACGCAGCTTCAAGTTGGGCGGGCAGGTCATCGGGACCGACAAAATCGGGCATTTTTTCATGCAAGGGCTCGATTTCTATGACCGGGTCCGGGACGGGGCCTCGATCGAGACGGTCCTGGCAACCGAGCACGGTGAGGACGGACTCTGGGGCCTCGGGACTTCCGGGGTGAAGTCCTGGGCCGACATTGCAGCCGATTACCAAGGGTATCGATTCTGGTCACGCTTGGTCGACGGCCCCCATCCCTATTTCCGCTGTTCAGAACGTGGCGAGTGGGTCCGGGAGTCCGCGTTCACCTGGGTGGACTATGTGAATCCTGGCTGGGACGAGGCTTTGAACTGCTCCGAAATGAAGCCTGGAATCCGATCGGGGGTTGAAGAAGAATTGCTGAAGTTGGGGGTCACCTGTCCAGTCGATCCCATGGCGTGTGAAGGGCTCACCCGTCTGGAATACGCGGATCATCTGGTCTCACCGGTCTGTCGCCCCAAACGGTAACTGTTGTGGCTGGAAACCACTTTCACGCCGAGTTCTTTGCAATAGTTCGAAATCAACTTCCTGAGTCGTGCCAAGGTACGCTCATCGGCTTCCTCTCCCCAAATCAGGCTCACCAGGCGGTCAGCGAGGATCGGAGCCGAACTCCGGGTTAGCAGAAAGTGCAGTCGATCGCGCTTGGACTGGATTCCCGCAAGCTCCATTTCATCCCATCCTTCTCCGGTGGTGTGAGACCGGTATCGATCGAGGCACTGTGAGAACAGAGACGGATCCCCCCGGTACTCGAAGTCCGCCCCGTAAAGTCCTGCATTGTGTTTCCGGAGCTGGTTCCAGTACTTACTGGCACCTTCCAGATCACCGATCGAGAGGAGTTTCACAGTCTCCAGTTGCCAGTGAAGCTCGGGAAAGTCCTTGAACTTTGATGCGTAAATATACAAAGGTGCTCCGAGGTGCAAATGGGTGAGCAGCGCTTTGATATAAGCGTAGTTCGCCCGGACGATCGCGTTCGATGCAGTTTTTTTATACCGGTCGAGCAGTGAGAGGGCGTCTTCATAGCGCAACTCCTGGATCAGAGCCGCGATATGGATGATGAGCAGGTGTGGTTCAAAGCTCTTGAGATCCTGTTTTTTATACCGGAGAGCCTGGTCGACCAGCTCGATACAAAAGGCCGGGTTTCCCGAAAGGAGTGCATGCAGGATCCGGCAATGAAGCACTTGAAGCTTCTCGAATGCGGTATCCACGGATATCGATTCGAGCTCCACCAGAAGCTGGCCCATCCGGGCCACTTCTCTTCGGTTTCCGAGTGCCAGGATGAGAAGATAGAGGGGGTTCAGGATGAATCCATGGTGGGGAACGGTGTGGAAGGTTTGGACTGACTTCTCGAGATTTTCGACCGCGTATCTGAAGTGGCTGTGCTGGTTGTAAACCAGCCCGATCAGATAAAGCCTGACCCCTTCATAGAATCCTTCTTGAAAAGGAGTGACCCGGAGTTCTTTCAGTGCTCCTGCTTTCGAATTCCTGTGGAACTCGAGGTAGCCACGAAGCAGCCGGCCCTCTGCAACCGAGAATGCATGGTTCTCTAGCCGGTAAAGGAATTTCCGTTTATCAGTCCTCAGGAGCCAGAAGGTTTCCAGGAAATAGAGATGACGATCCTCACTTTTGTTCATGCGCCAAGGATTGGATCACGCACTTGAGCGAGGAGTGGTGCTGAGAACGCGATTTGAACAGGCCCAGACACAACTTCTGTGATTCGACACCCTTTTCCCAGATCTGATCGATCCGACGCAAAAGATCAAGCTGTTCAGGAGTGTGGGGAGGAAGATCGGTTCCTCCGCACGAGGATTTCATGTAGTTTGTTTTACTGACCGCTTTGTAGAGACTCTTTGCGGTCAATCGGCGGATTTCATCAAGAAAGCTCAGATCGTTCTGGTAGCGGATCTGTCTCGAATCGAGGTAAGCCTTTTCAAGATCCCGGCATCGGTCGCGGAGCTCGGTACACATCGCTTTCAGGTTGTCTTGACGACCCGGGCCTCCGCCACTGCCGTGAACCTGGGCGCGCGAAGAAAGCGGATAAAGTGCGAATAGAATCAGCCACAGGGTCAATCCGGTCAGTAGTTTCAGCATGATCCAACTGATCGGCAGGATTTACCCCGAGCTTGAGGGGGCCCGGCCAAAACCTTTCTGGCTTTGACCGGGCCTGCGGAAAATCACTTCAGGCTGCTCTGGGTCAAGTCCTGGATCAAGCGGACCCCAAGATCGGAACCGGTCTCATCGAGGATCTGGAGGACCGGCGCCAGTTCGGCCTCGGTCAGCACCACTTCCTTGAGTCCCTGGCCGTTCTTCTCGAGCTGGGCTGCCTTGTTCGAGATCAATTGACCGAGCTCGAGAGCCACTGCCGGATCGAGGCCGGGATAGCGCTTCTCGAGTGCGGAGCGCAGCCCCTCAGGATTCGAATCCTGATCGAGCACGAAGAGTGCAGCCGCCCAGTAATTCAGGTCTTCGCTTTGAATCCCCCAGAAGAATCCTGCCGAGGTGATGGTCAGACCGACCAGTGCCGATCCGATCCCTGGGATCGCGACTCCGATGATGATACCGGCTTTGGCATCCGAGGTCGGGACCATCGTTGCAGCGGTGAGACAGGCGAGAAGGGCGGCTTTTGCTTTCAAGTTTTTCATGAGTTTCATAGATTTCTCCGGTTGGTTCGCTAATTCATTTCACCAGCGTGGCGCGGGTGAGTTCGTTTTTCAGCTTTTGGCCGAGCACGGGGTCGGTCTCGGCCAGCAGGTCGATCACCGGTGCGAGGTCACCTTCGGTGAGGATGATCTCTTTCAGACCTTTCTCGTCGAAGGCGGTTTCTTTGGCTTTTTCAGTCACCATGCGGGCGATCTCGGCAGCGACGGTGGAGTCGATACCCGGGTAGCGCTCTTCGAGGCTTTTCTGAAGGTTTCCGTTCTGGAGTTCCGCGTCGAGCATGAAGAAGGCGTAGGCCCACCAGGCTTTGTCGCGATGATCGATCGCGTAGTAGATCGATCCGACCGCAGTTCCGAACCCTCCGAGCATCCCAGCGATGGCGAGCGCCGGGATGGTCACGTACAGTGACGAGGCTGCGGCGACGATCACGCCGGCTTCAGCGCGCGGGGTGGGGAGGCTGATGGCTCCGAAAGTGAGAGTGGTGGAAAGGACCAGTGCGCTGATCCTTTGTTTTACGGATGGGTTCATGGATTTCATGGGTGACCTCCTGTGGTACCGATGGTTTGAATGTGGCTAATGCCGTCTGACGAAAGGAACTCCTTCACCCGGAGCAAGACCATTCCTGATCCGGGAGTCATGAGGCGCATCCCAGACACCCGTGGAGGTGTCCGCGCTTCGCCTTCAGTGTGATGGAGCTTGAAAATGTTTTTTCCTGTCCCGAGGAGGGTGCAGTCGAATGAGATCGACGTTCCGGGATTACGATCGATGATTCCGATCAACCGGTTTTGAAGGAGGAGTTCATAGCGGCCTGATACCGAGGGGAAATCGACTTCAATCCGACAGGCACGTTCAGGGACGGTTCCGTCTGAAACCGATGCTTCAGCGGAAGCCAGCATTCCATGAAGCGCGACCACAGGTATGGATGTCCGGTACAAGTTCTCAAACCGGTCGCGGAGTTCAGGATAATGGATGTCGAGGGAGGACGAGGCCCGTGCCGCCTCATAACGCGCGAGCACCGCCCGGGAGTGACAACTGAACAGGATGAGTTTCCGGAGACTCTCGGGCAGATTCAGTAAAAATCCCAGGGGAATGGAAGTTCCTGTCGCATCGTAGAGTTTGCCTTCCGGGTCGGCGTGGGCGATGAGCATGGCCTCGCTGATTCCTGAACCACGGTGGAGTTCGCTCAGAAAATCAAAATAAGTCGACGGAAACCGGATTTCCCAGCCCTTCCGAAGAAACGGATTCAATTTCTTTTCCACCAATTCGTGGAGATCCTTTTGCCGCTTGGCCTCGAGGTGGGGGCGGGCTTCCTTGAATTGTTCGAGATAATCAATCATCCTCGCGTAGCCGAAGGAATCCTGCTTCACGGTTTCCACGCAAGCTGGAACTGAGTCGACCCGGGACAGGTCACGGAGGAGCGGAAGACGGCGGATGCGCTCCTTCGTCGCTTGGACCGAGCGAATCACGGCTGGGTCCGAGTCAGGAGCCGCGAGAAACACAAAAACCACTTTTCGGGTACCCTTGCCGGGTTGCTGGCCCGATCGTGCGGGCACCGGACGATCCCACTGACGCGCGCGAATCAGGCTCCCGGGACGGAACAAGAGTGAGAAAGTTTGATCTGGCGTGAGACGGGAATTCGACTGCTCTTGACGCAGAGCCAGATAATCACGGCAAAAGGCTTCCGGATCGGGGGTGGATCCGAAGGCCTGGGTCGCCATGATAATGCCAAGACTGAGTAAATAAAGCACTTTTTCAATTCCCGCTTTCTTTTATACGGGGAGTTTAAATAACTTGGTCGGACATTCAGGGAAAATATTGTGACCTGACTTCGCCAGGAGTGTTTAGAATGGAGGAATAAGGAGAAACTCATGACTTCAATTCAGAAATTCGCTTTGGTTCCTGTGGTTGCCTTCTCTCTGTTTTTATCTCCCTTTGCTCGCGCCAATGAGGCTGCGGCTCCGGCTCAACAAGAGGCTTCCGCTGCAGCAGCAGAAGAGAAAAAAGACGGCTGTGAAGGCGGCTGCGATCAAGACTGCGGCGGCAAGAAGTGCAAGATGAAGAAGAAATCGAAGAAGAAGGGCTGCAAAAACTGCGACCATAAAAGCGAGCATAAGGAAGAACACAAAGAAGAAGCCCACCACTGAGTGACTTCTGAGCCGATCAAAGCCAGCGGACTCGATTTTCAAGCTGGCGTGGAGCTCTTGGCGGAGTGTGGTCGGGGTAACCGAGCACCACCGCACAGAGAAGTTCCAGATCTTCCACTCCATCTTCTTGGAGTTTTTCAATGCCGAGGAATGAGTCCACCTCGGCTTTGATTTCCAAAGGTGCACCCATGGTGCAGCAACCGAGGCCCTCAGCCACAGCCGCCAGATTCAGGTTTTCGACGGCCATGTAGACCGATCCCACGCTCGTCAGGTGCTTCTCATCCCGGTCATTGGCCGAGTAGCAAAGAATCACGACCGGGGCATCACCCAAAGTGTAAAAGAACCTCTCCGTGAACTGGTAGAGCGAGGGCTTCAGGCGCTTTTCCAGAATATCCTTGATGCCGAGCCAGGATTTCTGCGAGAGACCCAGATAAGCCTCGCGCTTTTCGCCGGTCAGGACGAAGAATCGCCAATTCTGCCGATTCTTGCCGGAGGGTGCTTCCAGGGCCGCCTGGAGAATGCGCTCCATAACTTCCCTCGGGGGTGATTCTGGTTTGAATTTGCGGACGGAACGGCGGGCTTCCAAGAGCCTGTAAAATTGTTCCTTGAAGTCGGCTGAGAAATCCGGTGACAAATTCATGAGAAAAATGGAGCGGGAAAAGGGGCTCGAACCCTCGACCTCCACGTTGGCAACGTGGCGCTCTAGCCAACTGAGCTACTCCCGCTTGGAACAGCCTGAATAAACAGCTAGGTTTTCTGAATAGCCCGAAACGTGGGCGGGGTCAAGAATTTATTGGCGAGCATATTCGGGATCGCTTAGGCTCAAAGTATGAAAATTTATACGAAATCCGGAGACCTCGGCGAAACCTCCTTGTTCGGCGGGGGGAGAGTGATGAAATCCCACCCCCGGGTCAATGCCTACGGAACCCTGGACGAGGGCAATTCCATGATCGGGCTCGCGATTTCTTTTTTGTCCGGTCCGACGGAGCGTTTCCGGGAGCCCCTGACCCGGATCCAGGGTGAGCTGTTTCAGCTGGGTTCCGAGTTGGCCACCCCTCATGGATCCAAGAACAGTTGTGCGGTATTGGCCGAAGCCGAGGTGCAGCGCCTCGAGAACGAGATCGACACGATGGAGGCTGGGCTCGAGCCCCTGCGGAATTTCATTCTGCCGGGAGGGGGCCAGGCTGGCTCCGCCCTTCATCTCGCCCGGACCATCATCCGGAGAGCCGAGCGCGAGTGTGTGGATCTTTCCCACAGTGAGCCCATCCGTCCGGAGTCGGTCCGCTACCTGAATCGCCTCAGCGATTGTCTCTTTGTAATGGCTCGCGCCGTGAACCAGGCATCGTCGCATCCTGAGTCCAAGTGGCTGCCCCCTAAGGCCTGATCAGACCGGATTGCGGTTCCGTTTCGCCTCTTTTTTGCGGAGCTTGGCGCCGCGTCTCTCGAGACGCTTCTGTTTCCTGAGTTCTGTGGCCCGCTTCAGGCCCTTGAAGAACTCCACAATGTAATCCTTTGCGCTCCAGAGTGACAGCCCAAGTGAAAGATAGGTCAGCCAGGTTCCGACGGCAAGGAAGTTGAATCCCAGCGCATGATCGAGCATCAGGCAGGGGATGGCCGACATCTGTGTCGCAGTCTTCCACTTGCCCCCTTGGGAGGCTGCTACAATCACGCCTTCAGCGCTGGCCAAGGCGCGCAGTCCCGTGATGGTCAGCTCGCGGCAGACCAACAACATGACGACAATGGGACTCATCCTGCCGAGGTGCTGGAGCATGATGAACGAGCAGATCACCAGGAACTTGTCCGCCAAGGGATCGAGGAGCTTGCCGTACACGGTCTCGATCTTGTGTTTGCGCGCCAGGTACCCGTCGAAGTAGTCGGTGATTCCGGCCAGGCCGAAGAAAACAGCGCCGAGAAAGTCCCAAAGCGGGGTGCCCTGGTACAAGGAAATGATGACCGCAGGAACAAAAAAGACCCGGAGCAGGGTCAGGTAGTTCGGCGTGGTATGGAAGGTCATCTGATCGAAGGGCTCGTGCCGGTTTTCCATGTCTTCCGAGTGTGCAACGCACCCTGTTCTTTGTAAAAGGCTTATTTGCAATTCGCTGAATTTTCAGGTTATTCTTGCACTCAAACCTATGAGTCACGAAAAGCGCAAGCTTCCCCGGTTCCACATCTCGCCTTGCCAGTTTCATTCCGATTCCCGTTCCCGGAATTATCCGGTTCAGGATATTTCTCTGGGAGGTCTGGCCATCCGCCTGAGCGAAAAAGAAGACCTCGCTCATTTCAGTGTGGCGAGTCACCAGCCGGGAACCGTGAAGGTCGAAGGACGGAAACTGCCCTGCCGGTTCGAAGTGAAGTACATCCGGGGAACCCTGGTCGGAGGCGAGTGGATCGAGCCGAGCCCCGAACTTCGTGATCATCTGGAAGCGATTTCCCATCCGGTTAAATTGGGGGAAAGTCTCCGGAAGTACGAGCTCCCTGATTTTGCTGGAACCGATTGGTACCACAATCCGGTAGGAGTCGATCTTTTGCTTTATTTCCGGGACGGAGAAGCTCAAGGGCGGGCTCTCAATCGATGGACATTGTATGTCCACCACAGTTTCGTCCAGTGGGAGTTCGACGACGGGATCCGGACCGGGCAAGCGGTTGCGGAAGACGACGGTGGCTACGCCCATGGAATCGTCCGTTTGGAGACGCGTCTCATCGAATACCATCCGGTAGCGGATCAAACCTTGATTGAAACGGCAGTCGGACTGGTCAAGACCGCCCCGTTTGCCGACGAGATGCATCGTCAACGGATGCTTTCGCAGCTTGAAGGAGGATCCCCATCATGAATCGCAACTTCGCATTGGAATTTGTCCGGGTGACCGAGGCGGCCGCACTTTCAAGCGCGCGCCTCATGGGACGCGGTGATGAGAAACAAGCCGATCAAGCCGCGGTGGACGCGATGAGAAACGCGCTCAACTCCGTGGAATTCGACGGTAGGGTGGTCATCGGTGAGGGAGAGCGCGACGAAGCGCCCATGCTCTATATCGGAGAAAAGGTCGGAAAGGGCGGATCCGCACGCTTGGAATTGGCCCTCGATCCGCTCGAAGGCACCACCATATGCGCCAAGGGGCTCAACAATTCGATTTCCGTCATTGCCATCGCAGAAGAAGGAAATTTTCTCCATGCTCCCGATTGTTACATGGAGAAAATCGCTGTCGGCCCCGAGGCGAAGGGCGCGATTGACTTGAACCGTTCTCCCACGGAGAACCTGAAAGAAATCGCCCGTGCAAAAAAATGTTCCGTGTCGGATCTGACCGCCATCATTCTCGATCGTCCCCGTCACGAGGAACTGATCAAGGAAGTCCGGATGGCCGGGGCCAGGATTTGGCTGATCGGTGACGGCGATGTGTCGGCTGCCATTGCCACGACAGAACCAACCAGTGGTGTGGATGTGCTGTTCGGCACCGGCGGAGCCCCCGAAGGCGTGATCGCTGCAGCGGCCCTGAGATGCCGTGGCGGGGATTTCATCGGACGTCTGGTGTTCAAGGACGACGCGGAACGGGCCCGTGCCAATCGCATGGGAATCAGCGATTTGAGAAAAATCTACGGAATCCAAGATCTGGCCAAAGGGAATGTCATGTTCTGCGCCACG
Organism: Bdellovibrio sp. ZAP7; assembly: GCA_945874535.1. Taxonomy (GTDB): domain Bacteria; phylum Bdellovibrionota; class UBA1018; order UBA1018; family CAIMNF01; genus CAIMNF01. Next base: position 152,160 of record CAMCGZ010000002.1, read on the forward strand.
GGTGTCACACAGGGTACTTTTTTGAACGGAATCCGGTTTTTCAAGGGTGGCGCGGAAAGCCATTCGGTCGTGATGCGCTCCGAGACCGGAACCATCCGTTACATTCACACTCAACACCACTTCAATCGCTGAGGAGATCGATCATGGCCCAGGCTGAACACGAGAAGAGTTTCGAAGTCAGTGCCGAGAAGTATTACAAGGCGGTTGCGGATTACGAAAAGTATCCCGAATTTGTCGAAGGAATGAAGAAGGTCAGGGTCGAGCGCGGGCAGGATGGAAGCATCACCGCACACTACGACCTCTCCATGATGTCGAAAGACATGAGTTATGTACTGAAAATCCGTGAGAACCCTTCAGCCGGTGAAGTGGATTGGACGCTGCTCAAGAGCGAGTTCTTCAAAGTGAACAACGGAGCCTGGAAGATCCAGTCCACGGGTCCGAATAGCTGCAAAGTGAAGTATTCCCTCGAGGTCGAATTCAATTTCTCTGTTCCGGGATTCATTCTGAAGGGAATCATCAAAAGCACTCTCCCTTCGATGATGGAATCCTTCTATCAGCGCGCGAAAGGACTTTGATCGATGTCAGAAGAAAAAGATGATGCTTCCGGATCATTGGGTTGGGCCAAGAAACTGCTGACGGTCGGTGTGGGGACCTTTTTCCTGACCGAAGACGCTCTGAAGACCTTGGTATCCGAGTTCAAGCTTCCCAAGGAAATCGTGAGCGGGATTCTCGACGGGGCCAAGAACGTCCGCAAGGAGTTCATGGAGAATGTGGTGTCCGAAATGCTCGCCAAGGTACAGGACAAGATCGATCCCACCGTGCTCATTTCTGACTTTTTCAGGAAGAACGATGTCACGCTCGAAATCCGGATCAAGGTGAAAGAAAAAACCGGAGACGGAGTCTGACTCCGTCCCCGGCTCGAGGGTATTGAGGGGTTGAGGGGGACACTTGTGGGGCGCCGATCAGGCGCGCTTCAGAATCTCATCGATCTCTTGCATCATGTACGACAGACGCTTGCGGGCCTGGCGGAGAGTCAGAAGTTGTTGGGCGATCTCGTTACGGGCAGGGCCGGCTTCACCTGAAGTCCAACCCGAGAAAGCTTCGGTTTCAGCCTGGGAGACGACGCGCACTTCGGCAGGGGCCGGGAGGTCTTCAGCGCGAGCGGCCTTGAGGACCATGCCTTTGGCAGCTTCAGGCTTCGCGACAGACTTCCCTTTGAGGTACAGGTGGTAGAAGTTGGAGTAGATGAAGAGGCTGTTGTGGGAGGGGTCTTTTGCTGCCGACATCTGGTTGTTTCCTTTACTCGCTGTCACGTTTGAGTCGCTTACGCTGCTGCTTGTGACTTGAATAAATGCAACGAGGATGCCAAGCGTATCGGGGATCCGATCCGGAAAACAGCCTTGAAACCACTGGGGATTCTGGAAGTAAACGGATTCCGTTGGTGTCAGTGTCCCGCGGAAGCTGTCTAAAATTTGTTCAGGTCAGTGTTCCCTTGCCGCTGTTCTGGTTCATCACCGAAGGGCGGGGGAGATTCTCGACGAAGCGGAGTTCCTGAGCAATCGGACTCAAATCCTGGTCGATTTGGTGGGCGGCTGGGCCGGATACGGGGTGGTGAGGCCCGAACTTCTCCATGCGGTATTCGATCCATTCCCCGTCCTCACGCATCGAAACTGATTTCGGATCGACGGGAGCGGGAAGTGCGAAGCGCTCAGAGAGGATTTGATGGGATCGGGAGGAGATCACACGGCCCGGCTCGACCATGGCGCGTTCATCCGCCACGCGGGTGCCGATCAGCTCGAGATCCTTGCCGCTGACCTGAACGCGCACGCCCTTGCGCTCGTGTTCGGGTACTTTCACACGGAGAATGATGGACTCACCCTGATCCTCCATGGCCGACTCGAAGCGCTTGATGTGGTAAAAGGGATCGCCCGAGCGGGTGTCCTGGATCCGAATTTTTTCGGCGGAGGCGAGCTTGCGTTCATTCAACGAGGCGGTGGTTCTGTGTTCCACCTGCCGGAGCTCGTCGAGGTACTGCTGGTGCTTTTCGTCCCGGATTTTCTGGTAATGATCGCGGATCCCCTCAAGGGAGGCGCGATGATTCTCCTTTTGGACCTCGAGGTAGGCCTCTCTTTGTTCGCGCAGGTCCTGAGTGGTCTTCTCGGTGTTCTTCACGATCAATTCCGTATTCCGGATGTGATTCCGGTGGATATCATCCTGGGTCGCCCGCTCGCGTTGGCGCTCATACTGTTCAAGCGCTGCGTACTTTTTCCGGTGATCTTCCACCCGGGTCCGACCTTCTTTTTCAGTGTTGAAAGCCTCGGTTTCCAGCTCCCGTTTCGTCTCGGCGATCGACTCGCGTCCACGGGTCTGGAGATCGCGTTCTTCGCGGTTGATCTGGTTTTTCTGGTTCCGGAGGTGTTCGTAGTGGGAGAGGCGTTGAGCCTGTGAGGAAGTCTCGAACCGGTCCTGGAGATCAGCCGTTTCTGCCACGTGTGACTGTTTCAGATTCTGGATTTCCGCTTCGTGAGAATCCTGAAGGGACTGTTTCTGTTCCCGTTGGAGGCGGTACTGCTCCGCCAACTCCTGGCTCGCAGAATAACCGTTTTCAACTCGGCTCACGGGCGACTCCTTCCTGGATCAATGACGGATCCGGTTGGTTTCAAACAGGTTGTTCTCCACAATGTTGAAATAGATCTTCACGACCCGGTAGAGGTCGGTTTCGGGAAGGCAGGAGAGGTACGCTTTCTGGCGGTCATAACCCTCGAGAGTGATCAGCTTTTCGATGTGCTTCTCGATTTCACGGGCTTCGGCCTCGCTCATCGGCAGGGTTTGATTGGAGAACACCTTACGGACCACATCGATATCAAACAGGATGTGATTCCCCTGGGCCGACTGCTTGATGAGGTATTCTACCGTGGTCAGTTGTTCTTGTGAGACTGTGATCATCCCAATGCCCCTCCTGGGAAAAACCGGGGCATCCTGCCCCTTCTTTTATTTTTCCGGAGTCAGGAAGAAAGCGCAACGACAAAATTCCCACACCCCCTCTCTGGCAGGGCGGGAGCGCCTGAAAGCTGTCATTGACGTGAATACGGGCAGGGGTCAGACTGGAAAAGTGGATCCCAGGATGGGGTCGGCATTCGGAGAGCAACTCCCGGGGGACTTAGGATGAGTTCAAAACCGCGCGGTTCGGCCAAAAAATCGGCGAAATTACATTGTGAAGAATGCAAAAAGGTCATTCCCCAGCGGAAACAGGCTCTTTTTGTCGAAGAAGAAGTAGGCCGGTTTTTTTGTGATGAAGGTTGCATTGTCAGCCATTTCACCTCCGATATCGAGAAGCTCGAGCGGGAGTACGGCAAGCACGTCACCCCCCAGGATCTGAGTGCCGAGGAACGTGAGCGTTATGCCCACTTCAGGTGGATGGCCCTCGAGAATCCGGACGAGATCTGGATGGAAACCCTTCCCAAGGGTGATCGTCGCTTCACCTTGATTGCCGAATACATGCCCGAAACCAAAAAGGTGTGGGCTGTTGCGGTCTGTCTCATGTTGAGAGGCGAGCCCAGTTTCCTTTATCTCGCATTCGTGAGCTCGGATCGCAACCTCGTTGAGGTTTTCCGACGGGGCGATCAAATGAAGGTAGTGAAGGAAGGGGCGCTTAGCGATACCTCCGAGGAGACCCCTGCCGAGCGTGCGCGGGACGAAGAGCAGGGCTCCGACCGGCTCGCCGAACCCTGGACAGAAGCGGACTCCGTCCGGGCCATGATCGTCCGGTCACGCAAAAACAGTGATATCGCTCCTGAGGATTTCGGATTTTACCAGAAGTGCCTCGAGGAGACTTTGCAGAAGCCGAACGAGCTTTGGAGTTATCAGCCGAAGTCCGCCAGACGGATCTATCACTTCATCAAACACTACGAACACGAAGAGTCCTATTGGTATGTCGTGATGGCCAAGGACACCCAGGACGAGACCCAGATCGAGATCATCGATGTTTTCCCGACCCGGGATCCTGAACTCGTCGGGATGTGCCGCCACGGAAAGAAGGAAGTTCTCGGAAACACCGGCTCAGAGGATCGGGTCGAAGAGGGCGAGAATCTGCTTCCCGAGAAAGTCCGCCGGAACATCCATTAAAGGTTTCCGGTCGCGTATTGGAGTGAAGACTGGGACGCGCAGGCCGACACATTGCCGTAGGCCAAGCAGTAAGACATGATGGAGGCATCGCTCGCCCGGACGACCTGGACGGCGTCGAATTGGAGCGATCCGAACTGAATCAGGGTTCCTTCCGCGCTCACGTTCGAGCACTGGACAGCATAACGGGTGTAGATCGTTCCGTAGGGATTCGCGACGATTCCGCGTCCTCCGAGAGTCGGGAACACACAAACGGTGCGGACTGCTCCGTCCGCCGGGAAGAGCCGGATCGAGGTCGATGCCGAAGTATCTCTGCAAGCACGGTATTCTTGCGAGGCCTGACCGGTCGAGCTCACAATGTTCGGGGTTTCAGAGCACTGGAGGTCGGCCGACAGGTATTGGCCGGATTCAGAAGGACCCCAGGAGTTGGAGTATCCGTCGAAGCGATCAGCGAACTGGGGGCGGGCGCCACAGGCTGAAACCAGGCCGGCCAGAAGAAGTCCCAAAGACAGATTTTTAATGATTTTCATATTCTCCCTCTCAATCCCTACACCCAGAGAGAATGCAACGGTGATGCCAAGCCGGGACTGCCCCGGAGGGGCTCAGAACGCATTCCAGGTGCATAGTCTTTGTACAGCTGAACATCCGCTGACATTCAACGAATCAGATTGAGCGGAAGCGCCTGGCGAGGAAAATTCCAGCGTAAATCAGGGTCAGGATCTGGCAGATCCGGGCGAACCAATTCGCCCCCAAGCTCCGCCCGATTTGAAGATAAGGAGAAAGGGGCCAGGTGCGTTTTTCAATTTCAGCATTCAGAACAGAGCTCTCAAACAGTCCCGAGCGGGCCCGAGTTTCTCCGATGGCGTCCATCCAGACGCTGAACCCTGTATTGGTCGATCGCAAAAGCGGGAGTCGGGTTTCCACCGTCCGGAACCGGGTCAGGGCAAGGTGGAGATAGGGCTCTCCATCCGGACCGAACCAGGAATCATTGGTGACATTCACCAGTGCATCCGCACCCAGCCACGCACCCTGTGCGGAGTGTTCACCGATCAGTCCCTCGTAGCAGATCGAGGGGGCGAGGTTGAAGGGGTGTCCCTCGGCGTTTTTCACTTCGATCAATTCCGGTCCCGGCCCTCTTCCGAAAAATCCCATCGTCGGAAACCAGCTCTTCATGGTGGGGAAACTGTCAGCAAAAGGGAGTGTTTCTCCGAACATCAGAAGGACATTCTTGTGATAGGTACGAGTGGTTTGGCTGGGAGCATGGTGGAAAAACAGGGAGTTGAACTCCACACCGGAGGTATCCCGGTCGTAGCCGCCGAAAATGAGAGTTCCCGGAAAGGTTCCCAAAAAGTCGTTCAGCCGGCTCTCCATCCTGACTTCGTTCGGGGTCTCGGGCTGGTGGAAGATCGATGGATAAGCGGTCTCGGGCCAGATGATCGCATCGGGGCGGGCGGTTTCCTGCAGGGCCTGTCCCGATAGACCGAGGTACTGCTCGAGCACCGCTGTCATCGCATCCCCGGTGCCACGCTCGGCAGCCACCTTCAGAAAATCCCCGATATTGGCTTGAACCATGGACGCTCTCAAGCGGGGGGCCGTCCGTGCTGTTCCCGATGCGTACTCCCGGTGTTGGTTCACTCGCCATTGTCCGTAAATCAAGGTACACGCGAGCAGGGCGATCGCTGCAAGGGCCGGGCGAATCCGCCGGATCCGGAATGCAGTGGCGATTCCCTCGTTGAAGGTGAGTGCGAGAAAGGTCAGGAAGAAGACTCCCCCCACATCCGCCGCCTGTCTGACGAGGAGGGAGGAATGAAACGCATGCCCCGCGGTATCGAGAAAAATTTTGGGATAGAGCGATTCGATTCCCGCGTAAAACGCCCCGAGCAAGAGTGGATGCACCAGCGAGTTCAGTGTGCTGGGGCTGGAGTGACGCAGGACCCGGTCCCGGATCATCAAATAAAGAGGCACTTGAAGCTGTCCGGTCAGGCTGAACGCCAGAAAAACCCCCAGTGCGGCCGGAAGCGGCAGGCCCCCATATCGCATGGTTGCTCCAACCATCCAGTAAAAGCCACCGATACAGATGATGACCGACATCCAGGTTCCTGCCAGGAGTGTCGCTTTCAGGGATCCGGGTCGATTCCGGATCCGGTCAGCACTGAGGAGTAGGGGAACAAATGCGAACCACTGCAAAGGATGGAGATCCCACGGTGCAAACGACAGCACGTAGAGGATTCCACTCAAAGTTGCAGAAAGGAAGAGGGCCTTCAAGGTGGTTCCAGTCTAGCAAAGGGTCGGACCGGACTGCATTATTTTTTGGAGGCCGTGGAGCGGTCGGCGCCCCGTCCTGCATCCAGAGCAGAGATGGCACGGAAGGCGTCTACTTTGCCGCCCGAGGCCACTTTGGACCGGAGGGCCGCGATCGGTGTGGTATTCCGCACGATCAGTTCCTTCACTTGGGAGGGGCTCAGAGATGGCGACTTCGACAAGAGCAGTGCCGCAATTCCCGAGACGAATGCGGTCGCTTGTGAAGTGCCTGTCATGCGTCCGTGCCGCCCGCCGGGAATCGTGCTCAGAATGCTTTCGCCGGGAGCGGCGACATCCACCGAGCGCACACCCCAGTTCGACGAAGGAAGGATCTTGTTTTCAGCGTCCATCGAGGCAACGGTGATGATGTTCTTCAAACCCTTCAGTCCGTAGGCTGCCGGATAATAACGGTACTCTTCGACATCGGTATTGTGGCGATCATTGCCCGCCGCTGCAACAATGAGAACGCCGCGTTCTTCGGCTTTTTTCATCGCCTGGAACTCTTCTTCGGAGTATTCGGGGCCGCCACCCGAGTAATTGATGATCCGGGCGCCATTATCGATGGCATAGTGCAGGGCTTTGATGGTGTTGGCAAGATTCACCGATCCGGGAGCGGTCTCGGAGTAGTAACGAACCGGCATGATCTGAACGTTCCGGGTGACACCGGAAGTTCCCGTGCGGGGATTGGCAATCGCGCCGATGATCCCGGCGATGTGAGTGCCGTGACCGTGGAAATCAATCGGGTTCGGAGCCTGGGTGACGAAATCCCAGCCGTAAACAGTGCCACTGCTGAGACGATTCTTCGTACCGGGGGATTTCCAAAGGTTGGGTTTCAAATCGGGATGGGAGGCATCGATGCCGGTATCGATCACCGCGACGATCACATTGCGGCTGCCTTCGGTCAGCTTCCATGCGCGTTCGACGCTGATGGCGCGGTCTTCGAGTCCCCAATTCCGGATCTGGAATGCTTTCAGGGACGCCGCTTGGGTCAGCGGAAGGGTCAGGAGGAGGAATGCAAAGATGAGGGAGAGGGTTTTCACTGTGCGGTGCCTGGCCTTTCTAAGTCCCTATCTCTTCAAAAAGGATGCCAAAAGGGTCCTCCCGGCTCCCGACTGGGGTAGATTTTAAGTATTTGATAAGAATGGTTTTTTTTATCAACAAAATGGGTGATGGGGCGAATCCCCCGATTCGGCGGGCAGGGGTGCAGGAAAGGATCACACAGGTGTCTAAAGAATTGACGGCAAGGGGCCGATGGGAAAAGGGTGAGAGTCCCCCCGCTCCTTCCCCTGGTTTGCGTTGTTTTGCTCCTGACTTCTGTGAGCCCGTCTTCCGGTCAGACTGAATCGGGACTGGAGCCAGCAGAACGTCTGCTTGAGGCCACCCCGGCCGGTCGGCAGGTGCTCGATGCGGCCCGCGAAGGCAGGATTCACTGGGGGCAGGGACAAGTTTCGAGGACTGAGGTCACCGCCACCCGAAGTGTGCACGATGGGGTCGAAACCGTGCACTACGAGACCCGGGTCATCATCTCAGGCTCGAAGAGTCCGGTGTTCCAGGCCTTGGATCTCGCACACGAGTTGGTTCACGCGCTCCGTCCAAAGGAGAATCCTTTTCATCCCACCTTAAGAGCCGGCGATTACGTGGTGCGCGGAATCGAGGGAGAGGGTGGGGAAGCCGAGGCGATCGCTTATGAGTGCAAGGTCGGTCGGGAATGGGTCGAGAGTGTGAAGCCGGCGGGTCTTTCTCAGGAAGACCGGGCTTTGGTCCGCGCCCGTTGCGGGATGGTCTGGAAGGCTGCGGCCGACAGCGAAAAATGGAAGCGTTCCTTTTACTACCTCGGACAACACTATCGTGATTTTCTCGAACGTCTGACCCGACTCGATCCGGGCCCGGTCGAATTGAAGTGGTGGAAGGACCACATCGATCCCCGGACTCCCGTATTCACCTCGGCTATGGCTCAGAAACCCTACCCGGTGGCTTTGCTCGAGGAGTACCTCGAGCTCACAAAGAAAATCTGTTCCCGTTCTCCGGCTTCCGAATCGCCATTTGCCAAGCGATGCGGGACCCTTTCCGGACTGAAGTGAGGCTCGGATGGAGAAGCGACTGATTCTGATCCGGCATGCCCATCGCGACACGGAGAATCCTTCCCAGGACAACGGACTCAGTAATAAGGGCGAACAGCAGGTGAAACGGATGCTCCGGTTCTTCGAAAAGCGCCTGGAGGGTGACCTGCGGTTCCTGAGTTCTCCGAAAAAGCGTTGTCGTGAGACATTGGGTCCCCTGGCCGAGCGTTACGGATGTGGGCTCGAGATCGAAGAACGCCTGACTGAGACCGGACCGATCGAACGACAGGAAGAAGTTTTGGCCCGTTTGGGGGAGTTCATCGATGAGTGGAAATACCGGGGACCGGATGTCCTGGTGGCGTGCTCGCATGGTGACATCATCCCGATCCTGGTCGAGCGCCTCACGGGGGCCCGGATCGGAATCAAAAAATGCGGGGTCGTCGAAATCGAGTGGTTTGCCGGGGAAAGCTACCTCACGGGTCTGGTGCAAAAACCGGGCGATTGAGATAGGGTGCCGGGTATGGATCTTTTCGATGTCCGGAACTATCAATTCACCTTGCCGGAGGAATTGATCGCGGCCGAACCGCTGGCGCAAAGGGACCGCTCCCGACTCTTGGTTGTGAACCGGAAATCCCGGACCTGGGAACACCGGATTTTCAGCGATCTTCCAGAAATCCTCGATCCTGGAACCGTGCTGGTGGCGAACAATACCCGCGTGATCCGTGCCCGGTTGCTGGGGGAACGTGAGGGCACCGGCGGCAAGGTCGAGTTTTTCATGCTCCGTAAGGTGGACTCAGCCTGCTGGACCGGATTGATGAAAACCGGTGCTCGAGTCGTGCCCGGGTTCCGCTTTCGGATTCCCGACCGTCACGGGGGCTGGGTGGCAGGTGAGGTGATCGGTCGTGAGGAGAGTCCGGCGGGAGTGATTCTGACCGCGAAGTTTTCGCGCGATCCCGTTGAGGCCGATATCGGTGAAGTCCCCCTTCCTCCCTACATCGTTGCCAAAAGAAAGGATTGGGGCCCCGAAGAACTCGAGACCTACAATACCGTTTTCGGAACCCAATCGGGTTCGGTCGCGGCTCCAACAGCCGGACGTCACTTCACACCAGAGCTGATCGCAAGCCTGCGTTCCGGGCGGATGGACTGGCAGGAGCTCACCCTTCATGTCGGGATCGGCACATTCAAACCGGTGAGCGTTCCGGATGTGAGAGATCATTTGATGCACGCTGAGCCGGTTCAGATTTCGAGCGAAGTGGCGGCTTCCTTGAACGCCTCCAAGCGCGCTGGGAAAACCATCCTCGCGGTCGGAACGACCACCACTCGTGCACTCGAGGGGAGATCCGTTCCCGGTTCCGCAGGTTTCGAGCTGGTGTCGGGAATGAGCGATGTGAATCTGTTCATCCATCCTGGGGCGGGATACGAATGGAAGTTCACCGACGCGATGATCACCAATTTCCATCTCCCCGGTAGCACCCTCCTCATGATGATCGCGTCCAGGATCGGTGATCTCGGATTCACGCTCCGGGTTTACGAGGAAGCCGTGCGGGAACGTTACCGGTTTTACAGCTATGGCGACGCCATGCTAATCTTGGATCGATGATCCAAAGAACCCTTCCTGTCGGACGCCTCATGTGTAACTGCCAGATCCTGGTCTGCCCGGAGACCCGTGATGCCGTCATTGTCGATCCGGGCGATGAAGCAGAACGGATCCTCACCGAGATCGGTCGCATCGGCAAAGAATTAGGGCAGCCGGTTCGCGTCAGGGCCTTGCTCCACACCCACGCCCATTTTGATCACATCGGTGCGGCCAGAGGAGTCAAAGAGGCCCTTTCGCAAAACGGAATCGAGGCTCCATCGATTTTCCTGCATCGTGAAGACGAGTTCATTTACTCGATGCTCCCCCAACAGGCCGCCCGCTTCGGGTTCCGGATGAACGAGCCTTTGCCGGTAGACCGGTATTTCGAGGATGGACAGGCGCTCGAGTTCGGATCCCTCAGGCTCACCGTGCTGCATACTCCCGGGCACTCACCGGGGGGCGTTTGTTTTCATCTGCATTCGGATACCGCCAAAGCAGTACCTGAAATGGTTTTCACCGGAGACACCCTTTTCCGCGAGGACATCGGACGTGCGGACCTGTGGGGTGGGGATGAGGCGCTATTGATCAAAAGCATCCGCAACCGTTTGTTGGTGCTCGATGATGACACCTGCGCTTGGCCGGGGCACGGTCCGTCTACCACGATCGGCCACGAAAAGCGGCACAACCCCTACGTTTGATTTCTTACCAGGTGAACATGAAGTGGGCGAGCAGGGTGAAAAACCCGCCGCTCAGGTCCGTGACAGCTCGGTAACGGGTCTCGTTGGTGTCGGTGAAGTTCTGGGTGTGGAACATGAGTTCGAGATTGAGGTAAGTCCGCTTGTGGACAATCGGGAATTCGAGTCCTCCACCGCCCCCCACACTCAAGGTGGAATCGGTGTCCGGAGTCGATTGCGTGGCACTGATCTGGTTCTTGGTCAGGGCTCCGAATCCGAATGACAGATAAGGATTGGCAAAAGTGATGGGAGCCGCAGCGTCCCGCACATCGAAGTAATACTTCAGGTGGGCTCCGTAGCCCACGAGCTTCACTTCGTAGTTGGTGTTGCCATCCAGAAAACTGTGATTGGCGAAGAAGATGCCGAGATCGGCTGCGAACTGGAAGTTAAACCAATACTGGACCCGGACATCGAAACGGGGAAGGGCGGGTTCGTAGAGCTTACCCCGGTTTCCCGTTGCGGATTGGTAACCTCCACCGAAGCTCAATCCGAAAAACCGGCCATTCTGAAAGTACTGGGTGTCCTCGTTTTCCTCTTCGGTGAGGTTGAAGTCACCGTAATCGAGATAGGGCGAGGACTGATCGAACAATCCGTGGTCTTCATTTTTCTTGGAGGGTGATGCCGGAGCCGAATCTCCGATCGCGCCACCGACCGGGGGTTGGGCCGAGGCTTCAGGCGATCCTGTGAGGAGGGCCAATAGAATGAGAGGAAACCGGATATTAGAAATAATAGTGCATGCCCGCATTCAGGAAGCTCGCGCCAAAGGTTTTCAGAACAAAGGATCCCGTACCGGAGCTGATGGTCTCTCCGCTCAATCCGGCCTCGAAGCTCATTCCAACGCTATCCACCCCGGGAATGAAGAATTCAGCTCCCAGTCCTCCGAGGATTTCGATCCCGCTCGAACCACGCGAAGTCAGGTACCCGAGTCCGAGAGGAAAGTAAAAATTGACGTAGTTCTCGGAGCGGATGGTCCGGCAGTATTTTAACGCAACGACTCCATCCCCGCCCGCACCCGAATAAAACCCGGCCACGGCTTCTAATGCCGAGCGGGGTGCGAAAGCGTACTTGAGACTGATGGCCGGTGTGTGGCCCGTACGATCTGCATTTGAGAACTGGGCATTGTACCCGAGGCCTGCCCGCCCGAGGAGTTCGCGCGCCTGGCCGGACTCCCCGGAACAAAGAAAGAAACCGAGAGTGAGGCCCGTCCGGACCAGCGTTTTCATCATCTTGTCTAAGAGCGTAACACAGGCTTTTGCTTTGACAATAGTCCTTTGAAACCATACATCTATCGTATGGAATCCTTAATGACCTCGAGAAACATCTTCATCCTCATCGCCCTGATTGTTCTGGGAGGGGCCACCACTTTCGGAGTGCAGCGCCACCTCGAAACCAAGGAGATGGAGAGCAAGAGCGCCCTGTACCGGATTCTGAAATCTTTTGTGGACGAGAACTCGGCAGTTCCTGAGAAGGATCGCGCTCCCGGTGTCACTCTCGATGTGGACGCGAGCTACCCGAAGACCGTCGCAGAGCTGAATGCCATGGCATCCGCATCCGGAACGCCGAAGCGAGTTGGTTTCGAGGCAGCACTCAAACTCGGCAACCTCTACTTCGAGCACAATCAGTTCAAAAAGGCCGAGCCCGCCTTCCAAAAGGCCGCGGCACTGGCCGGAACCCCGTTTCAAAAAGCGACGGCACTTTATTTTCTGGGTCTCAGCCAGGAGAAAAACGGCGACTCGAAGCTTGCGATCGCCCAGTTCCAGTCGGGACTTGGGGAGAATGTGGAAGGCTTGAAGGCCGATCTGTTGCTCGGTCTCGTTCGTCTGAATCTCAAGGCGGGAGACGCTTCCAAAGCCAAGGTTTTCAGTGAACGGCTCAACAAGGAAATGCAGGGAAGCAAGCAGGCGGAATTGGCCCAGTCCTGGGTGAAAGAGAATTCATGATCCGGATCCCGGCCCTGGTCGCACTCGGAGTTCTCGGTCTGGCTGCCTGCAGTTCCCGCGACTTGCGCCCTGGCTTCCGCGCCGAGCGCGAGGTGCTCCGCCGGCAGTGGACTTATGCCATTGAGCCCGATTCGAGCTCGTTGGCGACTCCTGGAATGGAATACGCGAGTCCTGTATTCCATGAGACCACGCTCATTTTCGGCAGCAGTCGCTTCGGCTTGACGGCAATGTATCCGAGAATTCCGCGGCCTCGCTGGAAGCTTCCGCTCCCGAACGGGGTTCTAAGCCAGATCGAGCCCGGTAAGGAGAACGCGTTTTTCACCGGTGGAGACGGAAACATTTATTCCATTTCTCTCGAGACCGGAAAAGTCAATTGGACCTATCCGCTCCGGAATCCGGTTTCCTCACGCCCGACGCTCGAGGGTGACGATCTTTACGTCGTGACCAGCGACGATGCCTTGCTCAGTCTCGAATCGAAGACCGGGAAGTGGCAGTGGCATTACCGGCGTCGCAATGCGACCGGCCCCGGACTTCACGGCGGTTCGAAGCCTCTGGTTCTGGGTGACACCCTCTGGGTCGGTTTCGCGGATGGTGCCTTGGTCGCTCTATCGCGAAAAGACGGTAAAGTTCTTTGGGAAAAACAATTGAACCCCAACAGGCGCTTTTCGAGCCTCGGTGCCGAATTCCTCGAGTCGGGTGGCATCGTGTATGTCCCAGCCTATGACAATGCCCTCTATGCCTTGAACGCCCGAACAGGGAGCACGCTTTGGGCCCGGGAAGACCTCGGAGGCTCGAATGCCGTGACCCTGTCGGGAGACACCTTGCTGGTACCCTCTTCCGCTGGAGAAGTTCACGCTCTCGATGCGAAGACCGGGAAGGGGATTTGGAAGTTCGAACTCGATCAGGGGGTTCCTTCAAAGGTTCTGGTGCTCGGACGCCATGTGGTGTTCAGTTCGAGCAATGAGTACCTCTACACCCTCGATCGTGAGACCGGCGCCTTGGTGGACCGTTTTCAGGTGGGGTATGGGTCGGGCTTTACGGGCAATCTGGCCTACGATGCGAAACGCCGCACGGTATTTGCCATGAGCCGGGGTGGAAACCTCTACTCATTCCGCTACCTACCGTGAGTCTAAGTTATTGGATTTCAATAGATTAGACGATAATCCATACAAAAAAGTATTGTTTCAAAGAGGCACTCGTGGCATGATCCGAAGCCATGAATGTCACGGCTTTGGAGGAATACGGACTGCGTTGTGCGGTCCAGCTCGCATCCTTGAGTGAAGGGAAGACTTTGTCCGCTCCGGAAATCGCGGAGCGGGAGGGGTTGTCCATCGAGTATGTCTCCAAATTCATGCTGCTTCTGAAGCGCGCGGAACTGGTCCGGACCGTCCGGGGAATCAAGGGAGGCTTCGCTTTGTCGAGAGCTCCCGGAGAAGTCTCTCTCAAGGAAGTTCTGGATGCGCTGAACGGCAGGAAGAAGTCGGGCTCGGAATTTTGCAAGTCCTTCACCGGAAAATCGGAATCGTGTGTTCGATTCGGATCCTGTTCGATTCGTCCCTTCTGGGACCTGCTTTCAGGTTATGTCGAAGAATTCACTTCAAGAATGACTCTGGCCGACCTCATCCGGCCGGAGGAAGAAATCCGTGACAAAACGCGCTCGATCGCGAGTGATCATGTCGGGCAGATGAGAAAAGGGGAGATGAGATCATGAGTACACCATTGTTCGAGATTCGCGACCTTCACGTCGCAGTTGAGGGAAAAGAAGTCCTGAAGGGTGTCAACCTGATCGTTCGCCGTGGAGAAGTGCACGCCATCATGGGCCGGAACGGTACGGGGAAGACCACTCTCGCTTACACCCTGATGGGACACCCCAAGTACGAAGTCCTTTCGGGGAGCATCCTGCTCGATGGTGAGGACATCACCGCGCTCAAGCCCGAGGAGCGCGCCAAGAAAAGGTTGTTTCTCGCATTTCAATACCCGGTAGCCATTCCAGGAGTCAGTGTTGCATCGTTCCTCCGTGCCTCGATGAAATCGGTTCGTGCCGGTGAGGTGGAGCCTTCGAAGTTCCGGAGCCTGATTAAGGAAGAGCTGAAGCACCTCTCCATTCCCGAGACCTTCATGACCCGCTCTTTGAATGAGGGATTCAGCGGAGGCGAGAAGAAGCGTCTCGAAACCCTACAGTTGCGTTTGCTGCAACCCAAGATGGCGGTGCTCGATGAGACCGACTCGGGTCTCGACATCGATGCACTCCGGATCGTCTCGGAGAATCTCCAGTCTTTCCGCAATTCTGATCGTGGGATGCTGGTGATCACCCACTACCAGCGGATGCTCAATTACATCAAGCCTGATGTGGTGCACGTTTTCGGCAGCGGACGGGTGCTCGAAAGCGGGGGTCCGGAACTCGCCCTCAAGCTCGAAGAACGCGGCTACGACTGGGTGGAAGGTGCCTGATCATCCATGAAAGAATTCCAGATTTTCAAAAGCAAAGATGCCATTCCGGGGCCCGGAAGTCGCCATGCAGTCGAAATCAAGGCGGGCCGGAGTCCGTCCGATGGCGTGCTTTACCACAGGGTCCCCGATGCCGGTGGTGTGCATGAGATCGAGATCCGCCTCGACGAAGGAGCTCGCCTCGAGATGGTGATCGAGCAAGCTGCGTCGGCGGGAGTCGAATCCCTTTCGAGGTTGAAGGTCAAGTCCGGTACAGACAGTTCTCTCAAACTGACTCTTGTTCTTCATGGCGGAGCGAAATCCGCATTCGAGGTCGACTCCTCGGTCGAAGGGCGCGGTGCGCGTTTGGAATTGCGCGGTCTCCTCGATGCCAAGTCGGGTCAGCAATTCTCACTTCGCGCGGATGCCGTCCATTCTGTTCCGGATACTTTCAGCGATCTGCAAGTCTGGTGTGCGGCTCGCGACGAGTCCCGCACGGTGTTCAATGGCAGAATCCACATCCTCCAGTCGGCTCCCAGGACGGAGGCATTTCAAAAGAACCGGAACCTCATGCTCTCGAAGCGTGCGACGGTCGATTCGTTTCCCAAACTTCTCATCGAGAACGACGAAGTGAAATGCGCCCACGGGAGCAGCACGAGTTCTCTCGAGCCCGAACAGACCTATTACTTGCAGGCCCGGGGGATCGATCGCGAAGCTGCCGAAGCGATGATGCTGAAAGGGTTTCTGCGTCAGCCGCTCGAGTGGATCTCCGATGCCACCCTCCGGCAACAGATCGAATCCCGCCTCGGAATCGTGGAGGAGGAGTGGTCATGAACGAGCTCATCCGGCGCGATTTTCCGATTCTTTCCAAAATGGTCGATGGGAAGCCGCTGTGTTACCTCGACAATGCAGCGACTTCCCAACGCCCGAAAAAGGTAGTCGATGCCATCGTCCGGTATTACCTCGAGACCAACGCCAATGTGCATCGGGGGGTTTACAAGCTCTCCCAAGAGGCCACCGATGCCTTCGAATCGGTCAGGAGCAAGGTAGTCCGTTTTCTCGGTGCAGCCTCCGAGCGCGAGATCATTTTCACCAAGGGCACGACCGAGGCGATCAATTTGATTGCATCCTCCTTCGGTGAGGTTGCAGTCGGTGCGGGTGATGTGATCGCTGTGACCCGGATGGAACATCATGCCAATTTTGTCCCCTGGCAACAGCTCGCCAGGCGGAAGGGCGCCCGATTCGAGATCATCGAACTCACTTCCGATTTGAGATTGGACCCTAAGGAAGTCGACCGGGTGCTGTCACTGAAGCCGAAGATTTTGGCTGTATCCCTGCTCAGCAATGTGACCGGTGTCACCAATCCGGTGGCATCTCTTGCCTCACGCTTCAAGATGGTCGGAACCACGATCGTGGTCGATGCCGCTCAAGGGATCGCCCATGGCGAGGTCGAGATCACGCGACTCGGTCCGATCGATTTCCTGGCTTTTTCGGCCCATAAACTTTGCGGACCGACCGGAGTCGGGGTGCTGTGGGGCCGGGAGGCCGTTCTGTCGCGCATGCCACCGTATCAAGTAGGCGGAAACATGATCACCCATGTGGCAGATCTCGATTCGGAGTGGAACGAACTTCCGCACAAGTTCGAGGCCGGAACGCCCGATATCGCGGGTGTGATCGGTCTCGGAGCAGCCATCGATTATATCGAGACCCAAGGCCGGACCCGTATCCAGGAATACGAAGAACAGATCACAGCATATGTGCTCGAGCGGATCGTCTCGATTCCGGGCTTGCGACTCCTCGGGCCGAAGGACCCCCATCACCGGGCACCCATCTTCAGTGTGGCGATCGACAAGGTTCACGCCCACGATCTCGCGACATTTCTCGACATGCGGGGAATCTCTGTGCGCGCGGGCCATCACTGTGCCCATCCGCTCATGCTCCGTCTCGGATTGCCCGCGACCTGCCGGGCGAGTTTCAGTTTCTACAATACGCTCGAAGAGGCAGACCAGCTCATTGATGCGTTGAAAAGTGCACCCGAGTTCTTCAGGAGGAAGGTGCAATGAACAACTACCGTGACGTCTTCGGCGAAGTGTTGGCGGACCATCACGAGTCGCCCCGGAACTGGGGGTTGGCGCCCGATACACAGGTCCGTGAGAACGGGTTCAACCCGCTTTGTGGCGACAAGGTCACTCTGGGATTGAAGTTCCGCGACGGACAGCTCGAAAGCTGCACCTTCGAGGGCGAGGGTTGCTCGATTTGCATGGCGTCCGCCAGCATCATGACCGAGATGGTCCAGGGTCAGACCTTGGAGCGGGTGTCCGGTCTCATCGAGGGTTTCCGTGCGAAGATGCAGGGCGAGGCCGCCCCCGAGGGATTGCCTACCGAGGACTCCTCCGAAGACATCGTGGCCCTTTACGGGATCAAGCGCTTTCCGGTCAGGATCAAGTGTGCCTTGCTTCCTTGGACGACTCTCAAGAAAGGATTGGAAACCCCTCATGCGTGACCCCGTACTTCTCGAGTGGCTGCATCCGGTGCAAGACCCGGAAATGTTTCTTTCCATTGTCGATCTCGGTCTCATTTATGAGGCTTCGTTCCGGATCGAGAAAACCGGGGCGGATGTGGTGATGACGTTGACGAGCCCGCACTGCCCTGTAGCGGATACCTTTGTAGCGAACGTTAAAAACCGTCTGCTCGAGTATCCGGGCATGAAGGATGCCGAAGTGAAGCTGGTGTTCGAGCCCAAGTGGGATCCGAAGACCATGGCGTCGGATGAAGTGAAAGATCGTTTGGGGATCTGGTGAATTTATGGATTTTCAGAACAAGGATTATTCCAAATACGGTTTCGTGACGGATATCGAGGAAGATCGCCTTCCTCCGGGCCTGAGCGAAGATACAGTGCGTTTCATCTCAGCTAAAAAAGAAGAGCCCGAGTTCATGCTCGAATACCGGCTCAAAGCCTTCCGCATCTGGCAAAAGATGAAGGAACCGAAGTGGGCGGATGTGAGCTATCCGGAGATCGACTTCCAGGCCATCAGTTATTATTCGGCCCCCAAGCAAAAGAAGACCCTGAACAGTCTCGACGAGGTCGATCCGAAGTTGCTCGAAACCTACGAAAAACTCGGGATTCCCCTTCACGAGCAGAAGATGCTGGCCGGAGTGGCTGTGGACGCCGTATTCGATTCGGTATCGGTGGTCACGACCCAGCGTGAGGAACTGAAGAAGCACGGGATCATTTTTTGTTCGATTTCCGAGGCACTGAAAGAACATCCAGAACTGGTCCGGAAGTATCTCGGTTCGGTGGTTCCTGCGACTGACAATTACTATGCCGCCTTGAACGCCGCGGTATTCAGTGACGGATCTTTTGTTTACATTCCGAAGGGTGTGAAGTGTCCGCTCGACCTTTCGACTTACTTCCGCATCAACGCCCAGGGAACCGGGCAATTCGAGCGGACCCTGATCGTCGCCGAAGAAGGATCCGAAGTCAGTTACATGGAGGGATGCACCGCCCCCATGCGGGACGAGAATCAACTTCATGCCGCGACGGTGGAACTCATTGCACTGGAAAATGCGGTGATCAAGTACACCACTGTCCAGAATTGGTATTCGGGTGATGCCGAAGGCAAGGGTGGTATTTACAATTTTGTGACCAAACGGGGCCTGTGCAAAGGCAAGAATTCCAAGATTTCCTGGACCCAGGTCGAGGTCGGTTCAGCAGTGACCTGGAAGTATCCGTCTTGTGTCCTGGAAGGCGAAGGTTCGACCGGAGAGTTCTATTCGGTCGCGATCACCAATGAAAAAATGCAGGCCGATACCGGAACCAAAATGATCCACATCGGCAAAAACACCAGGAGTCGAATCCTTTCCAAGGGCATCTCGACCGGTGAGGGACGCAACACTTACCGGGGCGGCGTCGTGGTCCTTCCGGGTGCCGAAGGGGCCAGGAATCATACCCAGTGTGATTCACTGCTGATCGGTGCGAAGTGTACCGCCAATACCATTCCCTACATCGAGGTCAGGAACCCGACCGCAGTGGTCGAGCACGAGGCGACTGCATCGAAGGTGAGCGAAGATCAGCTCTTCTATTTGCAATCGAGGGGGATCGAGGCCGAGGAGGCCGTGAAGCTCATCATCAACGGTTACTGCGATGAGGTGTTCAAACAGCTTCCCATGGAGTTCGCTCTGGAGGCGAACCGTTTGCTCGAGCTCAAACTCGAAGGCTCGGTCGGTTGAGGCAGTCTTGGAGATCGTTGAGGTCCCGGCAAAAATCTTCCTGATCGGAGAGTACCTGGTCCTTGAGGGCGGGGATGCTGTCCTCGAGGCGATCCGTCCCGGCTACCGTTTCGTGTTCGGAGAAGGTATCGCGGATGCGCTTCCTCATCCCGAGTCGCCTGCAGGCATGCTGCTCAAGGAGGCGAGTGCAGAGAGTGTCCGTTTCAGGTTGCTCGCAGGCTCTTCCCCGGCTGGTTTTGGCGGTTCCACGGCGGAGTGCTTGATGGCCTGGAAGCAAGTTCATGGTGTGTGGCCGGATCCCGAGGAGATCCACCTCTGGTACCGACGGCACGTACCCCGTGCGAGTGGAGCCGATTTGTTGCTTCAGGCCCGGAAGACCGGAACCGCTCGGATCGGATCGCCACCTCGGGTTTATGAGAGGATGCACCTGCTCGAGCGCTTGCTACCCTCTAAACAGCCCACCCATTTGGATCTGGCTCTTGAGCGATCGCCGATCCGCTCTCAGGTGTTGAGTTCTCTGGTTGCGCGCTTCCGGAGTCAAGTGATCGAGCCGGTCGAGGGTGGCTTCGGCGTGCTCGGTGAGTTCGCCGAAGAATTGCATCAGACGGGACGCGAAACTGAGGATGCGAGACAGATCCGTAAGTCACTTCAGTCGATCGAAGGGGTCGAGGGTGTGAAGGGGTGCGGGGCCGGGCTTCATGACCAGTTTTTAATGGTGCTGAGCCCCGGAGTCAGTGCGACTTCTGTGAGCCCCGCAGTGGAGCAGGTGGGGCTCCGCTTCCGGGCTTCGCTTGCGGAGTGTGTATGGTGAAGGTTTTCGCCCCGGTCAATATTGCCTGGATCAAGTACATGGGAAAGCATGCGGGGAAACCTTCGAATCCCTCTTTGTCGATGACGCTTTCCAAGTCGGGGACCCACACCCGGATCACCCGCTTGGCGGATGCCGACCATCTGGAGTTCCGATTCTCTGATCAGGGCTATGTTCCGCCCGAAGTGGGCAGGAAGAAGGCATTTGCGTTTCTTTCCGATATCGCATCTTTCCGGTCGGCACTGGAACCCTTTGGCTTCAATGTCGGGGTTGTATCCGGGGTTTACTGGATTCAAACCCGAAATACCGTACCCGCCGGAACAGGAATCGCGACGAGTGCATCGGGATTCGCAGCTTTGACACTGGCCTGGGCTGGGGTTTTGTGCGGTCAAGACTTACTTAGATTTCGTGAGTGTTTTGAAAGTGATCCGGACCTCCGGAAGGCACTCGCCTCCGTGTCGGCGAAAGGGTCCGGAAGTTCCTGCCGTTCTTTCGGCGGTCCCTTCGTAGAGTGGGATCCCGACTCCGGCATTACCGAATGGAGTCCCGAAAAAGAGTATACCGATTTCATTCTTTTGCTCGAGCCCGGTGAAAAAGTCGTTTCATCGAGCGAGGCCCACGAGCGAGTCCGAACCTCGCCCCGTTTTTCCGGTCGCGATGAGCGGGTAAGAGAAAGACTGAAGCGCGTTCGGGAGGGTCTCCTCGGTGCGGAAGGAAAGGCCCTTCCCGCTGTGGTGCTCGAGGAAGCCATCGACATGCACGAACTGTTTCATACCAGTGTACCTCCTTTCCGGTATTGGAACGCCGAAAGTGAGGCGTGGATGATGCGCATCCGTGAAGGGGATATGGGCTTACCTTCAAGAAATGCCATTCTCACCTTCGATGCCGGAGCCAATGCCCACTTGTTCGTGCCGTCTGAGGAGGCCGTTCTTTGGGAACAGTATTTGACCCGGGTTCATCCCGGGCTGAAAACAGTCAGAGATTTTAGCGGAAAAGGAGTGCGATTCGATGACTCGGATTTCTGATTTCACCATCGAAGTTCCTGCCAAGTGGGTGCTCACCGGGGAACATGCCGTTCTGAGAGGTAAGTCGGCGATCGCCTTTCCTCACCCTACGTTTTCATTGAAGCTGATTTACCGGAAACAAAAGGGATTTTCGATCACGGCGAATCCTTTCCAGTCGGTGGTCCGGAGTCTCATCGGTCGGGCTCTCGAGTACCTCGGGCAGGATTCCCGCTCCTTCGATTCGGGCGAGGTCGATATCCGGAGTCAGATCCCGATCGGAGCCGGTCTCGGATCTTCTGCGGCGCTGTGCACCGCGATTGCACGTTTGGTGATTTGGAAAACCGGTGTGGATGAGACTGCCTGGATTCCGCTCTCGACTCATTTGGAAGACGTGTTCCATGGCAAGAGCAGTGGCATGGATGTCCATGCGATCGCTCACGCTCGCCCGATCGAGTTTTCCATGAGCGATGGAGCCCGTCCTTTGTCGGGTGTCGATCGCATGCCGAGATTCGAGCTCTACGATTCCGGGCTGCGTGGCCAGACCCTGGACTGTGTGGAAAAGGTGAAGCATTGGCGCCAGGTTCACCCGCACCTCGCCGATCGCTTTGACCAAAAAATGGGTGAGGCGACACAACTGGCCAGAGAAGGCTTGCTCGAGTTTCAAAATGACCCATCGAAGGGAGAAGAGCGGATTGCCAGAGCTATGCAGGACGCGCAGAACTGCTTCGAGACCTGGGGGCTGCTCACACCCGATTTGATCGGCCAAAAGCACGAGCTTTTGAAGCAGGGCGCTCTGGCGGTGAAGCTGACGGGGGCCGGTTTAGGCGGTTTCTGGGTGGCTTTATGGAGCAGTCAGTCAGGCGCACTTGACAACCGCGAATAAGAGACCATTGTTAGTATCAAAGACTGTTAGGAGGATTGTTCACATGTTCACTTGGGTTAAGCGCATCGGTTTGTTCATGCTCGTCAACATCCTGGTCATGTTCACCCTGACCTTCGTGATGAAGCTCTTCGGGGTCGGCCATTACATGACCGCCTATGGAATCGATTATCGGGCTTTGGCCATCATTTGCCTGATCTGGGGTATGGGCGGCTCGCTCATTTCCTTGTTGCTCTCGCGCTTCATGGCGAAGTCGATGATGGGCGTCGAGGTGATCGATCCGAATACCCGCGATCCCGAGCTGGGCAATCTGGTTCACATGGTCCACACTTCCGCACGCTCGGCAGGGCTCAGCACCATGCCCGAGGTCGGAATTTACGATTCGCCGGATCTGAATGCCTTTGCCACAGGGCCCTCCCGGTCGCGTTCATTGGTCGCTGTTTCAACCGGACTCCTGTCTCGCATGAGTAAGGCCGAAGTCGAAGGGGTGATCGCCCATGAGATCGCCCACGTTGCCAACGGTGACATGGTGACCCTCACCCTGATCCAGGGTGTGGTCAACGCCTTTGCGATGTTCCTTGCCCGGATTCTGGTATTCGCGATTTCCCAGGCCACGCGCAGTGATGACGAACGCGAGCGGGGTCGCGGAGGTCTCGGATACTTCGCCGAGTACATGCTGATTCAACTGTTCGAGATGGTGTTCCTGGTTTTCGGATCCATGGTGGTTGCTTGGTTCTCGCGCTGGAGGGAGTTCCGCGCCGATCACGGCGGGGCCAAGGTTGCCGGACGTGAGAAGATGATCGCCGCTCTGAGAAAACTCCAGATGGCTTACGAACAACCTTTCAATGCCGAGCCGGCTCCGGCTGCAATGCAGGCGCTTCAGATCTCGAACCGCAAGGGCGGGTTCCTCAGATTGTTCGCCTCCCATCCGCCCCTCGAAGAGCGCATCGCCGCTCTCGAGAATACCCGGATGTTCTGATTCCAATCAGCTGATCAACGTGAGAGGCGCTTCTGTTCGACAAGAATGTCTTGCAGGAGCGCTTCCATGTTTTTCACCTCGGGCTCGCTGTCCTTGAAGTCCTGCGCGTAAGAAATCAGGGATTTCATGAGGGGCATGACTCCCAGTATCCAGGCTTCCTGGTTCTCGAAGATCCGCTCTTTGGTCTTCAGAAGCTCCATTGCCAGGAGGTGGGTGGTACCCGCCAAGTGGAAGTAAGAGGGGAGCTGGGAAGGGTCCACAGAGAGATTCGAGAAGATCCAATTCTGGATCCGGATCAAACGCTCCAGTCGCGCCTTTTGATCCGGTAGGGCGCGCACATCCTTCAGGTTCACCGTCTTGATGCGATTCTGGATCCAAGCCCGGTTGCTCGGAAGATCATCCTTTACCTTCATCGAGGCGAGAGTCTTCTGGAAGAGCGTCCTGCCTGCGTCCCCGATCGGATTCGATGCGGTTTTGAGTGAGAACAGCTGGACGGCTCCGGCAGGAGTGATCACGGCATACCGGTCGATCCGGTAGGTACCGGCTTGAATGAACAGGTGCACGCCCCGGGCACTCCAGGGGTCCAAGCCATCGAACCAGGTCAGGACCTTCTGGTGTTTTTCGTGCTCCGTCTCATCGGGAAACAGAAGCTGTTTGAACTTCGACTTCTGCTCTTTGCACGAAAAGCCCGATTGGAAACATCTCCGCCAGGCTTCGGCACTTTGATTGGCCAAGAGGGTCCTCGGTCCATGCAGGGTGAGCTCGACCTCGATCGGCTTCCAGATTTGTACCAGGCTGCTGATGAATTGGGTGGGCGGTCCTTTTTGGTACGTCAAGCGCGTGACGATCGGATCGCCTTCGAATTGCGCGGGCCAGATCCCAATCGTATACCCGAAAGGCAGAAGGCTCTCTTCATCGGGGTTCTGCGGAAAGGTGTTCTCGATCCACTCGGTGGCCAATCCCTTTTCAAAGGGTGACCGAACCGTCATCAGTACGGTACCGACAATCAGTCCAGCGAGCGCCACGCCCAAAATCAAGGGTTTTTTGGTGATCATACTGAGAGATAGGGTACACTAGGAGGAAGAATGATCAAGGGTCTCGGCGTTTTCCTCATGGTGCTTTATGCGGGGTTTTCGTTTCAACTCGAGGGTTTCGGCCCCGGACTCTCTTTCGGAATCGTATTGGTATTGACCCTGGTCAGCGGGCTCGGTGCGGTCTACTGCCTGGCGGCTCCGGAAGGGTGGAATCCCGGTTCATGGTCTCTTATGGGAGCACCCTACAGTTTGAACCCCGATGCCATGATTCGCGAACTCGAGACACTGGCTCGCACGGTCCGGCAGGAGGGCCTGTTGGCTTTGGAATCGCGGAGGAAAGACCTGAAGGATCCTTTTTTACGGCACCTCATGAAGAAGGTGATGGATGGACACGAGAAATCCGCACTTTTGCCGCTGGTCCGTTCACAGTGTGAGACCCGTTTCCGGATCATTGAATTGAATCGCGACTTTTTCGAACGGTTTGCGGGTTTGGTACCTCTGGTGGGTTTGGTTCCCACTTTGGTCATGCTCGGTTCATTACTGATGCGTACCGGGTCGAGCGGTTTCGGTCTGGCCTTTGTTCCGTTCGGGTTCATGTTGTTCTTCCAATTGGTCCTTGAGGCCGGATTCGGCGGACAATTCGAGTCCTTGCGCGAAGAGACCCGGATGCATTTCGATCTGCTCGAAGAAGGTCTGACTTGCATTCAGGACGGAGTCACCGTCGAATTGGTGGGAGACCGTCTTAGGTCTAAGGTCCAGGTGAATCCGAGATGGGCCGACGCTTGAGTCGCGGTGCCCGGATCTCGGTTTATCAAGGGTTGGCAGTAGTAGCGCTCGGACTTTTTGCTTCTCGAGTGGAAGCCCCGTTGAGCGGAGCTTCCGCTGCACCCTCTCCGACCCCGGTTCCAACCCAGGAGGCCATGAGTCCTCATGCTCTCCAGATCCTGCACAAGCGTTTGCAGGAGAGCGAGTGGTTCAGGACGAAAGTGGATGGGGTCCGTCTCTCTCGAACTCCCCACCGTGTCATCATTTCTATCGAAAATGACGAGCTCTACGAAGGGCAATCGGCCTCCATTTCCCAGGTTTGGCTGCCGCTGATCGACGGTTTGGCCGGGACGCTTCTTCCGGAACTCGGGCCCTCACTGCAAGTCCGGATTGAAGGGTTCAAGGAAGACCGGGATGAAACACAGGGAGTTTCTGTGTTCACTCAGATGGGCGATTACCGTCTCGCTACGGAGCGCGCTTCTTGGTTCGTGGATTATCTCGAGCGTAATTTCCCCGGGTTCCGCCGCCTGAAGGTCCGATTGGGAGCGGGAATCGCTTCCAGTGCCGAGAGAATCGAAATTCATATCGAAATGCGCTAGGGGGCGCGATTCCGGATCAGCGACCGTAAGTCGACCAGAAGTGCTCGAGGTAGCGCATCGTCGCAAGGGTTTCCTCATCCCGACTGAGGCCTCCCATTCCGACCTTGCCCCTCAGACCGTAAAAAACCTGGGCAGGTGGCGCCACGAATTCGGTGGCCGGGATTCCGACTCCAGTCCCCGTGTGGCGGGAGACTTCCTGCTTGCGGACCCAGTCTTCGTCGAAATCCAGCGAGATCGTGCTCGGTCTCAGGATACCTTTCTCTTTCATCCCTTTCCGGATGTAGTCGGAGTCATATGGAAACGTCATGATCACATTCCCCATGCGTCCGCCGCCATACAGCTGCGGGTTCCCCTCGCTGAGCAATTGGTAAAGACTCACATTCGAAGAGCGGAAAAAATACACTTTGTAATTCGGGTCGCCACCGCCGTAGTTCAATGCGATGTCCCCGCGCGAAATCATGATCCCCCCGCGATCCACATATTCCTCGAGGATGCCCCCGTGAAGATTGAAGTGAAACCCGAACTCCTCATGCCCGTACTTCTGTTTGAGTTTTCCGACGACTTCATCACCGACCCGTTCCAGGTAGGCCTGACGGTCGGCTTTGTTCATGAGGCGGATTTGTCCCACTTCGGTTTGGACCGCCGGGCGGATTTCCGGCCAGAGATCGGCCTGCTCGCTCAAGCGGGTTTTTTTCCTGAGGTCCCACAGGCGGTAGGCCACAGAACTCCGGTCTGAGGGGGGCGACAGTTCGGTCAGCTCGCCCGCGCGTTTCGGCTTGATCCGGTAGTCCTTTCCGTCGTCTGCGCGGATCTTGATCTCCTCGAATGAATGACTGATCACTTCACCTTCGAGTTTGGAACCCTTCACCTGGAATCCGACCCTCGATCCGGGGGCAAGCCCCAGAATCGGATCCGGAGACGCTACTTTCTTTCCAAAAACAGAAGAGAAGAACCGGGTGAAGCACGAGTCGGCCCGAGCAGTCGGAGTGCCAAGCGAAAGCTGGACTCCGAGGAGGAAGAGTGTCGCAAAAAGGGTAGGACGGGCCATGAGTTTCATCCCGATCACAGGATACCATGATTTTGAGTGATTTCATGGGCTTATTCGGATGGGATGACCTCGTAAAAAAACTCAATTTTTTGACGCTTTTGCCGATAAGTCCAATATGAGTGACTCTTCTTCGGCCAAAAAAGACATGTTGCACGAGCTCTTCGAGGGCCGCATGGTCGGAGGAACGCTCTCCCAGTTGGCGAACTACTCGGATTTGTTCCACCGGATGGCTGAAGCGGTCTTCCTGGTGGATCGGCATTCCTTTCGAGTGCTCGAGTGCAACGAGGCCGCGCTCCGGTTGATTTCCCAAGAGGAGTCCCGGGTGCTCGGCACCGAACTCCCGAAGGTTCTGAAGGCCGAGGAGTTTCTCAACGGCAAATTGAAGGATCCGTTTCCCGGTACCGAGCTCGTTTATCACGATGACCACGGCAACGAATTCGTTTTCGAAGTGGCTGCCGAGAAACTGAAGATCCTCGATTACATCGAGGTCATTCAGTTCATCGCTCGCGACATCACGGCCGAAAAGCGTGCCGAGCGAGAACTGCTCGAACTGAATGCCGTGCTCACCACGCTGTCGACCACGGACGAGATGACCCGCCTCAAGAATTACCGGTACTTCAAAGAAGTCCTGGCATCGGTCCATCACCAGGCCATTTCCTTTCAGGGCCAGTACGGGGTGATTTTCATCGATGTCGACCATTTCAAGAAATTCAATGACCGGAACGGACATCCCGCAGGAGACGATGTGCTCCGGATCGTCGCTCGGACCCTTCAGGAATGCGTGCGTTCGCAGGACCTTCCTGCTCGCGATGGTGGGGAAGAATTCGTCGTATTGTGCAGGAATTCCGATATACAAGAAACCAGACTCCAGGCCGAGGTGATCCGTTCCCGGATTGAGCAAACCGTATTTCCTTTCGGAGAATTCCAACCGCTCGGTAAGGTGACGGTGAGCGTCGGAGTTTCTTCCTTTCCGGCATGCGGACATACTTTTGAAGCAGTGCTCGAACACGCCGACCAGGCGCTCTATGTCTCGAAAGAGCAGGGGCGGAACCGGGTCACCGCGTTCACCGAGCTTCCTGAAAAAGACAAGAAAGTGTCCTAAATCCGTCTTATTTCCGACGGACTTCGGTGATAGAATCCTCTCATGGCCATCAGAAAAGTCGCCCGCATGGGTCATCCTATATTACGTAAAAAGGCGCGTGAATTGACTCGAGAAGAAATCCTCTCAGCCGAGACCCGCAAACTCGTGCAAGACCTGCTCGAGACCATGGACGAGTACGGTGGAATCGGCATCGCAGCCCCTCAGGTGCATGAGTCGGTCTCGCTGGCCATCATCGATTACCAAGAAGACGAAGAGAACCCCATTCCTCCCACGGTGGTGGTGAACCCGAAGATCACCGTGATGGAGGAGACCAAGCAAGGATATTGGGAGGGATGCCTCTCGGTGCCAGAGATCCGGGGCTTGGTGTATCGACCACGGAAGATCCGGGTCGATTTCAAGGATCTCGAGGCCAAGGATCGTTTCATCGTGGCGGAAGGGTTTCTGGCCACCGTCTTCCAGCACGAACTCGATCATCTGAGCGGAGTGCTCTTTGTCGACCGGATTGAATACGGCCCGGGAACTTCTCCGATCGCTTTCACCGAAGAGTACGCAAAGCACCTGGCGCATGAGCGGGCCGAGGACATCGGGGAACTCGATGATTAGTCTCCTGAAGGTCAGAGACCAAGTCGTTCGGATTGCCGATCTGGAAGATTCCCCTGCCGGGTACCGCTTTGACATCCGCTATGCCCGGAAGGACAATTTTTTCGGCAAGAAAGTGTATCCCGAGGCCAAGGCTTTTCTCCTGGCCCATGTCGAAGAAGATCTGCATCGGGCGCATCGGGATCTGGCGCGACACGGATTCGGGCTCCTCATTTTTGACGGCTACCGACCTTGGTCAGTGAGCAAGCTCTTCTGGGACGGATCGAACGAGCACGATCGCGGGTTCCTGGCCGATCCGGCCAGAGGCTCATCCCACAACCGCGGCTGTGCGGTCGATTTGTCCTTGTTCGACCTCAGGACCGGAAAGTCCGTCGAGATGCCGAGCGATTTTGACGAGATGAACGAGAAGGCTCATGCGGACTATGAGGGCGGAAGTCTCGAGTCACGCCGCCTCAGGAACCTGCTCCGCGAAGCGATGGAGACTAACGGTTTCACAGGCATTTCGGTGGAGTGGTGGCACTTCAATCATGAGTCCCACCACGACTGGCCGGTCATGAACTTCAGCTTCGAAGAAATCGTGCAAGCTCCGAAAAGCCAGCTCCCGCCTCGAGAGTAGTCAAGAATTTGGGCGGAGTTTTGAGTCGCGGCAAGTAGGGTTTTACATTGGCCACTCCCACGCTGAGCTCGAAGGCGCCGAACATGGGTTCGTCGTTCGGAGAATCCCCTACGAATAGGAGCGAATCAAAGTCGGGGAGACCGAGTTCCTGCCCGCTAGTTGCGAGCAAATGCCGAATACCCTCGATCTTGGTGTAGCGGCCGAACCAGGTGTTCACATGAATGCTCGAGATCTTGGCAATGGCACCCTTCGACTCGCAAAAGGCTACCAGCCGGTTGATCTCGCTCTCGGGCCAAGGGCTCACGTCTTCGCAAAAATCGATGGCCAGATCGTATTCTCGGTAGCTCTGGTCCGAGGCGAATTGCGCCCCCGGAAAGGCCTGCTCGATATCACGTCTCAAGTCGGTCAGTTTCGATCGAGCAGACAGAGCCTCCGGTGCGGGGAGGGTGTCGATTCGCTTTCGTTTTCCCTCGCTCATGTAAAAGCTGAAGGCGCCATTTTCTCCGACCACTGCATCCACAGGCCAGAAGCGTGCAATGAGATCACACCAGCCGGCAGGCCGACCGGTGACCGGAATCAGCGTATAGCCCGCTCGCTTCAGATCCCAAAGAGCCGAGAAGGCCTCGGCGTGGATCTTTCCGTGAGACGAAAAGGTATCGTCGATATCAAAGCAAATACCGCGGATGCGAGATCGATGGGGTGCCAGGGCATCGAGTGGAGATGGGATCATGGGATCAGTTCCTGTAGCTGAGTCCGAACGAAAGAGTGCTGTCGTAATCCTTGATATTAAAACCGGATTCCAGGTGCAGACGCACATGCTCGTTGGTGCGGATCGCCGTACCGATCACCCCTTGCATGACGGTGCGGTAAGTTCCCGCATGGAAGGCCATCCCGAAAGGTACTGCCACATAGGGGTCGAGGATCATGCCGTTCCGAATCGGAAAGGACTTGTGCACGTAGGGGTAGAGAAGCCCCTCGGTCCGCGCGCTCGCGTCGTGAAGTTTGATGTAATACCCCTGTGCTGCCACGCCGAGGCCGACCTGGCCTTCCATGTCCGGAATGAAATCAAAACTGTAGGTCCCGCCCACACGGAAGCCCTTCGATCCTGCACCGGCTCCGACACCGATCTGAAGGTTCGAAAGCGGGGTCAAACCGTAGGTGAATTTGGCGTTCGAGCCAAACCCGCCGCCGCCTTTTTCAAAGGTGTCGAAGGTGATTTCCGGCTCAAGTCCGAAAGCCCAGGACTGGTAATCCACAAACTCAGGGATGTTGAACACCCCCGCCCGGCTCGGGGATACGATCAGCAGGGACAGCAGGCTCATCAGAAAAACCGCTTTAATCATGCCCCTTTAGGAGACCAGAGGGGAGGGGGAATCGTCAAGGGTATTCACCGCTTATCTTGACAAGCCCCCTCAGGGCTGATAGGGTGGGGTCTCATTCCTTGAGTGTGTGGTGGCCATAGCTCAGTTGGTAGAGCACTGGATTGTGATTCCAGGTGTCGCGGGTTCAAATCCCGTTGGTCACCCCATCTTTTCCCCCTTCCGAATTTCCCTTTTTACATCGTCAAATCTCACTTCACTCAGTACGGCGTACCGTCCAGTACGCCTCCTACGTTGCGCTCGATTTGCCATCCTAAAAAGGGAAATTGGGAAGGGGGTGTTTGAGGGATTCCCCCTTCTTGAAAACACCCTCCGAGACTTCGTCAGACTTCACTCACACTCCCGCAGCGTAGTGACCACTACGCTTTGGTCGCATTCGCTCGTCTTCCTCGTGCGGAGTGCGCTTTGAAGAAGGGGGTGGAAGGGTGCTCGAGGAACAAACGGGATTTGCTCTGGCACGCTCTCTGCTGGTGTCGGTTGGGTGCGAATCCTACTTCTTTATTTCATTCTGGTCCCATTTCAAGTTTTTGCCTCTTCCCGCCACGAATCCTCTGTCGGGATCTTGAGCACCTCTGGCAACACCGACGTCTCCTCGGTGGCCGTGAAGCACGAGACTGGGCTCGATTGGGACAAAGATACGCTCGACGTCAAGGCGGGGTTTACTCGTGCCTCGAACCAAGGGGTCGAGACGGCATCGCTGTGGGACTTCGGGGTCACCTACGGTCGTAAGATCGGTCCGCGTTATTCGCTGACCCTCGGGGAATTCATTGAGGGCAATCGCTTTCAGAATCTGCTTCAACGTTACAGCACCGATGCTGGGCTTCGGTATGAGTTCGAAAAGGGAGGCTGGAGTGCAGGGGCCGCTCTCGGATACCGGCTCTCGAGAGAGAACTACCCGGTCGGTTCTTCGGATTTCCACCTGGCAAGGGTTCAGGTGAGGGGAGCTCGCGCCTTCACCCCCGAGATTTCTCTTTCTGCTCTTCTGGAGGTCCTGCCAAACTTCACCCGCACTGAGGCTTGGCAGGCGAATTCAGAGGTGGCACTCGTGACCCAATTGAACTCAGTGTTTTCGCTCAAAAGCGATTTCCGCTGGAGGTACTACCACGCACCTCCGGCCGGGGTGCGATTCCGAGGAGACACCGCCCTGACCACCGCTCTGGTCGCCCGATTCTGAATCGCAATCCGACCACTTCCTGCTAAGCTAGGGGCATGTCCCACATCACTCTTCTTGACTGGATCATCGTTGGCTTGTCCTTGCTGGTCTGCTTTATTCCAGCCTTGTTCTTTGCCGAACGCGCCAAGAAAGACACTTCAGAGTTCTTCGCTTCCGGGCGTTCGGTGCCCTGGTGGCTGGCCGGCCTCTCGATGGTGGCGACTACTTTTGCTTCCGACACCCCGAACTGGGTTACCGAGCAGGTGCGGCGCTTCGGCGTTGCGGGCAACTGGCAGTGGTGGGCCTTTGCACTGACCGGAATTGCCACCGTATTTTTCTTTGCCAGGCTCTGGCAACGCTCGGGCGTTCTGACGGACCTTGAGTTTTACGAGCTACGGTATTCCGGCAAGGAGGCTTCGTGGGTGAGGGGGTTCCGGGCCATTTATCTCGGGCTCTTTTACAATTGCTTCATCATGGCGATGGTCACCTTGGCCGCCTCCAAGATTGCGAATATCCTCTTTGGCCTGAGTCCGTGGCAGACCATTCTGATTACTGGAGTGCTGAACGTCGCTTTTGCCGCCCATTCCGGTCTTTGGGGAGTGCTCGTTATTGATATGATCCAGTTCTTCATTAAAATGACAGCCGTGTTCGCGGCCGCTTGGTTCTCACTGGTGGAAGTGGGCCGTCGACTGGTCGGGCAGGCTGAGCCTCTTGCCGGGCTCAAGGCATTGGTAGCCGAGCTTTCCAAGAGGCAGGTGGTTTCTCCCCGTCAGGCCGAGCCCGTCCTGAGCACCATCGACGGGACCGGTCAGCCCTTGCTGGACTTACTCCCGAATTTTTCTGGCACGCCTGACATGAGTGAACTGGCTCTCATGGTTTTCATTCTCCCCATGGCGGTGAGTTGGTGGGCAAACTGGTACCCGGGATCCGAGCCGGGCGGTGGGTCTTACATTGCTCAGAGGCTGTTGGCCTCCAAGTCTGAGCGTGATTCAGTCGGGGCTTCTTTGTTTTTCAACTTTGCCCACTATGTGCTTCGCCCTTGGCCTTGGATTCTGACTGCGCTCTGTTCGATCATTGTTTATCCGGATTTAGCCTCGATCCGGACCGCTTTCCCTGACGCCGATCCGGCACTGATTGGTCACGATTCGGCCTTTCCGGCCATGCTGAAGTTTCTTCCGGCGGGCTTCACTGGCCTCATGATCGGCGGCTTGATTGCTGCGAATTCCTCGACCATCCTGACGCATCTGAATTGGGGCTCGTCTTATTTGGTTCATGATTTTTATCGGCGCTTTGTATCGAAAGATCGGACGGAAAGGCACTATGTGAACGCGGGTCGTTTCATGACCCTCTTTCTGTACTTGTTCGCCGCCCTCCTCAGCTTCACACTCTCGACGGCCCAGGAGGCTTTTCAAATCCTGCTTTCGATCGGTGCGGGGACCGGTCTCATCTATGTGGCCCGGTGGTTCTGGTGGCGCGTGTCGGCCTGGAGTGAGATCGCTGCCATGGTCATGAGTCTGATCACGTCGCTCGTGGTTCCCTTGGCTTTTCCTGGCGCCGGATTTGCCACCGTGACGCTGATCCAGGTTGCGATCACTACCGTGTCCTGGATTCTCGTCGCCCGGTTTGGACCGAAGACCGATCCGCGCGTGCTCATTGAATTCTATCGGAAGGTCCGCCCGGCAGGGCCGGGGTGGGAGACGGTTCGGATTCTAGCCGGAGAGCCGAAGACCGTAGGCACGGGTTCGGCCCCTTGGGTGGCCTGGGTGAGCGGGTGCCTCATGATCTGGGCCTCATTGTTCGCACTCGGTAATTTATTGTATGCCGCGGGTGATTCTTCCCGCGTGAGTATGGCTTGGCTCGCTTTTGGTATTTGGGTGGTGTCCGGAGTCGTATTGATCCGCGCCTTCCAGGTTTCGACTCGGGGTGCGACGTGAAGGGTGTGAAGAAGCAAAATTTGCCCGAGAAGATCTGCCCGGTCTGTCAGCGCCCCTTTGTGTGGCGGAAGAAATGGGCCAAGGTCTGGGACGAAGTGAAGTACTGCAGTGACCGTTGTCGCGGCGAGCGGAATCGTGATCCCTTGCCTGGTGTTGCCAGGCCTCGGAGGATGGGGTAGTTCCAATTCATGATTTTATTGTTTTTTCCATCCTTGCTTCAGCAGGGTTTGCAGCAAGTCATTCCGAGGTCCCGGTCCAGCGTATTGCCGTCATCTCGGATTTGAACGGTGCCTATGGATCAACGCGCTACAGTCCCGATGTCAAAGCAGCAGTGGAGCGTCTGATTGAGTTGAAACCGTCGGTGGTCTTGGCGACGGGTGACTTGGTGGCCGGTCAAAAAGCCGGGCTCGATTATCGTGCCATGTGGAAGTCCTTTCATCAGTCGGTGACTCTCCCTTTGCAGGAGGCTGAAATCCCACTGGCCGTGACTGTCGGCAACCACGATGGTTCGGGATATCCGAAGTTCATTGAAGAGCGACGGATTTTCGAAGACGAATGGAAAACCTATCTCCCTGCATTGAAGTATTCCGATATCGAGCGTTATCCCTTTTTCTATTCATTTGAGTCAGAAGGGCCGGTCTTCATTGCCCTCGATACGACCCGAGTTGGGCCGCTCTCGGATGCGGTTCTCAAAAAACCCTGATTCTCTTTGCCCATGTCCCGATGTTCCATTTTGCCGATATCCCGGCTGGCGGTACGGCGTGAAACTGTATTTCACGGGGCACCATCATTCGTTTTATCCCGGATACTTCCAAAAGACGCACTTCGTGTCTCAATCCTGCCTGGGGTCGGGACCCACCCGCCTGGACGGATCCGATCAGACCTCGCCGAAGTCATTTACCGTGGTTGATTTTTACTCCGACCACTTTGAGATTTATGCCCTAAAAGCCCCTTTATACCTCGAAAAGGTGGACTTGCGATCCATGCCTGAAATCATTCACTCCCGCGATCATGTACTGACGCTTAGGGCCCGCTCTGAGTAGTAACAGCAGTATCAGGTTTCCAGATGCCCAAAAACCCCGACCTTTTTATCAAGGCCGGGGTTCCCATTTTGTGATTCTTCCGTGCTTTAGAATTTCGGGCAGGAGGTTTCACGCTCACCGATTTTGCTCACTTCGCAGGATTGAAAGGTTTCAGGCCCGTGGGTGAAATGGCGGCAGGAAGCGAAGTCGTAGCCGAAGGACTTATCGCGACAGGTGCCATAGGATTCAACACCGTTCTCGGGAGTCCGGCAGGTATTGAACTCCTCGGGGCCGAAGCTCCCATCGCGGCAAGAGTTGTATTCCCGGACTCCGCATTTGGAACACTCGCCCTTGGAGCGGGGACCGCCCGGATACCTTTGGGAACCGCAGTCGTAGCAGGAGTTCCAAGACTTCACTCCGCAAACCGCTCCATTGCCGATGTTGAATTGTTTCGTTCCGCAGGAGGGATGCGCCGCTAGCTTGTAAGTGACGCCACAGACTGGCCCTGTCCCTTCTTTAGGCGCGAGGGCACCGCAAGCGCTGGTTTGTTTCATTCGATAGGACTCCACTCCGCAGGAGGTGTCCGGTTTAACTTCGCACGAGACTTTGAGTTCAAGATTGGTCGCTCTCCTGCGCATGGAGGGTAGCTCGATTTCCAGGTCAACTGTCAGGGCTTGATCATCCATTTCATATTGAAAGCTTCTGGCCTTTTCGATTCCGATCTTGAGGTCCAGGATTTTGTCATCGAGATAGCCGAGCTTGCTTTGGAGTACTGCCTCGTCAAATCGACGAAAGTCCTTCGGATTTTCTAGAATGTACAGGATCTTCGATTGGAGTTGTCTGGCTTGATTCAAGATTCTTCCCGCCTCATCGATCTGGAGCTGTCGGATCCGGTAGGTCGGCGATGCCGGGTCGACCTCATAGTTCGAAAGGGTGGTGTAATCCCGGGTCGAATAGGCAACCGGCTTCGGATCGGTATCCCCGATGGACTCGATTCGTTGGCTCAGGTTCAGGAGACCCTCGATAGTGTCAGGGAGATTTTCAGCCTGGGCGGTCTTTTCGAGCTTGAGACTGAGTCGGAATTCGCTCGAGAGTTTTTCGATCATTCGCTGGTAGCTTGCTTTTCCTGATGCCGAGCCACCGAAAAATCCTCCTCCTGCACGGATGGAGCTCTCGATTCGCTGTTTCTCCTCGTGGTTCGAGCTCATGATCTCCATCACCCCGTAAACCTCAGCACCGAGATCGATGTCGCGCACAAAGCCGCTTCCGCAGGCTTCATTGAATCGGAATTGCGAATCGAGGAGGAGATTCAGTGCCGCACGGTTTAGGAGGGTGTTTCCAGCCGGTAGTGAAATCCGCTTGCTGATCCGACTCGCTTTCACAAGCAGATAGGTGCTGTTGTAGTTCCAGTGGATCTCTTTCACGAATTTGGCCTTGGCTCCGGCATTGAAGGATCCGAAGGATCCGCTGGCCGAGGCCGAAGTTGAAATCTTGTCGTGGAGCTCTTCTTTGCTTTGAACGAGATGCACCGTGTACTCCGTACGTCCTACTGGCGCGACCGAAATCTGCCCTGTGGGAGATTGGATGCACAGGTCTTTCAGGCCGGCCTCGGTATCGTAGCGGAGGATTCCTTTTCCGAGATCCGGGTGCGAGTCCGCAACCGCACTTGAAGCGAAGAAGGGGAGGACGATGTGAAGGGCCAAGGAGAGGGGGTGGGATGGAAGTTTCATGGGTACAGTTTCCTTTCAGGTTTCCCGATAGGTGTGCAACCTGTGTGCCAAATAAATGACCATGAAATGATTGGTGTTTTATCATCTCTTTTGTTTTTAATTCTAATGAATTAGAATTATATTCTATTATTTTAGAATCTAGGAGGCGCGATGGCTTGGGGCCCGATCCTGCATGTGGAAGACGAACGCTGGTTCCATCAGCAAGTGCGGAGTTGGATGCCGGAGGCCGAGTGGTCCTGGGTCGGGAGTTTACCCGAGGCCCGGGAGGCTCTTTTGCGGCAGAGTTTCGAGATCATCCTCCTCGATCGTCATGTGGGTGCTGAAGACGGCATCTCTTTACTACCCGAGTTGGCCTCTCTCGCGCCGGGTGCCGTCTGCATCATGGTGAGTTCGGACGAGGACGGCGAAGGAATCCGAGAGGCCATCGATGCGGGTGCGAAAGATTACTTGATCAAATCATCCGATATGGGGCTGGATTTGAGGCTGAGAATCCAGATCGCCATGAAGACCCGTCAGGATGAACGTTTGATTCAGTCACGGACGCGCTCTTCTGGTGCTTCGGAATCTTCGGGTTGGATCGGGAGTTCTTCGGCTACCCGATCATTGAAAGAAAAAGCGAGAAAAGTGGCAGCAGTGGATGCACCCATTCTGATTACCGGAGAAAGCGGAACCGGCAAGGAAGTATTCGCTCAAGAGGTGCATCGCTTGCGGGGAGATCCTAAGCGACCTTTTGTGGCAGTGAATTGTGGAGCGATTCCCGAGTCCATGTTCGAGTCCGAGCTTTTCGGTCACCGCAAGGGTGCGTTCACAGGGGCATTCCAGCACAAGGAAGGCCTCGTCCGGATCGCCGATGGCGGAGATCTGTTTCTCGATGAGATTGGCGATCTACCTCTTTCTCAACAAGTGAAGATGCTGAGATTCCTGCAGGACGGGACCTTCACGCCGGTGGGATCCGGCAGGATGGAGTCTGCCAAGGTCCGTGTGATGGCTGCCACCCATCGGAACCTCGAGCAGGAAGTCGCTGGCGGGCGGTTCAGAGAGGATCTTCTGTTCAGGCTCGATGTGTATCGTGTGCACACGACTCCACTTCGCGAAAGACGTGAAGATATTGCCGAGCTCTCCAGGTTTTTTGTCACCCGGCTCGGAGGTTCCCGGAAGAAGATCTCAAGAGAGGCTCTAGCCCTGCTCGAAAAACAGGAATGGAAGGGAAATGTTCGTGAGTTGTCGTCTGTCATCCAGCGTGCCTTGATCGAAGCAGGCGAGGATGATCTTCGTCCCGGACACTTCCGGTTCGGTGGAGTTTTGCCAATCTCGGTGCGACAGGCCAGAGTTCCCCTGGCTCTGAACGAAATCAACGGTAAGCGGTACCGTCAGTTTTTGGAGCATCACGAAAAGGAGTACTTGTTGGCAGCCCTGAAGTTACTCGACGGAGACACCCTTCGGTTGGCCGAATACCTGGAGTTGAGCCGTGCTACGGTATACAATCGATTTCAGAAGCTGGGACTGAAGCCCGGGAGGAAGAATCATGAGTGATCCGGTGACCCGGCATGACCAAAAGAACGCACTGTTGTTTCTCGAGGTGTTTCCCGACCTGCTCAAGGCAGTTTTGAGCGCGGGTGAGGGTCCCGGGAAGCCGGGGTTTGAGGAATTGATTTCTGTATTGAATGAAAAGGTCGCTCTCCTGAAGAAGGGCATGAACGGATGAGCCCGATCCGGAATCTCTACCGGATCGGAATTGCCGGGTGCCTCACTCTTGGGCTCGGGCTCGGGCTCGAGTTTTCGGGGTGGATATCGGCGCCTCCGGGAAGCTTACTCTGTGGTATAGAGGCTTTAACTGGTGTCCTGGTATTGGTGAGCCTCATCCGTCAAAGATCGTTTGCCTGGGCAGCCATTGTGGCGCCCTACTGGGTCGCGGACCTGGTGTTCTATGCAATTCAGTACGGGCAAGTTTTGAAGGGCCAGCATTGGTCCCAGCTTGCGACCGCCTGTTATGACCTGTCTTACGTGGCCTCGACCGCATGGCTAGCGACTCGACCTGGGTTTTTCGGGACGGGGTTCTGGAAGCGGCTGATGGTGCCCGTGGCCTTGGTCGGAGTTCTGCTCGGGTTTTATTTCTTTCCAGCGTTGAGTGAGGCCCGTTCGAATGTGTTATCCGTTTTGTTTCCGGGATGGCTCGAAGCCGTTTCGATCCTGGTGACAGCGTTGGCGCTGGTATCGGCCTTCTATGCGATCATCCATTCGGCGCTCGGGCGTATCAGCTTTCTTTCGGTCGGAGTCGTGATCCAAGGCCTGGTGAATCTTTCTCTGACAGCAGAGGCCTATCTGAAGGGAGCGATCACCTTCGGGTTTTACGAATATTTTTGGGCAACGGGGGTGTTCTGGATCGGTTGGACGGCTCTTTTGACGCGGAAGTCAGACCGTGAGGAGCTTCAGGTCCATTCGATTGCATCCCGATTTCATGCCGGTGTGATCACCTTCACGCTCGGATTGGTCCTTGCCGCTGTTTTCTCCGGCATCACGGGGAGTTCGGGAATCCGACTGGTTTCGGTGGCGATGGCCGGGGGCGTGGTCTTTGCGCTGTTGCTGAGTGCTCTGGTGGTGGAAACCGTCGAAGTGTACTCGAGTC
Source organism: Bdellovibrio sp. ZAP7 (assembly GCA_945874535.1). Lineage (GTDB taxonomy): Bacteria > Bdellovibrionota > UBA1018 > UBA1018 > CAIMNF01 > CAIMNF01. Next base: position 190,829 of record CAMCGZ010000002.1, read on the forward strand.
TTCTGGGGAGGGCCCTTGAGCGTGGCTTCACGAGCGCGCTCACCGATCGGGTTTCTGTGGACCGTCTGCCGGTGGAGTTGGAGACGCTGTTTGGGGCTGTTTTTGAACGTTCAGTGATGATGGATCGCGAACGCCGTGAACGGTGGAGTCAGTCCATTCTCATTCACCGGCGACTGGTTCACGATATCCGGAATCCGATCCGGGGATTGATCGGTCTGATCCAGGGATCTGCCATATCCGACCCCGACACACGGGGAGCCTGTCTGGACTCATTAAAGGCCCTGGATCGGGTTTCGTCCGGGATGCTGAGCCAGAAGGTCGGTTGCACTTCGGCTCCATCCGTTCAACGTTTGATCCTCCAACTGGAACGTTGGTTTCGGGGAGTGACCCATGAGAGCGGTAAAGAAATCATTCTGGATCTATCTGGAATGGCCAAAGAACCGGGACATGTCTGGGTGCGGGAAGAGATCCTGGAACGGCTGCTCATGAACATCCTCGTGAATGCTACTGAGAGTCCGGGCTGCACCCGGATCCGGATCGACTCCCGAAGAGAGGGAGACCGCTTGGTTCTGATCGTTGAGGATGATGGCGAGGGGTGTTCGGATGCGGATCTCCGCATGCTCAATGACGGCATGGAGTTCACTCGTAAGGATTCGGGGAACGGACTCGGCTTGAGCGGGAATCGTGCAGCCCTCATGAATGAGGGGGGAGTCATTCACTTTGTGCGTCCATCGAATCGGGGCTTTCGGGTGGAGCTCAGTCTCCCGGCCGCCAGTTCACGCATCATTCTCATCGATGACGATCGCGCCATTCGCCTGGTTTGGCGCACGCTCGGGCGCTCCAAGGGGGTCGATGTCGAGGCTCACGACCCAGACGGACAGACCCTCGAGCAGTTGGTGTCTGCATCAGACCGGGAAGTGGAGGTCTATGTGGATTTACACTTGGGATCAGAGAGTGGAGTCACTTTGCTGGATCGTTTGAGTCAGGCTGGGTACCGGAAGCTCTATCTGGTGAGCGCTGAGCCCGAATTGGCTCCGGCAGACTGCATTTATCCGATCCGGGACAAGGCCTTTCCCAGGTTTTGATTGGACATCGGCCTTGGCAAAGTGCGACGGACGTTCTAAAAAATAGTATGAGGATTTTCATATTTACGCTGTGCGCTATCGGTTTCTTGTCCAATTAGGTTCAGGCCTCGACTTGGAACGGTCGGATCGAGGAGGGGTTCACCGGGGCTCCTGTATCGATCGGCGCAGTGGCAGATCGTTTGGCGGATTCTGACTTGGTGGTTCTCGGCGAACAGCATGACATCGCAGCGATCCAGAGCGCACAAGCCGGAGTGATAGCCGAGGTTGCAGGCCGCCGGGGCGATCGTTCCTTCACCACTGCCTGGGAGTTTCTCGATGCCAAAGACCAGCCTCGGATTCAGGAGGCTTATGATGCCTTCAATTCCGGGGTGATCGACTCCCGTGAGTTTTTGGTTCGCACCCAAGGAAGTGCCCGCTATTTGAATTATGCTCCCATTTTGGAAGTGACCCGTTTGCTCGGGGGCGGATTTCTCGGAGTCAATCTCTCGAGGAAAGACAAAGAACCGGTCGTCCAAGGGGGCCTGAGTGCGGCATTGCCGGGGACAGTCCCGGCCGGCTTCGGCATGGAGTTTGGCGGTTACTTCGATCGCTTCAAGCTGGCGATGGAAGGTCATGCCACGCCCGAACAGATTTCCAATTATTACGCTGCTCAATGTCTGACCGACGATGTGATGGCGCACAGCCTGATTTCCGGCCGGATTCCGAACGAACTCCGGTTTTTAGTGGTCGGTGCTTTCCACTCTGATTTCGGGGATGGCGTAGTGAAGCGATTGAGACTCAGATCCGGTGGCGCACGGGTGAGGACCATCCGTTTTGTCGATGCGAGCCTTTACACTGAAGCCGAACTCCGGACGATCCGCCAGGATTCTGTTTACGGTGTGGTGGCAGACTTTGTTTACTACCTGAACGAACCGAAAGCGAATTGAGGGGGCCGATCGTGAATCGGGTATCGACAGCAGCGGAGGCGGTTTCGGCTGTCAGCTCGGGTGCCAGGATTTATGTCCACGGGCAGGCGGCCACGCCCCTTCGCCTCATCGACGCTCTGGTGGAACGTCTACGCAAACGAGAACTGTCCGATCTCGAGTTCCTTCATCTGCATACGGTGGGGCCCGCTGCTTACGCGGACCCTGAGTTTGCGGACCGCGTGAGGGTGACCAACTTCTTTGTCGGACCGAACATCCGATCGCGGATCAACCACCGCAATGTCGATTATCTGCCCTGTTTTCTTTCCGAGATCCCCGGCTTGATCCGTACCGGCAGGCGCAAAGTGGATGTGGCGTTGATTCATGTTTCTCCGCCCGATGCTCATGGTTTTTGTTCGCTCGGGACCAGTGTCGAAGCCACCAAGGCCGCCATCGAGGTTGCTTCACTTGTGATTGCACAGATCAATGATCAAATGCCCCGGACTCACGGAGACGGTCTGATTCATCTCGATCGCATTCACGCAGCTATTACCATTTCAGATCCGATCTTCGAGACCGCTCCCTCGACTCCCGGTCCGGTCGAGCTCAAGATCGGGCAGTACGCCGCGGGTCTGATCGAGAATGGTTCCACCCTCCAGATGGGCATCGGGTCGGTGCCGGATGCCGTGTTAGCGGCACTCCAGGATCACCGGGACCTCGGGATCCATACCGAGATGTGGACCGATGGTGCTCTCGATCTCATCTTGTCCGGTGCGGTCAATAACCGCCTGAAGAAGGTTCATCCCGGTAAAACCGTCAGTTCCTTCATTCTCGGTACCCGCAAAGTGTATGATTTCATCCACGACAATCCGAGCGTGATTCAGCTCGATGCGGCCTATGTGAATCATCCGGGCGTGATCTCACGGAACCCGAAAGTGATCGCCATCAATTCAGCAGTAGAGGTGGATCTGACGGGGCAGGTTTGTGCCGACTCGATCGGGGATCGGATCATTTCGGGCGTGGGCGGGCAAGTTGATTTCATCACGGGTGCATCCATGAGCGAGGGAGGAAAAGCCATCATTGCCCTCCCGTCGCGGACCCACCGCGACGAGTCCCGGATCGCTCCTGTTCTCAAGTCGGGGGCCGGTGTGGTCACCACCCGGGCCCATGTTCATCATGTGATCACCGAGTACGGTGTGGCCGATCTGTACGGAAAGACCATCGCCGAGAGGGCTAGGAGTCTCATCGCGATCGCCCATCCCGAAGACCGGGAAGGGCTCGAGCGGGAGTTCAGTTCACGATTCGCTCACTGATCAGATTGCCTTCCGGGTCGAATACCGAGATTTTGACTTTTGTGGGGTCTTCAGGAAGGCGTTCCAAAACCCGGGTCTGCTTGACTCGGGTGGTCCCCGCTTGAAGCTCTCCGGTATTTCGCTTCACGTCGATCACCTCGACATCCTTGAATTCCACGCGCATGACCGATCCGGGGTGAATCGCCCCTGCGACAGCGACTTCCTGCTGTCTCGGATACTTACTCATGAAAGAGTTTCCGAGTTTTCCGGAAATCTCGTTCAGACGATTGAAGTCAACGGCACCGTGCTTGGGTTCGAGTGCGGTCAAAATCAATTGGCCCTTCATTTTCAGAATCGACTGTTCACCCGTTAAAAAACCCTCTGAAAACCGTTTAGCGACAGCCTTATTCTTCGATGTGGAAAGAAACACACTCTGTCCGTAGGACCCTTCCGCATTCATGTGATCGGCCGCGTGTTGGAAGAACGTCTCGGGCTTTTGCATCATGCTGTTGAAGTCGGTGTGATTCTGGGCGATTTTATTGAGTAGTCTGTCTTTCGAACCCGTTCCTATCCGGGATGCACCCATGGAAAGATGGATGTCCGATAGTTCTTTGAAGTGCGAGAGCAACTCATCATCCGTGTAGGAATGCTGGGTGGAGAGGCCCCGATGGATCTCGCTATTTTCGTAGAAGTCCCGATGAAAGGTTTTGATCTGATCGGCATCGAAGTCCCGTACTTTCAACAGGTCGGAAGATTCGTCAGGAACACGCCTGACTTGGTACAGGTCGGTTTCTTTTCCGGTCTTGACGAAATGAACCGACCAACCCTTGACTGATTGGATATATTCCCGGAGGAGGCGGGTTTCTTTCGGTGCGTAGGTTTCGATCGCTTTGCCCTTTGAACGGACGTATTGGGCGTAGTCGTACGAGTCCACCGGGAAGTCGGCTTTTGCACCCTTCAGGCCTTTTGAGGTGAAGCGGATCCGGTCTGGAAGCTTCGATACGAGGTTGAGGGGGGTCTTTTTGATGTCCAGTCCCAAGGATTGCCTCCACTGCACATCTTCCAGGAACCGATTCGAGGTGCGGATGCCAGTCATCACTTTTTCATAAAAGCGCTCCTGACTGATCGAAAGGTCGATGGTGTCTTCGAGAATCGGAATCGGAAGTCCTTCCTGAGAGAGGAGGTAACTCAGTGTGAACCGGGTGGTCCGACCGTTACCGTCCGGGAAGGGGTGGATGGAGACCAGCTTTTGGGTGAAGTCGGTATAGGCTCTGACCCGCTCTTCTGTCGAATGGGAGCTGCGAAGAGTGGCCTTCATTTCAGCCATCGCTTCTTCGAGCAATCGTCGGGTGTCTTCGGGTTTCGGATAAAAGACCCTTTGGTAGGGCTGGGAGGGATCGTTCTCAAAAGTGAGGTAGGGGTTCTTTTTGAGCAAGGCGCCCTCTTGGGCGACTTTCGAGCGAGGCATATTGAAGTAGACCTGGGAACTTTCCCTGACCTTTCCGAATTTTCCGCTCTTGAACCAACCTTTTTCTTCCATCAGGATGCCATTGAACTTTTCAATCAGTTCGACATCAAAGTCGTCTTCGACTCGAATCCTCTTCCCCTTCGCGATGTACTCCTCAAAGGCGCGCTCGAATTTTTCGAGGGGCTTGTCTTTGAAGAGAAATCCACCTTCGTCCCAAAGAGGTAAGAGATTCTTTGTTTCGCGGTTGGCACTGAGCGCGATTTGGTCCCGATCGTAAAAGAGATTGGCCTCGATCCACTTCCGATCTTCTGGAGTCGACTTTTTCCAGGTTTGAATCCATTTGTCCGAGACCTTCAAGTCTGTAAGCGGGCGAGCGGCCTCCGTCCGGTTCAGGAACATGTTCCGGAGGAGTCTCGGGGTGTCCCAAGCACAGTCTGCCCGGGCCACTGCCGAAGTGCATCCGATGATCAGGAGGATGAGGCGTAAGTCCACGAGATCGGATCGGAATACGAGGTGAAAGGCTTGAGTTTTTTGGCCCATTTGTTGCTTCACTCGATTCAGAAGGCGGTGCCCATGAAGATCAATATTGGAATTGAAGAAGCGGAGCGTAAGGAAATTGCCCAAGGACTATCGAAACTTTTGGCCGATACCTACACCCTGTACTTAAAAACCCACTCTTATCATTGGAATGTGAAAGGTCCTTGGTTCCAGACTTTGCACCTCATGTTCGAGACGCAGTACACCGAGCTGGCCCAGGCTGTGGATCAGATCGCTGAGCGTATCCGGGCGCTCGGATTTCCCTCGCCAGGGACTTTCCAAGAGTTCACCCAATTGACGAGTATTCCGAGTAAGCCCGGAGTACCCAATGCCGAGTCAATGGTGGAGCAGCTCATTGAGGGCCAGGAGGCGATTGTTCGAACTGCCCGGTCTTTGTTTCCCCTGGTGGGGCGGGTCGCCGATGAGCCCACGGCGGATCTGCTCACCCAACGAATGCAGGTTCATGAAAAGACGGCTTGGATGTTGCGAAGTCTGCTTGAAAAATAAACAACTCAGTGTGGATGCTTCAGGTATTCCTTGAGACCTTCCAGGATCTTCGAACATCCGTAGCCGTCGATCAGTCGGTGGTCCAGTGTCACCGAGACAGGAAGCATCGGTTTGACGACGATTTGTCCGTTTTCGACCACAGGTCGGTCGGTGATTTTTCCGATGGCAAGCACCATGGGGCAGCGCGAGTAGGGAACGAGCGGCGCAAAGCCGTATTCGAGCCCCATTCCCCCGACCGATGTGACCATAGCTGAACCGAAGGGGTCGCGCGGGGTCCCGAGGAGCGGGCTCCACAGGTTCAGGGTGTGGGTTACAAATGAGACCGCATCCAGAACCCGTGCGATGATCCAGGATGGAATGTACCGGAGGCGGGTCTTGATGGCCTTGAATTCGGGATCTTCGTTAGCTCGGATGCTTTTAGCTTTTTGTTGGAGTTCGTCCAGGATCTGCTCGAGCGATTTGCGATCGGCTTCTCTCACTACCGCACCCGATAGGTTCTCTTCGCCGTTTTCAACAGCAGAAACCTGTAGAAAAACATCGATGGTTTTCCGTTGGTAGAGTTTTCCCCAACGCAAGATAGAATTGAACGAGGGGTAACGTGCAATCCCGTGGGCGATGCCCTTGGCTATCACAATGGTCGGAGTCAGTCGGACTCCCCGTTTTCTGGCCTCTTCGACTTTGGCCAACAGGGGGCCCGCATCGAGGTCAACGAACCCGTAAATCGACGGATCCTTGGTGGTCTTCCAGGTGGCAATCGCCACCTTACGCCAGACATTCAGCGGGACCGGGCCTTTGTAATTGAGGTGTTTAGAAATCATACCTGCCTTCACAGCCTGAATATCTGGAATCCGAGGCGGATCACCGCATAGATCTCACCGTTTGCAAAAACGCCCATGTCCAGCTGACGGGTCGTGAAGGTGAAGATTCCCCATTCCTCCGGGTCCTTGAGGGGAATGATCCTGAAAGAGAGTGCCATGAAGCTCACCGGTCCCCCTTCAACGAGCATCGAAGCTCCGACCTTGCCCCCGATGTACACAGTGGGTTTCACTGAGGTGAGGAGGGTCAGAGCCCCATTCCAATCCGCGGGGCCGTCGAACATCTTCGATTTCCCTTGGCGCTTCTGGAGGAACGGAAAGGAGAGGTCCCCTTGGATCGAGAAGATATTCCCGGTCTTGAGGTTCACTTTTTCGAGGGCTAAGCCCAAGCCCGATCCACGGTAATGGCTGGCACTCGCAGTCAGCGGCAGGACATCGAGGTTGAGCCGGTCGGGAAGGGCTTCGTGCCACGCCATCGCGCTCGGGAAAATAAAAAACGGGACCAACAGCACAGCCAGGCGGAGCATTGAAGTCATGTAAAACAGCTTACATGAGGGGGGTGCTGTGTTAAAGTGCCCCCCATGCTGAAATTGTGGGCGCTCTCCCTCCGGGTCATCTGGCGATATCCCGAAGTTCTCTTTTACCACTTGGTTCTGACCTGGACCGGGATAGTCGCTTTTTTGGCTGGATTGGTCGTTTTTTTGGCGCTCTTGAAATCAGGATGGAGCCCTTGGGTTTTCTTTCCGATCTGGTTCGCGTTTATGGCGGGAGTCCTCGCTGTCGCCACCGGCCTTTCGACACTGAATATTCTGACCACCGGCCTGGTGATCCGATCGGTACGGGACGGGCACCGACTCACTCCGGATCGCGTGATCGAGTTTGTGAGAAAGCACTCCACGGCTATTCTGGCAATCTCCCGCTCCTCTTATCTGAGTGTCGGGATTCCGGTGAGGGTACGGGCCGATCTGCTTGCCTGTGCGCTCGTGACCTCGGGTTCCTCGGATCTCGGAGTGCTGAGTAAAATGGTGGAGAATGAATTCTCGAAGGCCGAGTGGCTGGTGACCAGTCGGCGCGGACGTGCGGGGATGATCGTGAGCTTGCTGTGGCTTCCGGTATTTCTGACCGCCATCCTGGTTTTGCCCCGGCTGTCGATCGACCCGGAATGGCGAAGAGCCCTGTTTTTAGCCTCCGCGCTCTCCTTGATTCCGATCACCTGGCTGTTCAGGATGTTTCATGGGTTGTCCATTCCGCCCGAGGTCCTCGAGAAGTCATCTCACACGAGCGAGAGTGGATTCTGACTCTCCGGCTGTCGTCTGCGTGTTCCGCGCCGCATTATCCATCGTTCTGGACAAAGCCTTCTGCCTCTGGTTTAATCTGGTTTCATTCTATTTCGGTTGGAGAGGTGTGAGAGTGGTTGAATCAGCACGCCTCGAAAGCGTGTAAGCCCGAAAGGGCTTCGAGGGTTCGAATCCCTCCCTCTCCGCCATTTCCCACCCCAAAATCAACCATTGAACATCGGCCCTACCAGAGTCGACTCGACTCCGCGTCCTGTGGACGCCTTTCTGGCGAAAGAGTCGCCGATCCGGCTCCGGTAGGGCCGTGGTTCTCTCATGGA
>CAMCGZ010000003.1 GCA_945874535.1 Bdellovibrio sp. ZAP7
AATCAAAAGAATCAGAAAGAGAAGAGCCTTCATACTGGTCTGATCATCTCATAAAACAGGCTTATTTTGATTTTTTTGAACTCGACCGGAGGGGCCTCGGCTTCGTCTTTCTCACAAACCCTTTTTCGTCCCCGTCGTAGCGAAACACCCCGTAGCCGGTCTTGTGGTAAACTCGCCCGAACTCCTCGCCCGAAAGGCGGATCAGCAGATCCGGACACACCCCGGGCTTGGCTTTCACCCGTTTCACCGGCTGATCGGCATAACCCAGTATGCCGAGACGCTGCGGGTTGACATAGCCCACACTCGGGGTTTCCATTTCCCAGCTCCCGGCAGTGGTGACGCCCCAACACCCCTTCACCTGCTTGCGCTTGAATACGATCACGCCTTTGCAAGCGAGCAGCTTCTGGTATTCGATCACTTCGTATTCATCGCACGGGTATTCCGGGGGACCGAGGCGGGTCTCGGTGCGAAAACTCCCTTTGGATTGAAGCTCAGAATACAAGAATGCCGGTTCGAACTTCTGAACCTCGGCATGAGTGGGAGCCCAGGCTAAAAGCCCGGTAGTGAATCCAAACAATCGAAACCCGATTCGAAGCCCACGCCACGAATGCATGAGCCTTATTCTAGCCGGACTCAACCCCGACCGGAGAAAAAAGATCAACGAAGTTGGTTGACGATAAGTGCTTGAAATTACTCTATTTTTATTGACGCAATCTAGAGATGGGGGTAAGATCTGTGCTTCCAAAATTTGAAACGTGAAAGGACCCCTCCATGAAAACCCTCATTCTGTTTGCCCTCGCCCTCCTTCCCCTCACCTCTGCCTTTGCAGAAGACTGCAAGACCGACGCCCTCGAAATCGCCAAATTGAATCTCGATCAGGTGGCACGCAAATACGGATTTGATGCTTCCGAGATCGGCGGCATCCGTTCGAGCGAAACCATCCGTGCCCAACCTAAAAACCCCAATAGCGAGAAGCTCTTGGCCTTCACCATCGACGGGTCCATTTACAAGGGTCTCTATACCGTGACCGTGGTGACGGACCTCTCGTGCGCCACCCGGAGCGTGAAGATCGTCGACGATCTCGCCGCTCATTGATTCCGGACTCCATCCGGGCTCAACTGTCACAGTTGACACATTTTCGAAGCGACCGCTTTCCCCTAGAATTGAGGAATGCGGTCGCTTTTTACATTCCTGTTCCTGGTCGCCACTTCGAGCACCCTGCAGTCCTGGGCCGATCCGATCGAAGAAACTTCGGCTCTTTTGCAGGACCCATCCGCCCGACAAGCGGTGATCCAGCAAGATCCCGAGGCCCGGAAGGCGGACGCCCGAGTCAAGCAGCTTGGCCTCTCACCGGGGGGTGAGGCGCGAGTTTACGGGTTGAGTACCGGAATCTTCGAGAACCTCGCCAAAGAAAGTCCCGGCGATACTGAAAAACTGACCCGGACAGTGAATGAGCTGGTCCGGAATCCGGCTTCTTTGGAGCAAAAGCTGTCACCGGAACAGAAGCGCGAGATCGAAGAACTCTCGAAAGAAATCGATACACTGGGCAAAACCCCTCTGATGGCTCCATGACCACAGAAACCATCATCCAGACGCTCTTGCCCGCTGCCCTGGCCCTGATCATGTTTTCGCTCGGGGTCACGCTCTCCCGAGAAGACTTCCGGCGCTTCCTGATGGCACCGAAAGCCGTGCTCACCGGACTTTTTGTTCAAATCATTCTGATCCCCTGCTTTGCCTACCTGCTCACCCGGGTTTTCAGACTCGACCCCGAACTCTCCGTGGGCCTGATGCTTTTGGCCGCCAGCCCGGGGGGCGTTTCTGCGAATCTGTTCTCGCATTTCTCGGGGGGCGATGTGGCTCTCAACATCACCCTGACTGCCATCAATAGCGTGCTGGCCGCTTTCACCATCCCGGCTTTGGTTTATTTCTCACTCCGTCACTTCATGAATCAAAGCCAGTTCATCGGCTTCCAGTTCGGAAAGATGATCGAGGTTTTTTTGATTGTCCTGATCCCGGTGGTGATCGGCATGATCGTGAATGAACGCTTTCCCAAGTTCAAGGAGAGCATCGAAAAGCCCTTCAATGTTTTCGCCATCACTTTTTTGGTCTTCATTGTCATCGTCGCGATCAAAAAAGAGTTCACCTTGATTTCTCAATCCTTCGTCGAGATCGGCATCATGACCCTGATTTTCAATCTCGGGTCATTGGGTCTGGGATATGCGGCAGGAAAGGCCTTGAAGCTGACCGAGGCCCAGGCAATCGGAATCGGCTTTGAAATCGGCATCCACAACGTCACGCTCGGGCTCTTCCTCGCGTACAGCATTCTCGGCAATACGCGTTTTGCCGTGCCCGGAGCGTGCTATGCGGTCATGATGTATGTCGTGGCCGGAGCTGTGACTCTTTTGCTCCGCATGCGCAAACGCTCCGGACTCACTCCTGCGGAAGCGACTGCCCCGAAATTTTGAGCACTCAAGTCGATTCAAAAAGAAAGACCCCGTCTCGGGCTTCGAGACGGGGTCCTTCAGGTAAAACCGAACCCACGGTTGGATGGATTAGGAGCTTATTCGTTGTGGCCGTTCATGTTGCCACGGAAGTCCTGATTGGACTTCAGCGGAGTGATCATGCCACGCTTACGGAGCTTCTCGACCAGGGTGGTGCGATTCAGTCCGAGAAGCATGGAGGCACGGTTCTTGTTGCCGCTGGTGCGGGCAAGAGCCTGATCCACGAGGTGATTTTCGAAAGCGGTCACGACAGCCTTCAGATCCACGCCCTTTTCTGAGAGGAACATGCGTGGGAAATCCACTTCAGAAGTGGCACCTGCATTGTTCTGGGTGAACTGGGTGGCTTGAGCGATCTTGGCAGGCAGGTCATTCGCCTGAACGGTGCCTTGGCCTTTGGTGATCACGATACGCTCGATCACGTTCTCGAGCTCACGGATGTTTCCGGGCCAGCCGTAGCTGGTCAGAGCGTCGAGAGCTTCAGGGGACGGGGTCGAGTTCACGCTGGAACCGGTCAGTTTGTTGTATTTTTCGATGTAAGCAGTGACCAGCATCGGGATTTGTCCGACGCGCTCACGGAGAGCGGGAATGGTCACAGCCACGTAGGAGATCTTCGAGAACAGGTCTGAACGGAACAGTTTCTCGGCCACAGATTCCTGGATCGAGCCATCCGCGGAAGCGATCATGCGGAAAGAGGCTGGAGTCTGAACGAGCTTCGCCTGCAGGTGCAGAGGAAGGTCATTGATGCTCTCGAGGAACAGGGTTCCACCGTTAGCGGATTCGATCTTCGCCTGGAACTCGGACTCGAGCACCTCACCGGTGAGAGAACAATTCATGACGACGAAATTTCCATTGGAGCGTGAAGAACGGCTGTGAATGATCCGTGCGATCAGTTCTTTTCCGGTACCGTTTTCACCGCTGATCAGTACACCTTGTTCGGTTTGAGCAGCCTTCTCGATCAGGTCAGATTGAATAGGGAATTGGGTCTCTAACATTGTAACTCCTTCCGTGAGTTTCAGTTTCAGGAGTACGTCCATCCTTACGACTCCAGAGCTTCTTAGCCATAAACAGGGTAAGGGGGAATTTGTCGCACTGTCAAAAACTTTTCTGAAAAAATTCGGATTTTGACGGAGTCAAAAATCGACCCCTGTTTTTATGCATTCATTTCAAGCGCTTGTGTAATTTTTCAGTAAGGCGCGTTTAAAGTGACGGCCGGGCGTGCCAAAAAGGCACCGGGTTCCTCAATTCACTTTCCCGACCCCGAGCCATTCCACCAGTCGGGCGAACCACAAGTCGGCATTCCGGTCACCGCGGAAAACCACCCAAATCACCGTTGAAGCGAAAAAAATGAGCCCGAAGGCCACCATGCCGATCCAAGCTTTGTTTGCGCGCCTTTTGAAACTGCGTGCGAGGTCCACACACAGAAAGGTCAGTGCGATCCCGAAGAACGGATACAGCTTCAGGAAAAAAAAGACGATCGACATGATTCCGGACTCAGACGCCCGCTTTGAGATCGGAAACGCGATCGGTGCGCTCCCAAGTGAAGCCCGGCTCATTCCGACCGAAGTGCCCGTAAGCAGCAGTCGGGGAATAGATCGGCTTCAGGAGATCGAGTGACTCGATGATTCCGCCCGGAGTGAGACGGAAGCTCTTCTTGACGGCTTCCTCGATCCGATGGAGCGGGGCCTTTTCGGTCCCGTAGGCGTTCACATGAACACTGACCGGTTCGGCCACGCCGATGGCATAGGCCAATTGAACCAGGCAACGTTCCGCCAGGCCGGCTGCAACGATGTTCTTGGCCACGTAGCGGGCCATGTAGCAAGCTGAGCGGTCGACTTTGGATGGATCCTTGCCGGAGAAGGCTCCCCCGCCGTGAGCTCCGTGCCCGCCGTAGGTGTCGACAATGATCTTCCGGCCGGTGAGACCGCAATCTCCCATCGGTCCACCGATCACAAAGCGCCCGGTAGGGTTAATGAAGTATTTGGTCCGGGAATCGAGCAAGGATCCGGGAATGGTCTTCTTGATGACCTCTTCCATCACCGCTTCGACGATCTGGGCGTGAGAAATGGACTCTTCGTGCTGGGTGGAGACCACCACGGCGTCGATCCGGGTCGGCTTTCCATCCACGTACTGCGCGGTGACCTGGGTTTTTCCGTCCGGGCGCAGCCACGGCAGCTTGCCGTTCTTACGGACCTCGGACAACTGGCGGGCCAGCTTCTGAGACAGCGCGATCGTCAGCGGCATGAGCTCGGGAGTCTCGTTCACCGCGTATCCGAACATGATGCCTTGGTCGCCCGCACCCTGTTCCTTTTGATTGTGCATGCCCTGCCCGGTGGTCACGCCTTGGGCGATATCCGGGCTCTGGCGGTCGAGAGTGACCATCACGCCACAGGTATTCGCGTCGAAGCCCTTGTCGGAATGGTCATAACCGATCCGACGGATGGTTTCGCGGGCAACGTGGGCATAGTCCACTCGGGCGTTCGTGGTCACCTCTCCGGCAATCACGACGAGACCTGTGGTCACGAGAGTTTCACAAGCAACCCGGCCTCTTGGATCCTGGGAAAGGATCGAGTCCAAGACCGCGTCCGAGACTTGATCTGCGATCTTGTCCGGATGGCCTTCAGTTACGGATTCGGAGGTGAACAGTGTCTCGTGCGCCATGAAAGGTCCCCTGAGGTGGGTGGTTTTACTTCTTATGGACAGGGAATTTCGGGGTCGTGCCCTTGTTTTGCTCGCGACGCTTGCGGGCTTTGCCCTTGCGAGCCTGTTTCACTTTGCGGGCCATGCGGGTTTTTCCTGTACGGGATGCCATGAGTCTGCTCCTTGATAAAAATCTGGTTTTGAACCCTAGTGGTTCGCACTCCCGACCGAAAAAGTCAATTCAAATCCTGCCGGTCAAAGAGGCCCCCTGGCACTCCCTTTGCTCTGCATGAGGACATGAAACCGTTCTGGATCCTGCCATTCCTGTTGCCTGGAGCCCTCCCTCTGGCCGGTGGTGCGCCTTCCCTGGAAGGTTCGCCGATTTATCTGGAGCCCGGAGAACAACGATCCCTCGGGATTCCCGCCCTCCGGCGCTTTTCGGTCAGCGGCGAATCGATCCGTTACCATCGAGTCCAAGGGACTGACCGACTCCTGATCAAAGCAGTCAAGAGCGGGATTTCCACGCTCTTTGTCGAAACCCTGACAGGGGGTCAAAGGACGCACACCATCCGGGTCGAGACACCGAAGACCCCCCTCCTCCCAACCGACCTCCTGCGTGCCCTGAACCGTCTGACCGAAACCGAGGTGGTCCATGCAGGGAGGCTCCTGCTGCTTCGAGGGACCGTCACAGATCGAGACGAGGCCGAATCCATTCGTTTGCTCCGCGAGACTTTCCCGTCATGGATTGTCGACCAGACCCGGATCGAAGAATCCTGGCTCGGGGCCTGCCTACAAGAACTTCGCCCCCTTCTGGCTCTTCACCCGGACCTGCGGTTCCAAAGTGGGGAGGGCCTGCTTCAAATCGAAGGAAGCGCCCCCGACGAGCCCGGGCGGGAAATCCTTTTGCGAAAAATCAGAAGAATCCAGCCGCTGGCCCGGGTCCTGCTCGCGGTCGGAAAAGAAAGCGAGCCGACCCTTTATTTCAAAGTGTTTCTGCTCGAAACCCGCAAAGACCTGAATGGAACCTGGGGTGCCGAGTGGCCCGCTCTCTTCAGTGCCCGGGAACCCTTGCGGCCCTTGGACCTCACTTTGCGAGCCCTTTCAGAACAGGGGCGGGTCCGCATCCTGTCCTCGCCCGAGATCACCGTGAAATCACCCGGTAAAGCAGAGCTTTTTGCCGGAGGCGAAATCCCGATCCGTCAGCGGATCCGCTTCAATGATACGGTTCAGTGGAAAACCGTGGGACTGACTCTCAAACTCGAGGTACTGGAATTCCTGGGCAACCGTGTCCGGATCCGGGTCGAGACCGAAATGAGCCACTTGGCCGGCGAGCTCGATCACGACCAGATTCCAGGATTGAAGAGCAATCGCATTCGAACCGAAATCGAAGGCCAGCTCGATCGACCGGTGCTTTTGTCAGGCCTCCTTCAAGAAGACTTCCGCGAAACCGCACGCGGACTCCCCGGCTTGGCATCATTGCCCTGGATTGGAAAACTGTTCGGGAGTTCGGATTACCTCGAGCGCAAGTCCGAGCTGCACGCCGTACTCCTGCCACGAAAAGCCCTACCGCCCTCACCTCTGAAAAGTGTGGACCACGATGCTCCGGAAGGATGGATTCCTCCGCCCCGGAACCGGATTCCGCATGAAGAGCTCGAACGACTGAAGTCCGATCCGGAGTACCCGTGGAACCTGCTCTGAAGCTGAGTCCCTATCTCGAAGATCCGAGGGTCACCGATCTCTGCCTGAACGGACCCGCCCGACTCTTCATCGACCAAGGAAACGGAATGGAGCAGGTTCCGGAGTGGCAGGGATTTTCTGATGAATCCGATTTCCGGAGATTCATCCTCGATCAACTCTCGTCGATCGGAAGATCCTGGGATGCGAAGCTCCCTTTTGTGGACGGGGTTTTCTTCGGCACCCACCGCGCACACGTGGCCTTTCCACCGATCGCAGCGGGAGGCATTCACCTCTCGCTCCGGCGGCTTCCACGGGCGGAGGCGCTCGAGATCAGTCGCGCTCAGGCCCGCGCCCGTTGGCAGTTGGATCAAGTGGCGTGGGATCTCCTGGTTCATGGCGTCAGAGCGAGCGAGACCATCCTGATTTCGGGTAGCACCGGATCGGGAAAAACCACCTTGCTTTCGGATCTACTCGGACTCATTCCGGAACCCGAGCGGTTGATTGCCCTTGAAGACACAGCCGAAATTCGACCGGGGCATCCCCACTTCATCGGACTCCTGGCGCGTCCACCGAATGCAGACGGATGCGGGGAGGTCACCATCAGGGACCTGCTCCGGCAGACCTTGCGAATGCGACCTGACCGGATTCTGCTCGGGGAATGCAGGGGAGAAGAAGTGCTCGATCTGCTTCAAGCATTGAACTCGGGGCACCGGGGAACCTTGGCCACACTGCACGCAAACTCGGCTCGAGACGCCCTTCGAAGGATCGAGCTCCTGGCCCTCCTGAATTCGCGCAGCGGAGTTTCTCCTGGCTGGATCCGCGAACTCCTCGCAAACGGCATTCAATGGGTGGCTCACCTTGACCGGATCGGTGGCATCCGCAGGATCCGTAGCCTCATCCGGGTCGAGGGGATCGAGCGCGAGACCCTTTGTTGCCGGCCGGTTTACTCCGCTCTTCCTTGATTCGCACTTCTTCGATCGCCTGACGGAAACCACGTGGAAAATGCCAGATTCGACCCCCAATCACGAGGGTGAACACAAGAAACAGCGCTGCCTTCTTGAAGAACAGGTCCATCACGATTCGATTTCCCGGAGTGCATGAAGTAAAGCGGCCGCAAGAAGAACGAATACCGGAGGAAGCACGAAGAGAAACAGCGGCAGCAGGCAGCGGTTCGGGAGCGCTTCGAGTCGCTCCCTGATCTTGAGTCGGACCTCTTGCTGGTGGGATTTCGAGATCGACTCGATCCGGTCCAGGCAAGACCTTCCTTCGAGCAGTGCGAGCTGAATGGATTTTTTCACTTCCCTTCCCACGCGGATCACCAGACCGGAAACCGTCTCATCGCCTGCGACGGAATCGTGCGTCTCGGATTGCCAGACTTCGGCTCCCCAAAGTGAGGCCAATGAGGGATCTCTGAACGCAAGCTCTTCGTGTTGCTTTCTCCATGCGAGATCGGGGGGCAATCCTCCCGAAACCAGAGACAGCATGCGCTCAAGAGCGGCCGGTGCCGACAAGAGCCACTGTCGTTGAGTGAACGGCAATCCGCCGTATCGAGCCTCTTCCGCCAAATTCAGAATCCAAACCGCCGAGAAGGAGGCGTAAACACTTCCACCTGCGATCAAGAGCAAGAACCCCGATCCGCCGGAGCCGATTCCGGGCATCATTTCGTACAGGGCGAAGCCGAACAAAGGGACCAGCCCCATCCCGGTCAGCGCCTGACTGAAGGCTTGGGTGGTCCGGGCACGGGCCTCCATCAAGCCATCGGCCTGGGCAAGTAAGGTCTCCTCCATTCTCTTCAGCGTCGGGAGCACCGCCGAACCCGATTCCCTCAGATCACGGATTCCAGTGGCAATCAGAATTCCCCAAGGGGCGGGAAAGCCTCGAAGCCGGTCCCAATCCTTCTGCTCCGGGACGATTCCTCCTTCGAGTGTCTCTCCCAGGGTCTTCAAGACCGATGCGGCCGATCGAAGCTCCCGGGCCTGTTCGCCCCACTTCCATCCACTGAAAATCCGCTCCAGAAACGGAGTCAGATCCACCCATGAACGCTGAAGCACCCACAAACCGAGCCCCCATTGCCACCCGTTCGAGATCATTCCCGGTAACAGAGCAATTCAAGTGCCAGGTCAGTTTCTTGACGGGGCTTGATCAAGGATTTCTACCATCGCACCCAGCGACTTCAACACGGCATCGAGATCGGCGAGCGCCGACTCCGGGACCAACAGTTCGAGCTCGCGAGTCTGCGCATGATGCACGTGAGGAAGAGTCGAGTAGGCCACCAGACCCTCCTGAGCTTCAAGAACCGCGTAAACAAAAGCAGAATCACGCTTGTGAGTGCTAATAAAAATCTTGTGTGCGCGAGACATATCCTACTAAACTGTAGCAGTATGGCGTCAAACTGTACACCACGTCGTCTTCTCTTGATCGGACTCGGGTGTTGGCTCGGGACGCTTTCCTCTTGTGCGCACAAAGCCCCTGTGGCCGCACCCCTGACTCCGTCCGACCCTCTCCCCCCTCCACCGGTTGAAAGTGTCGAAGTCCGGATTTCCAGACTCCAAGACCGGATCATGGACCTCGAGACACGGATCTCAGCCCTGAATGACAAGATCAACCTGACCCAAGGTGTTCCACCGACTCCAACGGGCACGGTAGCAGACAAGCAGGCATTGGAGGTCGTTTCCACACCGGCCGCTCATGCCCTGATGATCCCCCAGTCCAAGGCCGCGCCCAAAGCACTCCCGAAAAAAGCGCCTGTGACCCCTGCTGCACATCCGGCCACCCGCAAAGCTTCATTTGCCAGCGACCCTTCATTGGATCGGTTCCGCGAAGCCAAGATTCTTTTTGATACCCGCCGCTATTCGGATGCGATCGTGGAGTTCTCGGACTTCATCAAGAATGAGCCAGATCATCCTTTGGCTCCCTCGGCCCAGTACCATTTGGCCATGGGCTATCTGGAACAAAAAGAGTACAAATTAGCAGAAGACGAGTTCAACCGGGTTCTGCTCTCGTACCCTCATTCAAGCCATGTCCCGGATACCCTGCTCGCACTCCACCGGGTCTCCGAGGCTCTGAAGAAGGCCCCTCGAGCCACCTATTTCAAGGAAAAACTTCTTTCCCAGTTTCCGAATTCTCCCCAAGCCAAGGCTTTCTCGGCAACCCGTCCGTTACCCACAGAAAAGCCCGAGTCCGGATTCGAATCTTCTGAAGAGCCCAAGCTGATTGAAAAGCCGGTCACACCGACCGCACCCGAACCTCCCGCCCACGGAGACGCTGCGCACTCATGATGAAACACCCGCTCATGGTGACTCTCATCGGACTTGCCGCTCTGAAGGCGCATGCGGAATACGAAATCCGGCCGGGCGATACGCTCTCCGGTTTGGCCAAGTCGCAGTACGGGAGTATCGAGAAGTGGAAAGAACTCTACGATTTGAACAAGCCGCAGATCCGGAATCCGGACCTGATCTTTCCCGGACAGCGCCTCAAGCTACTCGAGGGTGACGCTGCCGAAATGATCGCGGCAGCCGCCCCCTTGGCTGAAACCGCCGGGGGCACAAAATCGGACGTCTCACGGACTCCGGTCTCGTCTTCTTCCAAGAAGAGAAAGCTCTCAGAAGAATGGCGCCTTTTACCCCTCCAGAACTGGGAAAAGTTCGTGTTCAAGAGCGATCCTGCGATCGATCCGGACGGTTTTGACCGGAGGAGTCGGGTGGCTCAAGTGATTGTCGACAAGACCCATGCCGGCTCCACCATCTCGGGTGATCGGATTCCGATCCAAGGTGAGATCGTGGGCGCACGGACCGACTTCAGTGGGATCGCCATCGGTGATCAGGTTTTCATCCGGCAGGATGAGAACCTCCAGATCGGAAAGACTTACTCGATCACCACCGGCCCCGAGAAAATCGAATCGGAACGCGATGGAAGAGTCGGCTTCGTATACCCCCTCCAGGGAACTGTCCGCTTGGTCGGAGTGCGGGACGGGGTTTTTATCGGAACCGTGGTGTCGATGTCGGGCATGGTTTACCGGAACCAATTGCTCATCCCTGAAGTCAAACACCTCCAAATCGGGAATCCGATTGCCGCAGGCGGAGCCATCGAAGCCACCGTCATCACTCCCGAGGCCGACCAGGAAAAAATGCTCGGCTCTCAACAACTCCTCTTTCTGGATGTCGGACAGTCGGACGGGGTCAAAAATGGCATGGTGTTCAGAAACTTCGTGCATGAGGACCCTCTCTCCAAAGAGGAGATCTCATCGAAGGACTTTCTGATCGAATCGGAGATTCAGGTTCTGGAATCTTACGATCGCTTTTCGGCCGCGATGGTGATCCGGAGCCGCTCACACCTGATGTCGGGTGATACAGTCGTGGCTCTGACGGACCTGAAGGATCTGAACCGCCACCAAGGCATGCAGACGATCATCCAAGACAAGGCAACCACGGACGAGATCAACGAACTCGATCAGATGGACAGCGCAGACGGTCTCGGTGAGAAAGAGCGTCAGGACCTGAAACAGCTCGAGAGCTGGACTCAGCCGGTGCCTTCCGATTCCGCCTCTACCCTCGAGGGTGGAGAAGATATCCAGAAGGTCGATCTGAACTCCGGAAGGAAGCCCCCGACCATTGGCGAAGAGCTCGCTCCCAATGACGGTACGGACAAAGACCAACCCAAGAAGCCAAAAGAGGCACCCGAACCGGAAACCGCTCCGACCGAAGAGCTTCCTCCTTCAGAAGAGCTTCCGCCCAGCCCCGAAGTTGACGTTGCAGAACCGACTGCCACTCCAGCTCCCTCCCCGGCTCCCGAAAGCGAACTTCCTCCCTCGCCGGAGACAGAGTAAATTCATCAGCATTTACAAGGCATTGAACCAGAACCACTTGAAAGGTACTCAAGTTTTGGCCAATCCCGACCGAAACGCTCGGCATGAGCCTGAAGACCCTTTCATTCACCTCTTTCCTTTTGGTCCTGATCTCAACATCGGCGATGGCAGAAGATCCTCCTTCGAGCTACCAACGCCCCCGTTGGAGAAAAGCGATGCGCGTCACCCACGGAGACTGGGAAGAGGCGAAATCGAAATATGAAGAAGGCATGGCGAACTACTATTACGCCGGCTACGTCTACGACCTTTATGCCGCAAAGGTGAAGAATCTGGTGGTTCGAGAGGATCAGATCAAAACGGAGCTTTCCAAACCGAAACCCCCGGGACTGAATGCCACCACGGACGAAGCATGGAACCGTAAAATCAATAACCTCAAACTGGAACTTGCCAAAGTCGAGGGTGAGCGAAAAAGCCAAGAAGGGGTCCTGAAGCAGGCCGAGGGGACCTTTATGGCCAACTCTCCTGAAACTCTCCGTAAAGACCTCGACGCAGCCGCGAAAACCGCCCGCTACAACGCCGAGAATAACGATAAAAAAGATATCCGGAAAGGCCGGAGGATCTTAAACGAAACCCACCCCTCGGGTGAGGCTGGCGCGTTGGCCACGAATCAGATCACCCTGGAAGCCAACCGGAGAGCTCGCGAAGAGTTCACCTTGCGCTATCCTGATGAGCAGGTTCCCGGATCAAGAAGACAACTGGCAGTTGTTTCTTCTTCGGATGGTAGCGCATCAGGCAATGGCACCGTTTCAGGCCTGAAAACCTACACCGGACTCTTATCAGACTACCGCAGAACCGGTGTTGCCGGGGCCAATGTTGCGTCCCCTTCCCCTTCCCCTTCCCCTTCCCCAATCGCCACTCCGACTCCCGCACCGACCGTGGCTCCAGTTGTCGCCTCGGGTGAGGCCGGAAAAGGTCCGGTTTGCGATCAGGCTTACGCGGAAATTGTGAAACTCCTGCTTTCGAAGGATCATCACCCGAAAGCATTCGCAGACATGATCCACCTGGCCCAATTGAAACTCGCCTACCGGATGACCGATCCGAAGATGGACGTGAAAACGATCGAGGCATATGTCAAAAAAGCCAAGCTCCACACCTCGGTAAAAGACGGTCTCTCGGATGCACAATCCGAATTCAGTAAATCCCTCGGTGCGATCTATTCGAAGTTCGGAGTCGAGGGAGACGCCGGTCTGATCAAGAGTTTCGAGCATGAACCGGGCTACATCAAGGCCCGATTGAACAATGAATCGACTTCTGCGGTATTGCTCTATCTTTCTAAAAACGAGAAAGACGCGACACTGCCGATTCAAGAAAGCGATGCAGCTGCGGTTTGGGCCATGAAAAGCCTGATGAAAAACAAGAAACCGGGCAGTGCGGACTACAACTTGCTCAGTTTCTCCACGCGCCTTTGCCAGTACTTCAAAGACTCTTCTTGTGGCAGCGGCACGCGGACTCCGGCCAGCATCGATCAAATCAAAAGGGATCACGAAACCCTAGATCAGGCCTTCTCCGAGAAACTTTCCAAGGCCTCAGAGAAATGGGCGCGCGACCCGGCCTACAAGGTGTGTTTCGAAAAAGAGTATTGCAACCTGAACGCACCCGTCACACTCGGAATGAAGGATCTCGAAAAACTGAAATCCAAATTGGCCGAAGTGGTTGCCAAATCCACTGTCGATGGCGTTGATGGCAAAGTGGAAGTCGACCCCGCTCGCACTGTTTCCAAGGGCGGAGACCTGACCATTTACCTCAAAGAAAAATGAGGGTCACCCCGCCGGAGTTTCTCCGACCTGGGCGATCTGGCACTTGAGATAGTGCCCTTCCTGGAATTCCAACCTCGAAAAATGATCGATGGACGGAGCCCCTTGGGCGATCCAGCGCACCGTCCGCTTTGATCTGCGGGTGGCTTTTCCGAGGACCTCGAAAAAGTCCTCGTTCGAGAGCAATTGGGAACAAGAACAGCACGCCACAATCCCACCCGGACGGGCCTTCATCAAAGCAGTCTGGTACAAGGATGCATAAGCCTGCTTTCCTTGAGGGATGCTCTTCCGGTTCTTGATAAACGCCGGTGGGTCCGCAATGACCACGTCATAACCGCCATCGTTCAGACCGGGAATCGGATCGAGAACATCCGCTTTCAGACACTCCACCCGGACAAGATCGGCGATTCCAAGCTGCTTGGCCGCTTCCATCAGATTCTTCTCTGCAAATCGAAGTGCCGGCTCAGAAGCATCCACGCAAGTGATCACCGCAGGCAAGGCCTTCCTTTCGGCCAACACCTGGAGCAAATGAGTCCCCCACTGCCCGACATAAGAACAAAGATCGAGAATCCTCGTTTCTTTACGCGATGTCCCTGACTCGAGCCTCCACTTCCTGAGAAGCAGTGTCTCGAGCAAGCGGATATTCTGAAGTTGGTCGAAGAAAAACCCAGTCTTCTGGCCTGACAGGAGATCGGCCGAGAGATCGAGAGTCGATCCCATCACGCCAGGGACCGAGAAACGGAAGGATTTGAGTGCTTCGATGAAGGATGGATCGACTTCGTCTTTTCCATCCTGAAGACGAATCACGCGAACCGGCTCCCGGGTCATCCCCTCGCGCTCCCGCGAAGAAGCATCCCGACGCAACACGATCCAACTTTGCGCAGGTTCCTGATTCTGAGCTCCGAGCTGGACGATGGCATCGATGATCGCAGGCAGACTCCGGTCCATCCCGGCACTGTGGGGCTGAATCACATACACGGTCTGCCCGGAATTGCAAAAACGGTCGATCACGAGCCCGGACAAACCATCGGCTTCTCCGTAAATGAGGCGCATGCTTTGCCGGCCCTGGAACCAACTCTTCCGGAACGCCCAAGCGGTACGAAAGCGATCCAGGAAAAAGCGACCTTCGACCCCCGAAGGAGAAATCCCGTGTGCCTCCGCATCGCGACTGAGTTCTCGAAAAGAAATCAAGGATCCGGGATGACCGAATCCATAGGCGCAGAAATTCCCCCCGGCATCGTGCAAGGAGACGAGTTCTCCCGGCTCCATGCCCTTCGGCACTTCTTGCAACTCATTGGAGTAAACCCAAGGGTGCCCCTGTTTGAAACGACGTTCTTCTTTCGACTTCAGGCGGATCTGCCTCATCTTTTCGGCCATGGCATCTTCCTCCCGAAGATCATTAAAGGAACCAACAACACAAAAAACAACACCAGGATCAAAGGTAACAAAACGGGCAAGATCAACCATGCAGCTGGGCCGCCACGGATGATCCGTACCCCGCCCCAATGGAACGTGCCCTCACCCGCCGACTTGGGCGTCAGGGACTCTCCGGTCCGGTCCAAAACCTCAATCTGCGAAGCATCGATCTTCTTCAAAGCGGACACTCCGTTAACGCGGTTCCGAGTTCGCGGCATCTGGCTTCATAGGCTTTCAAGAGATCTTTCTCGGGGTCGGTGAGCTTTGAAATATCGATCAGATCCCAGTCGTAGCCGACATGCACGAGATTCTCATAGCGGTAGAAGCCGTCAGGCCCGGGAATCAAGAAGACCACATTCTCGACTCGTACGCCTCCGCGATCCTTGAGATAAATGCCCGGTTCGACACTCACGCAGGCATAAGGTGATTGCGCATAGGTCGAAAGGGTTGAAAAGCGGATCCCCTCCTCATGGACATGAATCCCGATTCCGTGTCCCGTCCCGTGAAGGTAGTCGTATCCGGCGGCCTTGACCCTGCTTCTGACGAACTCATCCACTTGTTTCCCGCTCAATGCGGGATCCATGGGCGCGAGAAACACGCTGATCGCAGCCTTGAGTGTCGCCGTATAGATCTCCTTCTGCCAAGGTTCGGGCTGAATACCGCTCTTCCCGCCTCCTGCAAAAAAGCCCCGGGTGCAATCGGTGCAATAGCCTTCCTCGTAATAAGCTCCGGAATCCAAAAGTGCGAGCTTTCCGGGCTCAAAAGCGTGCTCACGGGAGGGTGTATTGTAATGGACAACCGCGCTGTTCGCGCCTGCTCCGGAAATGGTCTTGAAAGAAAGCGCCACAGCCCCCTCTTCCGCATAGTTCCGGTAGAGGGTCTCAGCCAGTTCCACTTCGGTCAGACGCCTCTTGGCGCTTTCGGCTTTACCGAAACGGAGCGTCCGGGCGATTGCTCGCGAACTCCTGATGAATGCGGCACGGATCGAAATCATTTCTTCGACTGTTTTGCGCGCGCGGGTTTCAAGAACCCAGCGAAAATTAGAATCGACCGTGGCATCCGGGAACAGCTCGCGGGTCAAAGCGGGCAATAATCCGTTCATGGCCGATCCGTTGTAAAACACACTGGATACTTTGTGGGCAGAGAGGATTCGTTTCAATTCGGGCAATGAATCGCGGACCACATGAACATGAAACTCTCCGTATTGCATGGGATCAAGACGGACTTCGCTTTCCTTCGAGGAAGCCGGAAGAAACAGGATGAGCTCGTTCTTAACGAGGAAAGTGTAGGCCAGCATCGATGCAGTATGGGGCAGATGATAGGCACGGGCGTTCAACAAGAAGGCGGCATCATCTGTCGTCGCAGTCAGGTGCAGTGTTTCGCCGTTTAAGGATTTCTCGCGCATGTTCAGAGTCAGTGCACGTAGATTTTTGGCAAGGGTCCTCCCTGAGTGGTCCTCTTGCACCGAAAACAAGGGCCGGTTCACACTCCAGCCCGGGAGTCCCAGAACCTGCAGGGTCCGGGTCCCGTCGACATGGGTCAGCGTCCCGCCCTTCGAGGCGATCACCTCTTCCAAACGGATCAGGCCCGCAGCAGAAGTGCGCTCGAAATCGGCACCCACCCGGAGTCCTGTGAAGCCTGCCAGAGTCTTCATCACTCCGCCTTCGATGTTCGGCTCGACATCCAACTTGACCACCTCGACAAAAGCAGGATTCGTCTCCTGATCGGCCTGGAGGTGGTAGCGTCCATCGACAAACAAGGCGACGGGTTTGGCGCCCGGATTCCGGTCGCGGAATCGTTGGGTGAAGTAAATCGCATCACCCACCGAACCGGTGAAACGGGTGGCTCCGAATCTCGGATTGTTCTCGAGCGGTACGTACTCGGAAAGGAAGGGGTCCTTCGAGGTCAGGATCACCGCATCGAAGTCAGAATAAATCCGCTCCAGTCCCTTCAGACTTTCCTCAAGGGGAACATGAATGCGTCGGGTATGATCCGGTGCGAAGTCGTATTTCAAAATCATGGGCAGATCCTACCTTTTTTTCGTGACTTTGCCAATGCGCACTCCCATTCTGTTGCGGTATGGAGCGCCCGGACAAAGAGTCTCTCCCTCCGCCTGTCTTGAGCCATTCCGAATTGGCTCTTTGGGCGGAAAAAACGGAATCCCGGCTCATCGGAGCGCGGGTCCAGAGGGTGTTCGTGCCGGGCTGGCCGGAGCATCCCGAAGGCTTCTTCAAAAAGCTCTGGGCAATCGACCTCGATACGCACGAAGGCCCCTACCAGATGGTGGTCTCACTCATGAATCCGGCAAGTGGCGTGTTCCTGGTCCGGGGCAAACCCCTGAAGGTCGCACCCACCGCCACACGCTCGGGTTTTGATCTCGTCCTGCACAAAGAACTCACCTCGAAAAAGATCATTTCAGTCAAAGCGGTTCCCTATGACCGTATCCTCCAGATCCGATTCAATGGGCCCGCGCCCTCCCTCCTCGAACTGCACCTGATCCCTGCGAGACCTAAAGGACTCTGGATCGGACCGGAGTCCGGACTAACCCCTTCGTCTGCCCGCGATCCGTCCTCCTTCAATCAAAAAAACATCCCCCACCGCCCGGAACGTGCCGAAGATCCGGATCGCCATGCCACGGAATGGCTCCGGGCACTCCGTTCTGAAGCGACAAATTTAGCCCGGAAACGGGTTGAATCCGGTATCCGCTCCAGATTGGGCACACTCGAAGACAGGATCCGGTCTCTCAGTGAGCAACTCAAACGGAGCCTCGAAGAACCGGATTGGGCCTTCCAGGCGGTCCTGCTTCAAAGCCAACTCCACGAAAACCCCGTGCCGGTGGAGGGGCACTATATCCTCACTGACTGGAACACCGGTTCCGGAGTCCGGATGCGAGCCGATCCGGGCCTGGAACCGAAAGGCCAGATGGAACGCTGGTTCCAGCTCGCCAAACGGAAAAAGAGGAGGATCGAGGAATCGGAATCCCGCCTGAACGAACTCGGGGCAGAGAAGATCCGTTGCTTGGATCGACTAGAACGCCGGGACTTCGGTTCCTCGGGATCGGCACTCCCGACCCTTCCAAAAAAGGAAGAAAAGCGCCTCCAGGGATTCTCCGGAAAACAATACCGTTCGCATGAAGGATACCCCATTCTGGTGGGACGAAACCGCACCGAAAATCTCGAGCTCACCTTCAAAGTCGCACGTGGAAACGACGTCTGGCTCCATGTGAGGGGCCGGCCGGGGGCCCACGCAGCAGTGCTCCTCCCGCCCGGTAAATCAGCTTCACTCGACACACTGATCGACGCGGCCCAACTCTGCCTCCTTCACAGCGGAGGTAAGGATTGGGGAAAAACCGAGGTCGATTACACCTTCAGGAAGCATGTGAAAAAGATCAAGAACTCACAAGAAGTCAGCTACACCCAGAGCAAGAGTCTGAACGTCTCGGTCGAAGAAGACCGCATCGGTACGATCATTTCACGTAGCGATTGAGCACGAACTCGAGCGCTTCCTGTTCGGTCGACAAGGCACCCTCGAGAGCCAGATCCTCCACTGCACGCAGGATTTCGGAGAATCTGGGCCCCGGAACCATTCCAAGACCCACGAGCGCCTCACCGGTGAGCAGGGGCTTGCGTTCGAAACGTTTTCTGGCCTCTGGATAGACGGATCTCACAAACTCCAGGCCCGCAAGATTTCCATCATAAGAAACCGCATCGAGCTCGTGGAATCTCATCAGCATTTCGAAATCCGGGTGCCGCATCCATCTGAGCAAGGTCGCCTCCCGCATCGAGAATGCCTCGCGGAATTTCGGTGTTTCGCGAACCAGGTAAGCCATGAGCTCTTCGTCCTCGTTCGAAAACTTCAGGCGCTTGGAGACTTTTCTCGACTCCGCCTCGCGTTTTTCGATGGGATGAAGACGGAAGGTCGGGAGAAGGAGCAAGGACCAGTAGAACACAGGGCGCTCGTGCCTCGGTGTCCGGGAAAGAACTCCGAGCACACGGAGGGTCTGATCTCGAACCTTCTTCTGTTCGATTTTTGCGGTACAAATTTCGGGTAGGACGAACTCGAGAAGACCGGTTTCCTCAAGGTCGAGCCAGGCCTGCCTCGGACTCGGATCGAGCCACATTTTCTCGAGTTCTTCGCGAATCCTCTCCACACTCACCTTCTTGATCAAAGAAGCATGAAGAGCGATCGCACTCCGGGTCGATTCTTCAATCCGGAATCCGAGTCTCCCCGCAAACCGGATGGCGCGAAGAAGGCGGAGTGCGTCCTCCTTGAAGCGCTGGCCAGGATCCCCGACCGCACGCATGACCTTGTCCCTGAGGTCGCGGATTCCGTCATGCAAGTCGAGAATCTGTTGGGACTTCAGGTCAATGTAAAGAGCGTTCACCGTGAAGTCCCGGCGGCTGGCATCCTCCTCGACACCGGAATACTCGACCCGGTCGGGATGACGGTGATCCTGATATCCCGACTCCTTGCGGAACGTCGCCACCTCAACCCCGGACTCACCTTCCCCGGTCAATACCCGAACGACTCCGAAGTTCTTGCCGGTTTCGACGGTCCTCGGAAAAAGCTTCACCACCTCTTCCGGCAAAGCGCTCGTGGCCACATCGTAATCTTTCACGGGCCGGTTCAGCAGATGATCGCGGACACAACCACCCACGAGATAAGCTTCGTATCCGGCGCTGTAAAGCGCGTTCAGGACACCTCGCACCTCAGGAGGAACTTGCGGTATGCTGAGCGGTTTCTCAATCCGTGTCCACATCGAGAGTCTTCCCGTCTTTCTTGTAAACACTCCGGGTCTCCGATTTCAAGATCGGAGCGAAGCGGTTCTTTGCCCGGGAACCTTGAACGGCCGGACCTCCACCCCCCACCTTGCCTCCGACCTTGGCACGAGCAGGAGTTTTGGAAGACTTGGCAGGAAGCGCTTCCTCCTCGGTGGGTTCAGTTTCCTCGGATTCTTCTTCGTAATCGATCTCGTAGGCGCCCTCTTCGGCACTCCCGGCCGCCCAGGCTAGATCATATCCGCCCGGGCAAACGCCTGCGACCAGGATGAGAAAAAGAAACCCCTTCACGGGATGAGAATCTCCCGGGGCCTGGCCCCATCGGCCGGACCGACAATCCCGCGGGACTCCATCATTTCGATGATCCGCGCAGCGCGGTTGTAGCCGATTTCGAGCCTGCGTTGAAGAAAAGAAGCAGAGGCACTGCGCGAAGTCCGGACAATCATCAAAGCCTCTTCGAACAGAGGGTCGACCTTTTCCTCATGCAAGCCATCTTCACCGCCTTCTTCCGGATCCACGAGGATCTCGTTGCGGTACTGAGGCGCGCCCTGTTCTCGCAAAAAGTCGGTGACCTTGTTGAGCTCACCATCATCGATGAAAGCTCCTTGCAATCTTACCGGCTCGCTTTGTCCGGGCGGGATGAACAGCATGTCACCCTGCCCGAGCAGGCGCTCGGCACCTTGGCAATCGAGGATGGTGCGTGAGTCGATCTGCGAGCGGAGCGAGAAAGAAACCCGGGTCGGCATATTCGCCTTGATGATCCCCGTCACCACATCGGTCGAAGGACGCTGGGTCGCGATCACGAGGTGGATCCCCGAGGCCCGGGCCTTCTGGGCAATCCGGGCAATCGATCCCTCGACGTCTTTTTTCACGGTCATCATCAGGTCGGCCAACTCGTCGATGATGATCACGATGTACGGTAGTTTGCCGATGATGGGGTTACCGGTCTCGTCTTTTTCAAAAGCTTCGATCCAGTCGCCACCGGTGAGGAGCCCACCCGATTGCTCTTGGGCCTGGGCCTCGGCCTGAAGGGTCTCGGCCATGGCCTTCGCTCCGTTTTGCTCGACCATCTCGTTGTAACCCTGCAGGTTCCGAACACCGGCCGCTTCAAGGATGCGGTAGCGACGCTCCATCTCACGAACCGCCCACTTCAATGCACTCGAGGCATTCTTCGGGTCATCGACCACTGGAAGAAGAAGGTGCGGGATATCGTGGTAAAAACTGAACTCGATGAACTTCGGATCAACGAGGATCATCCGGAGCTCATCCGGAGTGAATCGGTACAGGAGCGAGCAAATGAGCCCGTTCATGAACACCGACTTTCCGGATCCGGTGGTGCCTGACACGAGCAAGTGAGGCATCTTGGCGAGATCGGCAAAGATCGAGTTCCCCGAGATGTCTTTTCCCATCACGATCGGCAGTTGGTACTTCGGGTCTTGGAATGCACCGGTCTGGAGGAATTCCCGGATCAGGACCTGCTCCCGGGTATCGGAGGGAATCTCGATCCCGACCACGGATTTTCCCGGAAGAGGAGCGAGGATCCGAACGGACTTCGAAGAGAGGGCCATCGAAAGGTCTTCGACCAGGTTCGAGATTCTCGAGACCTTGATTCCAGGACCCGGCTTGAATTCATAAAGAGTGATCACGGGCCCCACCTTGGTGGCCGTGACCTGCCCGTCGATGCCGAACTCCGCGAGTTTGTCGGTGATACTCGCTGCACGCAGAGTCAGGCGTTCCTTGTCGATCGCAGTTTCCACCCGGGTCACTTTACGGAGAAAATCGATCACCGGGAGCTTCCACTTGCCTCGCTTTTTGTCGATTTTGAATTTGGGCTTGGTGGATTCGGGGTCGGAGACCGCTTTTTCGATGACCGGACCTTCCTCGAAGAAATCCTGCTGCTTCTTCAGGTCTGCAACACTGATCACGCTCTTCTTCGGTTCCTCCACCACGGAAAGAATGCCCTCCTCATCGAGGGTGGAAGCCTCCGGCGCGGAGACCACCGTTGTCTGGGTTTCCCGGGCGACCCCTGTCTCCTCCATCACGACGGCATCTTCGACCGTTTCAACAGGGATTGCGGCCTTGGCCTCGATCCGGGCTTGGCGGTAGGCTTCGGCCCGGTCGCGGATCTGATCGAAACTCTTCTTGGCCTGCATGCCGATGAATTGGGCGGTCTTATTGAGTGCGATCGCTGAATAATAAGCCAGGTAAGTCAGGGCCAAGCGTCCGAAGCGGTAGGACACCACTCCGAGCGCATGGATGCATTTGGAAATGAAGTGAGCCACTCCGATGGGAGTCGAAATCACCAGGGCCCCGAGAAACAGTGCCAGAGCCGCAATGGAGGCTCCGGTCCGGTTGAGTAAGCGCTCAAGAGGAACCGAGAGCCAAGCCCCGAACACCCCACCCGTCATGAGCTCGGTCTGATCCCAACGCCAGTTCTTCCAGTGGAGCGAAAGAAAAATCGTCAACGCGATGACGGAAACACTCAATCCGGCGAGCGAGGACAAAGCCCGTGCAGCCGAGTCCTTGGAGTGGAGATGCGCTGCAACAAAAAGAAAACCCACCGGGACAAGAAAGGCTCCGATCCCGAAGAACTGGAGAATCAGGGAGGAGAGGTAAGCTCCCACCATACCGCAGGAGTTCAGAACCGACTCGGTAGACTGGGTGAAGAGCGAAGGATCCTGGGAGTGATAGGTGAACACCGCGATCCAGAGGAACAACCCGAAAGCACTCATTCCGATCGTGCTGAGTTCGATGCTCATACCCTTTTTCGCCATACACCCCTCCTGGTTGAACTACCTTGCGATAGAAAAATTGTACGGTGTTTTTTAGGGATAGGAAAGGCCTCTTTGATCGGTTAAAACTGACCCCATATGACAGCGAAAACCGCCCGATCCAGCCGCTTCAAAGCGGTGAAGCCCGACGTGAACTTCCCCTCCCTCGAGGAGAAGCAACTGCACTTCTGGGACGAAGGCGGGATTTTCGAAAAGTCCATGAACGAAAAAGAGGGCGCCAAGCCCTACAGTTTCTACGACGGCCCTCCGTTTGCGACCGGTCTTCCGCATTATGGCCACCTGCTCGCCGGGACCTTGAAGGATATTGTTCCTCGCTACTGGACCATGAAGGGCTACCGGGTCAAACGCCGGTTTGGCTGGGATTGCCACGGGGTCCCCGTCGAATTCGAAATCAACAAGACACTCAATTTGCACTCGCGTGCCGAGATCCTCGAATACGGGGTCGATCGCTACAATGCCGCTTGCCGCGGGATCGTGGACCGGTATTCGAACGAGTGGAAAAAGAGTGTGAAACGCATCGGTCGCTGGGTCGACATGGAAAACGCCTACTTCACCATGCAACCGGAATTCATGCAGAGTGTTTGGTGGGTGTTCCAAACTCTGTACAAAAAAGGCCTGATTTACGATGGACTGAAAGTGGTTCCGTATTCGACCGGGGTCTCGACCCCGCTTTCGAATTTCGAAGCCAACCTCGATTACCGCGAAGTCCAAGATCCTGCCGTCACGGTCAGTTTCCCCCTCCTTCCCGCTTCTGCCGCGAAGATCGGCGCACCAGAAGGAACGGCTGTCTTGGCCTGGACCACCACCCCCTGGACCCTCCCCTCGAACCTGGGCCTCGCAGTCGGAAATGAAATCGACTACGTCATCGCGCGCGAAGTGGCGACCGGCAAGCACCTGGTCTTGGCTGAAGCTCGCATGGGTGCCTACTCGAAGAAACCTGCCGAGGACTTTGAAGTCCTGAAGACTTTGAAAGGGCAAGCCCTGCTCGATCTCGAATACGAAGCCCTTTTGCCCTACTACTCTACGAAGCGTGCAGAGGGTGCCTTCAGAATCATTCCTTCCGACCACGTCACCACCGACAGCGGAACGGGCGTGGTGCACATGGCTCCGGCCTTCGGTGAAGAAGACTTTTATGCCTGCCAAAAGGCGGGAATCCCGGTGGTTTGCCCCGTCGACGATGACGGGAAATTCATGGCCCCGGTGAGTGACTTCATCGGACGCAAAGTGAAGGATGCCGACAAGGACATCATTGCAAAACTGAAGGAGCAGGGTCGGCTTTACAAACAAGATACCCTGGTTCACTCCTACCCTTACTGTTACCGCTCCGGTACGCCTCTCATTTATCGCGCCGTCTCGAGCTGGTATGTCGCGGTGGAAAAGATCAAATCCGATATCCTGGGCGCAAACGCAACGACGAACTGGGTTCCCGAAACCCTCCGAGACGGCCGTTTTGGAAACTGGCTCGAGAACGCGCGCGATTGGTCGGTTTCCAGAAGTCGTTTCTGGGGCACGCCGCTTCCGATCTGGAAGAACAAAGAAGGCGAGATCCTTTGCATCGGTTCCCGTGAGGAGCTCGAGAAGCTCTCCGGCAAAAGGGTGGACGACCTCCACAAAGAGTACGTCGACAAGATCGAAATCCCCTCTCCGACAGGTAAGTCTCCACTGAAGCGCATCGACGAGGTGCTCGATTGCTGGTTCGAATCAGGCTCCATGCCTTACGCTCAATGGGGTTATCCGTTCCAGAACCAGGCCGAATTCGAAAAGAACTTTCCAGCTGATTTCATCGCCGAAGGGCTCGACCAGACCCGGGGCTGGTTTTACACCCTCATGGTGATCGGAGCGGGACTTTTTGGAAAGGCGCCCTTCCGGAACGTGATCGTCAACGGACTCATTCTGGCGGAAGACGGCAAGAAGATGTCAAAGAGCCTGAAGAACTACCCCGATCCGATGAACGTGCTGAACGAGCACGGCGCGGATGCGCTCCGACTCTACCTGATCGATTCACCGGCAGTGAAGGCCGAGGAACTCCGCTTCTCGGAGAAGGGAGTGCGTGAAATCGTGCGCCGGATCCTGCTTCGCTGGTGGAATGCCTATTCGTTCTTTACGAGCTACGGCAGCATCGAGGGCTTCGAGCCGAAAGGCGATTTCGCAAAATCCCCGAACCTGCTCGACCAGTGGATCCTATCGAAGTTGCACTCGCTCATTGAAAACACCAACCGCGAGATGGCGGGCTACCGCCTCTACAATGTGGTGCCGAAGCTCCTCGACTTCATCGAAGCGCTCACGAACACCTACATCCGTTTCAATCGTCCGCACTTTTGGGCAAACGGAGATTCGGAAGAAAAACGCTATGCCTACGAGACGCTTTATCATGTGCTCGTGACGCTCTCAAAAGTGATGGCGCCTTTCGCGCCGTTCTTGAGCGAGGAAATTTACCTGAATCTTTCTCAGGCCCTGCCGGCTGGCGCGGGCAAGGAGAGCGTGCACCTCGAGGCCTTCCCGGAAGCCGAGGCCGCCTTCATCCGCCCCGATCTCGAGCAGGCGGTGGCCCGAATGGATGCTCTGGTGATGCTCGGACGGAATCTCCGTGAGAAAATCAAAATCAAAGCGAAGATCCCGCTCAAAACCTTGCGCATCATCCATCGCGATCCGAAGGCTCTTGCGGATTTGAAACGATTGGAAGCCTATTTCCAGGACGAACTCAACATCCGTGCCTTCGAGTACCTCACCAAGGAAGAGGACTTTGTGCAGGTGAAGGCCAAAGCGAATTTCCCGGTGCTCGGGAAACGAGTGGGACCGAAGATGAAGCTCGTGGCCGCTGGCATCGATCGCTTGTCACTTGCCGATCTTGAAGCACTCGAAGCTGGCAAAACCCTCACCGTCGAGGGCGAGACCATCACCATCTCGGATGTGGAGATCCGTCGTGCCTCGAAGGGAGACAATCCGAATCTCGTGGCCCATCAACTGGTGTCGATCGAGGTCGATCCTTCGCTTTCAGAAGAGCAGATTCTCGAGGGGCTCTCACGGGAAGTGATGCGGAAGATCCAGCAGGCGCGCAAGAACGCCGACCTGAACCTCGATTCCCGCATCGAACTCACTCTCTGGGTGGAAGGCAAGCTCCTGCAAGCCGCTCAAGCGCACGAAGCGACCCTCAAGGCCGAAACCCTGTGCGCGAAGCTCACCTATGTGAGCTCGAAAGACGCCTTGAAGGGCCAGCATGTCGAAGTGGCCGAGGATGTCGAAGAGGGCTTAGTCGGAGTGGGCCTCACTCCGGTTTGAACTCACTTCCCGTTGCCACTGCCCGACACAACTCCCGCACCAGAGCCGGTGGTGGGAGCAGTCCCAGTCCCTTTGGACGGCGAGGTCGTCGCACCAGAGGATTTCTTGGGTGCAACCGAGTGATTCATGTTTTGCGAAGAGAAGTACTTCAATAATTTTTCTTCAGACGCCTTGCAGTGAATCGTCCAGATGATGTGGTTGGTGGCGATCGTTTCCTTCAGCTTGGCGATCTGCTCTTTAGCCTCTTTGAGAGTCGTCGGGTCTTTGAACTGAGGGTTATCGATTTGAGGTTGGGTGCCGATCACAATCGGATCTCCCTGCACCTTGCCCTGAGCATGGATAGACAGAATTAGAATCAGAAGCAAAGCGGCGCCGATCATTTTGAACATGGGTGGTTCCCTCTCTTTTACTCGATCGGCAAATCGGGCCCCGGACTTGAGGAAGCAGGTTCACCGTGTTAGCTCTTTGACGCATGGACTACCATTTCCCGCCAATCGCCGTGATCCGGACACCCTTCACCCAGCGATTCGGAATCCCGAGACAGCCTGGACTCGTCCCCGAGGCCAGGGGGGTCGTCAAATTCGGTCCGGATCCCGACTTCCAACACGCACTGAAGGGAATCGAGCAATTCTCCCACCTCTGGCTCGTGTTTGTGTTTCACTCACACGGCGGCAACAAGTGGAAACCCACCATCCGTCCCCCCCGTCTGGGCGGTAAAGCCAAAATGGGAGTCCTCGCCTCGCGTTCCCCTCACCGCCCGAATCCGATCGGGCTTTCGGTCGTGAAGATCCGCAAGATCGACCTGAATGCCAAAGGAGGCCCCGAGATCGAGGTCGAGGGAGTGGACCTGATGGACGGAACTCCGATTCTGGACATCAAGCCCTACATTCCTTATGCGGATTCGGTCCCCGAGGCCAACCCAGGCTGGGCCCACGAGGAAATTATCAAAACCCCCGTCAAATTCCTGCCCGAAGCGGATGCGAAAATCGGGGACGCTGAAGCAAAGGGACACGCGGGACTGCGCGCTCTGATCGAACAACTCCTGACCATCGACCCCCGTCCGGGGTTTCAACGTCGCGAACTTCCCCCCGATGCGGAGCACGCCCAAGGCAAGGATTTCGGACTTCTGGTCGGGACCCACGATGTGCATTGGCGGATCGAAGACCGGCAATTTGTGGTTTACGACCTCATCCCGATGATGGGGAAACCGAAGCCGCGGCCGGATCAAACCTAAGACTCAGGACTTCGGTCAGCAGATCGAACACGCGCTCGATCTTTTCGTCAGGCATGTGGTGCACCTTGCGAACGATGAAGTTGAAGGTGTGGTTCACAGCCCCCACCAACATGGCACAAGCCTCCACATCCTCCGAGCTGACCCCGTTTGCAGCCAGACGCGTCTCGAGCCCCTTCACCAGCAATTCCATTTGCCGATCGATGATCTTTTCACGGACTGCCACAGCCAATTCCGGCTGAAACAAGGAGCGGGACATGGCAATCCGCATGAAGGACTCGCGCTCCTCGATCATCCGCCGCCCCT
The DNA here is from genome assembly GCA_945874535.1 of Bdellovibrio sp. ZAP7. Lineage (GTDB taxonomy): Bacteria > Bdellovibrionota > UBA1018 > UBA1018 > CAIMNF01 > CAIMNF01. Next base: position 27,236 of record CAMCGZ010000003.1, read on the forward strand.
GTTCGAAGTACTTCCGAAGGGCCAGTCGCAAATCCGGGATTTCGGGATCGAGCCCCTCGATCCGGACAAAATCTCCCGTTCCGGTCCCTTGAAGGACCGACATCAGCAAGCCTTCTTTGCCGCCGAAATAGCGATTGATCAGAGCCTCATTGACTCCGGCCTCCCGGGCGATCTCGAGCGTCCGGGTGTTTTCGTAACCCTTCAGTGCGAACAATCGCGCTGCAGCACCTAGGAGTGCCGCCTCTCTTGCTTTTCGGTCTCGTTTTGAACAAAAAACCATAAATGTAATTGACTGCTTACATCACCCGTTTTAAGTCTGAATGCAAATGAAAACCACTCCGATTTGGTTCACACTCATAAAAACTTGTGCTTTTTCACTTTTGATTCTGATCACTTCTACCGCCACCGGTTTTGCAGCTCCCATGAGCCTCGAAGTCTACCTGAATCAGGTTTTAGGGGACTCGGCTGCAGTGAAGTCGAGTCGGTTTCAAATCGAGGGAGCGGCTCTCACTGCCAAAGAAGGTGGCCTCCCCACCATGGCTCGCCTCACCCTCCAGGGATCTTTCACGGACGACCGCCGCCAGTTTCCGAACCCCTTTCAAATCAGCACCCGATCCCGCGCACTGGGGCTCGGATTTGAAAAACAGTTCGACTTCGGCTTGGCCAGCAAAGTTTCTTACAATCTGGCATCGCTGAACTACGGCGCCCCTTCCAGCTTTCTCAGGGACTACCTCGGAGCCCAGACTCAGATCGACCTCAATCAATCCCTGTGGCGGAACGCATTCGGAAAAGAAACCCGCGCCTCGGCGGACCTGGCTGAAGCCGGATCGAAAGCGGCTGAATATGCCGAGAAATTCAAACTCAAACAAACCATTGCCCAGGCCGAAAACGCCTACACCCGCCTGGCCATCGCCCTCGAATCGGTGAAGCTCGAGCGCGAACTCCTCGATCGCTCCAAACGCATTCTCGAATGGACCGAAAAGCGGGTCAAAAACCATCTTTCCGACCGGATCGACATGCTCCAGACCCGTTCGGCCTACCAGATGCGTCTGATGGCCCTGAAGGCAGCCGAGCAGGAACTCACTTCGGCAAAAATCGCCTTCAACCAGATGCGGAATCTCCCGGCAGATGATGCGTCCATGGCCAACACGGAAGAACCCGAGCTGATTCCGACCGAGCGGGTGCTGAATCTTTCGGTGCCTGTACGGGCCACCGAGACTCTCGATGTCAAAGCGGCCAAAGAGGGCGAGCGGGTCACGAAAGCCTCAAACGAGCTTTCACTTCAGAAGGTCCAACCCGATCTTTCCATCTTTGCCAGTGCCGGCTTCAACGGGATCGACTTCGCAGGCCAGCAAGGGGCCCTCACCCGGGCTCTCACTACCCAGAACCCCATTTATACCGCCGGACTCAAATTGAACTTCGCTCTCGACTTGGCCGAAACGGCGGACATCCGCGCAGGACGGGCCAAACAACAGATGGCGGCGGAGCACCTGACCCGCCAGAAAGAACTCGAGAGCGAATCGACATTCCGGGATCTGAGCCAGAAATTCAATGAAGCCAGATTGCGCCTGAAGATGGCCGATGAATTGGTGGCGATGCAAAAAGAGAAGCTCGAATACGAGAAGTACCGCTTCAATCTCGGTAGAACCACGACCTACCAGGTCCTGACCTTCGAACAGGACTACGCCCAATCCCTGATTTCCAGACTCCGGATCGAGAACGAGATCCTCGCTCTCCACGCTCAACTCAAAACCTACACTCAAGACTGAACCTGAAAAGGAAACCTCGACCATGACGCTCGCAGATCTTTCCGTAAAACGCCCCACCTTCATCACCTGTATCGTCCTGCTCATGCTGGCGGTAGGGGCCTTCTCAATTTCCAAACTCGGGGTCGACCTCTTCCCTGAAGTGAACTTCCCCGTGATCTTTGTCAGCACTCCTTACCAGGGCGCGGGCCCGGCCGAGATCGAAACCCTGGTCTCGAAGCCGCTCGAAGATGAACTCTCGACCCTGCAAGGCATCAAGCGCCTGACCTCGGTCAGCATGGAGGGTGTGAGCCAGGTGATCGCCGAGTTCACACTCGAAACCGACATCAAGTTCGCCGAGCAACAGGTCCGTGACCGGGTGGGTGCGGTGAAGTTCCTGCTACCGAAAGATGTGAAGGAATCCGTGATCCGCCGGCTCGATCCGTCCGACCAGCCGATCGTGATCCTGTCGCTCACTGCAAAAGACAAGATGAGCGAATCCGAGCTCTACGACATCGCCAACGAAATCATCCGGCCCAAGATCGAGCAAGTCGACAAGGTGGGACAAGTGTATGCGCTCGGTGCGCGGAAGCGTCAGATCAAGGTGGCTTTCGACGCCAAGAAGCTGAAAGAACGCGAGCTCAGCCTCACCTACCTGAACAGCCGCCTCGCCCAATCGGGTGAGAACATCCCCGCCGGAAAAAACGAGGACTCCAAGCAGGAATCCATCGTCCGGACCGTGGGCCAGTTCGACTCCCTCGAATCCATCGGAAACACCATTGTCAGCTTCTTTGGCGGTGAGCGTTCGCTCCGCATCAAAGACCTCGGTAAGGTCGAGGATTCACTCGAAGACGAAAAATCGAGGACCTATTTGAACGGGAAACGCTCGCTCTTCCTGTTTGTGTTCAAGCAAAGCGGTGCCAACACCGTTGCAGTCGTGGACAATGTCCTGAAGCGGATCAACCAGATGGGGCCCGAACTCTCCCGGATCAAGGGGCAGCCCGAGATCAACGTGATCCGTGACGGATCCGTCTACATCCGTGCAAACGTCACCGACATGAAAGAATCCATCATGATCGGGATCGCACTGGCTGTGGTGGTGGTGTTTTTCTTCCTCCAGAACGCCCGTTCGACCCTGATCACCGCCCTCGCCCTTCCGAACTCGCTTCTGGGTGCTTTCTTGCTGATGTGGGCCTCGGGTTACACGATCAACCTGATGACGCTCCTCGCCCTGTCTCTCTCGGTCGGTCTCCTGATTGACGATGCCATCGTGGTCCGCGAGAATATTTTCCGCCACATCGAGATGGGCAAAACACCTCTCCAGGCGGCCCTCGAAGGGACCAAGGAGGTCACTCTGGCGGTGGTCGCCACCACCCTCACCGTGATCGCGGTGTTCGGACCGGTGGCTTTCCTGAAAGGCGTTGTCGGACAATTCTTCAAACAGTTCGGCTTCGTGATCTGCTTCGCCATGCTGATCTCACTCTTCGATGCCCTCACCATCGCCCCGATGCTCTCGGCTTACTTCGCCGGTAAAAGCGGCCATGGCAACAAAGGGTTTTTCGAACGGATCTTCGCACCCCTGCTCGACCGCTTCGAGCGCGTTCAGCGCAAACTCGAGGACTATTACGAAAACCTCCTGAAAACCGTGATCGCCCGTCCAGGACGCTCCATCGGGATCAGTGTGGCGATCTTCGTCCTGTGCATGTACACCGGAAAATTCGTACCGAAAACCTTCCTCCCACCGCAAGATGCGGGTGAGTTCTCGGTCGACTACGATCTCCCCCCCGGAACCTCCATCGAAGCCACCGACGAAACCGGACAAAAGATCTATGCGGCACTCAGTTCCAATCCTGAAGTCGCGGTGGCTGCGCTCACCATTGGAAACCGGAACGGAGAGGCCAACGTTGGAAGTTTCTATGTGAAACTCGTTCCCACCAAAGAGCGGAAAATGAACACCTCCCAGTTCAAAGAGAAGATCAGGGAGCAAATGAAGGATTTTGCCTCCGCAAATCCGAAAGTGAAGGACTACGACGCCGTCGGCGGCGGACAGCGGCCTTTCAACCTCAATATCGTGAGCTCGGATCAGGCGGCCCTCGAGACTTTCACACTGAAAGTCGTCGAGCGTCTCCGTGCCAACAAGGGGCTCAAGGATGTGGACATCAATTTCCGTCCCGGAAAACCTGAGGTCCAGTTCGAGATCAAGACCTCCCGGGCGTCAGAACTCGGTGTCACGCCCACTTCGATCGGATTCGAAATGCGCAATCTCATCGAGGGTACGGATGTGGCCAAGTACCGCACGGGCGGCGTGGAATACGACATCAGGACCCGTCTCGACGAGAGTCAGAGGGTCGTCAAGGACAACTTCAGCCGCTACTATGTGCCGAACCTGAACGGAACGCTTGTGAAGCTGTCTGACGTCGCCGGAAAAGTCGAGAAAACCGGGCCCTCGAAAGTGAACCGTCAGGACCGGGCCCGCTACATCCAGATCCAGGCCGACATCACTCCGGGCGCCGGCATGGGAGATGTCATGAAGGAGATCGATACGATGTTCGCGTCGGATCCTGAATTGAAACTCCCCACCGGGTTCCGTTATGCTTACGTGGGTCAGGCCGAGAACTTCAAAGAGCTTGGCGAAAGCATGGTGACGGCTCTCATCTTCGGGATCTTGTTCATCTTCCTCGTGCTGGCGAGCCTCTACGAGTCCTTTGTGACTCCGCTCACCATCATGTTGGCCTTGCCACTGGCCTTCTGCGGCTCACTCGTGGCCTTGGCGATCACGCGTGAATCGCTCAACATCTTCTCGATGATCGGGGTGATCATGCTTCTCGGGGTGGCCGTGAAGAACTCCATCCTGCTGGTGGATTACGCCAACCAGCTCATCCAAGGCGGCATGGACCGGACCAACGCCATGATTCAGGCCGGCCGGACCCGCTTGCGCCCCATCCTGATGACGTCACTCGCACTGATTGCAGGAACGATTCCGATCGCAGTCGGCCTGAACGAAGCGTCCCGGCAACGCACCTCGATGGGTGTGGCGATCATCGGCGGTCTGGTGAGCTCCACCCTGCTGACCCTGATTGTCGTTCCAGCGGCGTTCTCGTTCATCGACCGTTTCCGGATCTGGTCGAACGCGAAGGTCAAGCGTGTGTTCGGGGTGAGCTGAGCGAGCCCAGCTCGACCAGGGCATTCACCACTTGTGAGGCGCAAGCCAAGCCGAAAGCACCTGTGACATAGCTCGCGTTCCCGAGGATCACGTTACGGTTGTCACAGTTGAAGAACTCATTCTGCCCTTGGGGGCAGACGCAACGGAATCCTTTGCCGTTGTCGTAATTGAGTTCCATCGGAGCTTTGGCAGGTTCTTCAGAATAAATGGCTGGAATCCCGAATTCGCCCGTTTCCGGGAACCCGTGCTGGTCGCGCAAAATGCGGCGAAGGGCCTTGGCCAGCGGGTCGACCGTGGTGAGCCCGAGATCCTTCACACGGATCCGGGTCGGATCCATCTTTCCTCCGGAGCCGGTCGAGGTCACCACCCGGATTCCCTCGTTCCGGCACTTCGCAAGCAAGTGGCACTTCGGCGTCACGCTATCGATCGCATCGATGACAAAATCCGGCATCCGCCCCTGTACCTGAACGCACTCTTCGAAGATCTCGGTGCTCAGGCGTTCATTGTAAAACTTGGGAATCGCGTGAACCTTGGCCTGCGGATTCACCTTACGGAGGCGCTCTGCCATCACTTCGACTTTTTTCTCTCCGACCAAACCATTGAGCGAATGAAGCTGCCGGTTAAAATTGGTGATGCAGATCTCGTCAAAATCCACGAGAGTGATCTTACCGACACCCGAACGGGCGATCGCTTCAGCTGCAAAGGAGCCTACCCCGCCGATGCCGACAATGAGGACGTGCGCGCGGAACAGACTCTCCATGGCAGGATCTCCCACCAGTCGCCCCATCCGGTCAAACCGGCGGTGCAAACGGTACTGTTCCAATTCTCCTTCGTTCATCGGTAAGATTTCATTCATGACGGCTCCGGATCTTACCCGAAGTTTCTGAAATTCTCATCCAATTTCTGAGTCAAAAACTCAAGCTTCCAAGACCTGAGGGCTGCCACGCCCCGGTAGAGCTCGGGAATACAAGCAGGTTCGTTGATTCCGTCCGGTCTCCAGGCCTGATCGGGTGAGTCGGTCTCGAGCAGCAGATGCTCGATGGGAATCCACTCAAGAATCTTCCGCGCCCGCTCGTATTTCCCCGGGATGAGAAACCCCCCACTGAAGGAAAGCAAGGCGCCACGTTTGACCCACTCCTTCGCTTCCTCGATCGAACCCGAAAAACTGTGCACCATCATCCTTCCGCTGTAACCCGCTGAATCGAGTTCACGGATGGAATCTCCATGCGAGCGAACCACATGCAAGACCAAGGGCTTTCGAGCGTCTTGCGCCATCCGGATCTGGGCACGGAAGGCTTGAAGCTGAAGACCGAATTGAGCCGGATCCCGGCGCGGATGATAATCCAGTCCCGTTTCTCCGAGCGCATCCGCCTCTCCGAGGCGTGCCCCGAGATCCGCAAGTGCGGCCTTCATTCGGGCGGAATCGCACTGCTCGACCCGCCAAGGATGCAGGCCGAAGGAAGTCCGGATCCAATCTCCGTATCGGGATTTCAAGATTCTCTGTCGGGACCAGTCTCCTGCATCGAGGCCTCCGATCATCACGCGGGTGACTCCAGCCTCCTGCGCCCGCAAAACGAGCCCCTCGGCGCGATCGACAACGCGCTCATCGCTTAAGTGGCAATGAGAATCGATGAACGCCACCACCCGTTCAGCCCCTGAGGAGGGTCAGAAACTCTTTCCTCGTGGTGGCATCGGTGAAGAAATCGCCCCGCATGGCGGAGGTGATGGTCTTTGAGTTCTGCTTCTCCACTCCACGCATCATCATGCAAAAATGGGCAGCCTCGATCACCACTGCGACCCCGAGCGGATTCAATACTTCCATCAAGGCATCGGCCACTTGGGCTGTGAGGCGCTCCTGAACCTGGAGGCGCCTGGCAAACACATCGACAATGCGCGGGATCTTGGAAAGTCCGATGATCTTTTTGTCGGGAATATAGGCAATGTGTGCTTTGCCGAAGAACGGCAGCATGTGGTGTTCACACAATGAATACAGCTCGATGTCCTTTACGATCACCATCTCGCTCGATTCGGCCTGGAAGAGTGCGGTTCCGACCACGTTCTCGACGGAAGTCTCATAGCCCGAAGTCAGAAACTGCATCGACTTCGCAAAACGCTTAGGAGTATCGAGAAGTCCCTCGCGGGAGGGATCCTCACTCAGCGCCCCGAGGATTTCAGCCACTCGCGGCTCGATGAAATCAGGAGACTCACGACGGACAGGACCCTGCTTCTTTTTGCTACCGGCCGACTTCATACCTTTTTTGAGAATCATGCTGATGAACTTATCGATGAGACGCACTCAAGACAAACAAAAAGGGCCCGCCGTTGCCGGCAGGCCCTTTCCACGAGTTTGACTCGAAACGCTTAGTGTCCAGCAGGCTGAGCAGCAGGAGCTTCAGCGGCAGGAGCAGCTGGAGCATGCTCTTCAGCTTTGTGCTCTTTCTTAGCTTTCTTGCCTTTTTTAGCTTTTTTAGCAGGCTTCTCAGCATGAGCTTCAGCGGCAGGAGCAGCATGCTCAGCAGCAGGAGCAGCAGCAGCTGGAGCTGCGTGGTCGTTTGCGAAAGAAACGGTGGAGAGAGCGAATACTGCAACGAGTGCAACGATGATGTTTTTCATGTGAATTATTCCTTTCAATGAATAATGGTTATGGGTCAAGATTTCCATTTTTCGGGACAAGGATCAAGCAGATTCAAAGGGATCTTAACAAAACGGCAAAACCTTGACCCCCGCTTACGCAGAGTGTCGCCAGTCCGAGCGAACCGGGCTTGCCCTTCAGGATATGCGTCAAAGTCACGAGGATCCGCGTGCCGGTCGCGCCGATCGGGTGTCCGATGGCAATCGCTCCGCCTCGCACATTCAACCGGTCTTCCGGGATTCCGAGTTCACGGTTGCAAGCCAGTACCTGGGCTGCAAACGCCTCGTTCAGCTCGACGGCCTCCAAATCACCGATCTGAAGTCCCTGACGGGCCAAGAGTCGACGGGTGGCTTCAATGGGCCCGAGCCCCATGCGTCGCGGATCGAGGCCGACCATTTCGTAGTCGAGCAACTCCGCCTCCATTCCTGAGTCCCGCACGTCACTGAGACGTACAAATGCCGCTCCGTCTGTGATCCCGCTCGAGTTCCCGGCGGTGACGGTCCCCGTCTTGCGATCGAATACCGGTGGCAGCTTGCCTAGGCTCTCGAGAGTGGTCGCTCCCCGACGGTGTTCATCCTCGTGGAGGCCCGGGAGTTTCGCATCGCCCGGAATGGTGAAGGTCTCGGCCGAAAACAGTCCGTTCTTCCACGAATGCTCCGCGCGCTGTTGTGAAAGGAGCGCATAGGCATCCTGCTCCTGACGGGAAATCCCCGACTCCTGTGCCAAATAGGTGTCGACAGTGGCGCCCATCAGCATGTCGGCCATCGGGCAATGGAATCCGTCACGCGTCATCCCGTCGATCACTTCACTGTGCCCCATCCGGAGCCCCCAACGCCCTTCCATCAAATAATAAGGAGTGTTGGACATGCTTTCGACTCCTCCTGCGAACACAGTGCGGGCGCGTCCGAGAGCGATCTTCTCGGCACCGAAAATCACAGAAGCCAAACCTGAAGCGCAGGCCTGATTCAGGGTGATGGCAGGAACAGTATCGGGTAAACCCGCAAAAAGGGTCGCTTGGCGGGCAGGATTCGGTCGTGCTCCAGCCTGGCGAGCATGTCCCAAAACCACCAAATCGGTAGCAGGCCCGCTCGCAATTGACGCGCGTTGCAATGACTCTTTCAGACACAAGGTGGCCAACTCAGGCGCTGAAAAGCGTTTCAATGACCCGCCGAAGCGTCCAATCGGGGTCCGGACCGAGGACCCGAGGAAAACCGGTTTTGGAAATATCGAGTGGATTTTTGACATGGTATATTCGCTATCATGCCAGACCCGTCACCACAACCGAGGGAACCGAACCCCTCGCGCTTGGGTGCCATGAATGAAGTCCCGCCCCAGCTCCGGATCGACCCTCGCCACAAACGATGGGTGGTGATCCTGCTGACTCTCATGATGTTCACGGCGACGATGGACTTCATGGTGCTGATGCCCCTCGGCCCGAAACTGATGGCACTGTTTTCGCTGAGCCCGAAGAAATTTTCTTTTCTGGTCTCGAGCTATTCCTTTGCTGCCGGCATCTTCGGGTTTTTAGGTTCCTTCTTTTTCGACCGTATGGACCGGAAGCAAGCACTGATCGGAGCATACATCGGCTTCATCCTCGGGACCCTGGTCTGCGCCTTCGCTCCTGATTTTCACACGCTACTCGTGGCCAGAGCAATTTCGGGCGCCTTCGGGGGGCTGCTCTCGGGGATCAGTTTCGCGATCATCGGAGACTTGTTCTCGATATCAGAACGCGGACTCGCCACTGGCAAACTGCTCACTTCGTACTCACTGGCCAGTATCCTCGGGGTTCCGGTCGGTCTGATTGTAGCAGAACGCTTCGGGTGGCACGCCACTTTCGGGTCGATCGCACTCGTCGGAACCCTCGCTCTGTTCGGCGCCCAGAAGTTCATTCCGAGCGCTCGCTGGCACCTCGAGCAGGGTCCCGCACCGATGTTCTCCGGGCTCACTGAGAACCTGCGTGATCCGAATGCAAGAATGGCCCTCCTCACCACCCTGCTCATGGTTCATTCTCAATTTGTGGTGATTCCCTTCATCAGCGCTTACATCGTTTCGAACACCGGGTTTCCGGCCTTCCGCCTTCCTCATGTTTACCTGGTCGGCGGCGCGCTTACGGTGATCACCGGCATCAAAATGGGACGGATCTGTGATCAATTCGGGGCACGACGGGTGTTCACACTCACAGGCTTGCTTTTTCTGGTACCCATCTATTTCATCACCCACCTCGGTCATGTGGAGTACTGGATCACCCTGTTGACCACTACGGCCATCTTCGTTCTTTCGAGCCTGCGGAGCGTCCCGGCAGTGACCCTGATCTCTTCGAGCATCCCTGCCAAACGCCGCGGAAGCTTCATGAGCCTGAACTCCTGCATCCACCAGGTCGGCGCGGCTTCGGCCACCTTCCTGTCGGGCTGGTTTGTGACCCAGAGTGGAGCGGGTGACGAGATGAAAGGCTTTGCCGACACCGCCTGGCTCTCGATCGGTTTCGGAATTGTGGCCTACATCCTCGGGCAAAGGATCAAGGTGGTGTCATGAAGCGGATTTTGATTTCCCTCATTGCATGTGCCCTTACCGGTTGCGGAGCGGATACGGTGAATATCACCCTCCTCACCCCCATTCCAGTGGCCAACCCGACCCGGAATCTGGCCGAGACTCTGTTGATCCAAGGCGGAACATCAAACGCGGTGGTGGCGGCCATCACCGGCCCGAGTTGCAAGCAGATGGACCTACGTGCGGGGTTCAAAGCGCCGGGGTTGAATTCCCCTTGGATACCCGTCGCACTCGATACTGAAATCAACAACTATACTTCGACCGAACTAACGAATTCCATCGGGGACACTTCCAGCAGGCCACCTGGAGGTCCCACTCCACTCAACATACCGGCTTCTCTTTATTTGAATCAGAAGTCAGCACTCAGACGGCCGATTGTGATTCCAGTTCCGAAAGGTATCATCGGGGAGTTGAGCTTCCAGGGAATGATGGTGGAGCCGGTCGACTCGATAGCAGGAGGGACCGTGAACGAGAATGCGACCCCTTGCAAACGGCTGGACCCAAATTTGAAGCCGGTCAAGTCTTTCGCAATTTATGGTGCGAAACCCTTCAAAGCCATTAATGCCGAAACAACTTCTCTCGACATCAACGTGGTTCAAAGCCTTCGGCCCACCTCCTACGGTTATACTCCCGGATTTTACTCTCTCCCATTATTGTCACCTCTTGATTTCTCAAACTCTGATTTCAAGTGCCGGATCCCGAATGACCCTAGGAGCTGTGGAAACAGAAACCTGTTCAGGCTAAAAATTGATTTTGCCATCAGTCCCCAATTTCTCATTCAACATCCGCCCCCTCCTAGCAACGAATCACTCACGATGTTCATGGGATTGCCCTACATGCCTACCTTCGGGCAGAGTAACACCTTTTATTTACCTAAAGTGTCTCCACTGCTTTTGACTTACACTTCCGGAAGCGCAGAGCAGAATATCCTCGTGCAATTCAATCAAAAACAATTGAGCTATTTCGTAAACGGGGTCAGAGTCAATCAGCCCCTTCTTGACTGCGCAACTCTGGGAGCACCCGGAAAAGGCTTAGTGGGAAACCTTCCGACAGATGTAAATCCAGCACCCACTCCGTCTGTAGGTTGCGGAACTAGCGATTTCACCTTCTCAATTGCCGATCAAGGCTCAGGATTCGACTAAACCACGAAACGAAATTAAACATGAAACACACCCTCCACTATCCAGACGGCCATACCTTACTGAGAAATTTAAACAAGACCTACCCGATTGTCAGCCATGGCAAGGGCGTGCACCTCTTTGACGAAACCGGGAAGCGGTACTTCGACGCCTCTGGCGGAGCGCTCGTTGTGAATCTCGGACACGGCCACGCGGAGTTGGCCACTGCCATCGCTGAACAGATGGGCAAAGTGGCCTATGTGAACGGCATGCAATTCGCCTCGCGCGCAATGGAAGAACTTTCGGACCGCCTCGCCAAACTGGCGGCTCCTTTGGGGCTGGATCGAGTCACCTTGCTCGCCTCGGGATCCGAAGCGGTCGAGGCCGCCATCAAATTCGCACGTCAACTCTGGGTGGATCGCGGCTACCCGAACAAACACAAAATCATCTCACGGACCCCCGGCTACCACGGCAACACGTTGTATGCCCTCTCGGCCTCAGGAAGGCCCCATTACAAGAAAGTCTACGGACCACTCCTCTCACCGGTCCTGACGGTTAGCACCCCCTATGGCTACCGTTTACCGCTTTCGAGGAGCAATGATCCGGACGAGATTTTGCGCGAGTATCACGAACAAGGTGCGGAATTTTATGCCCAAGAGCTCGAAAGCCTGATCGAGCGCGAGGGTGCGTCGACTATCAGCTCCTTCATTTTTGAAACCGTGAGCGGGTCTTCGACCGGTGCTTGGGTCCCACCCAAGGGCTACTTCGACCGGATCCAAAGCATTTGCAAAAAGCATGAGATTCTCCTGATCGCGGATGAAGTGCTGTGCGGCTCCGGGCGGACCGGGAAATTCTTCGCCGCCGAACACTACGGACTCAAGCCCGACCTCCTTGTTCTCGGAAAGGGCCTGAACGCCGGACTGATGCCGGTCGCCGCGGTGCTGGTGAAGAAGAGCGATGTCGACACCATGAAAGCGGCCTCCCAAGGGTTCCTGCACGCCCAGACCTACATGCTCGCTCCCTCGATGGCTGCGACGGCTTTGGCTGTGCTCCGCACCTTCGAGAAAGAGAAGGTACTGGAACGCGCGGCACCCGTATCCGTTCACTTCCTTTCTGAATTGAAACACCACCTGCACTCCCTGCCGTACGTGGGTTCGGTCACCGGAATCGGCCACATGGCCGGGATCGAATTTGTCGAAGACAAAGCGCAAAAGAAACCTTTCCCAGTTTCTAAAAAATTCGCGCCCAAATTCGTCCAACATGCCCAAGACCGCGGACTGATTCTTTGGCCCAACTACGGACAAGCCGATGGCGTAAACGGTGACCTGGTCATCCTGGGCCCGTCACTCCTGATGACAAGCGGAGAATCCGACGAGTGCGTCGCGCTCCTGAAATCGGCCATCGAAACTTTTGAAATTTGAGGAGAAACCCATGTCAAAGCCATTCAAAATCACCTACTCCGCCCTGAATGCCAATATGGACCAGATCCATGCCGAGTTCGATCAGGCCTACCAGTCGCTGAGGTCGGAGTTGGGCTGGACCACTCCCTCGATCATCAACGGTAAAGCCTACCAAGGCGACCGGATGAACCGGAAGATGAGCCCCACCCACACGGGCGAACTGGTTGCCCAGTACGCGGTGGTGAACGACTCCGTTCTGAATGAGGCATTTCAGGCCTCCAAGATTGCTCAAAAGAATTGGGGATCCACCCCCTGGCAAGAACGTGTGGCGATCACCCGGAAGGCGGCCGGAATCATGCGGGATCGCCGGATGAAGATCGCAGCTCTGATGACTCTCGAAGTCGGCAAAAACCGGATGGAGTCATTGGGCGATGCAGAAGAATCGGCCGATTTGCTCGACTACTATGCGGCTCAAATGGAACAGGCAAACGGATTCATCCAACCGCTCGGAAAGCTTTCTCCGAACGAGCGTACCCAGGATATTTTGCGGCCTTATGGCGTATTTTCCGTGATCGCACCCTTCAATTTTCCGATGGCGCTCGGAGCAGGAATGACCTCAGCTGCTCTTCTTGGAGGAAACTCGGTGATCCTGAAGCCGAGCGATGACGCGCCCGGAACCGCCTATGAGATCTACCTCGCCTACCGGGATGCCGGACTTCCTGAAGGCGTCCTTCAGGTGGTCTTCGGGAACGGCCCGGCTCTGGGTGAGTCGATGGTCAAGCATCCATGGTGCGACGGAGTGGCCTTCACCGGCAGCCGGACGGTCGGTATGAGCATCATCCGGACGCTCAATAGTGGGAATTATTCGAAGCCGGCGCTGGTCGAACTCGGCGGAAAAAACGCAGCATTTGTTTGTGAGTCCGCCGACCTCGAAAAAGCCGCGTCCGGCTGTGTCCGGAGTGCCTTCGGCCTCTCAGGACAAAAATGCAGCGCTCTGTCCCGGCTGTACGTGCACGAGTCCGTTTATGGCGCTTTTCTCGAAAAGCTGGTGGCCACGGCCAAAGCGCTCGTCAGCGTCGGTGATGCTTCCAAAAAAGAAACCTACATGGGGCCGGTGATCAATCAAAAAGCGGTCGAACGTCACCTCCAGGCGATCAACGAGGCGAAAGCTTTGGGCAAGATCGTTTTCGGTGGAACCGATCTGAGAGAGCGTCCGGAATTCAAGAACGGTCACTTCGCTGATCCGACCATCGTCGAGCTCCCGTCTACCGCTCGCCATTTCAAGGACGAGTTCTTCTCGCCTTTTCTGGCGGTCACCCGGTTCAGCTCACTGGCGGATGCGATTCAGGATGCCAACAAGGCCGACTATGGTCTGACGTCCGGGATCTTCACTGCAAAGACCGAGGAGATCGACCTGTTCATGGATCGGATCGAAGCGGGAGTACTCTATGCGAATCGCGCCACGGGTGCCACCACTGGTGCCTGGCCGGGCGTCCAATCCTTCTGCGGCTGGAAGGGATCGGGAGCTTCGGGCAAGGGGGGCTGCGGCCCGTATTATGTCTCGCAATTCATGAGGGAACAGTCCCGGACGATCATGGAGTAGGCGGGATTTTCCCTTTTTTAACAAGGCTTTTTGCGGTAGATTTCAGGCATGAACACCCAGAAGCGTCCTGAGATCAAGGTGGCCCCTCCGGGCCCTAAAGCCAAAGCTCTGATCGATCGTGACCACGCTGTCACGTCGCCCTCCTACATCAAGGAATACCCCCTCGTGGTTTCTCATGGTGAGGGCATGTACGTCTACGATGTCGACGGCAACAGCTACCTCGACTTCATGGCCGGGATCGCCGTCACTTCGACCGGACACGCTCACCCTGAAGTGGTGAAGGCCGTCCAGGATTCAGCCGGCAAATTCCTGCACATTTGCGGCACCGACTTTTACTACGAGTCCATGATCACGCTGTGCGAGAATCTCTCGAATTCGGTCAAATCCTACATGGGCGAGACCAAGGTGTTCCTCACCAACTCGGGAACCGAAGCGGTTGAGGGAGCGATCAAACTGGCCCGCTACCACACGCGCCGGACCAAGATCGTCGCATTCAAGGGCGCCTTCCACGGGCGGACCATGGGCGCGATCACACTCAACTCTTCTAAACCGACCCAGAAGGCCCACTTCGGACCCTTACTTCCAGAAATTTACCATCTGCCTTACTCCTACCCCTACCGCTGCGCCTACAAAAACGAAAAGACCTGGTGCGAGCAGAACTGTGTGTGCGCCCGGAAGCTCGAGGACGATTGGTTCACCTCCCACTTTGCACCCGACGAAGTGGCCGCAATTTTCGTTGAGCCCATTCAGGGTGAAGGCGGATACATCATGCCTTCCATCAAATTCCTGAAGGACTTGCGCGCCATTTGTGACAAGTACGGCATTGTGCTCGTATTCGACGAAGTCCAGTCCGGAGTCGGCCGCACCGGCGACATGTTCGCCGCAGAAACTCTGGGCGTCACACCAGATGTCATCCTCTCTGCTAAAGGAATCGCTTCCGGGATGCCGATCGGTGCCATCATCGCCAAAACTTCGAAGATGACCTGGGGCCGTGGAACTCATGGTTCGACGTACGGCGGAAACCCTGTGTGCTGTGCCGCTGCGAACGCCACTCTCGACATCATCGGAAAACGATTGCCCGAGATCCGGAAGGTGGGAGCTTTCTTCATCGAGGAGCTCCAGAAGCTCCAGAAGAAACACCCCGTAATCGGCGATATCCGTGGCGTGGGTCTCATGATCGGAGCCGAGTTCATTCAAAAGGATGGATCGCCCGCGACCGAATATGTGGGCAAACTCGAGCAGCTGGCATTCCGTAAGGGACTCCTGCTCCTTTCTTGCGGTAAATCCACGATCCGTTTCGCACCGCCACTCATCATCACCGAGCACGATGTGAAGGTCGGACTTGAAATCTTCGATCAATGCTTGACGGAACTGGGCCATGCGTAAGCCGAAGCTGAACCCCGACAAACTGGTTTCGATGCGGGAGGCGATCCAAGAGAACGTCAAGCCGGGTTCGGAACTGTATCTTGAGGGCTTCACTCACTTGATCTCATTCGCAGCCGCTCACGAGATCATCCGGCAAGACATCCGCGACCTGACCGCGATCCGACTCACCCCTGACCTGGTCTATGATCAGCTGATCGAAGCGGGATTGGTGAAAAAACTCGTATTCAGTTGGGCCGGGAATCCGGGAGTCGGCAGCCTACACGCACTCCGTCGGCGCTCGCAGAAAGACTCGGTCTCCAAGATCGAGCTCGAAGAGTATTCCCACTTCGGCATGGTGGCCCGGACCCTGGCCGGAAGCGCGGGACTCCCCTTTTGGACCCTGAAGAACTTCGAAGGCACCCACATTGAAGAAGCGAACCCGAAGATCAAGTCGGTGATCTGCCCCTACACCGGACAGCGCTTCGCCACCGTTCCAGCGGTCCATCCCGATGTGGCCATCATCCACGTCCAACGCGCGGACAAGGAAGGCAACTCCCAAGTGTGGGGACTGATGGGTACCCAGAAAGAAGTGGCCTTCGCCTCGAAGCGGGTCATCATTGTCGCGGAAGAGATCGTGGAAACCTCGGTGATCCGTAGCGACCCGAACCGGACTCTGATTCCAGGCATTCTGGTAGACCATGTGGTGCACGAACCTTGGGGATGTCACCCGTCTTATGCTCAGGGGTATTACGATCGGGACAATGACTTCTATGTGAAGTGGGAAGAAATCTCCCGCGATCCGAAAACCTACCAAGACTACCTGAATGAGTTCGTGTTCGGAGTGAAAGATCGGAAGGGCTACTTGCAAAAGGCAGGATCGGGATTGATCGATCGACTGCGCGCCAAACCCCGGAAGTGCGAAGGGGTGGACTATGGATATTAAAATCAAGCCCTCGGAACGCATGGCGATCCGGGCTTCTCAGGAACTTCAAAATCGTGAAGTGGTTTTTGTCGGGATCGGTTTGCCGAATCTCGCGTGCAATCTGGCTCGGGCCACACACGCTCCCGAACTCTACATGATTTACGAGAGTGGTACCATCGGCACCCTGCCCGCCCGGCTTCCCGTTTCCATCGGGGATCCCACCCTGGTGACAGACTCTCTGGCCATCGTGTCCCAAGCGGACATCTTCCAGAGCTACCTCCAGGGAGGTCTGATCGAAGTCGGATTCCTCGGCGGCGCCCAACTCGATCGTTACGGGAATATCAACACCACCGTGATCGGTGACTACGATAATCCGAAGATCCGGCTCCCCGGTTCGGGAGGGGCTTGCGAAATCGCGACCCACTCCCAGCGAGTTCTCCTCATGATGAGGATGTCTCCGAAGAGCTTTGTGGAGAAGTGTGACTTTGTCACCTCTCCCGGTTCCCGGATGGCCTCATCAAGACCTTCCCGTTACCTCGGAAAAACCCGGTCCGAACTCGGACTCCCAGGTGGCGGTCCCACGAAGGCCATCACTGACCTCGGAGTTCTTGAAGTGATCGATGGTGAGCTCACTCTCACCGAGGTGTACGAGGGAGTCACCATCGACCAAGTCAAACAGAACTGCGGTTGGGACATTAGGATCGCGACCAATCTGTCAGTGACACCTGACCCCGATCCTAAACTTGTTGCTTTACTGAGAACGAAGATCGACCCGGAGAATCTTTATCTCTAGGTGAGGGTTTTACCCCTCAAAATTCACTGCCCGGTATCAGCCGAGGAGCTTGAGAGCCATTTGAGCATTGCTGTTCGCTTGAGAAAGAACCGAGGTTCCTGCCTGGGACAGAATGCTGTTCTTGGTCATCTCGGAGCTCTCAGATGCCATATCGACATCGTAGATCCGGCTGCGAGCAGCAGAAAGGTTTTCTTCATAGATCGCGAGGTTCTGCACCGAGGATCCGAGGCGGTTCTGAAGGGCGCCAATCTCGGAACGGTTTTCAGAAAGAGAAGTGATGGCTGAGTCGATCTTGGCCAGATTCGTCTGAGCGGCCTCTTTGCTCTCGGTGTTGATATCTGTGAGTCCGAGGGCTTCGAGGCTGGTCTTCATCTTCTGAGTATCGAACACGAAACGGTCGTTTTCAGGAGAGTTGTTGAGACCGACTTGGATCTCGAGCTTCTCACCTTGACCGGCGAGGAGTTTGTGTCCGTTGAATTCAGTGGTCGCCGAGATCCGGTCGACTTCGGCGCGGAGCTGCTGGACTTCCTTGTTGATGAAGCCGCGTTCCTTATCACCGATGGTGTCCGATGCGGCCTGGATCGACAGTTCACGGAAACGGGTGAGGATGTTCCCCACTTCGTTCATACCGCCTTCAGCCACCTGCACCAGAGAGATACCGTCGTTGGCGTTACGGCTGTCCTGACGGAGGGAGCGAATGTCCGCTCTCATCTTTTCGGAGATCGCCAAGCCTGCAGAGTCGTCTGCTGCCTTAGAGATCCGGGTTCCAGAAGCCATCTTCTCGAGAGAGCTCTGCTGCCTCAGGTTAGAAACACCGAGGTTCCGTTGAGCTGCCAATGCCTGCACGTTAGTGTTAATACGAAGTCCCATACCATCCTGCTTTCTCCCCGCTGTTGTCGGGGCGTTTAGTGGACCGTTCCGATCCACTGTTGTTCTGTTGTTGAACATATCGGTCAGGTATGGAAAAGCTTAAGCAAAATAGTTTAGTATTCTGATATTTTCTAAAGAATTCTTAAAAAACTCAAATATAACAAATATTTAAAATATGCGATTCAAGTGCCGAGAGAAGGCTCGCATCACCCAAACATGAATCAAAGCCTGAGAAAATCGATAAATGACCCAGGGCAAGGCCGGAACAAAGTCATGGAGGGCCGCCAGAATCACCCTCCCCTCGAGCGCCTCGCGGAACTCCAGTCGCCCTCGAGGCACCCCTGAGGATGCCAACAAGCCCCCCCGGACGTACAGCAACTGGCGGTCAGAGGTGGAACGCTCCACACTCTTCTCGAGCCTGAGCAAAAGCAAGCGGGGGGTCAGAAGATAGAAAGAGCACTCAACACCGGTCACCCTGACCCGGACCACAAAAAACAAGAACCGGGGCAGCCACCGGAAATACTCATCGGCAACCCTTTCGGCATTCCAATTTGAGGGAAGAGGCAATCGTTGCACGGAACGAACCACCCTGGACTCCGGCGCAGAAGGCGCAGCGGAAGTCCGTCCGGGTCCGATCGAAGTCGAAACCGACTCAAGTAGCGCACTCCCCACCTCGATCCGCTCCCGGCTCCAGTCGGCCCACTCCTGACCGGCTCGAGCGACCATCGGGTGCTTGAGGGAAAGGACCAGGGGATAAACGAGATCCCTGGGGGACCCGGTGATCAATGACACCCACAATCTCGAGAGTCCAAGAGGGATCAAGTTAAAAGAATACAACCTCCGCTGAACCCCGAGAACCTCGGCCGTTTTCATGAGCAATTCTTGATAGGTCATCACCTGCGGACCGCCGAGATCGTACACTTGACCACGGTGTTTCGGATCCGAAAGGCTACGCAGGAGAGCATCGATCACTTCCTCTAAAGCGATCGGTTGGGAGACCGTGCGGGTCCATGCCGGACACACCATCCAAGGCAGGCGCTTGACCAACTTCATCAGGATGTCAAACGAGGAACCGCCCCGCCCCAGAATGAGACCTGCACGGAGTACTGTGCATGGAATACCACTCTGACGGAGAACGGTTTCCACTTCCAAACGGCTCTTCAAGTGCCAAGAGAGTTCTTCTTGCTCGGGAATCATCCCCCCCAGGTAAACGATATGGGTGACACCCGCGACCCGCGCGCACCGTGCGAAATTATCGGCAAGAATGAGATCGAAATCATAAAATGAGCCCTGGTCCAAAGCAGCGGTCGGAAGCATGGAATGGACGAGATAAAAAGCGCGGTCACACCCGACCATCGCCTCTCCCAACTGCTTCATCGAAAAAAGATCGCACTGGCGCCATTGGAGACGAGGGTGATTGCTGATCTGAGAACGGCGCGATAGGGCCACCACCTCGCATTCCGGATCTGCGAGGAGACGGTCGATCAAAGTGCGGCCGATGAATCCGCTGGCCCCAGCGATCAGGACTCTCACGATCGCCAGAGTAACCGGAGGACATCTGGACGATCAATCAAAAACGAGTTACCATAGATAAAAATTATCGGAGACTCCCATGGCCTCATTGACCCAACTCGAATACCTGGTCGCAGTCGACAAACACCGCCACTTCGGAAAGGCTGCGGCGGCCTGTCATGTCTCCCAACCCACACTCTCGATGCAGCTTCACAAACTGGAAGAGGAGTACGGGGTCACCTTCTTCGACCGGTCCAAACAACCGATCCTTCCGAATCCGGAAGCCATTCCCCTGATCGAGCAGGCCAAAACCATCCTCCGGGAATATGCCAAGCTCGAGCATCTCACCACCGACCGAAGCCTCGAACCCAGCGGCGACTTCAAGATCGGCGTCATTCCAACCGTCGCCCCTTACCTCCTTCCGCTGTTTTTGGGGGATTTCGCATCGGCTCTTCCCAAAGTGAACCTCAGCATCCGTGAAATCACCACACGCGAGATCATCGATGCTCTCGACCGGGATGAAATCGACGTCGGGATTCTCGCCACGCCACTCGACATCCCGACCCTAGACGAGCGTCCGCTCTATTACGAGCCATTCCAAGTCTACACTTCGGCCGACCATCCGCTGGCGCGCCTGAAAGCGGTGACCGAGGATCAACTCACATCGAATGGGATCTGGCTCCTCTCGGAGGGACACTGCTTCAGAACCCAGGTGGTCAAACTCTGCTCGGCCCGGAAAACCTCGGCCGTCTTCAAAAATGTGAGCTTTGAAAGTGGAAGCATGGAAACCCTCCTCTCGCTCATCGATCAAGGGCACGGGTACACCCTGCTGCCGGCCCTGGCTGGAGCCCGAATTACGGGTACGCGTAGACAACAACTGAAGGACATCAAGAGCCCGGTGCCCACACGCGAGATTTCACTTGTTTTCAGGCGTTCGCAATACAAGCAGAATTTACTCAAAAAACTAGCGGAGACGATCAAGGCCACACTGCCAAAAGAGGTCTTCCAGAAGAGGGGACCTCACCTGAGCGTCATCCAGATCAAATAGCGTCCACCGGCACCAGAGGCAATCTGAAAACAAAGGTGGTGTCGGACTCCCTGTCGTCGAGATGCAATCCTCCGCCATGCGCCACCAGAATGCTCTTGCTGATGCTGAGCCCGAGTCCGGTCCCCTCACCCGGCGCTTTGGTCGTGAAAAACGGATCCATGATCCTCGAACGCAACTCTCCTGGCACCCCGGGTCCCGAATCGATCACGGAAACAATCAAATGGTCCGCTTCAATTCTCGACAACAGACGGATCCACTTCACCTCCTGGTGTGAAATGGCGTGATATGAGTTATTGAGCAAATTCAGAAACACCTGTGAAATTGCCACCGGATTGCAGCAGATGCGAGCAGACCGATCGACATCGATTGCCACGTGCACCCCTGAAGACTTGAATCGCTCGAGACAAATCGAGAGCGCATCATCGAGAATTTCCCCGATCTCATGCACCCGGAAATCGGACTCCTGGGACTCGCGTGACAGATTTTTCAAGCCCTGGATGATCCGGGAGATCCGACTCGAAGTTTCGCTGATTTGTCTGGCCATCCGGATCACTTCGTCGTTCCCGATCGCACCTTTATGGACCTGGAGCGAAATCAAATCGGCATAGCCCTTGATGATGGTGAGCGGATTGTTGATTTCATGGGCGATTCCACCGGCCATTTCACCGAGGGCGACCATCTTCGAGCTGTTGATGAGTTTTTCCTGTATGCTCTTGAGCTCATTGATCGCCGTAACAGCCCCGATAGAACGAAGCGGAGCCCCCTCTTCAGTCCACTCTGCGACCAAGCCTCTGAGAATCACCCAGAACCATCCCGATCTACGGTTCTTCACCCGGAGTTCGATATTGAATGGAACCGCCCCCCGGCTGTCGACATGCGCCTTGTACCGCAACGAGACCTCGGCCAGATCCTCTTCGTGGACATGCCTGTACAAATCGGCCACGGTCACCTGTTCGGGAGCATCGTACCCCACCATCTCCCAAAAACGGGGCGTGACAGTCACCTCACCCGTGGAATGATGGTAGTCCCAGAATGCATCCCGGGAGGCGATCGCTCTTGCGCTCAGACGCGCTTCGCTTTCCATCAGAGCCGTAGTGGCTCGCTTCATCTCGGTGATGTTCTGAATCTGCAACACAAAAAATTTGAACTGGTTCAATTTCGACCAAACCGAAGTCACATGAGTGATCGCCCAGATGACCTCACCGCTCTTACTGATGTAGCGCTTCTCCATCCGGGGTAAAACCCCCCTGTTTTCAAGCAAAGCCTCACGATGCCGGTCGGTGGCATCGCGATCGTCCGGGTGAGTCAGGACCCGGTTGCTGAGACCGATCAACTCATCGCGGGAATACCCGAATGTATTTAAAAAAGTAGGGTTCGCATCGATGTACCGACCCTCGGAATCGATGGCTGCCATGGCAATCGGCGAATACTCGAAAACGTTCAGCAAATCCTCGCCGAACGCGCTCGCGAAGAGCGATTCCATCACTCAGTCCGTAAATGCCTTCAGGAGTTTGGCACGGCTCGGATGACGCAATTTCCGGAGGGCCTTGGCTTCGATCTGCCGGATCCGCTCACGGGTCACGAAGAAGTCCTGCCCTACTTCCTCAAGGGTGTGATCCGACTTCTCACCGATCCCGAACCGCATCCGAAGGACCTTTTCTTCTCTCGGAGTGAGCGTGGAAAGCACCTTACGGGTCTGCTCGGAGAGGTTGAGATTGATCACGGCCTCGGCCGGATTGATGATGTTCTTGTCCTCGATAAAATCTCCGAGCGAAGAATCCTCTTCCTCACCGATCGGGGTCTCGAGGGAGATCGGCTCCTTGGCGATTTTGAGCACCTTGCGGACCTTGTCCACAGGCATTTCCATTTTGGTCGCGATTTCCTCGGGCTGAGGCTCACGGCCGAGTTGTTGCATCAAGGTCCGCTGGGTACGGACCAGCTTATTGATCGTTTCGATCATGTGCACCGGAATCCGGATGGTGCGTGCCTGATCCGCGATCGCACGGGTGATCGCCTGACGGATCCACCAGGTTGCGTAAGTCGAGAATTTGTAACCTCGACGGTATTCGAATTTATCCACGGCTTTCATGAGGCCGATGTTGCCTTCCTGGATCAGATCCAGGAATTGGAGTCCGCGATTGGTGTACTTCTTGGCAATCGACACCACGAGACGGAGATTCGCCTCCACCAATTCGCTCTTCGCAGTGTCGGCACTGCGCTCACCGATCATGAGACTCTCATTGATCCGCTTGAGCTCCTCGACGGTCACGCCGGACTCACTCTCCAGACGGAGCAGGCGCTTCACCACGTCGTCTTCTTGCGCCATGAGCTGCACCAGCTTGGCTTCGGGCAGATCGTACTTCTTGGCGATTCCCTGAAGTTTAGTGGCGTCTTTGGAATCTTCGATCACACCGACAAACTCATCCTGGCTCTTCACCCCGAGGTATTCATAAACCCTCTGGCGTTCACTCTGGGCTTCACGTCCGCGGTTCCAATATTCCTTAATTTGCGCCGAAAGGAAGTTGATCGTCTTCCGGTTGAAAGCGATGTTCTGGAACGCGGTTTCCACCTGACGCTCCTTCTTTTTGATCTCGACTCGAATCGATTCTTTTTCTTTGGCTGGAGTCTTACGGGCTTCGGGGCCCACCAGCTTGGAGTCCATTTTCTCCTGGAAACTGAGGAGTGACTTCACCTTGGAGACCGCACGGATCACCCGATCGAGATATTCTTTCTCGTCTTCAGGAGAAACTTCGTCTTCCACCCCGCGAATGACATCCTTCACCTTGGTCTTCGCAGTCTCGAGACGCTCCCCAAGGTCCACAATCGCCATAGTTCCGAGCCTCGACGCCAACAAGGCGCGCAGGATCTCGAGCTCACCCTCTTCGATCCGCTTGGCGATGGCCACTTCCCCTTCACGGGTCAGCAGGGAAACGGATCCCATTTTCTTCAAGTAGAGTTTTACAGGGTCGGTGCCCTTGGCGTACTCGGCAGTCGAGACCAGATCACCGGATTCATCCGATTGAAGCTCTTCCTCTTGAGGTGCGGGAGCCTCGGTCCCGACTTCCTCGAGAAAGCCTTCTTCCTTTTCCTCTCCGTCTTCGGGGCGGCGACGTCCATCGGTGATCTCGATTTCATTCTCCGCGAGGAGAGCCATCACTTCATCGATTTCTTCCGGAGTGACCATTTCCACAGGAAGCAACTCATGCACTTCAACATAAGAAAGAAAGCCTCGCTGGACTCCGAGGTCCATCAGCTTTTTGATATCTTTGTGATTCCGGTTCACTTTCCCCGAAGCATTAGTCGTTTTTTCCTGAGACATAAGACTCTTCAAATTCCTTTAATTTCCTCTGTAGGTCAAGGAATTGTTGGGATAATTCCTTAAATTTTTCCATATCTTGGGCCTGCTCAACCCGAACCATCTCCTCACGGATTCTATGCGAAAACCGTGCCCAGGATTTATAAACGCCCCGTCGGAGCAGGGCACGAAGCTGAGCCTCATCTCCCTGAACCCGATCTTGAAGCAAGCCCTCCATAATAACTGACTGTAACTCCAACGAAACATGCCCTTGAACCCAGGACTCGGGAGCCTGCTTGAGCCGTTCCATTCCTGCGGGATCCTCGAGAATGGTTCGAACCCAATTTTGGACTTCGGTGTCATCAAACAGTTCCGGGAATGAATCTTTTTCATGCATTTGGCGACGGGCTTCGACAAAAAAAGCGCCGAATTCCTGCGCTTTCACGAAATATTGCAACAACTGCCTGTCATAGGGGGTCAAGGGGGCGCGTTTTTTTGAACCGGGAGTTTGGGGGCGCCTGGCATCGACCGGAGCTACCGGCAAGGGCCTCCGAGGCGGTCCACCTGCCCTTCCATCGAGGTCCCTGGCCAGAGGTCCGAGCGCTGCCGGCGGAACGTCCCAACGTTTGACCAGATCGGAAACCCGGATGGCCCGCCCCACGGGATCCGTGTACTGGCTCAGCCATTGAACAGCCTGCTTCACCGCGGCAGAGCGGCGTTCGACCTGGCCTTCACTTTCGCGAAACAGCCGATCGAGCTCGCGATCGAGGAGCGGTGTGGCTTCCCGGATCCATTGCCGGAGCAACTTCAAGTGTTCCACCGGATTCTCGAGCAGAAACTCATCCGGATCGAGCTTGCTGGCAAAAGAAATCCCGTAGAGCAATTGCCCCATCCTGAGGCCAAGTTCCATGGACTTCACCGTGGCCTGAATCCCCGCCTCATCCTGATCGAAAAATACGATCACCCGGGGACCGAGCCGCGTGAGTGTTTTCAAATGATCCTCGGTCAAGGCGGTCCCGCAAGGAGCCACCGCATTCTCGACCCCAGCCTGATGAAGGGCGATCACATCGAAGTAACCCTCCACCACGATTGAAACTTCTTCTTCTCGAATGGCCCGCTTGGCCTGGGTCAGACCGAACAGGAACCGGGACTTCTGGAACAATTCACTCTCTGCGCTGTTCAAATACTTGGGGAGCTTGAACTCGGACGGTTTCTTCTCGACCGAAGGCAGAACCCGCCCACCGAATCCGAGAATCCTGCCGCGGGGGTCGATCAGCGGAAACAGCAGGCGCTCCCTGAAAAAATCGTAATCGCCCTGGGTTTTCTGCGACGCCCGGATGAGTCCGAAATCACGGGCGATGTCGAGCGGCGCCCGGGCCCGGGTCAGGTACTGGACCAAACCATCGGACTGCGCCCCAGCGACACCGATCTGGAACTTCTCGACGGTTTCGGAACTGATTCCGCGCTTTTTCAGATACTCGCGGGCCTCGATGAACAAAGGGGATCCAGAGCCTCGAAGCAAGTTCTCATGGTAAAACTGCAACGAAGAGAAATAATTCAAGCGGACAGCCTTCTGCGTACGTTCCCGCTTGATCCGGATGGCGCGCTCTTCTTCGCTCGAAAGCGCCTCCCCTCCTTCCGGGAGCGGAACTTTCGCCTTTTCGGCAAGATCCTCACAGGCCTCCTCGAAGCTGAGCCCGTGGAGCTGCATCACGAACTTGATGAGATCACCCGTTTCTTTGCAACCGAAGCAGTAATAAAACTCACGATTCACGGAAAACGACGGAGACCTGTCCCCGTGAAACGGACAACGTCCCATGAAGCGTGCACCGCTTTTACGCAATTCAACGTTTTCGGAAACCACCTCGTGCAAAGGCAAAGCCGCCTTCAACGACTGGATCCATTCGGGAGTGAAACGCGTCCTGAGTTTCAAAGCTGACTCAGCCGCCCAAAGCTTCCCGCACGAGCTGATTCACGAGTTTGCCATCGGCACGCCCTTGAATCTTGGGAAGGAGGACCTTCATCACCTTGCCGAGATCTTTGGCGTCCTTGGCTCCGGCTTCGGCAACTGCCGCCACCACGATGGGCTTCAGCTCATCAGCACTCATCTGGGCGGGCATGAACTGACGCAAGTACTTGGCTTCCGCTTCCTCAGCAGCGACCAGATCTTCCCTTCCACCGGACCTGAACTGGGTGATCGACTCTTCGCGTTGTTTGAGGAGGGTCGAAATCAACTTCAGGGTCTCTGCGTCGTCCAGATCCTTCCGCTCATCCACTTCGCGCTTCCGAATGGCGGCATGCAGGGTCCTGGCAAATTGAGTCGTGGTCTTGTCCCCCGACTTCATTGCGGTTTTCATGTTCTCCTGGTTGATCTCTTTGATGCTGGGCATGGGCCCTACCCTAGCAGAAAAAAAGGCCCTTTTGCCAGTGGCAAAGGGCCCTTTTGAAACAAATTCACTCCCGAAAAATCCTCAGTAGGACTTCTTAGGACGGCTGCTGAATCCGCGTTTTCCGCGATTCTTACGCGCCGCGATGTCTTTCTTTTTGCGCTTCACGGAAGGCTTTTCAAATGCCTCACGCTTGCGGACTTCGGCCAAAACGCCGGCTTTCTCGACTTGCTTCTTAAAACGCTTGAGGGCCGCTTCGAACGAATCCCCTTCACGAATGACGATTCCTGGCATGATTTCACCTCCTTCCACGAAATGGACAGGCTCTCAGGGATACACCTTGGCGCGGAAAGATGCAATACTGAAGGAAGTGTCCAATTCTGTGAAATGGTCGAGACAGTCTCCACTCCAGTCCGTACTCCTGGCGGGTCTGGTGCTTTTTTTTGTCAGCCATTTCGTCCTTTTGTCTCCTTCCTCGCTCGAAGACGACTTCGGAGGAATGCGGGTGATCCATCCCCGGGACCTGCTCGGACTGCTTCAGAACGAGCCCGAGACCCTCGCCGTCAGCGAACTGCCCGGAAACACGCCTCCTTCCTATAGCTTACGCGACCTCAGGATCGCCTCCTCCCATCAGCGCTCTCCGGAATTCCTGCTTTCAGCGAGGAAATCCGTGAGCTTCCAAAAAGAGGAACTCACTCACTTCAGGGACCTGGAAGTGACCACCGTGGACCGGATGGTCATCCTTTCCAAAGAAGCCCTCTACCGGCAAAAGGAAAATGTGATCCATTTCCTCGGAGATGTCAGGGTTCGCCTCCCCGGAGGTGCTGAGATCCAGACCGAAACCGCCGAACTCGTGACCCGCCCCGCCCTGCACATCCGGGTGCCGGTATCGGTGCGAGTCCAAGGTCGTCACATCAAAGGCAAGAACCAGGTGACTTTTTCGGCCAACGGCCTCGATTACCTCGCCGATGACCCCGAGCACCTGAAGTTGCTCCAGCGGGTCGAGGTCAAGACCCGAAGCGCAAGGGAACTCGCCATCTATTCGGACTCAGCCGATTACTCCGAAAATTTGGGTCGTCTCGCATTCACCATGTCCGAGAAGCGTCCGATTCAGGAGCAATTCGTCCGCCTGATCGAACCCGCCTTCGAGCTGAAGGCGAGGAATCTTGAACTCGACCTTTCTGGCGAGAAAGAACTCCAGACCGTTCGGGCAGAAAAAGACGTCTGGTTCGAAGAGTCGGCTGAAACCGGTCGAAAAACGAGCGGAACCGGTGGCCGTGGGACCTACTCGGTCGAAAGCGGACGGGTCACACTCTCCGAATTTCCGCAACTCTACCAGGACCGTGATACCATCACGGGCGAGATCATTTTGTTCCACCGGGACTCCGACACCATCGAAGTGAGACAAAGCAATGCAAGTTACGGGAACTGAATCCAAGAAACTCCGGGCAACCGGACTGATCAAATCGTATCAAGAGCGGAAGGTGGTCAAAGGGGTCAGTCTCGAAGTCGCCTCCGGTCAGGTGGTCGGGCTTCTTGGATTGAACGGTGCCGGAAAAACCACGACATTCTACATGATCACCGGACTCATCATGCCGGATGAGGGTGAGGTCCATCTCGGCGATCGGGACATCACCCGGCTCCCGATGCACGAACGCGCCAAGTGCGGTTTGGCTTATTTGCCGCAAGAGCCCTCTGTCTTCCGGAAACTCACCGTCGAAGAGAACATCATGGCGACACTCGAGACCCTGAAGATCCCCCATGACGAGCGGAAGAAGCGCCTCAGGAAGCTACTCGACGAATTCACTCTCAACCATGTATCAAAACAACCCGCATACACGCTTTCAGGCGGTGAGCGCAGACGCGTCGAGGTTGCGCGAGCGCTCGCGCTGAACCCGTCTTTCATTCTGCTCGATGAACCCTTCGCGGGAGTCGACCCCTTGGCTGTGGCGGACATCCAGAAGATGATCCTCACTTTGAAGGCACGGGGCATCGGTGTCTTGATCACGGACCACAATGTCCGCGAAACTCTTTCCATTTGTGACTGGGGACTCATCCTGTCGGAAGGAGTCATTTTCGTGCAGGGCACGCCCGAACAGATTGCGAACTCGAAGGCAGCCCGTGAGAAGTATCTCGGTGAGAATTTCAAATTCTAAACTGAATTGATTGAATAAATAAAAACCATTTTTTTCTGCAATTTCCGGGCCTGAACCATTAGAATGGAAACATGGGCATTCAGCTAAAGCAGGGCCTGCGACAACAACAGAATCTGGTGATGACCCCCCAACTGCAACAGGCGATCAAGCTGTTGCAATTGAACCACATGGAACTGGCGGAACTCATCAACCAGGAACTGACCGAAAATCCGGTTCTGGAAGAGGCTGCCGAGAATGAGGCGCCCGAGGACAATCTCGCCACGGCAGCAGGCGATGAAACCTTCGACCCTGCAATCCAGCAGCAAACCGACGAAGCCTCCCAGGTTCAAGAACCGAAACCCGAAGAACAGTCGCTTGCTGGCAAAGACGATGTGAATTGGGATGCCTACCTGGAGGATTACAACGAGGGTTCCGGAAGTGCTCCTTCCATGAAGGAAACACCGGACGAGACCCCGACCTATGAAAACACCCTGACCAAGACCACCTCCCTCGAGGAGCACCTCCAATGGCAGTTGTCGATGCTGAATCTCATGGAAAACGAGCAGCGACTCGCCTCCTTGATCATCGCGGGCCTGAACGACGACGGTTATTTCGAAGGCGATCTCGCCTCGATCGCGACGCAGGCGGGAATTGAATTCGAGGACGCCGAAGAAATTCTGAAAATGATCCAACTTTTCGATCCGATCGGGATCGGGGCCCGCAATCTCAAAGAATGTCTGCTCATCCAGGCCCGCCTCCTCCAGCCCCGCGTTCCGGAGGTCGAGACCATCATCGAACACCACATGGTGGAGCTCGAGAAGCACAACATCCCTGCGATCGCGAAGGCGCTCAATATCCCCATTGAGAAAGCCGCCGAGGCTCAACGGATCATCCATGAATTCGAACCCCGCCCGGGCCATGTGTTCACCGAGCCCGATACCCAGTACATTCAACCCGACATCTTCATCCAGAAGGTGGGCGAGCAGTACGTGATCCACATGAACGACGACGGGATACCGAGACTCCGGGTTTCGAATTACTACAAGTCGATCGTCCAAAAAGAGAATGCCGCGACAGCTGCCGGTAAAGAAACCGGAGGCAAAGCCAAGGAATACGTCCAGGACAAGCTCCGTGCGGCACTTTGGCTGATCCGTTCCATTCAGAACCGACAAAAGACCATCTACAAAGTGACCGAGGCGATCTTGGCAAGGCAGCGTGACTTTTTTGAAAAAGGGGCACGCTACCTGAAGCCCATGGTGCTGAAAGACATCGCAGCCGATGTGGGGATGCACGAGTCGACCATCTCACGGGTCACCACCAATAAGTACGTGCACACTCCGGTCGGCACCTTCGAGCTCAAGTACTTCTTCAACTCGAGCATCGCCTCGAGTGACGGGGGCGAGGCTGTTGCGAGTTCAGCAGTCAAAGAACGGATCAAGCAGATGATCTCGAAAGAGGACCCGAAGCGTCCCCTTTCGGACCAACAACTGGTGGATCTTCTGGCCAAAGAGAACGTGGACATCGCCCGTAGAACGGTCGCGAAGTACCGCGAGATGCTCCACATCCTTCCGTCATCGAAACGCAAGCGGGCTTTCTGAGCTCAGTGAGTCTCAGGCTTCCTTCATCGACCAGTTGAACTCGAATCCACGGGTTTGAATGAGTTCGAAGAAAGGCAGCTTCGGCACTCCCAATTCAGGTGGAAGAACCCCTTTTGCCGTGAGCTGTCCGTTCACAATCATCTGCCCCACGATCGAGGCCGTGAAACCGGTGGTACGCTGCATGGAGGTCAGGCCGGTTTTTTCGTCGGAATAGTCGCAGATCCAGTGCTCGATCGTGACCTTCTTCCCGCTCTTGGTGCCTTCCGAAATGGTCTGGATGAAGGACACATCCTTCTCTCCGCCCTTCGGCATCAGGAACTTCTCCATCACAGCCTTGGTCATGGCGCGCGGCTGGAACGGACCGTTCTCCGTCTGGAGGGTTTCGCGAGAGAAGAATCCCACATCACGGAGGGTCTTCAAAAAGGTCAGGTGGCCGGGATAGCGCACGAATTTGTTTTCAAGGTTCTTCACACGGCCTTCGTAGGTCCAAGGGAGTGTCGAGAGCATTCCCATGCCATGGGTGGCTTCGACTTTCCCCACGACCGGCAGATCGCAATGTTCGATTTCGGTCATCGGAGCGATCTCGATCATTTTTCCGTTCCGCATCTGGGTGGTCATGCCGGTGTACTCGTTAGTGAGGGTCTCAATGGCGAATACGAGATGATAAAACAGAGGAGGTTTGGGATTCATGGGGATGCCACCATCCCGGGTGATGATGGTTTCGGCGGTATCGAGGATCTCCATGGCATGACCCACAGTGATGTTGGTCATGCCGGGTCCCATTCCACAATCAGGAATGATGGTGATTCCCGCGGCTTTGGCCTGCTCCGAGAGCGCCAACTGTTTCAGGACCATATCGGTGTCGCCACCGAGATCGACCATGGGAACCTTCGCGCGGATCGCAGCGTGCGTGATGTCGACCGCATACTTGTAGGGCGCGGTGTTCAGAATGAGATCGCAACCCTGAGCGGCCCGGGCAGTGGCCTCGATGTCACCGGCATCGAGCTGGAGAGCGGAAAGCTTTTTGGGCGAAGCGTGCTTCTGGAGAAAAGCAGTGAGCTTCGTGATCATTTCGGGAAAGGCATCGGCCAACACCAGTTCCTCGGGCTTCCCGAAAGTCAGAAGATCCAAAGCAGCCCCGTAGGCCTGCATCCCGCAACCGATCAAAAGTACTTTTTTCATGGTGGAGGGAGGCTAACCCGAGAATTCGCCCCCCCGCAACCCCCTCCAAGAGATTGGCCCTTGACTCAGTAATGCGGTGCACATAAATGAACCTCATGATCCAGACTTTGGCCTTTGTTTGTCTTTCTTTGAGTCCGTTGAACGGCAAAGCCGACCTCGAAGTGAGCGTCATTGCCGGAGAAGACTGGCGAAGCCTGAATGTGTTTCCTTATCTGGCCGGCACCCAAAAGCCCCTTTCAGATGGAATCGGAGATCCTCCAGCCCGGACTCGGGTCAGCCGGGATGGTTCCCGAATCGTAGTGCGAGGCCGTTCGGGCATCGAGGTCCAGATTCAGACGGGCAGGCGTGCCCGCCTCCCCCGCGATTCAGCCGCCCTCCCCGGAATGGATCAGAAGGCTCGAGGAGTCTATGAAGGCATGCTGACCATCCGTGGAAATGGCGCTTGGGACGGCCAAGTCGCTCTCGCCTGCGCGGCTCTCGAGAACTGAGATTTTTGGATGCCGGAGGACTCGGGATCGGGTATGACCATGGGCACCCATGAATACCACCCGTCGCCCTCTGATCTTCGTCACTTCTCTGTTTTTCCTGTTCGGATTCATTACCTGTCTCAATGACATCCTGATCCCTCACCTGAAGGCTCTCTTCGAGCTCGATTTCACCCGCGCCATGCTGGTGCAGGTGTGCTTTTTCTCGGCTTACTTTTTCATGTCGATCCCCTCCGGAAGGATCACTCACGCACGGGGCTACCGTTTTGGAATCGTGGCAGGACTCTCGACCGCGGCATTCGGAACGCTCGGCTTCATTCCAGCTGCACAATGGGGGTCCTTTCCCGTATTCCTCGGGTCTCTGTTTGTGCTCGCCTCGGGGATCACCCTCCTTCAGGTCGCAGTGAATCCCTACGTGACCTTGCTCGGCTCACCGGAAGGGGCGGCATTCCGTCTCAACTTGGTCCAGGCATTCAACTCGCTCGGGACAACACTCGCCCCACTGGCCGGGAGCCTGCTCATTCTTGAAAACTCGGACAAGATCCGCGCGATCCAAGTCCCCTACCTGATCCTCACTCTGTCCTTGATCACTGTGGCAGTGGTTTTCTCACGGATCCCACTCCCCTCGATGAGCGACTACTCCAACCAGGAAATCCCCGAAGACGAGGGCTCGTTTGGCGACTCGCTCCGCCGCTACGGTCAAACCATCCAAGAACACCCGCGTCTGGTGCTCGGCATGCTCGCCATCTTCTTCTATGTGGGTGCAGAGGTATCGATTGGAAGCTTTTTGGTGTCTTGGCTCGGGGATGCCTCGGTGGCTGGCATGAGCCCGGAACAAGCAGGACGCTACGTGGCGTTTTATTGGGGCGGGGCCATGGTCGGAAGGTTCCTCGGAAGCGTCCTCACCGCACAAATGAAACCCGAGAAAGTCCTGATGGGCTCGGTCTTCTTTTGTCTCATCCTGATTCTGGTTGGAATCACATCGGGGAACTCCGCGATCGCCACCTGGGCCATCATCCTGATCGGTCTCTTCAACTCGATTCAATTCCCCACCATCTTCTCATTGAGTGTGAGCGGCCTCGGAAAGGCCACCCCTTACGCATCCGGGCTGCTCTGCACTTGCATCGTGGGCGGAGCCCTGATTCCACTTTTGCAAGGCGTGATGGCTGACCACTTGTCACTCCGGTGGTCGTATGCGGTGCCATTCCTGAGCTACCTTTATATCCTGTTCACATCTCGCAAACTTTCGAGCGAGGGAGGCCTAAAATGATCCTGGTAGCGGATAGCGGCTCCACCAAAGCCGATTGGGCACTCATCAAAAAAGACGGATCTGTGATTCAGTCCCACACCATGGGGCTCAATCCTTATTTTCATGGCCCCGACAAGGTGGTCGCTGTATTGAACGCACCTGAGTTTCTGGAATGGATCCCGACCGAAGAGATCCAGGCCCTGCATTTTTACGGAGCCGGCTGCCCGGACGATCACTTTTGTTCGATCATGCGGGCGGGGCTCGAACGGGTGTTCACCCGAGCCAAGATCGAGGTCGAGCATGACCTGCTCGGAGCGGCCCGGGCCACTTGCGGAAGGAAGCCCGGGATTTCTGGAATTCTCGGAACCGGATCGAACTCCTGCCGTTACGACGGAAACCGCGTGGTGGACAATATCCCCGCCCTGGGCCACGTGCTCGGGGATGACGGGGGTGGCGTGCACTTAGGCCGATTGATCCTCCGCGCTTGGTACTACCGGGAGCTTCCACTGGAGCTCGAACAGGACTTCCATGCCACTTGGCCTGAAGGTAAGGACGCCGTCATGCACCGGATCTACGGGGGCGAGGGGCAGAATGTTCACATCGCAAAATTCGCCGGATTTTTGGTGAAGCACAAGGAACACCCCTTTGCACGCAAGTTGATTGACTCCGCCTTCAGGGAGTTCGCCGTCCGCCAACTCAAGAAATACCAAGGCTGGCAGGAAACCGAAGTGAACCTCGTGGGTTCGATCGCGGATCTGCTCTCGAATGAATTGCGTGAAGTCTTCACCTCGGAGGGACTCCGTACGGGGCGCATCATCAGGAAGCCGATCGACAGCCTCGTCGAGTTTCACAGGGGGGAAACCCGGGCATGAACACGCGCTCATGGATCTGCCTCATGGTGGCACTGTTCTCCAGTCACCCCGCATTCGCGGGGCCTTCGTCGATCGTTAAAATCCAAAACGGACTCTTCGAGCGGAACGGGAAGCCCTATGTGTTCGTGGGCACAAACTTCTGGCAAGGGATGAACCTGGGCTCAAAAGGTCCGGGGGGAGACCGACCACGTCTGATCCGTGAGTTGGACCGCCTCCAAAATGCAGGGATCAAGAACCTCCGGATTGTCGCATTGACGGAAGGACCGGACACTTCCCCTTACCGGGTCACCCCTTCGAATCAGCCCTCTCCGGGGCAGTTCGATGAATCCTTGCTCGAGGGACTCGACTTTTTGCTGGTCGAGATGGGCAAGCGCGATCTCACGGCAGTCATCTGCCTTGGGAACTTCTGGCCCTGGTCCGGAGGCTTTGCCCAGTATGTTTCATGGGCAGAAGGCAGTTCGATTCCTTACCCGCCCCCCCATCCGGGAGGCAGCTGGTCCGGGTTTCAGGAATACTCCTCTCGGTTTTACACCCTTCCAAAGGCCCGCAAGCTCCATGCTGAAGCGGTGAAGCGGATTGTCAGCCGGGTGAACACCGTCAGCGGGATTCCCTACGCAAAAGACCCGACCATTCTTTCGTGGCAGCTCGCCAATGAACCTCGGGGTGGCAGGTATAGAACAGCATTCCTGGACTGGATGGGTTCGACAGCGGGACTGATCAAACAACTCGACCCGCTTCATTTGGTCACCACTGGCAGCGAAGGTGACACACTCAATCCGGTCGATGCCGGTAATGATTTTGTACAGGATCACTCCGTGAAGGGCATCGACTACGCCACCTTGCACGTATGGGTCGAAAACTGGGGGGTCTACGATCCTAAGCAACCTGTCACCCTCACAAAATCCATGGCATTGATGAGCCAAATGATCCAGTCGCACACCGAGCGTGCAGCCAGGATGAAAAAGCCCCTGGTCCTGGAGGAGTTTGGCCTCGCCCGCGATCAACGCTCGATGGATCCTCGCTCCCCGACTCTCAATCGGGATCGCTACTTTGCGCACACTTTTGCAGAAGTCACGCGCATCCGCCATCTCACCGGTTACCTCACAGGAGTGGCCTTCTGGGCTTGGTCCGGAGAATCCCGCCCCACGGTTCCGGGAGGACTCTGGAAGCACGGACAACCCCTACTCGGCGACCCACCCCATGAAGAACAGGGCTGGTACGGGATCTACGACACCGATGACAGCACGATGTCCGTGATCAAAAGAGCATCTGAGTGAAGTGAATTCAGGAAGAAAAAATGGTCGAGCCGGCGGGATTCGAACTCGCGACCCCTTGGTCCCAAACCAAGTGCGCTACCAGCTGCGCTACGGCTCGACATTTTTTAAGAGTCGTCAGCTTAAACCCTATCCCCGCCCCGGTGCAAGTCATTTCGGTTCGAGCCCGTCGAATCGGTGGTGCTTTCTCCACCCTTTGCGCCTGAAGGAGGCATAAATCAAAGATGATTTCCCGGTGTCCCAGTCCTGCTGGGAGCGGCTGAGCAACTGCCCCAAGGCCGGAAAGGCTGATGCCAAGCGGACCTCCATCGCCTCAGCATTCCACTCACGGGAGCCTGCTTTTCCGCCGTCCTTTTGCTTCACAATGTAGGTCTGCCGCCCGTAGGGAACCTCGGACGACTTGAGCTTCACCTCGCCCCGGATCACATAGAGCTCGGTCTTTCCCCTGTGTGCGCCGAGCCAAAACTCTGAATCTGTGGCTTCAATTTGTTCCTCCGGGGTCGTGATCCGGATCCGGGGCTTCATCTTCCCGGGCTTGATCCAAATCTTCATCCAACCACGACCCAATGCGACATCGTGGGTCCGGTCGTCTTCCGCCCAGGCCGACTTCAAGATCTGACCCTGGAAGGCGCCTCCACCGATCCATTTGACCGACTCCTGGTGAATGACTTCGAATGCACGGTTCTCGCTCAGGCTGACCCGGTCTCCCGGATCGAACCATTCTCCGGCAACGGCAAATCTCTTGTGCTTCTTCAATGAGACGACATTCACTCCGGGTGCCGCACTCCCCTGGGCGCTGGCAATCTGACTGAACAAGGGGGGAAGCGCCGCTTCATCACCGGGAAGGTAAATGGGGACGCCCGAACACGGGAACGAGACCAACAGCGCCATGAGGATCAGCGATCGGGAGCTCACTTGTTTACAATCCTAACACGAGCCGATACTCTGAAAAACATCTATGGATACCACCGCCTTCAAGAAAGAAAAGTATCTCGAGATCGCCCGCAGTCAGGGACCCGAGAGGGCTGTGAACGAACTGCACCAGGACCTCTGGACCCTCGAGCAGGAATGTTTCGACACCCCTGAAGGATACCGTTCCGAAGTCTGGAAACAGCTCAATGAGCTTCGACTGTTTTCGAGGGAGCTGTGGGATCTGAATCTCGGTTGACCCGCATCCGCCCGGAGCGGATGCTGTGAGTTCCTGAGATCCATTCGTGCAACCCCCTTTTTTGAGGGTGGAAAGCCACCATCAAGAATCCGCACCCCAGTAGTGCATAAGAAATCAGGTAAGCATACAGGCGGCGGACAGCTTGGCTCCGGGTCATCGGTGATCCCGTGGCACTATCGACCACCCGGATTCCCAACCAGGACTTTCCTATCGTCGTCCCTTTCCGGATGGGCCATTCGACGTAATACAGGTAGGGAATCACCAGCGTGGCGATGACTGAAATCACCTGTTGCCAGACGGTATTCAGGTTCAATGGCCAGGTGATGCCGTACTCGATTGCTAGCTCGAGCACATTCCATATGAAAAAATCAATCAAGTGAGCCAGGGCCCGGATCCAGAAACCCGCAAAGACGGCGTTCATGCTTTCTTCCTCAATGCTCCTACCCCGACTCCGAGGAAAATGAGACTCATGGCAATCACCGTCCTGACTCCGATCGGTTCACCGAGGTTGTACCAACCGTTCATCACGGCAATCACGGGTTGCAGGTAAATGAACACCGCCACCACCGAAGGTCCGACCTGGGTCAAGGTCCAGGAATTGAGGTAGTATGCGATCATCGTCGCAAAGACGATATTGTACGCGGCCGCCCCGAGAAAACGGAGATCCCAAGTTAAGGTGGTCAGCAGGTGCCAATCGCCCACACAAAGTGAAAACAACACCA
Organism: Bdellovibrio sp. ZAP7; assembly: GCA_945874535.1. Lineage (GTDB taxonomy): Bacteria > Bdellovibrionota > UBA1018 > UBA1018 > CAIMNF01 > CAIMNF01. Next base: position 64,321 of record CAMCGZ010000003.1, read on the forward strand.
TCGACCCGAAAAAAAACATCCAAGCGGTCGCCCAGAGGGGTGAATTCTTTTTGAAGAACCCCTGACTGAGCGTCAAGAACAGGGCTAAGCAGGCACAGTTCATCAGGGTGAACACATCCCCCTTGAAGGTGTCACTCGAGATCTTGAATTCCGAGAAATCCCGGATCACTACTGCACCCGCAATCGCCAGAAGGAAACTCGCCCCACGGAGTTTGCTGAATTTTTCACTGCCTGCGATGATGGCAAACGCGAGAGTGAACAGCGGAATCATCGAATTCAGGATCGCAGAATTGGTAGTCGTGCTGTACTTGAGCCCGAGCAGGAAAAACGCCTGATTCAATGCGAGGCCGATCAACCCGAAAAAAAACGTGCGGATCAAAAAATCCCGATCCATCCTTCGCTTCTCACGGGGCACGGCGAGCCGGGCTATCGTGAGCATCAGGATCGAGGCGATCAGAAGGCGAACGGCTCCCCACAAAACGGGAGGATAGGTGCCTAAGATCACCTTGGCAGCGGCATAATTGAAACCGTAAATGAATTGGACTCCGACCAAAGCGAAAACCGGGAGCATCGGGGTCCGGGCGCTGCCTGTCATCCTCAAAGTGTCAAGGATGGCGTCGCCCGGGTCAATCCTGTCAAAGTCCTGACGCCGGATCACACGACCCGCTCCATTCAAGTTCCTTCCTGTGTCAGCCGATACCTAGGAAGATGAGTACACACTCCTGGGTCCAGAAAATCCATTCGCTGCCGGTGCTCCCGCAAGTGGCCATGCGGGTGACCGAACGGATCCAGTCTTCGGGCTCCACGCTCGATGAGATTTCGCGCCTGATTGAGTCGGATGCAGGGCTCACTGCCAGGATTCTCAGACTCGCCAATTCCTCTTATTACTCGGTTCCGGGCGGAGTGAAAGACATCCGTAAGGCCCTTCAATTTTTGGGGTTCACCACTATCGCACAGGTGGTCCTCACCTCTTCCGTATTCGGGTCTTTCAAGAACCCGGGACTCAGGGATTTTCCTTTGCTTCCATTCTGGATCCATTCCCTGGCGGTGGGACAGGTGGCCGAATTGACCGCTCGGGGGCTCAACCTTCCCCAACCCTCCGATGCCTTCATCGGCGGACTGCTTCATGATGTCGGCAAACTGATTCTCCTCGAGCTGGCTCCGGATCAATTGGCTCGAATCGCCCGCCATGCGCTGGAAAACGGGGTATCGTTCATCCGGGCCGAGAAGGATCTCGGATTCGAAGACCACATTTCTCTCGGCGTCGGCCTCTCCCGACACTGGAAACTCCCCGAATTGGTGGAAGATGCCATCCGGTCCCACCATGGACTACCCGAAACCAAATCCGGTCAAATCATTGCCTGGGCAAATCTCTGGGTTCACCTCCAGGGCATCGGCGCCTCCGGCAGCCATGATCCTGAAATGGAATCACGGGCTCGAGAACTCGCGACCCTTCTCGGGCTCGGACCGTCCGTCACAGAAACCATCGAAAAACAATTCCGGAAGGAATTTGAAAAAGCGGAGGCGATACTCGGTGGCCATTAAGCGTCTCAAACGCCTTGCCGAATCGCTCGTTCTTCCTGAAGGCTTGGAAGCTCTTCCGGTTCCCTTACTGCTTTATCGTAAGTCAGATGGCAGCCTGCTTCCCAATCCTGAATTCATTGCCGTATTCGGAGCAAATGCCCCCGCAAGGATCCTTTCTGCCCGCCCTCTCGGCCTTGCCCAAGAGCGCCCCGTTCATCCGAGCGCGTTTGAGACTCCGGGAAGACAGGAAGGTTGTGTTCTCGAGAATGACCGTGGCGAACGGATCTCGGTGGACCTGCGGGTGACCCCCTACGGGAAGACCTCGGAAGAGACCTGGTTGGTGATGTTCGAAGACACCGGCCCGAGAGTCGACCTCCAGAACCAACTGGTGAAGCAACATTTAGAGCTTCAAAAATCCTATGAGCAACTGCGATCCTTACAGCAAGCTCTCATTCAATCGGCCAAACTGGCCTCTCTTGGCGAACTCGCCTCCGGGGTGGCGCACGAATTGAATCAGCCGCTCCAAGCGATCATGGGTTTCAGCCAGGAACTCAAATTTATCGAAAAACTTTCGCCTGTCGGCTCCGAGTATGCAGATGACATCGTTTCGGCCTCGAAGAAGATGGCCGAAATCATCAAATCACTCAGAACATTCGCCAGGGATTCGGGTCAGGAACTTCAAGCGACCTCGGTCGGCCATGCCATCGAGGAGTCTTCAAGACTTCTCCGGCACACCTTCCTCCAAGCCGGGGTCACTCTTGAGCTCAACGTCGAATCCGACCTTCCCCTCACCCATGCAAATCCGATCCAACTGGAGCAAGTTTTTGTCAACCTGCTCAGCAATGCCAAGGATGCGCTCGAAACCTCCGGAAACCCCTCCCCTAAAGTTTCCATCGTAGCCAGCACCACTTCTGAGGGCATCCGGGTCCAAGTCATCGACAACGGATGCGGCATGCCGCCCGAAGTCCGCGACAGGATCTTCGACCCGTTTTTCACGACCAAGCCGGTTGGCAAAGGAACCGGCCTCGGACTCAGCATCACCCATGGCATCCTCTCCCGGGCTGGAGCACGCATCAGCGTGGAAAGCGCCCCGGGAGCTGGAACCCGATTCACCCTGCTTTTCCCAATTGACCGTTCACAAACAGAAGGAGAGACCGCATGAACACCGAACCCGTCGTACTGATCGTTGATGATGAAGAGACCATCCGCAAGCTTCTGAAAGCCCGCTTCGAGCGGGATGGATTCAGAGTGGTCACTGCATCTTCGGCAGAAGAGGCGCGGACCGTCGTGGAATCCACCCCGGATCTCGGAGTCATGGTCACCGACATCCGCATGCCGGGTAAAGACGGACTCACCCTCACCGCTGAGGTGAAGGCTTCACACAAACACCTGAAGATCATTGTGATGACGGGGCATGGAGAAAAATCGACTGCAATTCGCGCTCTCCGGATCGGAGCCTCCGATTACCTCGAAAAACCGTTCGACATCGAAGAGATGACCCATGCTGTGGCTCGGACTGTGAATGAATATAAACTGGAAATGCGAAATGAGGAGATCCTCGCGACCGCCCTGGTGAGCGCTCCCCCGGTGGCAGGTGTCTCATCCGTTCCGACCGGTGAAGACATCTGGTCCGAGAATGACAGCCTCACGAGCAGCTACACCGTTCTGAAAAAGAAGTGGTCCGAGGCATTCGAGAAGGAGTACTTGACTTCCGTTCTCGAGCGTCACCACGGAAACGTCACTGCAGCAGCCAAAGAAGCTGCTGTGGACCGAAGCAACTTCCTCCGGCTACTGCGCCGTCACCACATCGACGCAGCCGTATATCGTCCTCAAAAGAAGGCTTCCTGAACCGTGTCGGTCTCGATCGGAGCCCGGCTCCTTTTCGTGACCCTCATCCTCCAGTTTTTGTCGGTCTCGATCGTTGTACTCGGATCGAGCTGGAACCATGCGGGAGTGATGTTGGAGCGCGAGGAAAGGCACTTGGCCCATCATATCGATCATTTTGTTGAGAACTGGAACCGGAATGCCCAGCCCTGGATCGGGCCTGAGGGTGTACGGTTCCAGCTACTCTCTCCGGAATCGAAGATTCTTGCCGACACCGCTGACCCGAAGAGAGTCGGCAAACGTCTCGCAAAACCCCACCTTTTCCTCGAACTCGCTCTGAAATCCGGGATCGATCGGGGATCGATCCGGCCTTACGGACTCTTTCGATTCCTCCCGGACCGTAAACTGGTACTGGCTTCCATTCCGGGTAACACCTTCATGGAGGAGTTCCGGAAGAATCTTGTGGAACAGGCTCGCCTGGGTCTGCTTCTCGGAGGATGCACACTACTTCTCACCCTTTTCCTCTTCCGGACTTTACTCAGGCCCCTCAAAGAACTCACGGTAGCCCTGGAACAGGCGGAGAACGGAAGTCTCGATGTGCCCCTTCCCCAAGCGGGAAGTGACGAGACCGGAATCCTGATCCGGGTTTGCGGAGTACTGATCGAACGGATCCGGATGCTGCTCGCCGGTGAAGCCCGGTCGAGCAGGATGGAGGAAGAAGTCAATATCGCCGCTGAAATCCAGTCCCGATTGCTCCCTCCGCCGGAAGTTCGCATGGGTCCATGCGAGGTGCAGAGTCATTATCAATCTGCAACCGAGACGGGCGGAGACTTCTGGGGATGTTTCGAATCGGAAGGGAAAGTCTACCTCTACGTGGGAGATGTGACCGGACACGGTCTTCCGAGCGCACTCGTTACAGCCGGAGTCCGTGGTTCATTGGCTACGCTCATCAAAAATGAGGGAAATACCCCTTCTTCTTCTCCGACACTCAAAGACATTCTCACTACCGCCAATTCGGCTGTTTGGGACATCGGCGGAGGAGAATTGCAGATGACGCTATTCGTATCCGTCTTTGACCCGTCGATCAATACCCTTCACTACGCAGGAGCGGGACATCCCCCTGCATGGATCTTCAAGAAATCCGAAGCAGAAAAAAGCTCGATCCTCCACAGCCGCGGAACACGGCTGGGAGAAGGTCCCTCACTCACCGTGATCGATGAACACTCCACTTCTTTCGGGTCGGGAGACACACTTCTGCTCTATACCGATGGAATGCTCACCCCGCGTGGTGAGGACCTCACTGCCGAGCACAGGACCGCATTCCGGAGTGCAATCGCCGGAATCCTCGCAAAAGAGGAGAATCTCGGCCGTTCGAAGACTGCCATCGAGTTTCTGCTTTTCGAGGCCACTGGAGGATCACCCCCGGCTGACGACATCACTTTTGCATTAATGAGGGTCGGACCATGAACCGGTTCTCGAAATGGGAGTGGTTTTACATCTTCGTGGCCACCGGCCAAATCATTCTTGGGGTTTCGATCCAGAATCCTCCGGACTCTGGAACCGCACCCGACCCTTTCGAAGGTGAATACATCAAGGCCAGTTCGCTCGAACAAGCTGTGGATGAATCGAGGAAGCCTCAGAAAATCTCTCTGCCTGAATCCTCCTTGAAAGACTGGATGGCCGGCGATGTGAAAGTGAGAGATGAGGTTGTGAGCACGCCATCTCCGACGCCTCTACCGAAACTCTCCCGCACCTCTGAAGAATCGGTACGGGCCTTCCTACTCGAACCAACTCATCAGACCGTCTTCAAGAGAGATCGAAAAGAAGAAGGTGCTTTCCGGGTCATGTTCCGTTTTGAAGTGTTCCCCAAGGACCGATCCGGAAAGCTCCAGGTCCTGAAGGACGGGAAAACCGTTTTGGAGATCCCATTTGAAGGCAGTTCAGACGGATCCCATCGCACCGGAGCGATGATCCAGAAGCCGGGCGTTTACCAATGGCGGATCATCACGGAGGAATACAAAGGAGACTACCGGAACTTCACTCTCCGGCCCTGAGAGAGGCCATGAAGAATCCATCTGTATCGAATGGTCCGATGAATCCGGATGAGTCGAGACTGAACCGCTGATGGGTCTGTAAGAACTTCTCAATCCGCTCGGTGGACTCGGCCCGATTCTGCGTGCAAACTCCGTAAACCAGCCTTCCGCCCGGTTTCACTAAACGGGAATAGGTCTCAAGAACCGATTCTTGAAGAGTGCCGATCGGCAGGCTTCCTTCCACTTTGGCTTGCTCGAGCGGCTTCCGATTCCACTTCGTATCGGGATTCCGGCGCAAAACCCCGGTACCACTGCAAGGAGCATCAATGAGTACCACGTCGGACTTGCCCTCGAAGGGTGTCAAGCCCGGATCCCCGGTGCGCGGAAGCAGTTTTGCCTGCACATTTCTTTCACCCGCACGGTCGATCCGTTGCCTGAGATTCCTGACTTTCATTTCAAAAACGTCGTAAGCGTAGACCCTGCCCCTACCCCCCATCAAATCAGAAAGAGCGAGAGTCTTACCACCCGCACCGGCACAGGCATCCACCACTTCCATGGGCGCGGCCTGGAGATCATTCGGCAACGAAGGAAACGGACTCCTTTCCACACCGGGACGATCGCGAAGGTGCGGCCGGACCGATTCGGGAAGGAGGGCATACAAACTCATGATTTGGGAACCCTCGTCCTGAATCTCAAAGTAACCCTGTTTGAACCAATCATTCTTCTGGACGGCGGCGAAACCCCTGAAAATACGGGCACGTGTGGAATGATTCCCGGGTCTTGATTTGGGCAATCCTGCCTCACTCAACCAAGACTCCAACTCCGGCAACAAGCGTCCGTCGTTTCCGAAAGCACGACGATGAAAGCGAATCACTGTCAGCGGATCCTGACTGAGCAACCTAGCCATTTTTTGGGCATGATCTTCGCCCCAATCCCGAGTCCACTCCGAAATCATCGCCGGTGGAAAATCCTCGACCCCTCCTTCGCTCGGAATCTCCTCCCAACGCTGCCAGAGGTCCCGGAGTGTCGCATGAATTCCGTCGTGCTTCTTGAGTCGGATGAAGCTGAGATTCCAGAACTCCAGGGGAGTGGCCTCCAGGCGGATCTTGAAGGTCGACGCTACGGTCAGGGGTCTTCTCAAAAATGCGCCGAGCAAAGTCGCTACCTTGGATTTCTTCGATGGATCCAGCTTGGAAACCATCGAATCGAAATGGGTCCTGCTCTCACAGAATGCAGCGAAGACCTCGTTGAGTACGGTCGATTTCATCAGGAAGTCTTCAATTCCGACCCCTGCCCGGGGCCCTGTTCTTGATCTGATGGACCTTGATCGTATTCGTGGTTCCACGACCGAGACTCGGAGTACCGGCTGTCACGACAATCAAATCATCTTCTTCTGCCCGCTGATTCTCGACCAGGGTCCGACCCACCATTCCAAACAGATCATCAGTGGCGACCAACTCCGGAATCAAAACGCCTTCCACTCCCCACACGAATGCGAGTTTGCGGAGAGATGCTTCATTGTCCATGATGGCGACAATAGGTATCTCCGGCCGATATTTGGCCAAGGTGCGGGCTGCGGTGCCTGAATGGGTCAGGCAGGCAATCGCACGGGCACCCACATGGCTTGCAATCCGGGAGGCACTGAACTCGATCGAATCCACAATCGATCCTGAAACGGGAATCAAATTCTGGTGAACAGAATAGCGGGTTTCGCCTTCCGCCTCACAAATGATCCGGGCCATGGTTTCAACCGCTTCTACCGGATACTGTCCGGACGCCGACTCGGCCGAAAGCATCACGGCATCGGTTCCATCAAAGACCGCATTGGCAACATCGGACGCTTCAGCCCGGGTCGGAGTCGGGCACGAAATCATGCTCTCGAGCATCTGGGTCGCGGTAATGACTGGTACGCCGAGTTCATTCGACATCCGGATGAGCATCTTCTGGATGATGGGTACTTTCTCAGCCCCAAGTTCGACTGCCATATCTCCACGGGCAATCAGGATCCCGTCGGTAACTTCGAGAATACCCTCAGGAGCATAGACCGCTTCTTCGCGTTCGATCTTGGCCACCAGCAATGGATGATGATTGCTGTTCTTCCGGATCTGCTCCTTCACAAAAGTGACGTCTTGCGGGGTACGCACAAAAGAAAGGGCAACCGAGTCCACTCCGAGTTCGAGTCCGAGCTTCAAGTCCCTGAGATCTTTATCGGTGGCACAAGGGAGAGACAGGGGGGTACCCGGAAGATTCATGCCCTTGTTGGATGTCAGCTTCCCACCCACAGAAACCGTCACGACCATCTCGGGCGCATGGACTTCTTTGACTTCGCTTGAAATCTTACCGTCATCGAACAGGATGCGGGACCCCTTGCGGACGTCTTTGGACAAGGGACCTGCGATCTCGGCTGAAATGGGAATCGCGATCCTACCGGTCAAAGAGGATCTGGGATCGGTTCCTTCCGGGAACAACAAAACCTCATCTCCGGCCTTTAAATCAATTCCCGGAGCAGGGATTTTCCCGACCCTGAGCTTGGGACCTTGCAAATCCTGGAGGATGCCGACATGCTTGCCCGCGTTTTTTGCAGCAGCCCTCACCGAAGCGAAGAGATCACGGTGAACTTCGTGGGTCCCGTGGCTGAAATTGAGACGGGCCGTGTCGAGCCCGGCTCGGATCAGCTTTTCTATTTTCTCAGGGGTGTTGCTCGAAGGACCGAGCGTACCGACAATCTTAACTTTTCTTCGCGATGAGATGTGCATTGGTGCGTTTCATCTTAGCAAGCTCTTGCTCATAATGCTCGGTCAAAAAACGTTCCCGCTCACGGAAAGCCATCTCCATTTCCTTGATCCGGTGATCGTAGCCCCTGTCCTTCTCATCCGCCTGGCGCTTGGAGGTGCGCTCCTGCTCCCGGAGCTTCTTGTCATGATCGTATTTCAATTGGCTCAGGGTTTTTTCATGTTCTTCTTTGGCTTGAGTGATCTTCTCGTCGAAATCACGTCTGATATCATGTACGCGCATCGCCCATTCCCGATCCTTCATGCGCTGTCCATGGGACAAGTTGTCCACCACCCGGTCACGCTCCACCTTCAGCGTATCCCGCTGCTCCTGAAGGGAATCTCGAGCGCGCTCCTGTTCGCGTGTCATCTCTTCGGAGTGTCCCAAGTGCATCCTCTCGACGCGACTTCTTTGAGTTTCCTTAAGGTCGAGCATGTCTCGCTCATGCCCGTACTGGGCATCCTGGAACGTATCCACGAAGGTACGTTCCTTCAGATCGGCATCCTGACGGAGGTCCCGACTGAGATTCCGGACCTGCCGCTCAAAACCCGTCCTCATATCGGATCGCTCGCTTTGATCTCGGGATCTCGCTGCAGCAAGTTGCTTATCATTCTGATCCTGAGTGGCATCAAGCTGCTCCAGGTACCGTCTTTGCTCGGTATCCTGGATTTTCTTCACCACCATGGGCGACGCCTTCCTCGGGTCGTCGGTGTTCTGAAGCTCACGGATCAGTTCATCTCGCGAACCCATTTCTACGGCGAAATGGTTGTTCTTCCGATCCAGGTACTCGCCATATGCCTGATCCTTCCGGGCCATGGCTTGCTCGGTCTGTTCCTGATTTACCCTGACCAGATTCCGCTCGCTCGAGGAATTCCGCAAGGCGGAGTCCCTCAGCGCGTTCTGATAATAGTTTTCCATCCGGGCCTTGTCCGTTTTCTGATCACGAAGCTGGTCCGAAAACTCGCGTTTCTGACGGGCGGCCAAATCACGGGTTTTCGCGTTCGCCTCGATCATCCGGTCGGCAAGAACCCTTTCATAAAGGTTCTCCGCTTCTTCGGCCCGTTCCCCCATCCGGTTGACGGTTTTCTCATAAGAGGAAACGATCCGATCGCGCTCCCGGAGGTGATCGGCCTCGTAAGATTCTATCGACTCTTGACGGGCTTTGGCTTTTTCCGTTTCGACATCACGGCCCTCGTTCCGGTAGATGGCGAGCTCATCATACAGATCCTTCATCTCGGTTGTATGAGAGCGTCGCTGAGCCGCGAGTGCCTCTTCGGTTTTCGATTCAGCAGCCTCATGGATACGACCCTCGCGCTCGGAAGACACTTCCTCCGCCCGCTCCACTCTCTTTGAAGCTTCGGATTGAATCTCCCTGCGGTATCGATCCAACTCCTGCCGTTCCTCATGAAGGCGCTTCAGATCATCCGACATCCGCTTTCCATTCGATCCGTAGAGATCTTCCTTCAACCTCCGGACTTCCTGACGTGCGGAATCCTTTTCTTCGGCAAGTGCCTCGTTGTATTCGCGTTTGAGGGACTCGAGCTCGTGCTCTTGGTCAGACTTCATCTTGAGAACTTCTTCCTCATGACGGGTCTGGCTTTGGGAACGTTCTGTATCGAACGAGTCCTTCATCCTTTGAGTGGCATTCGAATACGCGGTGTAATCCGAGACAGTCGACATCCTGCACCCAGAATATCTCAAGGCGATGGTGTAAAAAACGGGCAAAAAATTCCGGGAACGAGACTACTGACGGAGCCGTTCGAGTAATTTGGGGATGAACCCGCCAAAACCGCCGTTCGAAAGCACTGCTATCACATCACCCGCACGGGAATGAGTCGCCACAGAATTGACGCCGGAATCGACCGATTCGAAAAACTCGGCATTCCTTCCGCGCGCCTTCAATCCCTCCACCAGTTCCTGGCTCGAAAACTGCTGATCTGTCGGGATCTTGCTCTGATCATAGGCAACAGCGACAAAAATCCCATCTGCACAATCGAAGGCCTCGGTGTAGTCCTTTTGAAATACTTTCCTGCGTGAGGTGGCGGACCTGGGCTCGAATACCGCAAGCAGCCTTCGTCCAGAATACTTGGCAGCCAGTGCCGCCAGAGTTTCACGAACTGCGGTTGGATGGTGTGCGAAATCGTCGATGACCAGCACTCCCCTCACCTCTCCACGCTCCTCTTGGCGGCGCTTGATTCCGCTGAACGATGCCAGACCTTTTTTAATCAGGGAGGACTCGACGCCGAGCAGGCGACACTCGATGTAAACAGCAAGAGCATTCAATGCGTTATGCTCTCCCGGAAGCGGAAGAGACAGGTCATCGACCTTCTTTCCTTGATACAGAACTTCGAAACGGATTCCGGAACCGTCGGTCACAGCCCCCTTAAAGTGATAATCGGCAGGATCAGAGAGGTTTCTGGAGTAGCGCACAACCGGAACTTTCGAGTCATTCAACAACTCGCGCACGTTCTCGGTCTCGACACAGGCGATCAGTCGCCCGCCTGGACGGATCCTGGAAATCAAGCCACGGAATGCTTTTTTTACCGAATCCAGATCGGGATAGATATCGGCGTGATCGTACTCGACCGAGGTGAGAATCACATCATCTGGAAGATAATGGTTGAACTTGGGAACCTTGTCCCAGAATGCGGTGTCGTATTCATCCCCTTCCAGAACAAAATACGAACTGCCCGGCTCGACATGAAAGCTGTTCGGCAGGCTTGCCGAAACTCCACCGATAAAATAAGACGGAGCCTGAGCGCTTTCATTCAAGACGTGGGCCAAAAGACTGGAAGTAGTCGTCTTACCATGCGTCCCGGCAACTACCAGATTACGGGTTCCCGGGAGCAGGTGCTTCTCCATGAACTCGGGCAAAGATACATAAGAATCGCCTCTGTCCATGAAAGCGATCATCTCGGGATTCGTCCGTACGATCACATTTCCAACCACCACCAGATCCGGCACGCCGCCGATTCTGTCGAGATTGGACCCGTCATACGGAGAGAAGAGTTCGATTCCGGCATTCCGGAGAACATCACTCATCGGAGGATAGACATTCTGATCACTTCCGGTGACACGGACCCCTGCACGACGGAGATAGGCCGCAAATGCGCCCATGAGAGTGCCGCAAACACCGATGATATGAACATGTTTGAACCGGCCGGTTCCAACAGATGATTCCATCCTCATGATTGTGAGGGGGAATTCATTTGATGCCAACCACAAAAGCGATCCAAGCGAAAGCGTTGTCGCCTTTTTCCATGGCAACATACTCTCCCGTTCCGGAACCATCCGGTCCCGGATCCTCCCAGAAAACCTTGGTATCCTTGAATCCGCACTCGAGCATGACCTCGCGGAGCTCGGGAATGCTCCAGACCCGCCAGTCGTAGGTGAAAACATCCTTGTGCATCACTCCGCGACGGTCTTTGAAGTGAATGGCATAGGTGCCGAAGTGTGTGATCGGATCGAATGATTTTTGATCCCAATAGTAAGTGAACTTACCGAGGCCGGGCATGGTATAGGTCTTCTGCTCACGACCCTTCGCGATGAATCCCGGACCTCCGGCCATCTCCAGGACGAAAATCCCGTCAGGAGTCAGGGAACGCCGGGCCGCCGTGAAATACTTTTTGAGTGCTTTCTTGTCCTTGAAGATATTGAAGGAAAAATTCCCCGCCCCAATGATTTCATGCTTATCCCCGGTCGGGATGCAGACGTCCTGCAAACGCAAATCAATCCTCTTCTTCTGGGCGGCAGTAAGCTTGGAATACCCATGCTTTTTGCCAAATGCGACGGGCTCGGGATCGAGATCGATCCCGGTGGCGGTTCTCCGCTCATTTGATTTGACCCACTTACAAGAGATGAGAAAAGTTCCGCAAAAGTCCTCTCTCAGGCGAAGAGCTTCTTTTCTCCTGATCTGAAAAAACATGCTCTCGAAGATGCGGACATGTTCTTCAGGAGTCTGTACCGAGTTTTCGTAGTGTTTGTACTTGTCGAAGGCCATGTGATCACCCCTGTTTCACTTTCAAAGAGAGCGTGAGGACGAACTCCGCAACGGGTTCCTCTCCGAAAAGGGAAGGAACTGTCGCGACCACCGGCACGGGCAAATCCACCCGCTCACCGGTCTGCCGTGACTTCTCTACCGCTTCGGAGATCTTGAGCCCCTCCCGACAGGTGAAAAAGGTATCGCCCTCCGGCCGTTTCAAGAAGCGCGCCTGAAAGTCTTTAAAAATGAGTGAACCCTTCGCGCCCTTCAGATTGCGGAGCAACTTGGCCGCAATCAGGCCTCCGGCCGCATCGGCACCGATACAGAGCGCACCGAAATACATGGAATTCAGATGATTTTTGTTGATTCGCTTGAACGGGAGGCGCACCACGCAAGATTCGGAATCCAGGGAAACAACACTCACACCCGCAGCATAGAGCAGCGGAATCTTGATGAACGAGAAAGCGCGTAAAAAGAGGGTATCCCGGATCGCAAGTGCCATGGACGGATCATAGCGAAGCCGGACGGGACTGGCCAGCGAGAAGCTTCAAGTCCTGGAACACCGGGGAAGGTTGCCGCGTTCCCGGATCGAGTTCCAGTTCGCTTCCATCTTGGCGGCTTCTGCCTCCAGGATCCGGATCCGGGAGTCGGGAGAAGGATGCGTCGAGAGCCACTCCGGTCCGCCGCCTCCGGCACTCACCTTCATGTTCTTCCAAAGTTCGACACTCTGTTTGGGATCGAAGCCGGAACGGACCATCAAACGGAGTCCGATCAGGTCCGCCTCGGATTCTTGTGAGCGACTGAAGGGAAGCAGTGCTCCGAACTGCAGCCCCACCCCCAATCCTCCGAGCAAAAGCTTTTTCTTGTCCGGATCCATTTCCCGCAAACTGACGTCAACCACCCCGAACAGCAAGGAGGCCAACTCCCCCTGGGACACCCGCTCATTCCCGTGCTGAGCCAAAACATGCCCGACCTCATGCCCGATCACGGCAGCCAGTTGATCCGCACTGCGAGCCACCGCCAACATTCCCGTGTGAACGCCGATCTTCCCGCCCGGCAGTGCGAAGGCATTGGGTGAGGAGTCCTTGAAGACAACCACTTCCCACCGGGATACGGGAATCCTGCTCCCTGCATTCTCGATGAGCGGAACGGCGATGCACTTCACATAGGCATTGACCTTGGGATCCGACTCGATCGGAGTCTTTTTTTTGATTTCCTCGAAGGACTGAACGCCCATGGAATCCATCATCGAATCGCCGAACAGCAGGACTCGCTTCCGCCCCAAGGGGGAGGTGGCACAAGCAGAAATGATCAGGATAGCAAACAGCAGACGACAGGGTCGCTTCACAGGTGATTCCTCAATTCTTCATGAAAAGCCCGACGGAAAGCCCGGATCCGGCTATCATCGCGGGTCGGATGCACCCGGTTGGTCAGCAATACGGCGAAATTCCCGCTCACCGGATCCATCCAGAGCGAGGTGCCTGTGAACCCCAGATGCCCGATCGAGTCCGGCGAAAACGCAAAACCGGTCGATCCACTTCCGTCTTGGGCCGGACAATCGAATCCGAGAGCGCGCCTCACCCCATGGGCGTCTGACCAAGGGGTCGAGAACTCTTTGAGCGTCGCGAGCGAAACAAAATCTCCACGGAACAAGCCGCGAATCCAAGCTTGAAGATCAGGAAGAGTTCCGAACACTCCGGCATGGCCCGCAACACCGCCCAGGGTGTAGCAATTGTCGTCATGTACGAGACCGGCCAGGGGTCCACGCCAAGGACAAACTTCGGTCATGGCTACCGATTCACCCCGGGCCTGGATCGCCCACCGTTCCTCAAGCGGGGAATGGACCACGGGACGATAGTGAAGACCCACATTCTCTGACTCTGCCCAAAGTCGGGCCACATCGGTTCCGAGGTCTGTAGAGAGGGCTCTTCCAAGGTGAAGGAAGCCGAGATCCGAATATACGATCCGCTCACCGGGTGCGGACTCCTGCCCGATCGCATCTAAAGCCGAAAAGAACAACCGTGACCGCACTTCGGTTGAAACCGCATGAAGCCCGGGGCCGAAACGTCCGATCAGGGTCTCGTAAAAAGCACTCCAAGCCGGCAGTCCCGTCGAATGAAGGAGCATTTGTCTCCATGTGAAGGGTCTTCCAGGAACTGGACACTCATCCAATCGAAACTGCCCCTGCTCCAGACGCTTCATGGCCAGAAGGGTAGTGCCGAGAACCTTCGACAATGACGCGAGATCAAAACGGGTCGATGGACCGACTTCACCGGCCCCGGAAAAGCGCGAAGTCCGTCCGGCATAAAGAGTTGTCACCGGGTGCCCCGAAACCAGGTCTTCGATACGACCGAAGGATGCGGCCATTCCGGATCCGATTCCCTGAGAAATCGCACGCTCCATACCGTCTTGAATCCGCGACAAACTCGGGTCCGTCAGCATCAGATCACCCAGGTTTCGCCGGGTATGGACTTTCCATCCCTGAATCTCGTGGCCGAGAGCAGTTCAAGATCGATGGTCTGATAACGGCCACTCACCATCTTTTCGGCCAATCCGCGGCCGGCTGCAAAGCTCTGCATCGCTCCGTGGCCTGAGAAGGAATGGGCTTCGAACACCCGCCCCCGGGGAATCGATCCACCGAACGCCTCACCGACGATGGCGTGATGATCGGGACTCTCCTCGTAAAGACCTGCCCAACCACTCACATGACGGAGACTTTCAAAGGCGCTCGACCGTTCGTACAAGGCCGGCCAGATCCACTCTTCGAAAAATGCGTCACCATCGTAATCAAAGCGGTAACCGGGACGTTCTCCGGGATTGGCAAAACCGGAGAGTCCGTAAATGGACTCGGGATGGAAATAAACGCCCGAAGGGTCGATGATCATTCCGTAAGGAGTGAGGTCGAGATCCCTCGCATGGAACAGCGAGATCTGCCGCCTCACCGGTTGTGACGGACAGGAGTACCCCAGACGACGGGCGATCTCGGGAGCCCAGGCACCGGCAGCATTGACCAGCCGATCGGCCTCAATCCGGATCCAATCGCCCTCCTCGCTCGAGAATTCATCTCGCATGGAAGGATTCCTCGATAACAATTCCCTCTTCTGAACACTCGAAAGGCCGGAGGCGAAACGAAATGCCTCGACAAAAACTTTCCCGTCGGAGGAGAAATGGGCGCCACAAAAATAGGCTCCATCCACAAATCTCGCACCTCGCCTCATCGCCTCCTCGCGGAAATGTTCCTTGAGCCGGTTCGGGTTCACAAGCCCGTCACGGACCCCGAATAAGCCGCCAGCAAGATCGGATGTCTTGTCGATGAAGGGTACGCGCTTACGGACGCCCTCCACATCCAGCACCTCGACAGGCCAACCCTGGCGGACATGCATTTCCCGCGAACCCAATGCAGCATCCCAGGTTTCCTGGCGGTGGAGCCAAAGGTAGCCACACGGCCGGTACCCCACCTGCTCCGCCTGCGTGGAAAAATAATCGATAGAAGCTTTTGATAACTCGAGATTCACGGTCTGGGACCAGGTTCCCCTGACCCCGCCCGCATTCAATTCACTGCTGCTCCATTCACCGCTGAGATCAGGATCGATCACGATCACATTCTTGAGACCGAGACTGACGAGACCATGAGCCACAGCACTGCCGATGAGTCCGCCTCCGATCACCAACACTTCTGAGTTCATGGACGCTTCTGGGCTCACCACATCATCTCTGTGAAATTCTCTGAGATGATCTTCGGATCACCGTTTTCTTCGGCAATGTAGAGGATCTTCGTTCCCCTCGAGACGAGCCCCTTGCCCCCGCCTTTCAGCTTGGACTCATAATCCTGGGTGAACATCATCATCGTGTATTTGGGATGACGGAAAAAATAAGGATGGCTCGCGTTCACGTTGATCCGGGAATACTTCCTGGTGAGTGCGCCTTTGTACGCCTTCCATTGCCCACGATCCACATGCTTGCCCTTGATCGGGGATGCGAAATCGGTGTGGTAATGCCTCATGTACTTTTCAACATCACGACTTTCCCAGTCACGGATCCAGGTCTCGAAAAACCGGTGAAGACGCTCATCCCGACCACCACCCTGGTACTTTGGAGAGAGTTCGTCGAAGATCAGAACCGGAGTCAGGCCCGGCTGAATGGTCTGTTGGATTTCAAGCAGTTCCTCGTTCTTGAGCACCACGCAACCCTCACTATCGAAGTCCCTCTTGAGTCTCTCAGGCTCATTGGTGCCGTGAAGCATGATATTATAACCGGTGCAACCAGCGATCTGATCGTACTCGTTAGGATAGTTGATGTAAAAAGCCATCACTCCGAATTTGGCCTTGAGCTGGGGAGGCAGGATCTTGGAAGAAAACTGATACACGCCCTCGGGCGTCTTCAGATCGCCCTCCTCTTGCTTGTCACCTTTCACTTTCCCGGTGGTGGTGTGATAGGTCTTCAGGATCCTAAAAGAATCATCATCTTCGTAATGGGCAAGGTGGAGAAAATTCGTCTTTTTGTCGATGAGAACCAGCGTGTGAGGATGCTGGGAGTGTGTGGATTTCTGAGCCGCAATGGAGCACGGTGCGCCCATCAGTTGAAGGGCGGCAAACAGGGTGAACCAAAAACCCGACTCGAACCCGAAACTCATTGAGGAAATCCTACCTGTTTCGGATCAGGATTTAAAGCGAAGCTTCGGAACGAGGGACAGAGCCTCGATGACGATTTTGGAGCTCATCTTGGATTTCCCCACCCTCCGGTCCTCAAACAGGATCGGGAACTCTTTGAAGCGGAATCCTTTGCGGAAAGCCCGGTACTTGAGCTCGATCTGGAAGGAATAACCCCCCGCTTCCAAGGTGTCGAGATCGATTCCCTCGAGGACACGGCGGTTCCAGCCGTTGAATCCACCGGTGAAATCACGAATGGGCGCCCCGAGTACCATGCGGGAGTAAAAACTTCCGCCCCGACTGATGATTTTCCGGAGGAGCCCCCAGTTTACAGTCCCGCCCCCATCCACATAACGCGAGCCGATCACAAAATCATGCTCGTTCATGAGATTCAGCATGGCTGGTAAAAAGGAAGGATGATGCGAGAAATCAGCATCCATTTCGACCAATTGATCGAAACCCTGATCGAAACCCCAACGGAAACCGGCGATATAAGCCGGCCCCAAACCCTGCTTCTGAGTGCGGTGAAGGACATGGATTCTCGGTTCAGAAGCCGACAGGCGGTCTGCCAAGGCACCGGTACCATCGGGTGAACCGTCATCCACGACCAGGACATGAACCTCCGAGGGAGTCCGCTTCATCACCTCGGAGGTGATGGGACCCAGGTTCTCGATCTCATTGTAGGTCGGGATGACGATCAGTACCCGATTCGCAGGGTTGGTCATCAAAATGGTACGTCTTCTTCAGTAAAGGTAGGCTCGGCTTGGAACGAGGTCGACGCCATATTGCTGTTACCGTAGTCCTGACCGTAATTGTTGTTCTGGCTCTGGTTGGAGTTCGAATAGCCGTATTCATTGCCGGTAGAGCGGGTCGCTCCGCCGCCGAGGAACTGGACCTGCTGGGCCACGACTTCGGTGGTATAACGGGTCTGGCCTTCTTTATCCTGCCAGGAGCGGGTCTGCAGCTTGCCTTCGATATAGGCTTGGCGCCCCTTCTGGAGGTACTGACCGCAGAGCTCGGCGAGCTTGCCGAACACCACGACGCGGTGCCATTCCGTCTTCTCCTGCTTCTGACCGTTGCGGTCCGTCCAGGATTCATTGGTTGCGATACTCAAGTTGCAGATGCTTTGTCCGGAGGAAGAAGTCTTGACCTCAGGATTCTGCCCCAGATTGCCGATCAGAATCACTTTGTTGATTGCCATGCCCCTGATTTACGCCAGATGTCATGACCAAGTCAAGGGATCTTCTCCGTGCAGCCTTTTGTAGCTTACGCTCCGGATATATCAGGCCTTTTTCCTCGAACTTCTTCCGCCAGTTGGCCTCGACTTCGGCCACCGCTCGCTCGCGATTCACCAGATACAGGATGGGGTCGAACTTGCAGTCCGGACACACCAATGAGGCCCTCATTTTCAGACGGTAACCGGCTTCAAAAATCAATCCGACAGGAATCAGGAAAGCCAAAAGCCCCTTCCACTCCATCCACGGCCAAGTCAATAGCGAGCAAAATGCAGTTGTGATCGCAATCTGAGCATAGAACTGTGGAGAGCCGATCTGGGCCGGAGGCGAAAGGTGTCGCTCCTTTTTGCAAGAGACACAAAAGAACCTGTATTTCTGGCGTTCCAGGTTCTTCAAGTAGGATTGTACTGAACGGTGCTGAAAAATCGGCTGCATTGAAACTCCTTTTCAAAGTCGCCCAGTTCCGAGTATACCAAAACCTTCATGAAATCCGATGCAAAAAAGC
This sequence comes from Bdellovibrio sp. ZAP7, assembly GCA_945874535.1. GTDB lineage: Bacteria > Bdellovibrionota > UBA1018 > UBA1018 > CAIMNF01 > CAIMNF01. The sequence continues at coordinate 82,845 of CAMCGZ010000003.1, forward strand.
ATTCTTTGACGGAGTCGCCCGAGTTTCCGGAAACCTGGACCCGAGTGTTGGACGATGTCCTCCCCGCGTTCGTCAAAGAGCGGTTCTCGCCCTCGGAGTCGTGGAAGAAGAAACCTTTCGACAAGGAAGACGTCAATTTTTTCTCGAAAGGCCTGATTGAACTCTCAGAGTTCTTCACTGTAGAGCGCGACGGGAGCAAGCTTCCGAATTATTTCACCACCGCTCGATTCCGTTCGAGTTACTTCCTGTATTTCTTCGGTCTCCAGGGAGCCAAATTCCTGACACTGTTCGATCGTTACCCGAAGGCCATCGAAGCGGCACTCTCGCACGCCACCGAGACCGGTGTCTTCCGTGTGGTGGATGTCGGATCAGGACCGGGCACCGCCTCTCTGGCTCTGCTCGTTTTTTTGCTCGACGGACTCAGGAGCGCGGACCGACGCCCCCTCACCCTTCCCTTTTCCATCGAACTTGTCTGGATCGATCAGAATGGAACCATCCTGAAGGACGGTGAAATCCTCCTCGGAAAAATCCTCGAACTTTACCCGGAGATCACGGGAGATGTTCGCGCCATCCTGGATGATCGCTCCTGGTGGAAACATCCTAAAGATTTCGGCTTCAATGCCTCATTGGTCCTGTTCGGAAACGTTTTGAATGAATGCCCGGATGACCCGAGAATCTTCCAACAAGGCCTGGCTCCGTTTCTGCGAGACCCGAAAGGAGGCGGCGTCCTTCTGATCGAACCGGCCTTCAAATCCGCTTCACAACGTCTCGCCGGAATCCGGAACGAACTGACCCTCACTCAGGACCCTTTGATCCCATGGGGTCCCTGCCTGCATGCCGGAACCTGTCCGCTCACGGAAGGACGGGATTGGTGCCACTTTTCGATCCCTGCGAAGTTACCCGGTAGCTTTTTCAAAAAGTTCTCGATCAAACTCGGAGGCATCCGGGAGTGGCTCAAATTCTCCTTTCTCTGGGTCGCTACCCGCGAGTCCAAAAAAGCCGCAACCCCACCCAAGGGCTGGGTCAGGATCATCAGCGATCCCCTGCGCACGCAACAAGGACTCCAAAACCAGGTTTGCCGTCCGGAGCGCTTCACCTACGTCAAAACACCGCACCGTCCCTTTCACCGTGGAGATATCATCCGTGATCCGTTACTACCATCGAACCCATCAACGCGTCGAAACTGAGCAAGTTTACGGTGAGGCCTGGTTGAATTGGGCCTATCGGACCCTGCCCGGAAGATTGCTCACCCGCCATTTGTTCTCCAAGCAATGGGTCAGCCGGATTTTCGGTGTCTTCGAAGACTCTCCGTTGAGCCGTTCGAAAATTGACGATTTCATCCTGAAATACCGAATCGACATGGAGGAGTTTGAAACCACCGTCTATTCGAACTTCAATCAGTTTTTCATCCGGAAATTCAAAGACGGAAAAAGACCGTTTGTCAGCGATACCGGGACCTTCTGCGCGGGAGCCGAAGCCCGATACCTGGTGTTCGAATCCTTGAAATCAAAACAGACCTTCCCGGTGAAGGGGATCGAGATCGATCTCGGAATTCTGCTACAGGACGCTGAAATCGCAAAAGAATTCGAATGCGGCACCTTGATTCTCGCCCGCCTCTGCCCCGTGGATTACCACCGCTTCCATTTCCCCTTCGAAGGAAATCTGATCCGTCACACCCGGGTCAGCGGCGAGTACCACTCGGTCAATCCAGCCGCATTCGAAGCCGAACCAAAAGTATTCCTCAAGAACGAACGCCAGGTGGCGATTCTTGAAAGCCCCGTCTTCGGCAAGGTCGCCATGATCGAGGTCGGAGCACTCGGAGTGGGCAAGATCGTCCAGAGTGCCTACTCTCCGCTCGATGCGATGCCTGTTAAATTTGCCCGTGGCGCCGAAAAAGGTTACTTTTTATTTGGAGGCTCCACAGTGATCTGGCTCGTCCAAAATGGAAAATTGAAACTCAGCCGGGATCTCGTCGAGAACAGCGCCCGGAACCTGGAGACTTGGGTTCCACTCGGACAGGCGTTGGGTGAGCGCCCTGACGCGTGAGTAAGGCTCTCCCGTTGATCGAGGAGCTTTTCCAGAAAATCATCGGCCCCTTCGCCGCCACCGACGTTGCACCCCTGCTGTTTGAACCCGATAACGTAGAAGATCGCGTCTCTCATTTGATCACGAACTTCAACCGGCACCCCCAGTTCATTCCTCCATTCCAAACACTGATCAAGTCCCTAAACCCACAGGATCGCGAGGTTCCGCTCGAGGAACACATCCGCTTTTACACCACCAACGCCACTCGACACTGGCTCCTGCTCGGTCTCCTCAATCAGGTTCTCAAAATCAAAGAACTCGAGCTTGATTTCAGCACTGGCAAGTTTCCTGGAAAGCCGAATGAGATCCTGAAGTATGCGAATGAAGCCAGGAATCAGTTCGGCGAAGAGAGCCGGTACAAGGACCATGTGTTCGCAGCGGGTTTTCTGTTCGATTACTTGCTCTTCCTGCACCGGAGTCCGGTGCTGAACCTGGGAGGAACCAAGTTGGATGAGCCCATCAACCAGGCATTTACCCGGGCGACCGAGCAAGGTTTGCTGAGTCTGAAGCTTTCCAAATTCAAGAAAAAGCTCTCTCTCGACAAGCAAGTCCCGGTCACTTGCTATTTGCGGCAGCTCGCACAAATATCGCTGATCCTGCTCAAGCCGGGGGAGTCACTCGAATTCTACAAAAAACTTTCTTCATTGAAACACACTGAACCGGTCCGTCTTGCCATGGAGAAGCAGACTTTCGGAATCCATTGCGGTCTGATCGGCTCTTTTCTGGCGCAAATGTTACCGGAGTTCGCACCGCTCGACCGTGCCATGTCGATCTGGGGTGCGCCCTTTTTGGGCTGGATGAGTGGCAACCGGGATGTGCACGATCTGTGTGCCATGGGCATGCTGGCCACCGCTCTGAAAGAGCACGTTAAAGGATCGGACTTCAAGGGTGACGGTTCCGTCAGCTCGGTACTCCCGGAGCTCTCCTATCTCGATCTTCTGCTGACAGCGGAGGTGAAAAATGAAGCTAAAGTATGAGCAATTCGAGGGGATCGGCTCATTCACCATCCGGGGCCGAATCGAGGCCGCTCAGTTTCGTCTTCTCGCGATCGGCCTCGAGAGCCTCGTGAAAAACACCCCGAGTCCCTTAGTGGTGAATCTGACCCTGGCTCCATTTGACGAGGCCTATACCAAGAATCTGATCGAGCTTAAAAAGACCGTTCAGAAACTTTCACGCCAAAAAATCTACTGGATCGGGAAGACACGAGGCCTTTGCGACTACCCTGAAATCGGATTGCTTTTTTCCCGCTTGGGCGGGTTCAAGTTGAGACAGGTCGGCGAAAGACTCAAGCTTGAAGACGACTTGTTCGGAATCCATGAACAGATCGAATCATTGAAAAGAAGGATCGAGGAACTGGGCGGAGACGAGGATAACGCCCACCGTCTCATTCTCGAAAATAAAATCCTCAGGGAGAAACTGCGGATCCTGAGCCAGAGCGTCCGTATTCAAGAGGAGCGGATGAAAGTCCATCAGGTGACCCCGGCGACGGACTCCGAGCATTCCGAAAAAGTCCGTACCGCTCGCGAAACCATCAAAACCGGCTTCGGAGACATCCCGCTATGAGCGTAAAAGCCGTCCTCATCACCCAAGAATCGGTAGTCGATCAGGTCAAACAACTCGAGACTCAAAAAAGAGAGATGGAAGTGGAGCTCGAACAACTCGAGAACAAGCTCCGAAGCATCGAGGCCTCTTTGGCCGAAAACGAGCAGCTCCGGACGAAGAACCAGGATTTGCTCAATCAGACCCTCCAGAATTTTGAAGAGGAATGGAACCGGCGCTCTTCCCATTTCCCGGATATTCACCGCAAGATCCTGGAATCCGCAGCTGCTCTCGTCGCAACGCCCAAGAAGTGACTCGGAACTGACGCGACACATCCAAGGTGATTTCTTGTTCACCCACTCGCAGTCCGGTAGCATGAGCGAAAAGCGCCATGGAACAAAGGATTGATGCCAAACTGGAACGCTCTCTCGGCCCTCTCATGCTTTGGGGGCTCGGTGTCGGCTATGTCATTTCAGGAATGTATTTCGGTTGGAATCTCGGTCTTCCGGCCGGTGGCACCCTGGGGCTTGCGGTAGCCACACTGTTCATCGCACTCATGTATGTGTTTTTCGTCTTTGCTTATGCCGAGCTCGCCTGCGCGATACCTAAAGCAGGCGGAGCGTTCGATTACGCCGATCGCGCATTCGGTCCGGGTGTGGGAATTCTGACCGGGACCGCCCAATGGATCGAATTCCTTTTCGCACCACCAGCCATCGCATTTGCCATTGGCGCTTATTTTCACGAGTTTCTCCCGGCTTTCCCGGTCCTTACCATCGCAGCGACAGCCTTCCTGGTCTTCACCGTACTGAACCTGATCGGAGTCCGTGCTGCCGCCCGTTTTGAATTGTTCATCACCGTTTTTGCTGTGATCGAACTCCTGATCTTCGCGGGTGTGACGCTACCCCGACTCGACCCTTCCAACCTGACCTCGAACGCGCTCCCTCACGGCTGGTCAGGAGTATTCGCTGCCATCCCCTTTGCTATCTGGTTTTTCCTCGGAATCGAGGGGTTAGCCAATGTGGCTGAAGAAACCGTCAATCCGGGGCGTAATATCCTGCTCGGATTCGGGACCTCGATCGCCACGCTAGTAGTCCTTTGTGTTTTGACTTTTGTTTCATCGGTAGGGGTTGCGGGATGGGAAGCGATCGTTTTTCCGGTGGCCGGCATGCCAGAGACTTCCGACTCCCCCTTGCCATTGGCGCTATCGAAAATCGTCGGTAAAGGCCACCTGTTGTACCACCTGCTCCTGACTGTCGGGCTTTTCGGTTTGGTCGCTTCTTTTCATGGACTCATCCTCGCTGCAGGAAGGGTCACATTCGAGCTCGGAAGGAACGGACATCTTCCCCGTTTTCTGGGACGCCCCCATGCGAGATTCAAGACTCCCGCGTCTGCTTTGATTTTGAATGCCATCATCGGATCGATTGCATTGATCTCCGGGAAAACCTCTGAGTTGATCACCATCGCTTGTTTCGGAGCGATCACTCTCTATATCGCCTCACTCGCCTCCTTTTTCAGGCTCCGGAAGTGCGAACCGGAACTGCTGCGTCCCTTCCTCGCACCTCTGTATCCGGTAACCCAAGGGCTGGCTCTTGCGATCGCTGTCATCAGCCTCATCTCCATGTTCTACTTCAACCCCCGTCCGGGACTGGCCTATCTCGCCATGCTGGTCACCGGCTCAATCTGGTTTTATTCACGTACCCGTATTTCGGCCCCGAAGGAGGCATCATGAAACTCAGCAAAGAACGGATCATCGAAGAGGTCAAAACCTCCGCAAACCCGAAGGTCAAGGTGGCCATCACGGATATCGATGGCATTTTACGCGGAAAATATCTACATAAAGACAAGTTCATGAGCAGTCTCGACGGCGGTTTCGGTTTCTGCAATGTCGTCTTCGGCTGGGATTCAGGTGATGTCGCCTACGAAGGCATGGACTTCACAGGATGGCACACCGGATATCCTGACGCGATCGCCCGGCTCGATCCGCAATCTTTCAGAAAGGTCCCCTGGGATGAGGATGTCCCGTTTTTTCTCGGGGATTTCAATCTCGACATCTGCCCCCGCAATCTCCTGAGAAAAGTCAAAGCGCGGGCGGAACAAGCCGGATTCCATGCCAATTTCGGACAGGAATTCGAGTGGTTCAACTTCAGGGAAACACCTGAAGCACTCCACGAACGGAACTTCAGCGATCCGAAGCCACTCACTCCCGGCATGTTCGGCTATTCATTGCTTCGCATGTCCCGGAATTCTGACTTCTTGAACGATCTTTACGATCTCATGTTCCAGTTCGGGGTTCCGCTCGAAGGTCTGCACACCGAGACGGGTCCGGGTGTGCTTGAAGCGGCCATTCTTTATGCCGATGTGCTGGAGTCAGCTGACCGGGCCGTTCTGTTCAAAGCAGGTGCGAAGGAGATCGGACTCAAGTACGGCATCATGCCGACCTTCATGGCCAAGATCAACGAGAAGCTCCCCGGATGTTCGGGGCACCTCCACCAGAGTCTGTCTGATGGGAAATCCAACCTCTTTTTCGACGAAAAAGGGCGCAACAAAATGAGCCCGCTCATGGAAAGTTACCTCGCGGGGCTCCTCCATTGCATGCCGGAAATCCTTCCTCTCTACGCTCCGACCATCAACTCATACAAGCGACTGGTCGAGGGAGCATGGGCTCCCACGACCTTGACCTGGGGAATCGACAATCGCACGGTTGCCATTCGGGCCCTGCCCGGTGGAAGCAAGTCCACGCGGATCGAGCTTCGCGTCGTCGGGAGTGACGCCAATCCGTACCTGGCGCATGCGGCCTCACTCGCGTCCGGGCTGTACGGAATTCAAAAAGGTCTGAAGCTGACCGTTCCTGCGACTGAAGGAAACGGGTACCGGAACACCTCGAATGGAGTCCTGCCTGCGAATCTGTGGGAGGCCACAGCCCGCTTCAAGAATTCCGATGTCGCCAAGGAGCTGCTCGGAGAAGATTTTGTGAAGCACTTCGCAGGAACCCGGGAATGGGAATGGCGCCAACATGCCAAAGCCGTCACGGATTGGGAATACAAACGTTACTTCGAAATCATCTGAGGAAATCGCCATGGCATATGACTTCAATCAAAGAATGAATTTTAACTTTCCGACTTCGATCCGTTTCGGTAACGGGGTGATCGACGAACTCGGTCCACATCTCTCCCAAGAAAAGCTGAAACACGTGCTTTTGGTTTCGGATCCCGGACTCATCAAACTTCCTGTATTCGAACAGGTTTCTTCACTGCTCCGCAACGCGGGACTTCGGGTCACGTCTTTTTCGGAAATCGCCAAGAACCCTGTGAAATCGAATGTACTGAAGGGTGCCGATCTCTTTCACTCTTCCGGGTGTGACTGTATCGTAGGATTCGGAGGTGGAGCCTCCATGGACGTTGCGCGCGCGATCGCCCTCAAAGTCCACCATCCTCTCGATCTGTTCGATTATGATGATGCCATCGGAGGCGACCGTCATGTCACCGAAACCGTTCCCTACTTCGTCACGGTTCCCACGACTTCCGGTACCGGTTCCGAGGTGGGACGATCCACCGTCATCGCTGACGACGTGACTCACGAGAAGAAAATCCTGTTCTCTCCACGACTGATGGCACGCAAGGTGTTTGCCGATCCTGCACTGACCATGGGCCTTCCTCTCTTCGTCACTGCCACCACCGGAATGGATGCGCTCACACATTGTGTCGAAGCCTACCTTGCGAAGGGATTCTCTCCCTTATGTGACGGTGTCGCACTCGAAGGCATCCGCCTCATCGCGGACTCGCTCGAGTGTGCGACACACGCCCCGGACCTCGAGTCCCGATCAAAAATGATGATGGGTGCCCTGATGGGGGCCACTGCATTTCAAAAAGGGCTCGGCGTCGTTCATTCACTGGCTCATCCCCTGTCCACACTGGTGGACATGCACCACGGTCTGGCCAATGCGGTGATGATCCCGTACGGAATGGAGTTCAACGCACCGGTTTCGGCCCCTCGTATGAAAACCATCGCAAGGACGATCGGTCTTGAAGACGAATCTGCAGATGGCTTCGTGCGTTGGCTTCACGAGACGAATGCCAAATTGGGCATCCCGGCTTCACTGGCCCTACTGGGTGTGACTCCTGAACATGTCGAAAAACTTTCGTCACTGGCGATTGCCGATCCTTGCCACGGATCGAATGAGCGGCCCGTCACCCGGGAGGATTTCGCGTCGTTGTACCGGAAGGCTCTGGCATGATCCGGATCGGTGTCTCGGCGTGTTTCATGTACCCGGATCCGTCGAGGACGGTCTTCGGTCACAAGCAACTCTCCTACTTCGAGCACGACATGAGCCGTTGGTTGGCCCGCACCGGAGTGATGCCGATCCTGATTCCCGACCTGACATCCGACCGACTCATTCCCTACCTCGAACAGATGGATGCATTCGTATTCCAGGGTGGCGCCGACATCGCTCCCGGCACCTATGGCGCTACTCCGATTGAAAACGGACGCTGGCCGGGGGATTCGCATCGAGACCGCTATGAATTGACCTTGATGGACTGGGCTTTCCGAAGCCGAAAACCGGTTTTGGCCATTTGCCGTGGTTTTCAGCTCATGAATGTTTATTTTGGCGGAACCCTTTACCAGGATCTGAAAATCGAGACCGGAACACCGGTCGAGCATCGGAACGCCGAGACCTACGACCGGGTGAACCACGAAGTCGAGTGCCCCGCAGGCAGTCTCCTCCGGGTGATTTACGGACAAGAACGCTTCCGGGTAAACAGCGTCCATCATCAAGGAGTGAAGACCCTTGGAAAGAACCTCAAAGTGGACGCCCACAGCTTGGACGACGGACTGATCGAAGCCTTCCATTACGAAGGACCGGAGCCGGTCTCGTTTCAGGGGGTGCAGTGGCACCCGGAGTTTTCCCACACGCTTGGCACGCAAATCATCAGTCCCGAGCCATTGCTCGATCGTTTTTTGAAGGAGATTCGAAAATGAAGATCATGAACCCCGCCACGGGAGAAATGCTTAAAGAAGTGAAGGAAACTCAGACTGCCGAGATCACCGCTGCCTGGTCTCGGGCGAAAGCAGCCCAAGGCGCTTGGAATGCAAAACCGCTCGAAGAGCGTTTGGCAGTGATCCGTCGCTACCACGACCTGCTCGACCGGGACGCCGAAACCTTGGCCCGCGACCTTTCGCTTGAAGTCGGAAAACCCCTTCAAGAATCCAAGAACGAGGTTCAGGGTGCGCGGGGACGGATTCGATTCTTCCTCGAACAGTCCGGCAAGTGGCTCGCTCCCCAATCCATCCGAACCGACGGGAACACGCGTGAGGAACTCAGCTTTGATCCGCTTGGAGTGATCGCCAATATCTCAGCATGGAACTACCCCTATCACGTCGGAGTCAATGTCTACATTCCCGCATTGATTTCGGGAAATGCAGTCCTGTACAAACCATCCGAGTTCGCAACCCTGACCGGCCTGCATATTGCTCGCCTGCTTCATGAGGCCGGAGTCCCGGAAAATGTATTCATACCGATCATCGGCGACCGTGTGGCAGGAGAGGCTTTACTCGATTTGCCTCTCGATGGGTATTTTTTCACCGGAAGTTATCGAACAGGGAAACACATCGCCGAACGCGTCGCCTCGAAGCTCGTCCCGGTAGGGCTCGAACTCGGCGGCAAGGATCCGCTCTATGTCACCGATGAGATCCAAGATCTCAAAAAAGTAGCCGGAGCCGTGGCTGAAGGTTGCTTCTACAACAACGGTCAGAGTTGCTGCGCGGTCGAACGGGTTTATGTCCATGAAAAAGTCTACGACGGATTCATCAAGCATTTCGAAGCGGAGGTTCGTGCGCTCAAGGTCGGGAACCCGATCGAAGCCGGCATCCAACAAGGCTCCTTGACCCGCCCCGCTCACTTGGCATTTCTGGAAGAGCAGATCTCGGATGCGTTGGCAAAAGGGGCCGAAGTCCTCTGTGGCGGTAAGCGCATCCCGGGTCCGGGTGCTTACTTTGAACCGACGGTTCTTGTGCATGCCGACCACTCTATGAGAATCATGATGGAGGAGAGTTTCGGACCCGTGATCGGGATCATGAAAGTCCGTGATGATGATGAAGCCATCCGGCTGATGCAAGATTGTGAATACGGACTCACTGCTGCGGTCTACTCTGGCAATGAAACGAGGGGGCGGAGTATCCTGAGCCGGATCGATGCCGGAACGTCCTACCTGAACTGTTGCGATCGGGTCAGTCCCTATCTTCCTTGGGCCGGAAGGAAGCACTCCGGCCTGGGTACCACCCTATCCTGGCTCGGGATCCTGAGCTTTGTCAGACCTCGCGGATGGCACGTCAGAACTCCATGAGATTTTGGGCCTTCTTGCTGATCTGGATGATCTACGGGGCATTGATCCTAGTCTTGATCCTGATCCGGAAAATCCGAAGGCTCGATCCATACGGCATGAATCCCATCCCCTTTCGGCTCCGATTGAGGAACCCATTCCGCACGTTTTTTGACCCCTAAGCCAGCATCCAATTTAGGCTCATTCTCGAGTTTGAGCATCGAGCAGGTCGAATACAAAATCAAACCTCCGGGAGCGAGATGTGCTTTGGCCCAATGGAGCAATTCTTCCTGCTGAAGCGCGAGTCGTTCGACATCATGCCAGCCACGGTTCCACTTGATTTCCGGGTGCTTCCGGATGATTCCAGTGCTCGAGCAAGGAGCGTCGATCCAGATCAAATCGTAGGTTTGGGAACTGTCCCATATCCGGGCATGGGGTAAAATTTCGATTTTCGCACTGAGACCGAGTCGATCCGCATTCTCCCGGACTCGGGAGAGCCGATCGTCATCAATGTCTGTGGCGATCACTACATATCCTGCTGAAGCCAGTCCCAGAGTCTTCCCACCGGGAGCCGAGCACAAATCAAGGATACGCGGGGACTTCCACCCCCTGCTCTCGATCGTGGCGATCACTTCCTTGACTAACAACTGATTCGAGATGTCTTGCACATAGCCCGCGGGCTCATCGCCACGGAACCCATCATGCAAAATGGTCACCTCATCGCCGCTCCGGTACCAGAGATTGGGACGGTTCAAAACAGCCTCCGAGAATGCGAATGTCCAAGCACTCCCCCGCTCCTTCCGGAGCTTCTTGAAGAGCCATTCGGGAAGGCTGCACCAGGCGAGCTGCTCTTCGAAAGGACTCTGCTCGGTCACTTTCCAGTTCTGCCATTGATCACGCGTGTCGGCCACTTTACGGAGGATGGCATTCGCAAACTTGGAGGGCGCATCACCATCCAGCTGACGAATCGCTTGAACACACTCCGAGACCACCAGTGCCGCAGGCGTATCCTGCGCCAGGAGTTGGAAGACTCCGGATTGAAGGAACCGACGGATTTCACCGGTGGGTTTCTTTTTCAGAGAATAAGTGTCGATGATGAAGTCCAGGCGGCCGCGGTACCGGAGCACTCCGGAGCACAGCTCAAAAATCCAAGACCGGTCGAACTCCTGGAAAGTCGCCCCGCTCTCTCTGGAAAGTACGGTGGTCATGGCTTCTTCGAGAGGCCCTTTGGAGTTCCCGGCCTGGGCCAGAACCTCCACCGCGAGCTCCCTCAGACGGACCAGCGACTGGGCATTCTTCTGACCGGAACCGGAGCCCGGACTGTTCTTAGCGGGCGGCATTCCAGATCGCATAGAGCCCCGCAGGGAGCACTCTCGCCTCGTTCGCACCACCGACCAAGCGTACGGCCATTTTGCTGACCAAACGATCGATGATGCTGCTCTCTTCCTCTTCAAATCCCTCTTCTTCGTCTTGGGAACCCATCAGGAGATCCTGCAATCCTTTCATTTTTCTGATGGGATACACGACTTGGGCCTTGCCCTTGAATCCCGCCTCTTTGGAAATGTAGCGGATCGCGTCTTCCAGGGTCCCGAGCTCGTCTACCAACTTCAATTTGAGTGCCTGAGTCCCGGTGAAGACTCGCCCATCCGCAACTGCCGTGACCTCTTCAGCTGAAAGCTTCCGCCCCTCGGCCACTGCAGCTTTGAACTGCCCGAGAGTGTCCATCACCAGTGCCTGGAAATACTCGCGCTCTTCGGGCGACAAATCGCGCCAGTCGGCGCCACTGTCTTTGAATTTGCCGGTCTTGACCGAATAACGCTCCACCTTGGCCCATTCATAGAGTTTCCGGAGGTTCATGAATTCCATGATCACCCCGATGGATCCGGTCAGAGTTCCGGCATTCGCGAACACCCGCTTGGAGCCGGCGGCAATGTAATAGGCTCCGGAGGCAGCCACGCTTCCCATCGAAACCACCAGTGGTTTTTTGAATCGCTTCACCGCTTCATAGATTTCTTGCGAAGGAGCAACTGCGCCACCGGGTGAATTCAAACGGAGCACCACCGCCTTGATGGACTTGTCTTCTTCAGCGTCCTTCAGGTTCCGGAGGGCTTTCTTGGACTCCAGGATGACGCCTTTCACTTCGATCACGGCGATCCGTTCGTTCTTGTCGGCGAACATCTTTTGTTGATCCCCGTTTTTCCAATGATCACCGCCCTTCATGAAATAATAGACAAAGGAGAAGATCAGAAAAAACCCGAAGAGCACGGCCGAGAGCCCGAGGACGAGAGCCAGGGGATTCACATTCCGCTTTTTGATTTCACTCATGATTTCCATTCTACCCGGTAACCCTCAGAATACACTGACAAAGGTTTGCCGAGCCCTCACTCGGGCCACGCCTAATGCGCCGCACAAAAACACCTTGCCTGCACTTTCTTCTTGAATCTTCAGCCCCCCTCGATTAGAAAAAGAGCTCCTCTAAATATGCGTCCCCATCGTCTAGAGGCCTAGGACACCGCCTTTTCACGGCAGTAACCGGGGTTCGACTCCCCGTGGGGACGCCAAATAAAAATGCCTGCATCACCCGATGCGGGCTTTTTTATTTGGCGCGCTTATAGAAAACAAGAACCGCGCGGGAGGGAGCGATAGACACCGAAGCTCAAGGGTTCGCCACAGGAGGGGGTGGCTGATTTTTTGCTGCATTTGACAACAGCAAGAATTGAACTGATTATTTTGAAGGTGATGACTAAAAACTTCGAACGAGTTTCCTGATCCTGGGTATCATTCTTTTGACATCAGCATGCGGTAGTGATGATGCGAAAGTCACTTTGCGTTTCGGCGGCACAGCCTCTAGCAGCCTCTTCGACCTGATGATCCCCAGAGCCTTTGCTGCCGTGAGTAGTGTGCAACTCTGCTTAAAAAGGCTAAGATTCAAGCAGCAGGACTCCAGTGAAAGTAGCGCGTCTGATAATAGTGATTTTTCTCCTGGAAAAATCACTATCTCTGCATCTGGGGGCGAAATCGGGTCCATCACCCTTCCTGCAGCAACTTACAAACGAGTTGAATTTGACCTCGAACCAGACTGCGACAATGCCGGCTTAACAAGCTTTGCTGCATCAATCGACAATTCCAATTCAAGTAACATTCAAACGACCGAAACCACCACCATCCGATTCAGGGGAAGTTTCGAAGCCGACGGTAGTGATGCTGTCTTGACCCTCGCTATTTCGAGTATTCTTGCTGCTGTGGATTCATTGACCAGCGCATCCAACTCCAGCGCAGTCAAGTCAGCTCTCGAATCTGCAAGTGGGTCATTTTAAAATGGCAGGCTTCCGGATTGCCTTCACGAATGCACTTTCCTGCTCTCATGAGAATGAACCAGGTTTCTCAAGAGATTAGGAATCTGCTGGGTCGACACCTCCATTAAGGGGTCTTGCAAGATTGCCACAAACACCAGATGATTGGGTTGTGGCTACTTACAAAAGACAGCTTAAAAATTACCTGATCGAACCCGAGTTTCAGCTGAAGTTGATCTCCTACTTCGCCGGACTTTTTGTTTTCACCACGATCACCCTTTATTCCACGGTCTTCATCTTCTTCTGGAGACTGCGTCAAAAGGCACTCAGCGTAGGCATTCCGGAAGGACACATCTTTTTCCAATTCATCGGCAATGAGAAGCGGGATCTCGACCTCACCTTCGCGCTACTGGCATTCGTGAATTTGATCGTACTGATCGGCGTTGGCGTGGTGGTTTCCCACCGGATCGCCGGGCCTCTTCATAAGCTGAAGGGCTACCTGACCCGGGTGATCTCGCCAGAAGGGCCGGAATTCAAACTCCGCAAGAACGACTTTCTAAGGGATTTGGAGCCAGTCGTAAACGAGTTGAAAACCCGGATCAAAGAATGATCAGACTCGTTCTCCTCACTTTATTGTGTTCATCCTGTTCCATGACCACACCGGCTCCCGGCTCATCGTTTGCCATGGAAGAGCTCGTTCTGATCGAGTTCGCAGCCCGATTGGAGGAGGACTACCATCGCCTTCATCCAGGCCAATCATCAGCGCCGATTTCCGCCAACGAGGGGAAAAGCATCTCTCCTCCACCGACAGATGTCGGATCGGACGAAGCCCACGAACCGGTTCGGGAACCGGTTCAATACGATCACGGCCAATGAACTTCAGTTACCGAGCTGCTGCCACTCGGGCGACATACAGAGCGTGATCATCACAGACCGCCACTTCCCAAGCTGAGTCGGTTTCCTTTCTGCGACACCCATCAGGGCTTGAATCACCTCGCCCGAAGGCTCTTCAAGTCGGTAAAAAATCCGATATGCTTTCTTGATCGACTCCGGTGACGGTGCATGAATCGATTGCTCGGCCTGACTTGCGTTCCACCCTGGAAAAACCTGTTCCATCAGGCGGGTGATTCGCAATGTGGCTGTCCCCCCGATCAAGCGCTCGCATAGCCTGGTGGTGAGTGCGAACCGCATCGGATTTGAAAGAGCTGGAAGGATCGGTGTGATGTCGTTGTTGCACTCTTTACCCGGAAACTCCCGCTTCACTCCCCCTGAGGCTGAATCCAAAATCTCTGAAGCTTCGTACAAATCACAGGATCCACCGTAATCCCCTTGGTAAATAATCGATACAAATTCGGAATAGTCCGGATCATTCGCCGAGACACGGAAAATTTCCTCCATTGTCGTCCGGATCACTCGCCGATCCCCGATCTGGGACTCTACCGGGTACTCCGTATCCATCAACTTGGCTGAAGCGATCGACCTGGCAGTATGATCATTGAATTTGAGTTCAGAGATGTTCGGGGTACACGCAGCCAACCCGAACAAGCCGAGAATTGCCGGTAAGAATCGCTTCTCAGACATTCTTCGGCCCTCCCACGGTTGAGACCCACTCTCCGTTTGTACCCTTGGTGATCAAAGGATGATGGTTCGGGGCGGGGCTCGGAATCTGGAGCAGTGATGCAACGGTCGAAACTGCATTACCATAGCCAGCCTTCTGGCCCCCGAGAGTGACCAGCCCCGCTGCCTCACCCCAAGTATTCCGTTTCTGGAGTGCCTGGGTGGCTTCAATCTTGATGTCTCCCACGACCGTGGTGTTTTTGATCTGCCCGGAGAGTATCGAGTAATTCGAGCCGGCAGGCCCGTGATCGGCGCCTTTGCCGTCGTCCCAGGCATCGCGGGCGAACTCAGACGTCAGTGTGATCACCGTCTTATCGAACAAGTTCCCGCCATCAGGAGTGGCCCTGGACTTCAATTGCTCGATCAGCTCGTACAAGCATGAAGAAAGTCCCCTAAAATACCTAGAGAATGAAACCAATTGGACATAAGCACCCGAGGCGTGAGCGTCCACTGAAATGACGGTGGTTCCTCCAGCAGCATCGACATTCTGGGCTCCACGGAAGGAAGCACCGAGCACGATATTTGCGAAAGATGAGAAATCTCTCTGGAACATGGACCCGCCCGTCATCATGAACTCACTGACGGCGAATCCGGGAGCCAAATACTCGATATTACTACCGGTGGTGAGCATGGAAGTGATGTCTGCTCCAGTGTAGTATCCGAAAGTGCCGGCGATCTCCGTACGGAATGGGTTGACCTGGTCTTGACCGACGAGAGGAACATCATCCGCCCCCGCGAGTCGAAGACTGGCTTCGCCGAACGACCTGGACAACAAGGACTGATACTTCGCAACGAGGGAATTGTAGACCGTGTTCAACTGGGCATAATCCAGCTTCATCAGGCGCTTGGCGTTCTGGCGCTGGATATAGCTGTTCGGGAACATGCGGTGCCGATCCCCTGCTTGCCTTTTCATCGCCTCAAGAGCGACATCCATCGCATCACCCACTGAAGATGAATTGGACTCGAGTACAGTCGTTAGCAAATCGAACGGCGAGAACAACTTGGTCAACGGTCCGGAGGAAGCCAGGTACTCCATCGGGATACCCTTACTGGAACGGTAAAAACGCTTATCCGTCCGGTAGCCGACTGCCGGAAACACTTTATGCGATGACTCGGCAAGGATCCCACCGAGAGATGCTCCGCCCGGAGGTGCAACGGGTAACCCGGCATTGACGTGCCCATCGAGGGTGTGAAGCCCCCTCATCATCAGCATATTTTTTGCCAGAAGATCCATCTGAGCTGAGCCGCCACCCGGGCGGGCAATCTTCCCGGCCCAAAGGTATGGCAAGTGCACTCCATTCACTTGATGAGTGGCGTATTCGCCACAATAGCCCGCAATCCCTTCATGGGTCGACAGTGCCGGATTGAGGCGCGTGATCAACATGGATGTCTTAGGATCATTCTGGGCGTTGTAACGGAACCCATCCGAGCTGCCATTGGGTCTGAGCGGGCAATCCCAGAACCAGCGGGAGGGTGCACCGTTCATGCAAACATTGATGAGTTTCATCGAGTTGTCATAGGCCCCTTCGCCTCCAATGGCTTGCGCCTCGGCCCGGTAGGTGTACCCGTTCATGATATGAGAGAGGAAGTAAGCCAGTGGTGAATAAAGCAACCAACCGGCTCCGAACCCTTGTGCGGACTGCTTCAGAAACTTCCTCCGGTTCATCACAGCCCCCGATCCGGCGTTACGAAGGTTTCGGAGGCGATAATGCTCCTCAGAAGCTCCTTCACCGATTGATTCTGCTTCAGTTGCTTGCCTAGCTCGATTACACGACTCCTGTAAAGCTTTTGGCTATTGGTCAAGGCAACTGGATAAAGAGGATCGCTGATGTCGCCCAGGTGAACCGGAACACCGGTCAGCCACTCGAAATACCGCTTCGCTCCACACGCATAAAAATCCTGGGTGTTTGCGAGCGCCGATCCGAATGCCTGCATCCCTTCAACCGGAATTTGAACCATGGAACCATCATAACTCCGGTACTGAATCACACCCTTTGCCGGTCGGTCGGAGAAGTCGGGGTCGGGTTCGAGTTCCGGATACGCCGAAAAAGGAAGCGTTGCCGTTTTCTTCATGAAAAACCGGGTGGGTTTGGTCGCATTTCCATCTGAACTCAAAATTGAATACATATTCCGGATCGCCCCTGCTCCGACATCCATGGTTTGATGACAGCTCATGCAAGCGATCCCGGAACGCCAGGGGAACTCGGAGTTGGGTCGGAGGGTGTGCATCACATCCGACGAACGCAGTGCAGGAAGCTGGAGACAGAGGGCATCTTCGAAAACATGCTTGGTCCATAGTCGATAACTTCGAATGCCTCCATCAGGACGGACACTCAGGTTCCCGAGCGCTTTATTGTTATTCATGAGCAGGTAGGTCTGCGTGCCGATGAAGCCCGCACCCATGTGCTCATTCACATTTCCCTCGAAATACTTGTTCCGGAGATTGGCGCGTCCAATTGCGCCTGTGGAGGCCAGTCGGTAATTGAATCGTTCACGGTGTACGACTTTTACAGTATTGACCACGCTCGAGGGCACCAGGCCGTTCAGAATGCCCGTCTCTACCAACTCGGGGTACCAGGGAAAGCCCCCGTTGATCTGCGGACTGGCCGCGACATTCGATGGAGCTGCATTGGTGTTCTGAGCAGAAGATGTGATGCAATCCTTGCAGCAGACAGGTACCGATGTGCAGGTCGGAATGCCATCCCCCGGTATGACTGAACAGGGGTTGTCACATGGATTCCGGAGCATCGACGAATAGCTATTTCCGAAATCGAAAAAGGGCTCTCGCTTGCCATTCACCATTCCGTCTTTCATAGTGAATAGAAAATCCGCTGTTTTTTCCCGGCGATTCGAATTGAGGGAAAACCGTCTCGCCCTGAGATCATGGGTCCGGGTGATGAGAGCCGAATACGGCTCATTTTTTTTGAGAGCGCTGTAGACGAAGTGATAAGCTGGGCTGTTCACATCGTGGATCTCGGCATTCCGGATCGACCCGAGTCCATTCGAATAATCACTCACAACGAGTTGACTCCGATGAAACTCCAGAAATGAGCTGATCACCTTGGACCCGCGGGTCGAACTGGCGCTAGAGGATGGAGCCTGAATCAGTCCTGAGTCGTCGAGCTCACCGAGAGCCAGGATCTCCATGCAAGCCTCGGTACCGTTCTTTTGGCCACTCTTCACTGCGGTCCAGAGCGGGTCTGCCTCCGGCATCCGTTCTTTCAAAAACAAGCCTGCGCACTTGGAGAGGCGCTTCAATTCGGAAATGATGATTGGGGAATCGACGGACTGTGCAAAAACTTGGAATGATCCGGACACACCGAACAGCCCGATAAAGATCTGAAGCCAACAATTCCTCACACGAATTCCCCTCATTCGCCCCCCTCTCTAGAATAGGTGGAGTTCCAATGACATTCAATATTTATACCAATTTTGTTTAATCTAACCCTCAGTGTGACGGGTTTTTGACGCCTCAAATCACCAATCCCGTGAAGAGCGACGACTCTTCTTTTCTGAATGCCGCCTTTTACTCTCCTTGGCTTTTAAGCGACTCGAGTAAGACTGACGGGTTTTCTTCCGCTTTTTAGGAACATGGAGTGCCTGCTCGATCATCGCCCCGAACTTCTGGATGCAATCCTCGCGATTCTTTTTCTGGTCCCGGAAACGATCGCTCATGAGCACCACTTGCCCGGACTCATTCAACTTCAATTTTTCCAACAGCCTCAAGCGCTCTTCCTCGGTGATGGACGGACTGGAATGAAGGTCCCACTTGAGAACCGCCTTACTGTTCACTTTATTCACATTTTGCCCTCCAGGACCGGAACTTCGGGCATAAGAGAATTCGAACTCACTTTCAGGGATGTGAACGATACGTGACATGGATTCCATCCTACTCCGGATCAATAGTTTATGGTATGTTGAACAAAATGAAGCCCCAGTCCGCCGTTCATCTTGTCTGGTTCAAGCGAGACCTCCGGACCCAAGACCATCAGGCCTTGGCAGCAGCACTTGCATCAGGTCCGACGGCGGGCTTGTTTGTATTCGAAGATGAATGGCTTCAGTCCGAAGATTTTGCGCCCTGTCACCTTCAATTCGTTCTGGAGTGTTTGACGGAGTTACGTGCTTCACTTGCCCGGATCGGGGTCCCCCTCCTGGTCCGCCACGGTTCGATCATCGGTGTGCTCGATGCCCTACACCGGGAACACGCGATTCACACTTTGTATTCGCACCAGGAAACCGGGCTCGATTGGTCTTTCAGACGGGATCAGTCAATCCAGGTGTGGTGCCGCCACTATTCCATTTCTTGGCAAGAGTTCAAGCAATTCGGTGTGGTGAGAAGGCTGAAGGATCGGAAGACCTGGCCCGAAAAACGCTCTCTCATCATCGATCGGCAGCTGATCCGCGTGAGTGGTCAAAGCACTCTCAAATCCCCTTGGCCCGAGTTATCGGGAGAGATCCCCATTCCGGATCCGGCGCAGCTGAAGCCGGGGGCCCAAAAGGGCGGAAGAACAGAAGCCCAGGCCCTCTTGTGCTCTTTTTTCGAGGATCGCGGTGAACACTATTCCGGGTCCATCTCATCCCCCAATACCGCCGGCGAAGGGTGTAGCCGCCTCAGTCCCCATCTGTCATGGGGCACACTCTCGCTATCGGAAGTCCATGCTTCGATCAGGATGAAGCGTTCGGCTCTCCACGCACTGCCTCGGGCAGGCAAATGGCTTCGTTCAATTGAACAATTTGAAAGCCGCCTTTGGTGGCACTGCCATTTCATCCAAAAGCTCGAATCCGAGCCTTCGATGGAATTCGAAAACGTGAACCGTGAATTCGACGGCATGCGCGAAAGTGAATTCGACGAAACCAAGTTCGAAGCCTGGTGCAAGGGCGAAACGGGATTTCCGATGATCGACGCTTGCATGCGGGCACTGCACCGGAACGGCTGGATCAATTTCAGGATGCGGGCGATGTTACTCAGTTTTGCGACCTATCAACTCTGGCTCCATTGGAAAAAACCGGCTGTTTTTCTGGCCCGGCACTTCGTCGACTTCGAGCCCGGAATTCACTACAGCCAGGTTCAGATGCAAGCCGGAGTCACCGGAATCAACACCATTCGGATTTACTCTCCGAAAAAACAACTCCTCGATCAGGATCCCGAGGGCCGGTTTATCAGAGCACACCTTCCGGAACTGGCACGTGTACCGGTCAGTGATCTCGCCGAACCTCACCTGATGCCGCCTCTACTCCAGCTGGAATCCGGCTTTCAAGCCGGAGTGCACTACCCGATGCCGATTGTCGATCCGGATGAGAGTTACCGTCGAGCGAAGGAGCGGATCTTCGAGTGGAAAAATCGATCTGAAGTCAGGAAGGCGGCAAAACGAGTGCTGAACCGTCATACTTCCAACATTTGAGCAGTGGTCTTTACGAGTCCGGACAGCCCGTTTATCCTATGACCGGGTATCCATGATCCATCGAAAGCTCTCATCCCTACTGCTCGCACTCCTGATTGCCGGCAATCCGTCGGGGTCATTTGCCACAGATTGCGATCAAGTGTTCCGCACCCTGCTACAGGGGATTACCGCGCCCCAAGCCACGGTAGATGCGAAGAGCCTGGTCAAGAAGATCGGAAATTCGACACGGGAACAGAGTGTTCAGAATGGACTGCATTTTGATGATCAGATTCGAGCGATCGAAACGATCGCCAAGAGGGATCCGACCTTCAAGAAACTCCATGACATGTTCGAACAAAAACAGTTCACCTTCGCAGTCGACACCAGTCGCGAAGCCCGAATGGACATCTTGAAGGGTGGGATCAAAAACCAGCATGAGATCGCTGGCTCGAATGGCGTATTCAATCCGGGAGCCCGCAATGTTGTGGAGTCGAGGTACCTGAGGCTGGATCCTTCCGAATACGAACGGGTCGCAGCCCCGGTCAAACCGAAATCCATGTACCTGGTTCCAGAGCCCTCGACGGGCATCGAGTTCACGCCCACCCACTACAGCCTCGACGCATTTCAACAAAAAAGGATCGGCGACACTTGGATTCTGAAGCGGGAAGCCGTTGAAGAAAACACATTGGTGACCGTGGGGGATAGTCTCGACCGGGCCTTCATCGAATCCGGACTGGTCGACGACTGGCGCTCGATGGAAGTACTTCCGGACCAGAAGATGACCGAAAAGCTCGCAGTGGATTACCTGCTCCCACTCGACTGGGCCAAAACATCCATCCCTTTCTATTACCGTGAAGTCCAGCAACACAACAAACTCCGGTTCGTGGAACCGGATGCGTACACCCGCTCCTACAACAAACGGGTCGAAGAGGGCGAACACCCCCCGACTTGGCTGAGCATTCTCGAAAACTCATCGCAGCCTGATTTCAACAAGAAGTTCCTGAAAAAATTCCCCGAGCTCGCTCCCTTTGAGAGTGAGCAGCTCTTCCGGCCTTACGGGAATTATGTCGAAGGACTTCATTTCGGCGAATTACCGGCTTCCAAAATCAAGGCTTTCATCTACCACTCTGACCCGCCGAGTGCGCAGGAGCTGGTTGAGTTCGAAAGGCTTGGGATAGAAGTGATTGATGGCCGGGGAAAATACAAGTGAGCCTAGCTTCCCACGAGAGTTTTTACCGCGATCTGACCCCTATCACGGATTTTGCCTCACTGGCTCAACTATCGCAGTACACTGCTGTCCCTTTGGATTGGTGGATGATCTTGACAGACATCCGTGGATCCACCCGAGCCATCCGTGAGGGACGGTACAAGGACGTGAATACTTTGGGCGCCGCCACCATTGCTGTCGCTCGAAGAGTTCTCGGAAAACTGGAGTTTCCATTCGCATTCGGAGGGGATGGGGCCACCCTACTGGTACCGGATGGCCACCAGGAGCAGGTTTTGGCTAGCTTGGCTGGGCTGAGAGACCTCGCTTCAGTGAACTTCGGTCTCGAACTCAGGCTCGCGAGTGTCAGAATCTCAGAACTTGAGAAGCTCGGTGCTCATGTCCAAGTGGCCAAGTTCGCAGTTTCAGATACTTGCACCATTGCAGAATTCCGAGGAGAAGGGCTACGTTTGGCCGAGGAGCAATTCAAACAGCCGGGGAGTACTCTTGAATATCGGGGGCCGGGTACTGCCGACCCCGATCTGCGCGGTCTCTCCTGCCGCTGGAAACCATTCCAGTCCCGGAACGGTGTGATGCTCACCGTAATCATTGAACCCCGCTCCGGTACCGGACATGACCCGTCCGTCACCTTCGAACGCTTGGTCAAACAAATGGACGCTCTCTTTCCCGACGGTATGGATTCGGCAAACCCGGGCCTCGCTGAGTTGCGTGGGTACCGGCCGAGCGCGACCTTGCTCAGGGAAGAGGCCCGTTTTCAAAAGCCTGGCCTTTCCGGTTCAAGACTCCTCCGTATTTTTGAGATCCTTGTGGCTGGGTTCCTATTCAATCGGCGGATCCCTGTCCCGGTCCTACGACAATACGTTCGCGACACTCCGGCACACTGTGACTTTCGAAAGTTCGACTCTTCCTTGCGTGCGGTCCTGGACTGCACACCCGAACAAGTCCGGGCACTCGAAACCTTACTGAAACAGGAACACGAGTCTGGAGCCATCCATTACGGAACTTGCCAATCGAACGAAGCCTTGATGACCTGCCTCGTAGAGGGATTGAATCCGGGCGAGCACTTGCACTTTATCGATGGTTCCGATGGCGGCTATGCTCTTGCCGCCGAACAGATGAAGCTGCAAAAGACCAGATTGCTCACTTCACGCACTTGAACTCTTTTTACAAGGGTGTGTACCGGGCGCGACTGTGCTGAATCACGCGCTTTCCGGATTCATCGGCCGGTCCGTCCCACTTCATCCGGAACTCTAACGCTGAGTCGGGAAGTGAATAGATTTTCATGGTTAAAAAAGAATCCTCACCGATCTGAATCCGGTCCTCTGGAATGCTTCCAAGCTCATCAGATGTGGAACCCTCCCCGTCTTGAATCACATGGGTGATGGCTTCGATGAGTTTCCCGTTTTTGAATCCGATTTTAATCTCACGCTGCTGGGTATCCCTGACCTGATTCAGGAGATCGAGACCGACGCTGGCCTGAAAAGAGGCATTCATGGCGTCTTCCCCATCGCCTTCGCCCACTCCATCGCACTCCAGCTCCACATCGAAGTTTTTCCCGGACCGAGCAACTGCTGAAAACGACTTTCCAGTCGACTCCGACTCCTCATGGATCTGCAGCTCACTGAGTTCGTACTTGGCGAGGGGGAATTGCTCCCGCTTCGTCAGAGGGATCAGACCCGCCTCAACTAAAGAAAATGGCACCGGGCAGGCAGACTTCTTGCCAGTCATGCCGCTGAGAGACTTCGATGCCCCATTCAGGCCCTGAGCGCGGGCAATCCAACGATCAAAATCAGCGCCGACGAAACACGATAGAGGGGGCGAAACTTCATTGAATGTTCTCCTAGTGAGGCGGGATGATACAAATCCTGATCATTTTAGTCAACCTTTTTATTTGCACCTCGCTCTTTTCCATTCAACTTGCAGGGCTTAACTCGGCGTGCTAAATCCCACCCTATGAAATTCATTTGGCTTTTTCTGCTCTGGCCCCTGGCCAGCGAGGCCTCTTCTATGAACACTCTCACTCTTTACTTCTACCGTTCCCCGGTAAAACTGAACTGGAACACTCCGGGCTCACTGACCCGAACAACGCTCCTGAGTGGTTCCAAAGACCTGCTCCGGGGCCAAGAGAACATTGCCCTCGGGCACGTCACCGTGAAGCTCGAGTGCGAAGACGGTTCCTCACTTCACACTGCCATGACCCAGGAAGACCCGATGGAGTCGGTGCGTTTGCTCACCTCCGGAAACATCGGGCTCGGAATCCTGTTTCACCGCTTTGCGGGTCGGCTTGAAAATCGCGAGGAGATTGAGCGCCGACTCGTTCGGAATCGGAATGTTCGGTTCTTGAAGCTCGCCCTCTCGGGACTGACCTGCAGCCGCCTCATGGCCTATGCCCGTGAATTCGAAGTCCAGGGCCACTCCCGTTTTTACGGCTTACCCTTGCGTCCCCGTAAAGGAGAGGGAGCCGGATGCTCGGCCTTCGGCATGAGCTTCCTTGAAGTTGCGGGAGTCCTGCAAGCATCGCCCCTCCGGGAAGCCTCAACGCGCTGGAGCCGGTCACTCCAGGTGCCCAATTCGATGATCGGAACACCCGAGCGTGGTGTTCCACTGGCCGCACTTGCCCTCAAACCCGGCCACTGGCCACTTCGCGCATCCGAAAAGACAACACCCCTTTTTTTCTGGGAGCCGAACCGGATGTACGACTGGGTTGGCGAACAGCTTCTGATGGGAGCATCGTCTCCCTGGCGGGAGATCACAGAAGGACCCCATAACGGGCTCGCTCTCGATCTCAGCTCGATTCCGACGCCCTCAGAGCCGTTCTTCGAATGAAGAACCCGGTCAAAAGGCAGCTGAAGAGCTTGCTGATGATGGCGCTCGGCGTGGTCTTCGCCACCATCGGCCTGAAAGGTTTTTTGCTTCCGAACGGGTTCCTGGACGGGGGCATCACCGGCATTTCTCTCCTCATCCACCGAACCAGTGGGATCGACCTCTCATTCCTGATTCTCGGATTGAACGTCCCCTTCATTTTGATGGGTGCGAAACAGATTTCCCGCGAGTTCGCGATCCGTACTGCACTTTCGATACTGGCACTAGCTTTGATGGTGCACTTCTTCAGATTCCCGCAAATCACCCAGGATAAACTCCTGATCTCGATCTTCGGAGGTTTTTTTCTAGGGAGCGGGATCGGACTGGCCATGCGGGGCGGTGGAGTGATCGACGGAACGGAAGTCCTGGCTCTGAACCTGAGCCGCCGGACCAGCCTCACGATCGGGGATGTGATCGCGCTATTCAACATCGTGTTGTTTTCGATTTCGGCCCTCGTAACGGACATCGAAACGGCTCTGTATTCCATTCTGACCTACGTTGCGGCCTCCAAGTCAGTCGATTTCTGGATCTCCGGTATTGAAGAGTACATCGGTGTGACCGTGATCTCGAAGAGGGCTGAAGAAATCCGAAAAGCCGTGATTCACGAACTGGCTCGCGCCGTGACGGTCTACAAAGGCCAAGGTGGATTCGGAAGCAGCGGCTTGCGTGAGAATGAGATCGAGATCCTGTTTTCGGTGGTGACCCGGCTTGAGGTGCACCAGCTCATCACCACGATCGAGCGCATCGATCCGACCGCCTTCATTGTCCAGCAGTCGGTCAATGAGACCCGGGGGGGCATGATCAAAAAACGCCCACTTCACTCGCACTGATCGGCAAGCCAAAACCAAGAAAATCCAAACTTAATGACGAGCCATTACCCGGATCAGTCTCTGAATCACAGGATCCGGTTTGAGTCGTGAGAGTTGCAGAGCATAGAACTTCTGCTCGGTGCAGTCCAGATGCTCGTACACATGGGACAGGGGAAGGCGGCCGAGAAAGTCCACAATGCTTGGCTCAAGACCATCGAAGACGGGATCCACACCTACGACATCTATCAGGAGGGGATCAGCAAGAAAAAGGTCGGCACCAAGGAGTTCGCACTCGCCGTGTGCCAGCGTATGGGCGAAGAGCCCTCAAACTCGTAAAAGCGAGCTATGCCGCCGCTTCCCCGCTCATTCTCCCTGCCCCGAAACCTTCTGCACCGACCACTGGCGCTGCCGGATGACTGCGAAGGACGGCGACACGACCAACCCGGGGGTGATCTGGATGCTGCTACGTGAGTTGTCCCAAGCCAACGTCGATGTGATCAAGACCGAGAACCTGTATCTCTTCAATGGCGAAAAGGGTTTCTCGCTTGGCCAAGGACAGTAAGCCCCATCCTTGGGCTGGAGAGACCGTTTACTTCGGAACCCGCCACGGAAAGTCCCGCACGGTACAAGGTCCGGCAGGTATTTGAGGAGTTCCTTTGTAAAGAGCGAGATCGTCCCTATGAGATCTTCGTCGATCACCTCTCGACAGAGGTTCACCATTTTGAATACCGGGTGAACCCCGGCGACGATTGGGAAGCGTTGCTCAAGAAAACCCGATTCCCGAGCCATGCCTTGTGCATCCAAAGGGAAGGAGACCCCGTCCCTTTTCAGACCGCGATCCGGTCCCGTCACCGGCTCGAAGAAGCTCTCAGGCGGATCTCGCGCTTACCCGGCCCCCCCCCGAACGCTTTTACTCAGTGCCGACCGCTTGGCAAAAAACTGATCGATCGGATTTCCTCCCTCTGCCCCTCCTGCTATCAGCCCGGACTCTGGCCTGAAAAACCGGGAGAAGGAGCTCTCTGTCCCGCCTGCAACCCGAAACACTAAGCGGGTCACTACTCCAGGAACAACTGCTCGAGATCCTGTTTGGACAACTTTTTCATGAAGTCGGTGTCTTCTGCGATGACCGCATCGGCCAAATCCTTTTTCTTGCGCTGAAGTTCGAGAATCTTTTCTTCGACAGTTCCGCGAGCCACCATTCTGTAAGTGAACACCCGGTTGGTCTGCCCCATCCGGTGTGCACGAGCAATGGCTTGGGCTTCCACTGCCGGATTCCACCATGGATCCAGAATGAATACATAATCGGCAGCAGTGAGGTTCAAGCCGGTACCGCCGGCTTTGAGACTGATCAAGAACACCGACTTGGCAGGATCATTCTGGAAGCGCTCGACCGGGGTCTTCCGGTCAGTAGTCTGGCCATCCAGATACTCGTACTGGATGCCCTCTGCTTCGAGATTCGAACGGACGATCGAAAGGAGACTCGTGAACTGCGAGAACACCAGCGCCTTATGTCCCTCGGAAATCAATTCTTTCAGGCGTGTCAGGAGTAACTCGAGCTTGGAGCTCTGCTCACTCAGTTTAGCCTCGTCAATGAGCCCGGCATGGCAAGCCGCCTGCCGGAGCCTGAGCAGGGCCTCGAGAACGTGAATTTTAGACTTCCCAAGACCGTTTTCCTTCACTGATTCTTCAATCGACTGACGGTAGCGCTCGCGAACGGCGGCATAGTAATCGCCTTCTTCCTGATTCAGTTCACAGAACAGGACCTGCTCGGTCATTTCAGGGAGTTCGGTCAAGACGGCCTCTTTGGTCCGGCGGAGCATGAAGGGCTTCAGCAATCTGGCCAATGTTCCCTGGAGATCTTTTGAAAGATCTTCGGGATTCGGGAGCTCGAGCAAATCAGGATTCGAAAACTCCAAAATGGAGAGCAAATCACGGATGGAGTTCTCAATCGGCGTACCGGTCAGAGCAATCCGGTAAGAGGCCTTGAGCTGTTTGCAGGCGATGGCCGCCTGGGAGCGGGGGTTCTTGATGAACTGCGCCTCATCGATCACCGCGACGTCGAACTGCATTTCACGAAGTTTTTCGATATCGGTTCGCAAGGTTCCATAAGTGGTGACCACCAGGTCCGCAGAAGCGATTTCCTTCTCGACCTTTTGTCGTCCCCCACCCGCATACTGAACCACCTTCAAGGTCGGAGCGAACTTCTGGGCCTCATCGATCCAGTTGAACACAAGACTCTTCGGCGCGACAACCAGGCTTGGGAGCTCGGTATCTTTTTTACGCGACAGCAGGAAGGCCAGAACTTGAATGGTTTTACCCAGACCCATGTCGTCGGCCAGAATGCCGCCCGAGCGGAAGTCCTGAAGGAAACGAAGCCAAGTGAGACCGTCCTTCTGGTACGAGCGGAGCTTGCCTTTGAAGCCGGTCGGGGCCTTGGCCGCCTTCACCCGGTCGTAATTGAGGATGCGTTCGCGATAAGTGGTAAAGCCTGTATCACCCCGGACTTCCTCGTCATCTCCCAAAGCCGCATTCAAGAGCAACCCCTGTGAGGCGCTGAACCGGAGAGTCCCGTCCTCGGCCTTTTTGCCGATGCCTTGCAGGGTCTGAAAACGATTGATCCACTCTTCAGGAAGAATGCCAACGCTTCCATCCTTGAGCTTCACGACCGAGCTCTTGGCCTCGAGTGCAGCAATGATATCGGCCTGGCGGATCTTATCGCCGCCGAAGGTCGCCTCCATGCTCACCTGGAACCAATCGGTGGAAGAACTCACTTTTATGGCAAAATCATCCGCCACAACAACCCGCTTGCCTTCGATGTAGACCACCCACCCGCTCTCGCCGAGTTCGGTCGCGGCCCGCTGGAGTCCGCTCATGGGGATGGTCCCGGTCGGATCCATCAGGATCTCGAGGGCCTGGGTGAGGGTGGATTCTTCGAATTCGCGATCCCGTGAATAAACCTGGAAGTGTTCAAGATCGAGAATCTGATCGACCTCATCGGCCAAGGTGATCTCGTGGCCCGCATAATCGAAGCTGACCGTCAGGGTCATGCGTCCGGTGGAGGGATCATTTCCGAGCGGACGGAATACGCCCTTGGGTCGGGGCTGAATCGTGGTCCGCTTCCAACCCATCCCGTCTGGCCAAGTGATCTTGGGCGAGTTCGGGTCAGTGAGAATTTTTTTGAGCAGCAGATCTCCCTGGTCCTGGGGGACGACAAAATCCCCGCCACGCAGGTGAATCAGCCAGGATGCGTGCTTGGGTTCGGCCAAGCGGCTCACCCGGTCTCCGAACAACAGGTGACCGGAACGCAAGACCGACACTGGCTCGTTGATGGTCTTCACTTCGTCATCACGGCGAAGAACCCCCTCCAGCCGGTATGCAGAACCGAGCGCATCGATCCTGAGTTCGAGATCCCAGGCCTTTCCCCGGTCCATGCGAAGCGGACGTTCGGCATTGTCCGGAGAACCGTTTGGGGAACGCGAGATGAAAAGTTTTCCGACCGAGGTCAGGGTGCTGAGGACCTGATTCTCCAGAATCAAATCGAGAGTGAAACGGGTGCAAGGACTTCCGAAAGAGCTGACAGTCTTCGGGTTTCCGGTGCGGGCCAACAAGGCCACCAGCTCTTGGTCGGATGAATCAGCGAAAAAGTGTTGAAAGTCGCGCTCTGGGGCGCGGGCCGGACGGAGTGGACCCGCCTCGCCGTGTATGCCCTTCCTACGGTTCCAGAAATCGAGGACGAGCTTGCCGGAATTATTGGTCTCGGCTGCATGGATCACAAAGGCCGCAAAGAAGTTACCGCCCAGCCTCCGCGAAGCCTGAACGAACTTCCCTTGCATGAGGTCCAAGCGTTCCATCCACTTCTCAGTGGGAACAGCGGTACGGGGCTGGATCACGCCCCCGGCCTGTTGGCCTTCTTGGGGCTTTGAGCGCAAGGGAGCCTTACCGCCTTCGAGCAGAATTTTGATCGGCCCCGAACCTCCGACTTTATCCGAAAGTCCCGAACGCTCAAGCTGGATCACCGCAGCCCAAAGATGCTTGCAGAGAGCTCCCCCCGCGTAAAAGGGACAAGTGCAACGGGCTTCGAGAGATCCTGAAGTCGTGGCCTGGGTGAAATCCACCCATACGTGGTATTTCTCGCCCTTCCCTTGGACAGTAAGAGAAAACGCGTTCCCCATCTGGCTGACATCTGAAACATATCCCGAACGGAAGTAGTCACGACCGCGGATCAGGACACCGCGAGGAAAGTTCCGGATACAACGCTGCTCGAGACCCGATTTATTGTGTGAAGGACGCGAATGATTCTTACCTCCGCCAGCCTGGGCCGGTGCCTGAATCGGGGACTGCGCCTGACTCGGACCTAGAGCCTGTTCAGGGACTTCGCCCTCCTCCATGGAGTCGAGTGCAGTCTCTCCGTCTGTTTCGGAGATCTGCTCGGATGCCAGCTCACCTTCGACCGGAGCGCCTTCTAGAAGCGTCTGATCCTCGGTTGCATCCTGCCCCGGAATCAGGGCTCGTGGTTGCTTCGGACCCCCTCTTCTGCCGCGACGATGCCGGTTGCGACGAGGGTGACCCGATGGAGATTGAGGGTTCGTCATCTGAAAGCTCAATTCTTGTCAGTTCGGGAGTCTTTCGTCCAGCATTGTTTTTGTTGACGCAGCGCTCATGACTCGTTCACACTCACCCCATATGAGAACAACCGCACCCTCCCTTCGACTTTTGGCAAATCCCGCACGAGCCAGGACCAACGCGGGATTCTTTAAAACCGGGCCTGGTCAGTACGGTGAGGGAGACCGTTTTCTCGGCATCCCGATGCCCGTCCTCCGCGAATACATTAAAAGTCACCGTGAGCTCCTGACTCCTGAACGGCAAAAATCGCTTCTGAAGAGCCCCTACCATGAGGAGCGCATGGCCGCCCTTTTGGTCTGGGTCGCTGAAAGCGAAGAGAGCACAGAGGCCGGACAAGACCGGATCGCGCGTCTCTTTCTCAAAAACAAAAGATCGGCCAACAATTGGGACCTAATTGACGTTTCCGTACCCGATCTGCTGGGCCCCCCTCTTTATCGCCGGACCCCCTTCATGGTGACTGCATTTCGAAAGCTTCTCGGGTCGAAGAACCTTTGGGACCGAAGGATCGCCATCCTGAGCACCTTCCACTCGATCAGGAATCACGATTTTGAATACATACTCTTCGCCTGCGAAACGGTACTGGGAGATCGGGAGGACCTGATTCACAAAGCCTCGGGATGGTTGCTGAGAGAAGCCGGCAAACGCAGGCCGGCCGTGCTCCGCAAATTTCTCAGTAAGAACTCGGGCCGAATGCCAAGGACCATGCTTCGCTATGCGATCGAGCGCCTGCCCGAGGCGGAACGGAAGCGTTGGCTTAGGGCACCTGCCAGCTTGCATTTCACCCCAGATTTGATACGAAAATGAC
Source organism: Bdellovibrio sp. ZAP7 (assembly GCA_945874535.1). GTDB lineage: Bacteria > Bdellovibrionota > UBA1018 > UBA1018 > CAIMNF01 > CAIMNF01. Next base: position 113,401 of record CAMCGZ010000003.1, read on the forward strand.
ATGAATTACTTTTTGTCAATTTTGATCGCTTCAGGACTGTCCATGACCTCCGCTTTTGCCGCACCTTCTGAAAAATGGGTGTCTGAAAAAGCATCCCTCAGCTTCGAAACGTTCATCCGGGTGAAGACCCCCGCCCAGGTGGTTGAGGCAGAAGATGCCCGCATTGTTGGAGAGTCCATCACCTATTTGCAGTCCTTGCTCTATTCGGCCAACAAAAGCTCGGAATTCCAGGGTGTTTTCAATTCCGAGGCTGAAGTAAAAGCGGCGATCCTGAAAGAGCTGTGCCCTTCCGAGCATGAAGTGGCTCTGGTCCCGATTCGTCACGAAGGCGCCAAGGGCGAACGTGGCTTCACAGGAAAGATCAAGCCCTTCACCGTATCTCTGGCCGGAAAAACCATCAAAGCGGATTCAGTGAAGCCGTTTTCAGTGTTTCTGGTTTGCGGAAAAAAGATCTAAATCAAACTGAGATCAGGGACTGACTGTCTCCACCGGAATCAGAACCTCGTTTCGCCTGAGAAACCAAAGCGCCCAAGGCGAGTTGTATCGTGCAAAGACCGGCGCACCGATCGCATGGAGTCCGTTTTTTTCGATCCATTTTTTTAACAGGAGTTCGTGCTGGAGATAGCGATCCCTGGACCAACCTCCGCTGTAGCGGATGGCCGCCATTTTGCGTGGCTCCAGCTGGCGCAGTTTGACAGATGGCTCGCCCGGACTGGGCAGTTTTTCGAATGCCCACTCTGCTGGCATGGTGAAATGTACTCGGTAGCCATCTCCTTCCATTTCCATCCCCACCGGAGCCGTCATCGCAATCTTCGATTGATCCGAGTTCTTACCGAAAATGTAGCCCGCCAAGCGACGAAAGGCACTACTGCCCGCCTCCTCGAAACCGGCTTGAACGCGGGTCTCTGCCACAACGGTTCTGTCGTACTGACGCAGACTGTAGGCGCCGTCTTCTTTGAGAATATTGAACTTCGGCTCTTCAATTGCCATGCTGACTCCCGGAATGAAAAAAAACAGTGCCAAGCAAAAAAACTTCATGCTGAATCCTGCACCAACCAGGCCTTGAACGCCTCGAGTCGAATCAGCTTCTGCAAGCCGACCGCATCCACCTCCACGACCAAGGCCTGCATAGGAATGTCTGCTTTGCAGGCCCCACAAACCGGTGCTTTCGCACCTTGGCCGAGCGAGATTCGATTCAGGCGATGACAGGATGGACAAGGCGCGTAAGTCTCCATAGATCCTCACTCCATGAAATGGGCTCAATTCAGCGGATGTCAAGCTCCCAGCTACGGAGATCGAAGCGATCCCGATCGCCCAGTTCGAATCTCCGGACCCGGTCGCCTCTCAGTTCATAAAACACCACATGGGGAACCCCCAGAACTTCGGCGCGGGCAGAGTCCTCGATGGCCACAGCCCCATCTTCATCGACTCCGATTCCGAAGGGAATGTGAGCGCTCTCCATTGCTGCCAATAAACGCGACTCGCGATTCCGCCTCAAGAAGTGCATGTCAATCACAGCACCCGGGAACAGTCCCAAACCCGGAGCGATTCGAGAATCGCTTCTTCCGGTGATCATGCTACCGGCCATCAACGCGGTTCCCGCACTGGTACCCCCAAACGGGATCCCGGCATCGAACCGGCTCTTCAGAGCCGACTTCAGCGCTAAAGCATCAATGGCTGCCATCGCCCGATTCTGATCGCCACCGGTAAAAAAGACGCCGGTTGCCGAATCGAGTTGGCGAAGAAATTCCTGATTCCCCGACTCACTCACAGGCGGGGACTCAGAAACGAGAATGCTCGAGACCCCGAGCTGTGCGAATTCAGCCGAAAGGCTTCGAACGTATTCGCCAGGGATGGTGGACGGCCACCCGATGATGAGAATGCGGGAAGCAGCTCCTCCGGACCAATCGACAAAACGGCGAAGGGCTGTCTCGGGCCGGGCCCCTCCTCCCACCAGAAGCAGACGGGTCGAAGCGACAGCATTCACAGAAAGGATCAACAACAGGGGGGCCAACCAGCGGCAGGGATTCATCGCTCCTGTGTTTCGCTGTTTTGATAGAATGTGTCAACGACTACGAGTAACGCATCGCAATGCGTTCTGCCTATTGTCCTAGCCAAACAAGGGTGGTAGCGTCAGCAACAAGTCTCCTTAGCTCAGCCTGGATAGAGCGTTAGCCTCCGGAGCTAAAGGTCAGAGGTTCGAATCCTCTAGGAGACGCCATTTTAAGCACCGATACCGGAGCCGGAGCCGGTCCCTCGTGCTCCTCATTCCATCAATCCCATCCGACGGATCAGTTGCTCGATCGTTTCGTCCGGTTTCAAATGCTCCCCCCGAAGCCCCGTCAAGCGAGCCCCCTCGACATGGTGGAGCCCGTCGTCCACAAACAAGGTTTGCGATGGCTTCAGTCCGTTCTCCAAGATGATCCGCTGAAAACCGGCAGGATCTGGCTTCCTCAAGCCAAAGAGGTGCGAGAAATAGGCTCTCTCGAACAAATCTGAAAACAATCCCGGGGCCAGGTTCGAATAAAGGCGATTCAGATGCTCGTAGTGAATGACATTGATATTCGAATACAGAAACAAACGCGTCCGTTCTCGGAGCCTCCGCAACCACTCGACTCGCTCCAGAGGAAGCGACAGGATCATCGCATTCCAAGCCGCGGTGAACCAATCTGGGTCGGCCGGAGCCCCGGCGGGATCACGAAAGGACAAGCGGAACTCCTCGGAGTCCATTTGTCCTGTCTCATAGCGATTGAAAACATCGTCCTGCGAGCGCCCCCCGCAGAAAGTATCGCTCGAGACTCCTTCGAAACGCTCCTGGAACAGTCTATAGGTCCGCCCGTAATCGAGGGGCACGATCACTCCCCCGAGATCCAGAATGACGGCATCGATACCGTGAGCGCATGCGTCTCTTTCATTGAAACCTTTAATCACTCTTTAAATGTACACAAAAAATAAATAACGCCACACATTAAGTCTTCAATTTAGTGTTTTTTCTGCGGAAAAACCAAACAAACCATTCAACATCAGTGACTTTCATTCCGAAGAGCTTGATGATCCATTAAGAGGGAATCCATGAAACTGAACTTCAGAAATCGAATGCTGTTGACCATCGCTGCCGCTTGCGCGGTCTGTACCGCGGCTGCCATCTTTGTCTCTTCGAACAAACTGCGAGACCAAGGACAAGAAGCACTGGTAGAGAAATCTCGTGCGATTCTTTCGAGACTCGAAGTCGGCGCCAGCTATGTAGCCCAGATGGACACCCTCGATTCCGTAGTGGCTGAAACTGTAAAAAAGTTTCCAGACGGGAAAATCAGTGACGAGCAGAAAATGAAAGTCCTGAAGAGCGTTCCGATTTTCGCGGCGATGAAAATCGGCGAGATCGGGGCAGATAAGGAAAACTACAAGTTCCGGATCGCATCCGATCAACCGCGGAATCAAGACAACCGGTCGAACCCAGAAGAAACCGCGGTGATCGAAAAGTTCCGCAAAGACGAAACCTATACCGAGCATGTGGAGATCACTTCCGACGGTCAGTACCTGAAGGTGACCCGGCCGGTGCGGATTTCAGAGAAGCAGGGCTGCCTGACCTGTCATGGTCATCCGTCTACGAGTCCGTGGAAGAACGGGAAGGACATCCTCGGTTACACCATGGAAGATCAAAAAGACAAAGATCTCCGCGGGAGTTTCACGATCATCTCTAGCCTCGGACCGGTCAAAGCGAGTGTGAACAACGCCATCACGAATATCCTCCTTTGGGCTTTTGTCATGACCATCCTGGCACTCAGCCTGGCATTCCTGATCATCAGGCGCCCGATTGCAGGACTTTCCGAGCTGGCGAACAACCTTTCGGGAGCTGCCGAGGAAGTGGCGGCCATGTCCGCACAGATCGCCTCCACCAGCACCCAGCTCAATTCGGGTGTCTCGGAGCAGGCTGCAGCCCTGGAAGAGACCTCCGCCTCGATGGAGCAAATGAGCGCCATGGTGAGCCGGAATGCCGAGAACGCCATGAAGTCCCAAGGGAGCGCCAACGGTAGCCAGCAGAATGCCGAGCGAGGCAAACATGTAGTCAATGACATGATCCATTCGATCGAGCAGATCGATCAGAGCAATGGAGAAATCATGGTCCAAGTGGAAGAGAGCAATCGCCAGATGAGCGAGATTGCAAAAGTCATCGCCGACATCGGAAATAAAACCAAGGTGATCAACGAGATCGTCTTCCAGACGAAGCTCCTCTCCTTCAACGCTTCAGTGGAAGCCGCCCGTGCCGGAGAACACGGCAAGGGTTTTGCCGTGGTCGCCGAAGAAGTCGGCAACCTTGCCCAAATGAGCGGTACGGCGGCCTCCGAGATCACCCAGATTCTCGAAAAGAGCATCTCACGCGTCGAAACCATTGTGGATGAGACCAAATCCAAGGTCGAAATCCTGATGAACTCGGGTCGCGAGAAAGTCGCTGCCGGAACCCAGGTGGCACGACAGTGCGGCGAGGTCCTTGACGAGATTGTGGACGGAGCCCTCAATGTGAACCAGATGGTGAGCGAGATCAGTGCGGGCTCCCAGGAACAGAGCCGTGGCGTGATCGAGATCAACAAGGCCATGATCCAGCTCAATCAGATCACGAACCAGAATACCGCAGCTTCACAGGAATCCTCGGCTGCGGCCGAACGCTTGGCGAAGCAGGCAACGCAACTCCGCGCCTCGGTTCAAATGCTGAAAAATACATTGGAAGGTCAGTCAGGGTCACGCACCAACTGAGCCACGACCGACCACACCACCCCGATCAAACAAAACAAGATGGCCACCGTCTCATGGACGAGTGGCCATCGTTTTTCAAACAAGAAACTGTAAACCAATCCGAATACGGTTTCGAAAACAAGCAAGGTACCGGCTATCGAATGGGGCACTCTGCCAGAACAGTAATTCCAAAGCCAATTCGCCAACCAGGAGGACCCGATGCCAAGCCCGGCAGCCACCCACAGGTACCCGACGGCACCCGGGCGGGCCAGGATCTCAAACGGGCTCGAGAAACAGAACAACAATGGAACCATGAAGACCAGTGAGATCACACCCATCGCACTGGAAAGGTCTTTTCCTGAAATCCAGGGATGGGCGCGCAAGAAGTTGCCGTTGGAAACGGCATACCAGGTCCAGGATGCCAGGCAGGATACGAGCACCAGCGTGCCCAGAGGGTCATGCGCACTCAGCTCCCCTCCCTGACGGACCCAGGGAATCCAAAACAGGATCACGAGTCCCGAAAGAATGAGGATGAGCCCGGGTAAGACCCGCGGACTCCGCACGGAACGCCCGCCACCGAACAGCGGAATGGTGATCGGCAGAAGTCCTAAAATCAGTGAGGAGACGATTCCGTCGGTACGCTGAATCCCCCAAAAAAGTGCGATGGAGTACGCCCAGAATCCGCTTGCACTCAGCAAGACCAATCTCAACCGCCCCGCTAGGCCGAGCCCCCCCCAGATCCGGCGAAAAGAGCCTAAAAAAAACAGACTCACCCAGCCGAAAAAGAAGAACCGTCCAAAGGCGATTTCAAGCGCACTGAAACCTACGAGAACCTGCGGAGCCAGAAAGGGCAACCCCCAGAAAACCCCAGTCGAAGCTCCGGCAAGGAGCCCTTTCAAAAGATCCGGGTTTGAATTCTGGCGCGACATAGAGGAGCGCCAGTGTGCCCTCTCAGTGGAATTTTTTCAAGGAGCGGACGATCTCGTCCTTCATCTCTTCGTAGCGCACACGATCGGCAGTGACACGGAACCCGAGTTGGGCCCCGACCATTTGCTGAATCAGACGCTCTGCCTGGGCACTCGTCTCGAGATCCCCTCTGAATTCACCTGTCGAAACGCCCTCGGAGATAACCTGGGATAACCAGAGCACCTGGGACTGACGCAGATTGCGGTACGCTTCCTGAATCGAAACAGGAAGGAGTGGACCATCCAATGCAAGAGCCGCATGAGGACACACCTTACCATCCACCACATACTCGTCGTAAATCCCGAGAAATGCCTTGATCCGCGCTTCAGGAGAAAGCGTGCTCAGCCCGACCGACCAGCTCAGGAACCCTTCCTGATAGTCCAAGAGCAGCGCCACTGCTAGCGCCTCCTTGGAGTCGTAATGGGCATACAAACTCGGTTTACGGATCTGAATCCGATCTGCCAGATCCTGGAGACTCAAACCGAAGAATCCACGACGTTGAATCAGATCCTGGGCCTCTTTTAAGATACGTTTACTGGTAGGTAGTTCAAGCATGCTTAAACTATATCCAGCCCCCTGCACTTTGTCAAACTTTGTTCATGCGAACTTGAACAAAATACTTAAAACAATGAAATCATGACAATAAAAAGAATTACAACCTTTAGGTAGTGGGGTGTGGATAGCAACTACCCCTTCAGGTAACCTTAAACCATGGCTACCTCATCCCACGTTCTCCTGACCGGTTTTCCGGGATTTCTCGGTTCCGAGCTCCTGTTCCGCTCACTCGATCGGAGCTCCGACCGCTTCACCTGTCTGGTTCAAGACAAATTCCTTCCCATGGCCACCCAGAAGCTCGAATCCTGGGCCCTTCAACGACCCGCGATCCGTGACAGGGTCCGACTGATGTCAGGCGATATCACCCGGAACGGACTGGGGATCACTGAACCTGGAATCTTGAGTGACGTGACCCGGGTCCAGCACTTCGCTGCTGTCTACGACTTGAATGTCAAAAAAGAGGTCGCACAAAAGATCAATCTGGACGGCACGGTAAACATTCTCCGTTTTTGTGAAGGCTTGGCCGGATTCGAACGGCTCGACTACGTGAGCACCTGTTATGTGAGTGGCAAGTACGAAGGGGTATTCCGGGAGACCGATCTGGAACAAGCGACGGTCTTCAATAATTTCTATGAATCTTCGAAGCATGCTGCAGAAAAAGCGGTTCGCGATGCCATGAAAAAAGGCCTTCCCGCTGCGATTTTCAGACCCGCGATCGTGGTGGGAAACAGCCGTACTGGCGAGACCCAGAAGTTCGATGGGCCTTATTTTGTCATGCAATGGTTACTCCGCCAAGGCAAACGGGCCCTCTTGCCCCGACTGGGTGATCCGGATCGATACACCATCAACCTGGTGCCAAGTGATTTCGTCATCGATGCGATCGCGGCACTGTGTGCCGATCCCACCACCACGGGCAAGACCTTCCAGCTCGCCGACCCCGCCCCGCTGAGCATCCGGGACACTGTCCGGGTGATTGCTGAAGCCTGCGAAAAACAACTGATCGAGATCCCACTCCCCAAATGGCTGGCCAAGTCGGCGGTGGGTGGCATACCGGGATTGGAGAGCTGGCTCGGTATTCCGAGATCCTCGCTTGATTACTTCGTGCATCCCACCTCTTACGATACTACGAATGCCACGAGCCATTTAGCAAAAGCCGGCATCCACTGTCCTCGCTTCGACGAGTATGTGCCTCGATTGGTCCGTTTCATGAAAGAGAATCCCGAGATCCGGAATCAAGCCATGATCTGAACATCAAAATCCTCCGGGCTTCAAAGCGCCCGGAGCATTCTCCCCACATTGATGCGTCCGCAACGGACTTGGGCCTGAAAGCGAGAGTCGGCCGTGGAGCAGATCAATTGCTTCACCGAGGCGGGCGACATCGAACGACTCTTGCCAAGGGCCAGAGCAACAGCTCCCGCAACCTGCGGGGTTGCCATAGAAGTCCCGGAAAGCGATGCGTACCGGCCCTCCAAGTGAGTGCTGTAAATCCGGTCGCCCGGGGCCGCCACCCACACCGAGGCGACACCGAAGTTCGAGAATCCCGCGTACTGATCAATGGAGTTGCTTGCTCCCACCGCAATCACACCGGGCAAGGATGCGGGGTAAACCGGCACCCGATCGATATCGCGTCCCTCGTTCCCTGCCGCTGCAACAAAGACCACACCGGCATCTACCGCATCTTGAACAGCTTGGGCGAGCAATGAACTGAATCCGGCCCCTCCCCAGGAGGCCGAAATCACCCGTGCCCCCATCCGGACAGCATAGCGAATCGAACGGATCGCACCCTCGGTGGTCCCTTGTCCCTCGGGTCCCAAAAACCGGATGGCCATGACCTTCACCTTCGGAGCAACTCCTACCACACCGCCTCCGTTACGGGTGGCCCCGAGGGTTCCGGCGGTGTGAGTGCCATGACCGTTTTCATCCACCGGATTTCCTCGATCGGCGTAGAAATCATAACCGTGCACATCGTTCGGGAAGCCATTCCCGTCGTGATCACGCCCAAGATTCTGGTCGTTCTCTCCGGGGTTCCGCCAAAGATTGGCAACCAAGTCAGGATGAGTGAGATCGATACCGGAGTCGATATCTGCAACCACGATCTCCTCGCCCTCACCCTTTTCCCAGGCCTCCGAGACATTCATGATCACTTTGGCCATATCGTAAAGATCCCCGTTCTTTCCGAAATTGACCGGAACGGATTCGTCGAGTACCGGACGTGGCGCCGGGGTGGGTGTTACCGAAAGAGTAGCGGGTGGCCGGCGCCTGGCGAAGTTGGCGAAGAGCAAGTAATTGGGCTCACAGTACCGGGTTTCACAAACCTGTTTGGCCTGCTCCGGATCCCGGATCACGACCGGCTCCTGGTTGACCAAGGTCATGACCCCGTCGGCTTCAGGAACACCGCTCCCGCAAGCTTGAACGAGGAAGGTCAGACCGACTCCAAGGAAAAATCCATTTTTCCGCATCGTTTTACTTCATCCTTTCCGAAATCCGTTTCGGAACGAGACCCTTTCAGTTTACCGGCATCCCGGGAACGGAATCCAGAGGAAAAAGGAAGCCGTCACAAGTGCCGGCAAAAACGGGGTTTTTCTCCGTTCAGGATTCCACTCCCCTTCCACATGTGTTAGACCGCAGGGAATGGCCCATCGGTTCCACAAGATCAACATCGAGATCAGCAATATCTGCAACTTCCAATGCAGCTTTTGCCCCGAAGTGATCCGTTCCAAACAACTGATGCGACTTCCTCTGTTCGAATCCGTGATCGATCAGGTCGCACCCTTGACCGAACAAGTGACCTTTCACCTCATGGGAGAACCCCTACTCCATCCCGATCTGGCCGAAATGCTCGATCTCTGCGGAAAGAAGAATGTGCCTGTTTTTTTCGTTTCGAATGGGGCGCTCCTCACCGATGCGAGAGCGAAACTCCTGCTCCATCCCGCCATCCGACAGGTGAATTTTTCTGTACACAGCTTTGCAGACAATCACCCGGGTGAGGATCCGGGCCCCTACCTCGAGAAAATCTTCCGTTTTACCAGGGATGCGTTCGAGCAACGCCCCGATCTTTACCTGAACTACCGCTTGTGGAATCTGAAAGACCCCCGCTCGGATCACGATACCAACGGAAAAATCAGGTCACTCATTGAAAATGAATTCGGAATGAAAATCCCGGAAGTGGATGATGTCCGGAAACAGAAGAGTCACCGCCTCTTGAATCGACTATATCTCCACTACGACACCGAATTTGTCTGGCCAGACCCCTCACTTCCGGAGCTTGGAGAACGGGGAACCTGTATGGGGCTCAGGAACCATATCGGAATCCTGGCCGATGGAACCGTGGTTCCCTGCTGTCTGGACAAGGAAGGAAGGATTCCCCTCGGGAAAATCGGTGAAAAACCTCTGCTCGAGATTCTCGAAACCCCGAAGGCAAGGGAAATGCTCGAAGGATTCCTGGCGAGAAAGCTGACCGACCCGCTTTGTCGAAGGTGTCAGTACGTCACCCGATTCAGCTGAGCCTCACTTCAAGCTGGCAAGCTGGTCCCGGGTATCCACCTCGGCGAGCTGGGTGTAGCCTCCGATGAGCTGGCCATCGACATAAATCTGCGGGACGGTTTTCATGCCACTCGTCTTCACCAACTGATCCCACGCATCGTCCGACCAGTCGTCAATCATGATGGTCTCGAACGTCACTCCCCGTTGGGTCAGCAGCGCCTTGGCTTTCACGCAGTAGGGGCAATTCAGCATGGAATACATGGTGATTTTCTTCATGGATTCATTTTACCCCAATTCGGTGCTAGAGTGAACAAGATGAAAACGCAGGGAATGAGACACGTCGCACTCAATGTCCGGAACGCCCAGATTTCGAAGGAGTTCTACTGCCGGGTTTTCCGGATGCAAATCGAGTGGGAGCCGGATGCAAAAAGTGTTTATGTGACCTCGGTGGACGAGCAGGGTCCGGGGCTCGACAACCTGGCCTTGCATCAGGCGGATGCCCCCTTGCACCGTGCGGGCTACTTGAATCACATCGGTTTTTTTGTACCGACTCCCGATGGTGTCGACGAGTGGTATGCCCACGTTCAAAAAGAAGGGGCCAAGATCGTCAAAGAGATCAAAACCCACCGCGATGGCGCCCGGTCCTTTTATCTGGAAGATCCGGACGGAATCGTGATCCAGGTCCTCTACCACCCGCCTGTGGCCAAGAGGACGGTTTATTCTCCGTCAACCTGATGGATACCCGAAAGTCTGACGGTTCGTCCGCCCTCGAGAGAGAGGCGCAATTCGCCCTTCAAAAACGCCAGCAGTACCTGCAATCCGGAATCGCCCAATTGTGGGCTCACCAAGCCGGAATCCGAAAGATCCGATAGCTCCTTCGGGTGGAGCCTCAGAAGAGGGAGCAGATTTTGGGGCTGGACAATGTGCTTGGATGAAACACGGAATTCGTCCGAAAGGATATCGAGGACGACGCGCAGTAAATCCATCGACCGACCCTCTTCAGCACTGGGCTGGAGGATGTTCCGACGCTTCACTTCAACGGGGATCTCGTCCTGACTTGCGATCCCGCGAATGACCGCTTCCAGGATGCGCTCGCCGTGAGGAGGTTTGGCTTCTCCTTTTGAAAGTCCACGGAATCCCTGGAGCTGCTCGATCGTTGCAGGCTTGATCTTGGCGAGATCGATCAGAACTCCGTCTTCGGCCAACCACCGTCTGGGCACATTCAACTCGCGGACGCGGGCTTCGCGCCAACGGACGAGTTCAAGCAGGATGGCGTAATCACGGACGTGGAACTTACCCGATTGAGCCAGTCGCTTGGCAATGTCCTCCGGCGGAACCTCATAAAGATTCCGGTCCGAGAACTTCGACGACAGATCGAGAGCCCAGTCCCTCCGGCCGTTCTCGTCCAGGCGTTTGAACAGAATTTCCGCGACCTCGATCAGATGCTTCACATCGAGAAGCGCATATTCCAGAACCGGTTTTGGAAGAGGGCGCTTCGCCCAATTGGTCCGGGCATAACCTTTGGGAAGTTCGATACCGAGCACCGACCGGAGCAGATTCCCGAGTCCGATATTGTCTCCGAGTCCACAAAGAGACGCCCCTACTGCCGTATCAAAGAGCGGCTGGGCCAGCACACCATAGCTCGCCAGGAGGCATTCCTGATCACCGTGCGCAGCATGAACAATCTTGAGAATGGAGGGATTCGTCAATGCCTCGAGAATGGGAGCCATATCCCGCTTATGAACAGCCTTCGCATCGATCAGCCAAGCCCCCTCGGGCGTGGCCAATTGAAGCACTTCCAATTTCGGATAAAAGGTACTCTCACGGATGAATTCGGTATCGTAGGCGATGTACTGAGCCGATGACAGCTCCTGTCCGATCGAGACGATACGTTTCGGATCAGTGATCAGTTCAAGCTCGGAAGTCTGGGAGGAAGGAAACCCGGTCATGCTTCAGTGATAACCTCAGTGATAACCATAAACCTGACCGTTGATTGCGACAAATCCGTGAGGGTGCTTCCCGCCGTCGCGATCACCCGGATTGTAATGCAACCAATGGATGATGGCGCCCATCGGAGACGGAAGCCTCGAGCGCGGCCCTGCAGTGATGTAGTCTCCGCACGCGATCACATTCATTCCCGGTACAACACGGGGAAGGCGCCCGAATTTCTGGTTGTAGATGAGCTCGATATCCCCTGCAGGGTGGGAGTCGAGATTGAGTGCGAAGTGGTTGTGCCCCGTTCGGTCCGTGTACACATTGGTCACGACGCCCTGAACAAAAGCCCGATCCTGATGCTGGTCCCGGGTGCTTTCCCTCATCATCAGCACATGCTCGTTATTCACCGCAAGGGGAGCGTAACTTTCGTCCAGACAGGGCGGAATCGCACCGGAGTACGACGCCTCCGCAACCTGAATCCCGAGGAAGAACACCAACAAGCCGAGCAAGCTTCTCATGTCTGGACCTTTCGATCGCCTTAGAAATGCGATGCGGTAGGTTTACGACAAGATGCGCCTTCCGGGCAAATGGTTTCTGTTGGAAATCAGAAAATCAGGCAGCCATGGAAGGTCGATAGGCTGTCAGATCGATCACCCGGATCCTGACCCGTGCCTTGGGGCCGGCCAATAAGAAATCGGTTTTGGCGGGATCATCCGCAAAGACCTGGAAAGCATATTGGGCAATCACCCGGGAGGCTTCGTCCTCGGCCTTTTGGTAACTCTCTATTTTTGAACGGGATTTGAACCATTGGACCGCATGCTCCTGAACTTCGGGCTTCAGGAAGGGCTGCGACAGGAGGCCCTCCACGTAATCCGCGAATTCCTCGTCATCAGCCCGTTGCTTGGTTCTGAAAGCCTCCACCCGCTTCAGGGGCTCCGGCTCCCGATTGATCATTGCTAATTCTAGCTCGAGGATTTCCTCGGGGCTGGTGAGCGTATCAGCTAGGACAGGTTCCCCCCCGTCCCGGGTCACTACGATAGCAATGGTCGGTTGTTCCGTGCTTTTCATACTACACTTATCGGACCAAAATGGTCAGGCATAAGGACTTTCTTTGGGCTTCCTTTATATTCTTGAAAGTATTGAGGAATTTTGCTATCACCCTCCCGTGAGCGATTCACTCGTCAAACTGAAGGAAGAAATCCAACGTCGCCGGACCTTTGCGATCATTTCGCACCCGGACGCTGGAAAGACCACTCTCACCGAGAAACTGCTTCTTTACGGTGGAGCGATTCACTTAGCCGGTGCGGTCCGCGCCAAGGCGAACCAACGGCACACCACTTCCGATTGGATGGAGATTGAAAAGCAGAGGGGGATTTCGATCAGCACCTCAGTGCTTCAGTTCGAGTACGACGGCACCATCATCAACCTCCTCGATACTCCCGGTCACAAGGACTTCTCAGAAGACACCTACCGGACCCTGATGGCAGCCGATGCGGCAATCATGTTGATTGATGCCGCAAAAGGAGTCGAGCCCCAGACCCGCAAGCTCTTCGAAGTCTGCCGGATGCGGGGACTCCCGATCTTCACCTTCATCAACAAAATGGATCGCCCTTCGCGCGAGCCACTCGACTTGCTGGACGAGCTCGAAAAAGTCCTGGGAATCAGATCCTGCCCGATGACCTGGCCGATCGGTTCAGGGGATCGCTTTCGCGGTGTCTTCGACCGTCAATCCCAAGAGATCCACTTTTTTCAAAAAGACTCCGATCAAAAGGGAAAGCGAATCGAATCCAGGAAAATGGCGGGAGTCGATGACCCCGAGTTCCTGAAGTCCCTCGGAGGCGAGCGTCAGGACGAGTTCGAGGCAAAAGAATTATACGATCAATTCAAGACCGAGCTGGAACTCCTCGAAATGGCCGGGGACGCCTTCGATTGGGATCGGATCCTGAGAGGTGACCTCACGCCGGTATTCTTCGGCTCGGCGATGAACAACTTCGGGGTGGAAAGATTTCTCACCCGCTTCATCGAACTGGCGCCGCAACCCGCTCCGCGATCGGACGGTGAAAAGGAAATCGACCCGTCTCAGCCGAAATTCTCGGCATTTGTTTTTAAGATCCAGGCAAACATGGACCCTGCCCACCGTGACCGCGTCGCCTTCATCCGGATCTGTTCCGGGCGATTCAGCCGGAACATGCTGGTCAAGCACTCCCGGCTCGAAAAAGACATCAAACTGGCCATGCCGGTCAGTTTCTTCGGTCAAGAGCGGGTGGTCGTGGAAGAGGCCTGGCCCGGAGACGTGATCGGCCTCGTCGATACGAGCAGTTCGCTCCGGATCGGTGACACGATCACAGAAATGAAGGGGCTCGAATACAAAGGCGTTCCCTCTTTCTCGCCAGAACATTTTGCGAGTGTGGTGATTCTCGACCCGATGAAGCGTAAACAGCTCCAAAAAGGTCTGGATCAGCTTTCAGAGGAAGGCGTAGTCCAGATTTACCGCCAACGAGGCATGGGTGATAAAGATCCCGTGCTCGGAGCGGTCGGAGCGCTTCAGTTTGAGGTGCTCCAGCACCGCCTGAAGGCCGAGTACTCGGTGGACATCAGGATCGAACGCCTCTCCTATCAGCATGCACGCTGGTTGAAGGGCGAGAACCTCGATGCGGACCGCTTTGAACGCAGAGAAGATTCGCGTTGTTTGCTCGACCGCGACGAGAATCCGGTCATTCTCTTCAGGAGTGACTGGGCGATGCGTTGGGCAACCGAGAACTACAAGGACTTGGAGCTCCTGACGACCGCTCCCCCAAAGAGAAAATCCTGAACTTCCTGTTTTCTCCGGAGAGTATCTTCGTAGCCCAACTCTGCAAGTTGCCCGGTATAGGCCGCCTCGAACGCCAGGTAAGAAACCAGATCCCATCCCTTGTCATCCTGGGCTCCCACACCGCGAAGGAGGTAGCGGATCAGTGCGGGAAACTCCTTTAAAGTACCCCGGGCCAACTGACCGAGATCGCGACTCGGACGCAATGCAAGGATCGGAATCTGCTTCAAAGCGCTCGGATGTGCGAGACGTTGTTCCTCGGTCATGAGCGAAAGGGTGTTATTGATCCGCTCCATGCGTTCGATGTCTGTTTCGAGCGAATCCAGGAAAACGGCGTTCAGAAGGACGCCTCCGATCTCGGCAATGCTCAAATCGTCGCGTTTCAGGGTCCGATTGAGCTCGAGAGTCTGGTCGTTCGTTCTGAAGTACCGTATTCCGATCGCAATGATGCGGTCGGCGCCGAGATGGATCGCCGGGCTCAAGGGTGAAGTGAGACGGATGCACCCGTCACCGTAAAGAGCACCGTCGAGACGCTCAGGCGGGAAAAAAACCGGAATGGCACTCGAGGCCATCACATGGTGATTCGTCAGGACCTCTCGTTGGCCAAGGCGGGTCGACCTCACCCAGGGTCCGATCTCGGGATGTCCGTCATAAAAGCTGATCGCAGTGCCGGTCAGGTAATTGGTGCAAGAAAAAGCGACTCCCCTGAGAATGCCATCCCGAATGAACCCGGGAACCCGATCCAACTTCAGTTCCTCCTCGAGGAGTTTCCGCAATGGGCCGGTGTTGAGCAGGTAGTTGGCGGGTTTCTTCCCGAGAATCCCCCCAAGCCCCAGAGTCTGAAGCCATCTCGAGCCGAGAGTGGCTACCGCTGCAGGGTCACTCCGGTAGATCCGCTCGGTCTGGAGGTTGGTCCATAGACGGTGCAAGCCCTCCGAGGCCAGGGCGAAATCGTCCGCATGGGACATCAGATACGCCCCGTTGATCGCACCAGCCGAGACTCCGGTGATCACATTGAAGGGCGAAGGTCCGGGACCCGCGATCTCGGAGAGCGCCTTCACCACTCCGGTTTGATAAGCGGCCCGTGCTCCTCCGCCTGTCAGGACAAGACCGAGGTTCATGTCCGATGACTCTCCTCAAACCGGAGATCTATAAAAAATTTGAAATTCTGCTGAATCCGATTGCGATTCAGTTTCTGAGTCTGGGTCAATTCCTGCTTTTCGGTTTGGAAATCCCTCGAAAGAATCACAAACTGACCGATGTTCTCGGGGAGACGCTGTGTTTTTACGAGCTCTTCGATTTGCGATCCGATCCGTTTCTTGAGAGCCTCGTCTTCCACGACCAAGCCCTCGATAGCTCCCGGCTTGAATCGGACTTCCATCAGGAGTTCCTCATTCAAGGTGATCAGCGCCATCAACGATGGTTTTCCCTCGCCGACCACGCAGACATTCGAGATCTCCGGAATTTCTTTCAGTGCGTTCTCAAGGGGAAGAGGCGCCACCATCCTGCCATTCGACAATTTGATGATGTCACGATTCCTGCCGATGATGGTGAGACCGTCACTCCATTCTCCTAGGTCACCGGTCTTGAGCCAACCATCCTCGAGGAGGACCTCTCGGGTTCCTTCCGCATCCTTCCAGTAACCGAGAAACACATTCGGACCTCTGACTAGAATCTCACCGTCAATCGCGATCTTGACCTCGACCCCGATCGGAGGGGTGCCGAGACTCTTGAAACCGGTCCGGTCGCCGTGTGTGAGCGTGATGATCCCGCTCGACTCGCTCATTCCGTAAATCTCCTGGATCCCGATCCCGATCGATGCAAACCACTCCCCCACGGCCGGAGGAAGTTTGGCCGCACCCGAGACAGCCAGTTCGACACGATCGAGCCCCAGCTGGTCTCTCACCTGTGCCAGATAGATCCGGTCGGCAATCGCGCCTACCTTTTCGAACTCCATCATCCGCTGAAGCAGTCGGGGTTTGGCTGCCTCCGCCTGTTCCTTGAATCGCTCCCAAACCCTGGGCACCGCCAGCAACAGGGTCGGCCGTACTTCCCGAATTTCGGGCAGGAACCGGTCCATCGATGAATTGAACCAAACAGGATAACGCTGGGTAATGGCCACAGCCATGGTCTGGAGCTTTTCAGCCACATGGGCGAGCGGAAGGAACGAGAACAGATGTCCGCCCATGTAGGGCAGACGCCACTCACGCGCCAGGCAATCGGCCGCAAAGCTGAGTTGGGAAAGACCGAGCATCACACCCTTCGGTGTTCCCGTGGTCCCTGATGTGAAAATAATCATCTGACAAGCTCGCGGGTCCACCTGACCGAGCATCCGCTCCTCATCCTCCGGAGAATACACGGCGGATGACGGCAGGATCTCGCTGAACAGCTTCACTGTGACCAGATTCGACCGGGCATTCAGGATCCGCTCACGGAATGACTCGGCCTCGACCAGAATGAGGCTCGCCTCGACCTGATCGATCATGAGTCCGAGATCTTGGGCATTCGTCTGGGGGTGAACCCCTACCGATACCGCTCCGATGAGCCACACGGCAGCTTCCCACTGAACCCATTCGGGAGAGTTCATTCCGTGGATCACGACCCGGTCACTGGCCCGGATTCCTGCTGCCTTCAGCCTCATGGCTCGATCCATCACCCCGGACCAATAGGCGGAAGCGGAACACTCCACCCAATTCCCCTCAGAGTCTTTTCCGTAAAGTGCTGGGGCCTCCGGCTGATCGAGGGCCCAAAGTCGTAACCGGTGAAGGAGCGTGCTGCTGTTTCTCATTCGATTCCGATCATTCCGACTTGAGTCCCCGGAACTCGACCGCCTGAGAACCTGCCAAACCGGCAGGACTTTTCTTCAATTCTTCGGCGTATAACTTGGAGTACCAATAATAATTCCGACCGATCAGGGTCACATAGTTCCGGGTCTCGGCATAAGGGATCAAGTCCAGGAAAAGAAGCCGGCTCCGTGTCGGATATCGCTTCTGCCATCGATCCACCACCTCGGCTCCGGCATTGTATGCCGCCAGTGCCAATTCGACATCTCCGTTGTAGCGACTCACCAGTTGTTCGAAATACTGGATCCCGAGACGGATATTGACTTCAGGCTTGATCAAATCACTACGCTTTACCTTACGGTCCATCAACTTCGCCGTCGCAGGCATGAGCTGCATCAGCCCCACCGCTCCGACTCTCGATTGAGCCTCGTCTTGAAAGGCGCTCTCTTGCCGGATCAAAGAAGCGATGAGCAGGGGGTTCACTTTCTTCACACCGGACACGATTTTTTCGACATGACGGATCGGGTAGAAAAGCCTCAGGGTCGAATCGACCACATACTCGCTCTGGGTACGAAACACGCTGTCGAGCGTCCTGAAGAGCGAGATCATGTCTTTGGAACGATAGGCGAATGTCGCCAGATACAGACGGACACCCGGCTCGAGGCGCATGAGGAATTCAGGCGTCCTCCGTGCCGGTGTCAGGAGTTTCATGACCATCCCAGTATCACCCATCTGGTCGAAATCCTCGATGAGATGAATCCAGGTGTTGAGTTGTCCGTCACGCTGGGTCCTGGTTTTTACAATCGGATCCACCGGGACACTCAGATTCTCGGCCAATATGGAGTCTCCGTTATTGACCGAGAGCGTGTGATAACCCAAGGGATTCATCCGGAAGAGCTCATCGAAACTGGCCAAGAACTCTTCTTTTTTCTCCTCCCTGCGGGCGCAATAGCCGTTCCAGTACAAGGCACGGGAGGAATAGTCATTGGCTCCCATCCGGGCGAGCCGGGTGAAGACCGCCTGGGACTTCTCGCAATCCTGTTCAAGGATCAGAATCAGTCCGAGACGGAAACGCGAGAGTTGGACATACTTGTTCTGAGTTGCATTCGTAAAGCACTCATCTACACGTGAATACAGTCTCGATGCCATCTTGACCTGATCACGTGCCGGGAAGAACTCCTCGGCTTTGAGCCCCATGTAGGAGTAGAATTCGGCATCGAGACACTGCTTCTCGGCCAACATCGCTTCCGCTGTTTTTTCGAGCTCGGGTTCCCAGCTCTTGAAGGTCTTGAGTGCCCGATAGTAGTCGCCCTCGATCCGTCCGGGAACCTCTTCGATGCTGCCCTCACGGATCCGGTTGACGACTTGGGTGATCACTTTAGAATGCTTGCCACGCTGAGCCCGTGTCATCTTGCCGAAGGGAGTCCGCTGCGAAAGCTTGAGCGCGACCTCAAGGTCTCCGGCATCAAGTCCTTCTTCATCTTCGAACAATGAGTCGATCCAATCGGCCTTGACGAAGGAGCATTCGGGGGCATGATTGAATTGTTTTTCGCAATCAGAATAGGTCACCGCAGGATTCTTGGACTTCCTCCGTTCCTGGGCCTTTTGCAAAAAGGCGAGAAGTCGATTGCGTTCGGGAGTGTTGACTTCCCGGGTGAGAGGGTGCTTGATCGCCTCTGAGAGCCGCACTCCTGCTCCTTCCGAAACACGTGAAGGATCCGGCTTCCTCTGCTGAAGGTCGATCAGGTAATCACTGAGCTTGAGGCCTTTACCGCTACATCCCGACGCGAGTAGCGCAAAGATAAAAACAAAGGCGGCCTCTGATTTAATCCTACTCAAAACAGCCATTTTTTCTTACCCTTACCCTCAAGATGCACAACATGACGTCCCGAGAAAACTTGCTCTGGGTGACCGATCCTTGGAGCACCCTTTCGCATCAAAAGGATACCACGCTCAGGCTGATGGAAGAAGCGGTCAATCTGGGAATTCCCACCTGCTGGACTTCGGCAGATCTCATTTTCGGAGATCCTTCGGGCTCCTGGATGGCATGCTCGATCGACCGCACCTTTACACGGACCGCGTCGTCGGATCCGGGCAGTCAAATGAGCCGCTGGGAACCGTCATCTTTCAGGCAGGTGCACGATCGCGTCGATCCGCCCGTAGACGAGCGGTACAAGGAGATTGCACGGCGTCTTCACACGGGTGCGGTATCCGGAGAAGGCCTTCTGAACCCTCTCGCAGTCATCACGGGCCAGAGCGAGAAACTCCCTCTGCCGAAGCTCAGGCACCTTGCTCCCCGCAATTTAGTCGTGAAGTCGGTGAATGATCTGCCCTCCGCACTCGACTTCATCCGTCAACACACCCCATTCGTTTCAAAGCCCATGAACCTGGCGCAAAGTATCGGAGTCCGCCAGCACTCCAGTCCGTCAACCGACGAGGAGTGCCTGAAACTCCTCGCAGAAATCACCGAACACTCCAGCAAACCGGTTCTACTGCAGGAATTCCTACCCGGAATCGATAGGGGTGAAGTCAGGATGTGGTTTGCCATGGGACAATTCATCGGCGCTCTGAAAAAATTCCCCATTCCGAATGACTTCAGAGTCCTAATTGACGCGGGGTCGAAAATCGAAGTCCATCACCCGGATCCGGGCGAACTCCGGATCGCTGAAGAAATCGGCAACGCGCTACTCGAGCACCGGATCGCATTGGCGGCGATCGACTTCATCTCCGGAAAAATCTCGGACTTCAACATCACCAGTCCCGGGCTCCTCGTGCAACTCGAGGAGGCCCATGGCCAAAACCTCGCCAAAGAGGTGCTCCAGCGATTATTGAAGGGATTTTAATCCCGGAATTTCAAAACCGGCCGCTTCCGGCTGGCGAATCAGATGGCGAAGGGCCTCGATGCGCTGCTGGAGAGCCCCCACCCCGCTCTTCGGGAAAACCGATTTTACGGAGTCGTGAGAAGGAACGGGCTGCCCCGAAAGAACAGCATCCATCGCTTCGCGAAGCTTGGCGGACTTCCGCAATTCGGCGAGCTTCTTTCTCGCCCCTTCGATCGAAAACCTCTCAATGTGGAGCAGGTGTTTCACGAGAATCAATGCCTCGATATCCGAGCGACGGTACACGCGTTGCCCGCTCGACGCCTTGCCTGGCGCCAGAAAAGGAAACTCACTCTCCCAGAAACGGATGACGTGGGGCTTCACTCCCAGTATGGCCGAAACATCTCCAATCCTGAAAAACGTGCGGTCGGGAATCCGGAAACTCACTCTTCATCACCCTCGTCATCGTTCTTGCCACCGCGACGACGGATCATCTCTTCGGTGATCGGCTTACCCTTCAGCGTATCGTTCACCTCGGCACGGAGAACCTGAGAAGGTTTGAAAGTGAGTACCCGGCGCGCGGAGATCTCGATAGCCTGACCGGTCTGTGGATTACGCCCCGTGCGCGAGCGCTTTTCGCGCACGACAAAGTTGCCGAACCCGGAGATCTTGATCTTGTCTCCATCAGTCAACGCACCCTTCATGGTGTCGAAAATCAACTCCACCATGTCAGCAGCTTCTTTTTTTGAGAAACCGATTTTTTCATGAATCGAATCCACTAAATCCGCTTTGGTCAGTGCCACAGGCCATCCCCTCCAGTTGCTGGTCTAAATCCTGGTCTATATCCCGATCTATCTGATTACTGCTTTGAACTCGTCATTCCACTTCTTCACGATCAACTCGGAGCAGAGATCCACTTGCTTCTCCTCCAAGCTCTTCGAGTCGTCCGAAAAAATTACCCGGACGCCGATGCTGATCTTTCCTTCTGGAAGTTGAGTTCCTTGATAAGTATCAAAAATCTTTGCAACTTTTGCAATCGGCTTCCCGTGTTTCAGTGCGGATTGAATGAGATTTTCTGCCGGAAGGGTCTGATCCACCAGGAGGGCGAAATCGCGCTCCATGGTCGGAAATGGAGACCAAGCCTTGAAAGAAGCCTCCTTTTCAGGCGTCAATCCGATGACGGGCTCGAGGTCGAGCTCGGCCCAATAGACCGGCCCCCGGAGCTTCAACTCGGACTCAAGCTTCGGATGAATCCTCCCCGCAAAACCGATCGCCTCTTTACCGGCGGCATATTGCAGGCTCTGACCGGGGTGAAACAACCCAGCCGAAGACTGGAGGAGACCGGAATCCGCCGCGCGGATCCGGATTCCCTTGGTCCGGAGGGTTTCAAAAAGAGACTCCAAAACGGCCTTCAGATCGAAGAAATCGGTTTCTCCCCTCTCGACCGCGAGGCCCTGGGCATATCTCGGCCCGGAAAGGAGGATACAAAGCTTGAGACGTTCGG
The DNA here is from genome assembly GCA_945874535.1 of Bdellovibrio sp. ZAP7. GTDB lineage: Bacteria > Bdellovibrionota > UBA1018 > UBA1018 > CAIMNF01 > CAIMNF01. The sequence goes on from CAMCGZ010000003.1 coordinate 134,986, forward strand.
TCACACCCGTTTCGCCCTCGCCTTTGGCTTCGATTTTCTGACCCGAAAACGAGAATACGGGACGGATTTCGAACAGGCGCACCGAAAGAGGATCCGAACCGAAGTGATGACGTTCGTTCTCGAGGTAGGCCTTCATCATTCCCGGTAACAAGGAAGGAACCAAAAACCCTTGCTCCTCGGAAAGCGGATTCAAAATGGGCACGCTTGAGCGCATTCCAAAACGGGCCAGCCAGCCCTCACTCTGGAAGGAGTACGTCAGAACCTCGTTGACTCCGAGAGCAGCCAGCGCGTCTTTGGCTTCGTCAATGACCGATAAACGGTGATCCTTCGCATTCCCCAGTCGCATCTCGGGCATCCCGCTCAAAGCAGGAATGGTGGTGGGAATGGCGTCGTAACCGATGCTTCTCGCCACTTCTTCCGCGAGATCCTCGCGGATCCTGAGGTCGAGGCGATAAGTCGGAGGCGTGACCCGGAGTGCTGTGCCGGACTTCTCCACGCCACACTCGAGAGTTTGCAGGATCGCGGTGATCTTCTCTTCAGAAAGCCCGGTCCCCAGAAACCCGTTGATGAAATCCACCGTGGTGGCAATCGACTTGACGGAAAACGCCGCACGGGACGGCAACTCCGCAAAGGAAGTTCCGACCAGTTCTCCGCCTGCAATCTTACTCACGAAATCAATCAATCGACCCATGGCTTCGCGATGCCCTTTCGGATCAATGCCTTTTTCAAATCGCAACGATGCCTCGGACCTTCTCCCGAACCGGAAAGCCGCACGACGGACCAGCGTCGGATCGAACTCGGCGCACTCGAGGAACACCCGCTTCGTCCCCTCACTCACCTCAGAGTTCCCGCCTCCCATCACTCCGGCAAGACCGACCGCCTTCACTCCATCTGTAATGATTAATTCTTCTCCGGTGGTTTCAATCTCGCCGCCATCGAGGAGCGGAATCTTTTCGCCGGACTTGGAGCGGGTCACCCGAATCACTCCACCTTCGAGCTTGTCGGCATCGTAAATGTGCACGGGGAAACCATACTCGAACATGAGCAGATTGCTGACATCCACCAGATTGTTGATGGACCGCTGTCCGATCGACTCCAGGCGCTTTTTCAGCCAATCCGGGGACGGCCCCACCTCGACGGAATCCAGATAGGCCCCGAAAAACTGGGGTGCGAATTCACCCGCATCAAGCTCGACCCGGATGGGAGACCCGGAGCCGGAAAAGGGGCTCACTTTCGGTGCCTTGAGAGGCTGACCGAGCGCTGCGGCCACCTCGCGGGCCATCCCCCGGTAAGAAAGGCAATCTCCACGATTGGCGGTCAATTTGATTTCAAGAACGGTATCGTCGAGCCCCAGGATATCCGAAAGCTTCCAGCCGACCGGAGTTTTAGGAGGAAGAATCAAGATGCCTTCGGATTCTTTGGCCAGGCCGAGCTCTTGTTCCGAGCACAGCATGCCCATGGAGACGACGCCACGGATCTTGCCCTTCTCGATCTTCATGCCATTCGGAAGATGGGCGCCGATCTGGGCCAAACACACGATGTCTCCCACCTTCATGTTCTGGGCACCACACACGATATCGAGGTAATCCGCGCCACCTCCCGGATTCACCTTGCAGAGCGAAAGTCGATCCGCCTCGGGGTGTTTTTCTTTGTGCAGAATCTGGGCCGAGATCACTTTGTCAAACCCACGATCCTGACGATCGATGCTCTCGACTTCAAGCCCGCGAGCGGTGAGGATCTCCGCAAGCTGTTCAGGTCCCTTCAGTCCGCTCAAATCGACCCATTCATTCAGCCACTTGTATGAAATTTTCATCTTCGGTCACCGTTCTTCAGAATTGTTTTAAAAACCGCTGATCGCCCTGGAACATCAGACGCAAATCCGGAATATCGTGGAGAAGCATGGCGATCCGCTCGACTCCCATTCCGAATGCGAAGCCACTGATTTCGGAAGGATCGTAGCCGGCGAGTTCGAACAGCCGAGGGTGAACCATCCCGGCTCCGAGAATCTCGAGCCAGCCCGTGCCCTTGCAAACCTGGCAATGCGGATTCCGACCGGCACACAAGGCGCAACTCACGTCCACTTCCGCACCGGGCTCCACGAAAGGAAAATAACTCGGGCGAAGGCGGATCTTGACGTGGGAACCGAACAACTCCTTGGCGAAGAAGTCGAGCACGCCCTTCAAGTCGCTCATGGAAACCTTCTTATCGACCCACAGGCCTTCGATCTGATGGAACATCGGAGAGTGGGTCGCATCCGAATCACAGCGATAAACCGCGCCCGGACACAGGATCCGGACCGGCCATTTTTTTTCGCGCATGGTGCGCATCTGGACCGGAGAAGTCTGCGAGCGCAAGACCACTCCCGGCCCCAGGAAAAACGTGTCTTGCATGTCACGCGCCGGATGGTCCTTTGGAATATTCACCGCTTCGAAATTCATGAAGTCGGTCTCGACTTCAGGTCCGGTGGTCACATCGAATCCGAGACGCCCGAGTGTGTCGGACACTTTACGGATTGTCCGGGTGATCGGATGCAAGCTCCCGAGATGAATCTTTCGCGCAGGGAGGGTCACATCGATCCGGGTGCGAATCAGATCGGCTTCGATTTGTGCAGCAGCGAGAATTTCTTTCCGAGCCTCGATCGCCGTCTCAATCTTCGCCTTCCATTCATTGGCTAAAGCGCCGAGCTTCGGACGCTCTTCAGGCGGAACCTGCCCCAGTTGTTTCAGAGCCTCCGAAAGGGACCCCTTTTTTCCGAGCACCGCGACCCGGACAGCATCGAGAGCCTCGAGGTCCGTGGAGTGTTCGATCTGGTTCAATGCGGAACTGCCTTTTTCTTCAATCGCGGCGTGGATGCTCATGTGCCAATAAAATAACAAAGGCTCCATTCAAATTGAAGGAGCCTTTGTCAAAATTATTGGAATTTCAGGCTGTTGCCGATCAGGCAGCCGGCGCGAGCGCCTTCACCTTGGAAACGATGGCTTCAAAAGCCTTCGGATCGTGAATAGCGATCTCAGAGAGCATCTTCCGGTTCAGAACGATCTGAGCCTTCTTGAGAGCCGAAATGAAACGGCTGTAGCTCAGGTCCTGACCATTGGTGGCCGCAGAAAGGCGGGCAATCCAAAGACCGCGGAAATCGCGCTTCTTCACGCGACGATCGCGATAAGCATAGACGCCTGCACGGTCGATCGCTTCGGCGGTACGACGGATCTGACTACCAAGTCCGAGTACGAAGCCTTCGGCTTTGTTCCTGAGTTTATTATGACGTTGACGACGTTTTGTTCCACGTTTTGCGCGAGGCATACGATCTCCTTAAAATCTTTTTTAATTCTTGCTCACTCGCCGTAAGGCATGCACTTCCGGACGTGACGGGCATCCCCATCGGTCATGTAACCGTCTGCACGGACTCCGAGCATTTTCACGTTGGATTTCTTGCTGAGCAAGTGGCGACGGCCGGCATGGCCGAACTTGACTTTACCAGTGGCGCTGAAGCTGAACCGCTTGGCCGCTGCTTTTTTTGTTTTCAGTTTCATAGAGAGGTCGACCTTATCGGAAATCGTGGAAATCAGCAAGTGCGATTTTTCAGGCAAAAAAATGGCGAAGCGAGGCCCGGACGAGCTGGACAAACACAGTCCGGAATGAATCCCCCCAAACCAAAGCCGGAACCAGTAAAAGCGCACAGAGCCAATAGAGAGCTCCCACCCAAATCTGAGCCCAGATCCGGGTCAGCCAGGTGTTCACCTTCCCGAGCCTCCAGGCGCGGAATACCCAAAGAATAACCAGCAAGACTAGCTCATAGCCCAATAAACGGGCCCCGCCGTCCTCTTGAGCCATCTTTTGAATTCCGGCCTTGAAGGCAGTGTCCTGCCCCAAAGTGAGGCTGAATTGAGTGGCAGGATGATTCCAGAGTTTCTGGATCTCCTCGTAGTTCTTGAAAAGTTCCGGCCCGACGGATTTCAGCCACTCTTCGGCATCCTTCGATACCTTGAGCTCGTGCTTGAACCAATCGGGAGCGGGGCTCGGACTCGGAGTCCCTGCCGGTAGCCGACTCATTCGGTTTACTTTTTCTTGGCTTGGGGATTCGGAGCCATGATCATCATGAGCTTCTTGCCTTCAAGCTTCGGGGCCATTTCCACCACACCCACGTCAGCCAGCTTTTCCACGACCTCGCGGCACATCTTGAAGCCTGGCTCGGTATGGGCGATCTCCCGACCCCGAAAGAGAATGGTGAACTTCACCTTATCGCCCTCTTCGAGGAACTCATGGGCGTTCTTGATCTTGTACTCGAGGTCGTGCTCGTCGGTATTGGGACGGAGTTGAACCTCTTTGACCTTCACAATCACCTGGTTCTTGCGTGCCTGGGCTTCTTTTTTCTTTTTCTCGTACTTGAACTTACCGTAATCGCAGATCTTGCAAACAGGAGGGCTGGCCGTGGCAGAAACCTCCATCAGATCGAGGTTTTTATCACGGGCCATTTGAAGGGCTTGGGCGGTCGGAACGATGCCGACTTGCTCCCCGTTCTCGTCGATCAGACGGACCTGGGGAACGCGAATCCGCTCATTGAGGCGAACATCGTCTTTTTCTTCTCTTGGGTAGTTCCGGTCCCGGGAGGGGAACGGACGGCTCGTTGGAGAGCGCGGAGCAAAAGTTCCTGAGGGGCGGGGGGTGACGGGCGTGGAAGGGGCGCTTCCGGGTTCTTTTGGAACAATGATGCCACCGGAAGGAGGGGCCGAATTATTGGTTTTAAATGCCATGTAGGGGTGCGTGATCCTTTCTTACGGGCATACGCCCGCGTTTTTACAGGTTTACCGAGGGCGGAAGGAAGTGTCAAGGGGGGGGCTGATTCCCGAACTCTGTAATTGAATCAGTGGCCTGCGTCAGACCCGCCACCGGTTTTTTCCACCGTACTGGAGCCAGCTCCATATTTCCCTTTACTCGCTTTGGCCATGGAACACAGTTTAGCGTTCTCTTTCAACTGGTCACAGAGAGCCTTATCCGCACCCGTCAAGCCAGCAGTCGGCATGGTCTTGGTCACACCAGCCAGTGTATCACTCGTGGTACAAAAGGAGGTGTAGCTCGTCGCGTCCGAAGCACAATCCAAGTTGTCCACTTTATCCCCGGAACTCCCCAAACACTCCTGCTTTAGGTCCTTGAATTCCTTCGAACCGTCTTTGAAACTGGCCAACTGCTCCTTGAGCTCTTCTTTCTTCTTATCCGCCTTTTCTTTTGCGGCTTCGCGGACTTCTTTCAGTCCGTTTTCTTCGAAGTTCATCATCCCGTCGGGCTGCATCAAGCCAGAGAGGACCTTCGACATGCTGGTCGGGTTCTCATAGGGGCCTGCAATGCTCCCCTCTTTTGCATCGCCCTGCTTTAAGGATTCGGATTCGATGGATGCTGGCTCTTTCACCGAGGCTGCTCCCATTTTCGCCAAAGAAGCATTCAACTTCCCGAACTGCGACTTCAGATCCCGCTGCAAGCCTGCCAGGTCGGAGCCGAACTGGGTCAGTTGGGTCTTTACGCTGGCGTTCGAGTCATTGACGAACTTCACCAGGACCTTCTGGGAAGTCGCCAACTGGGTTTTCTTGCCTGTTCGGATTCCCTTCAGGGTGGTGATGCAACCGTTGATGCCCTTGCACGCGAAGGTAATCGGTGGCAAGGCATAGGGAGCCGCCTGGGTTCCGCCGGTGATGGTCTTTGAGGTACCGCTCATGCCATTTCCTTCGAGCAGATCGGTCACACCCTGTTTCATCTGAACAAAACAACCCTGCATTTTCTCGGGGTCGTCGGCGGTGCAATTGTACCGGTTCACATTGGCCACCTGACCGCTCAGGACCGACATGGCATCACCATAGGATTTGTTCACCGCCGAAAGATCATTCCGGAGGTTGGCGCTCAGCTCGTCCTTCACCTTGGTGATTTCAGACTTTTGTTTGTTGTAACGCGAAGACAAGGAGCGCTTTTGCTGTTTTCTCCAACCATCGGCCTCGGTGAAGCAGCTTCCGGCAATGGCATTCATTTGCTGGCTCACGTTCACACCGGTCTTGCCAGAAAGCTCCTGCATGGCAGCTGAGTGCTTCCGTGCAATGTCGTTCCAGTTGGTTTCCCGGGTGACGAGCTTCCCGCCGTCTTCGCCCTTTTCGTCCTGGGCACCGAGATCACGCAGAATGGCCGTTTGCAGGGATTCGAATTCGGCTCCGTAGTTCTCAGATTCCTCGGTACGGCGCTGATCGCGCATCACACCCCGGGAGGTGATGAAGGCCGATTGGCTCACTTGGCTCTTCAGCCAATCCATCGGTCCGCAAGCCTGCTTATTGTAGACCTTCTTACCGCTGGCATCCTGTTTGGCCACGAAACAAGTTAAGGCACGTCCGCCGCTGATGCTGACGCCCTTGCCGTTCTGCATGCACTTGCTGACCTCGCCCATGCGCTCGCTTTCGAGAGTCTGATCGTTGGCTTCGGTCTTGGTCTTGATCTCGTCAATCTTGGTCTTGAACTCGGCTTCACGGGTGTTCATTTCTTTGATCTGTTGATTCAAAGCCCGCTGAATCCCGAACAACCCCTTGAATTGGTTCCCGGCATCGCCCTCTGCCCCGGCCAGCTTTTCGTCTTCCGGACCGAGCAGCTCGTCCACCTGGCGGATCTGATCACCCACTTCGGCTACAAACTGTTCGCCCTTCTTGAACTCCCCTTGGTTGGCTTGCAAGACGGTCTGCAGCTGATTGGAAGCCAGTGCCACGGCGTTTTTCATGGCAGCTTGCTTGCACTCATAAACCTTGATTTCAGCCTCGAGTGCTTTTTGGTCCCGATCCGCACAGTTATCGGCCTTCCAGGACAAAAACGCACGGTAGTTGGCGATGATCGTCAGCTCTTTTTCGATCTTGGCATTCCCGTCCTGCTTTTGTTTTTCAGTGGGATCGGAGCCAGTTCCATAATACGCCGTACAAGAGGAAGGCTCCGCCGAAGGCACCGGGAACACCGAGTCACAGTGCTCTAGACCAAATTTACTTTTGTCGAAGCTCGCGGGATCCGAAATCCTAGCCCCCACCAAAGTGGTCACTCCTGCTTCTCCGGGCTTTTTGAATCGGTTGCTGATCAGGTTCGCCGCCCCGCTTTGGACGTTCAAGTCTCGAAGCGTTCCATTGATGATTCTCTCGGCAGCTCCCATCTCGCATTTCTTCATCTCATACTGGAGCTGGACCATCGGGTCCTGAAGGGCCAACTGCTGAGCGGTCGGATTGAAGATCATGTATTGGGCCTGGCTGGCAAGATCCCCTACAGCGCTGGCCACATCCTGAACCCCCGTTCCGGCCACTCCCGGACTCGAAACGAAAGAAAGCAGAACCACCCAAGACGAAATACCCCTGATTTTTTGGCTCATCCTCTGAAAACCCCTTTCAGACTAACTTAGTCAAGTTTAGGGTGGATCCTGGGTAAACGGAAACGAAAAAAACGGAATTCAAAGGCACAGAGCGCGGTGAGAGACCCGAATCAACGAAAGCCATTGAGGATGCTGCGCTGAATGAGACTTGATATTTGCCAGTGTTTCGGGTAAGACACTGAAGGATCCTCAACAACTAGAGTATGGATGAGCGGGTTCGGAAGATCCCCGCTTTTTTTTTACCTCATGGACAGTATGACTCTGAGTACTATGAATACCACTGCTGCGATTGCCGATTCTGGGCTGATGACCCCGGAAGACCGGCTCACGCGTCATTTGGAGACCCTCTTGGCCCCTTTGGGGTACGAGCTGGTGGCCATCGAGATCACCAATCATCGCGAGAAGAAGCTCTCCATCTATATCGACTTACTCCAGGACACCGATGACGGAGTCGGGATCGAAGACTGCGTGAAGGTTTCGCATGCCTTGGATGCCCCGCTTGAAGAGAATGAGGAACTGAAGGCGATCTTCAAAGGTCCTTACGAGCTGGAAGTGTCTTCTCCGGGTATCGATCGTCCACTCCGGAAGCCCTCAGACTTTGAGAACTTCCTTGGAGAGGTCGCCCGACTGAACACTTTCCGTCCTTTGACCGGAGACGAGACCCGGGCACCCGAATACAGCGCCAAGAACCCGAAGCAAAAAAACTTTTACGGGATTCTGCGGGGATTCGAGACCGAGACCCGCAGCATTTTGTTCGGAGTGATCCCCGAAGACGGAACACGGGCCGTATTCAAAAACAAAAAATCCAAAGACAAGAAAGTGCCGGAGAAAAACGATAACGGACGAGCGGAAACCCTGATCCGGGTCCCCCTCGAGTTGGTGGCCAAGGCCAAGCTCGAACCCATGATCGAGATTCCAGAGAACAAGAAACAGTAACCGAAGCCATTTAGAAGAACCCAATCGAGAGGAGAATTGAACATGAATCTGATGACAGAATTGAGCCGGGTGATCGAATCCGTAGGCCGCGACCGCGGTATCAAGCGTGAAATCATCGTGAGCGCGATCGAGCAGGCCATCCTCGCTGCCGCACAGAAGAAGTACGGCCCGCACGCCATCCTCGAAGCCCACTACAACGAAGAATCCGGTGATGTGGATCTCTACCTCTTCAAAAAAGTGGTCGACAGCGAAGACGACATGCTCGAAGAGTCGGAAGAGATCAAGATCCAGGAAGCACTCGAACTCGATCCCCAGGCCCAGATCGGTGACGAACTCGGTGTGAAAGTGGAAACCCCGAGCTTCGGCCGCGTGGACGCTCAGACCGCCAAGCAGATTATTTTCCAGAAAGTGCGCGATGCAGAGCGCGACATCATCTTCAACGAATACCTCCCCCTGAAGGGTGAGATCGTTTCCGGCATCGCACGCCGCATGGAGCGCGGAAACCTGGTGATCGACCTCGGCAAGACCGATGCATTCCTTCCGAAGAACGAGATCATCCCCGGCGAACTTTACAAGCCGGGTGACCGGGTTCAGGCGATTCTGGTCGATGTGGTCACGACCACTAAAGGCCCCGCTCTGTACATCAGCCGGACCAATCCCAAGTACCTCATGAAACTGTTCGAACAGGAAGTTCCTGAAATCCGCGACGGCATCATCGAGATCAAGCACTGCTCCCGTGAACCGGGCTCTCGCGCTAAAATGGCCGTGATCTCGAAAGATCGTGACATCGATCCGGTCGGCGCATGCGTCGGAATGAAGGGCGTACGCGTTCAGCAGGTCATTCAAGAACTGAAGGGCGAGAAGATCGACATCATTCCTTGGTCCGACAACCCCATGGTGTTCGCCCGCTCCGCGCTGTCTCCGGCTGAGATCTCCTCTATCCGGATCGACGAGCGCACCAAGGCCATGGAAATCATGGTGGAAGACACCCAGTTGTCTCTTGCCATCGGCAAGCGCGGACAGAACGTCCGTCTGGCAGCCCAAATCACCGGTTGGAAACTCGATATCATCTCGAAGACCAAGCTCCAGAAGCGCGTCCAGGATGCCATCACCAACTTGATGAACATCGAAGGTATGAACGATACCCAGGCCCGGGCATTGGCCCAGGTGAGCGTATTGAATATCCGCCAGCTTTCTGAGACCGGCATCGATAACCTGGTGAAAGTTCCCGGCTTCGAAGACCGTGAAGTGGCCGAGCGGATCAAGGCAAGAGCCCAGCAAATGGTGGATGAAGGCTCCCCGATCGTGAATGGAGTTCAAGCTCCGACCACCATCGGCGCAGTCGAAACCGATGCCAAAGCCCAGGCTTCCGAGAAACTGAAAGAAATGATTCAACAAGCTGAAGGCGCCAACGCCGGAGGAACCGCTGAATGACGGATCGCGAACCGCTCAAGGTCTACGAACTCTCGAAAGAGCTCGGCATTGACTCCATCACCCTGGTCGACAAACTGAACGGGCTCTCCATTGCGGTGAAAAACCACATGAGTGAGCTCTCGGATACCGATGTCGAGAAAGCCCGTGCCGCATTGAAGGCCGGAACTGCGACGGAGGACTCCACTAAAGCCAAGAAAACCGCCGGAACCGGTACGGTGAAAAAAACCGTCACCAAGAAGGCCGCACCTGCTGCCGCTCCGGAGGCTCCGAAAGCCGCTCCAAAAACCGCGGCTGCTGCCGAGGCAACGCCTGCACCGAAAGCAGCCCCTGCACCAAAAACAGCCGCTGTCCGGAAGCGTCCTACTGCAACTCCGGCCGAGAAGCCGGTGGCCGCAGCTCCGGCCGCTACGGCAGAAACCTCCTCGAGCAGTTCGACGGTGATCCGTCGCCGGGTTCTCTCCGACGGCGCGACCCAGACCGTGACCTCGACCATATCGACTACCACCGGTACCGAGGCTTCTCCTGCACCGGTACCAGCACCGGTCGAAGCCGCACCCGAGGCGGTTCTCGAGGCGGCACCTCAACTTGAAGTGGCCCCCGAGGAAACTCCGGTAGCAGAGGCAGTTCCTGTTGAAACCGTGGAAGCTCCCAAGGCCTCCACCGAAGGAACCGTAGAAACCGTTCGGACTGAAGTCAAAACCGAGGGTGGTAAAATCACCACTTCGATCATTCGCAGGACCGAGAT